>DAOQWA010000051.1:0-23156 GCA_035341855.1 Bacteroidia bacterium
CGCACAGCCAAGGCAGGAGAAAAATTTACTACGCTGGATGCCGTTGAACGAAATTTATTTCAGGAAGATCTGTTGATCTGTGATGCTGAAGTACCCATGTGCATTGCAGGTGTATTTGGCGGCATTAATTCCGGGATATCTGAATCTACACAAGCAATTTTCCTTGAAAGTGCATATTTTGACCCTTCTTTTATCAGAAGAACAGGAAAAAGGCACGGACTTAAAACTGATGCTTCATTCAGATTCGAAAGAGGTACTGATCCTGATATAGCGGTATATGCCTTGAAACGTGCTGTTGACCTGATCCTTGAACTGGCAGGTGGTGAAGTTTGCTCATCACTTGTTGACATTTATCCAAAGCCAATAGTAGCTGCTGAGGTTAATTTTAATTTAGACTACCTCGATAACTTCAGTGGCGATAAACTGGATCCTGAAAGAGTAAAATCAATCCTGACTTCCTTGGGAATCCTGATCCTGAAAGAGAGTGGAAGAGATTTAGTCTTAAAGATCCCTACCGCAAAGGTGGATGTTCTCAGACCGGTTGATGTTGTGGAAGAAGTATTAAGGATCCATGGTTATAATCGGATTCCTATCCCTGAGAAATTGTTATCGTCGCTTCCTGCAATCGTTGGGAGCGATAGAGAATCAGCATTAAATAAAACAGCAGACTTTCTCGCAGCTAATGGTTTTTTTGAAATTTTATCAAACTCTCTCACTAAAACTAATGATGAAGCTGCAGAAGCAAGCAGGCACTTCGTCAAAATTTTAAATCCCCTCAGCCAGGATCTGAATGTGCTAAGGACGGAAATGCTCAACTCCGGACTTGAAGTTGTGTCGTATAACAGAAACCGAAAAAATTCTGATCTCAGGCTATTCGAGTTCGGCAAAACCTATATTAAAAAGGATGATTCATATGAAGAGAGCAATCGTCTTGCTCTTTATTTTACCGGTCGAAAGTTTGATATCAGTTGGAATGGTGATAAGGCTCCGGTCGATTTTTATTTTGCAAAATCTTTCGCGGAAAATATTTTACGACGATCTAAAATAGATTTAGCCTCACTTACTTATGAAAGCTCAAGTGATCATAATTGTAATAGTTTGCTGATCATTAAAACCAGGGAAAAGGAGCTGCTTCGTCTGGGATCTGTCAGAAAATCTGTCTTGAAATCTTTTGATATTTCTAATGAAGTTTTTTATGCCGATATCAATTGGGATGCGGTATTGAAGATGTCAAAGAAATCTGCTGTGGTAGTCAAAGAGGTGTCAAAATTCCCTTCTGTGCGTCGTGATCTGTCTATGCTGATCGATAGCAGCGTTAATTTCTCACAGATTGAAAGTGTTGCTTATAAAACGGAAAGAAAATTGTTGAAAGCAATTAATCTCTTCGATGTTTACCAGGGTGATAAAATCGAACAAGGGAAGAAATCTTATGCCGTTGCCTTCATCCTACTTGATGATCATCAAACTCTGACAGATAAGCACATTGATAAAACAATGGACCGCCTGATGACCGCTTTGGAGAAGGAGGTTGGAGCTGTTATTCGCAAGTCTTAAACTTTTAAACTTTTGATCAGTTCCTGAAATTATCGAACTGAAGCGGAATTCCTATCTCTGATTTTTCCAGGATAGAAATAATTTTTTGTAGGTCGTCGATCTTTTTACCTGTAACGCGTACTTGTTGGTCCATTATTGATGCTTGTACCTTAACGCCGCTATCTTTTATAATTTTTACTACTTTTTTACCTGTTTCTTTATCAACACCTTCTTTTAATTTGATATCTTTCTTCACCATATTCCCGGAGGCATACAGTTCTTTGCCAAAATCCAGGCAAGTGCTGTCTAATCCTTGCTTCACCATCCGGGAAATAATAATTCCCTCTATGGTTTTCATGCGCATGTCATTCTCTGTGAGAATATGGATTTCCAGCGTCTTTTTATCCAGATCAACGGTTGTTTTCGAGTTGTTAAAATCATAGCGCGTTGAAATTTCTTTCGAAGCCGCATTAATAGAATTATCCAGTTTCTGGATGTCAATTTTACTTACTACATCAAATGATGGCATGGCAGTTTTTCTATTAGATTATAGAACAGGTTGACACTTTAAGTCTGAGTATCGATCAAAGGTAATAAAACGTGAGCCTTTCATGACAAAGCTGGTGGTAATTTCCTCTAAATCTGATTTTGATCACCAAATTTTGTGTATAAAACATTTACCTTTGGTACATGAAAAAAACAGGGTTGCTCATTCTTTTATACTTGCTGGGGCCATTCCTTTCAGCCTTTGCACAAGCTCGCTTCGACAGAGTTGATTCAATCACTGTTAAAGTAAGTTCCACTGATTTGCTGAATCCATGGGCAGGTGGGATCAATTATCCCCTCATCTCAGAGATTGATATGGACGGCGATGGCATACATGACATGTTTGTGTTTGACGTGCATAACAATAGAGTGATTCCATATTTGAATGATGGATCAGCAGGTATTTCTGCCTGGCATTTTGCTCCTTCATTGGTTTCTAAATTTCCGCCCATCAATAAATGGGCAATGCTTTATGATTATAACTGTGACGGAAAGAAAGATCTCTTTACATTGTCTACTTCGCCACCTTCAGGTATTACTGTTTACAGGAATGATTATACAAGCGGTGGAGGACTTCAATGGACCTTGGTAAATTCTTTTCTGCAGGAAAAATTTGCAACAATCACAACCAATATTTTTGCCAGTGGAGTTTCTATTCCAACATTCGCAGATATAGATTCTGACGGCGACATGGATATTCTTGGTTATAATTCTGTCCCTGATGGAAGAATTGTTTTTCACAGAAATGTCTCAATGGATCAGTTTGGACACTGCGACTCTTTGAAATTTGAGTATGCAACCGGATGCTGGGGGAATTTTGCACTAAGGATAGGCAGCACGAATAGTGTAAGCTGTTTTCATTGTCCCTGCAGAGAGGCTTCTCCAACTTTCATACGTCAGTTCGAAGATCCTATAACTTATGATCCTACAGACGCTGCCAGAAGAGATGATACAATTTCAAGTGTGTTTGCACTGGACCTTGATGGAGATATTGATAAGGAAATTCTGATCGGGGATATTTCCTCTGAAACAACACTCATGATCCGAAATGGGGGTACACCCACAGCAGCTGAAATGGACTCGCAGGATACCGCTTTTCCGATAACAGATGTCAGTGCATTGTTCCAGGGTTTTCATTTTCATTCTTACATCGATGTCGATAATGATTCCAGGAAGGATTTGCTCATCATGGCCAATGAATTTGAAAATCGCAGGGGTATTTGGTGGTACAAAAATAATGGCACGAATTCAATTCCTGTCTTTTCCAAGCAGACGGAAGGATTTTTACAAAGCGAAATGATTGATGTTGGAGAGAATGCAACACCGGTTTTATTTGATTATGATTCCGATGGATTACTTGATCTGATCATAGGAGGAAGTGTCTATCAAAGTGCAGGAGGGGCTAATAAGAATAGTTTGTTTGTGTACAGAAATACAGGTACAGTTCAGATGCCAAGATTTGAATTTGCTACTGATGACTTGGCCGGGATCTCCTCCCTGGGATATTCATCTCCCTTATTTCCTGCATTTGGTGATCTTGACGGCGATGGTGATGCAGATCTCTTGTTAGGTCTTGAAGATGGTACTATGCAGTATTTCAATAATTCCGCAGGCGCCGGAAATCCGGTGAGTCTGCAATTAGCTCTCCCAAATTTTATGAGTATAGATGTAGGTAATTCCGCCTCGCCTCAATTGTTTGATCTGAACAAAGATGGGAAACTCGACATTATCGCCGGTGAAAAAAATGGCTTTATAAATTATTTTGAAAATGGTGGGACGGGTACCGTTGCATTTTTTCCTTCAGTCCCAACAAATGATACGCTAGGCTGTATAGTCCGTCAACAGCCGGCATCAACAGATGGTTTTACTGTTCCATTTTTGTATGATAGCCTTGGAAAATCACGATTGCTCGTAAGTAATTTATCGGGAAACATATTTCAGTATACAAATATTAATTCCAATCTCGGTGGTTGCTTTACTTTGGCAGATTCTGTGTTTGACTTCCCCGAGTCATTTAGGATAAAAGCCAATTTGTCTGTTAGCGGAGGGGATCTGAATGGAGACGGACTGGTTGATCTCGTTGTTGGTCTCGCATCCGGTGGCGTAAATATATTCATGCAGAGAGATCCTTTTTTATCGGTGCATAAGGCCAATGCAAAGCAACCGGGATTCGACTTCTATCCAAATCCTGCTTCAAACAAAGTTCGGATTGTCCTGCACGAGTTTAATCCGGCTGAATTTTTAGAGCTTAACCTGAACGACTGTCTCGGGCAATTGGTCTATTCGCAAAGACTGGAATCAGCAGCCGTTGATGTATCCTTAACCGGAATGGCAAATGGAATTTATTTTGTGAGCATAAAGAGTTCTGCCGGAATCCTCACGAAAAAGATCATGGTCAACACCCAACTGAAATAGTTATTTCTTTAGTATCAGTTCTGCTATTCCTGCGGCTTGAGTTCTTAGCTCCGGCACGGCGGTGGTTTCCCAAAGTGTACCTCTTAATAAAGAGCCGAGGGCAAATAATTTTCCTGTTGTGTTGCCGTTTGCATCCATGATGCGGCCATGTTCATCAGCTTTTATTCCGAGTGACATGTCATCGATTTGTACAAGGCCATCATTGAGCATTTCTTTAAAAAGCCTTGATCTGAATTTCGAAGGATCTGCTTCCGGACCTGTGCAGTTGATGACCCTCAGGACTTCAAAAACTTTTATTGACTGATCTTTTCTGGTCTTAAATGTAATTTCAACAGTAGTATTATTTATGACCGCATTGCTAATTCTTCCGGCAAGTATTTCCAGGCTACCCTCACCGATCATTGTCTGAATCCTTGCATAGACATCAGCCGGCAAACGATGCCGTGCTACTCCCCATAGATGTCGTACATGTGTCATGAATCGTTTGCGATCATTGTGGTCTAATGCATGCCATACTTCCTGTGTCTTTGAGCGTAAAGCATCGACCACAGTTTCACCACTTTTGTTTTCTGATTTGACCTTGCGTATGTGCTTACGAAAGATCTTGAATAAGTCAAGGAGTTTATAAGGTGGTTTTATTTCATCCAGTATGTCTGTATAGGGTAAATGAGGCCGGAGCGGAAGAATATGAAATCCCTTCGGAGACACAGCAATAATCTTACCCTTGAAATTCTGCTCCCTTAGACCAAGTACTACATCTACCATCGTTAAGCCTGTTCCAATTATAAGAACAGGTTTGTCTTCTGACAAATTGTTTACACTTGCTCTAATCCATGGATTTTCAAAATAAAAGCCGGAGTTTGTTAAGGGGTGATCTTCCTTAAATGGCGATCTTGGCAAGTGGTTGCCTGTAGCAAGAACTACTTTGTCGGCCTCGAGAGTTTTTCCATCGGTACGTGTTATGAAGTAATTATTTTCTCCTGCCTTGATCGAACTTACCTCAGCCATTATCAACTCGCAATTGACATGATTCGGTAATGTCTGTAAGCATTGTTCCAGAATGCTTTCAAGGTAATCACCATAAAAATTCCTCGGCACATATAATTTGGAAATTTCTTCTAATGAGAGTGACGAATACTCAGTCAATGATTTTAGCCATATTACAAAATGATTTTTTGTTTCCGGAAATGCACTCATATTTCCTGCCGCAACATTGAGAAGATGTTCGCTAGAGTAGGTGGAGAAGGCTGTACCTCTTGCATGAGGTGTAACAGAATTGAAAAGAGTAATATTAACCGGTTTAGCCGACTGTTTTACAAGTTGAACCAAGGTCATTACACCGCAAAACCCTCCGCCTATAATTGCTACGGATAAACCGGATTTATTGTTCATAAAATTAAAAGGATGATATGATCATATAATTCAAACTGAAATTTCTTCGAAGTCACCGTTTTTCCTGCAAAAAAATCATCCTAAAAAAAATCAGAACAGAATAATTTTATTCTGTTCTGATTTATAAGATTTATTTGAAAGTGAATCAAGCACCTACTTGCGAACGAATGATATTCAGTGCACCACCGGCTTTAAACCATTCGATCTGATTTTCGTTGTAAGTATGATTAACTTTAAACTGATCAGTTTTTCCATCTGCATGATTAAGGACAATGGTTAACTGTTGTCCGGGTTTAAAATCTTTCAAACCTAGAATATCGATGCTGTCATCTTCCTGGATTTTATCAAAGTCTGCTTTATTAGCGAAGGTGAGAGCAAGCATCCCTTGTTTCTTTAGGTTTGTTTCATGAATTCTTGCGAATGACTTTACAAGCAAAGCTCTTACCCCAAGATGTCTTGGCTCCATTGCCGCATGTTCCCTTGATGAGCCTTCTCCGTAATTTTCATCACCGACAACAATACTTCCTAATCCGGCAGCTTTGTATGCACGTTGTACGGCAGGAACTGAATCGTATGTACCGGTCAGTTGATTTTTTACCGAGTCCGTCTTACCGTTGAATGCATTTTGAGCGCCGATCAACATATTGTTTGAGATATTGTCCAGGTGCCCACGGTATTTTAACCATGGTCCGGCCATAGAGATATGATCAGTTGTACACTTGCCTTTTGCCTTTATCAAAAGCTTGAGTCCTATTAGATCTGTACCTTCCCATGGACGGAATGGCTCGAGCAATTGAAGTCGGTCTGAATCGGGAGAAACTTTTACTGTGACTTTAGAACCGTCCCTCGCCGGTTCCTGATATCCGGCATCTTCAACAGCAAAACCTTTAGCCGGCATCTCGATACCCATAGGTTCCTTGAGTTTAAATGCTTTTCCGGTTGAATCTGTCAGCGTATCGGTCATCGGGTTGAAGCAAAGATCACCTGCGATTGCCATGGCAGTCACTACTTCCGGTGAAGCCACAAAAGCATGTGTATTAGGATTTCCATCATTCCTTTTTGCAAAATTTCTGTTGAAGGAAGTAATGATCGAGTTCTTTTTATTCGGATCATTTGTGTGCCTTGCCCATTGACCAATACATGGTCCGCAGGCATTGGCTAATACCACACCACCCATCTTCTCAAAAATTCCCAGGTATCCGTCGCGATCAACAGTATATCTTACTTGTTCAGATCCCGGAGTGATGGTAAATTCCGACTTAGCTTTTATTCCTGCATCGACCGCCTGCTTGGCAAGAGAAGCAGCCCTTGTTATATCTTCATAGGAGGAGTTTGTACATGATCCTATAAGTCCTACTTCCAGTTCACGAGGCCATCCGTTTTCTTTAACGGCAGCGGCAAATTTCGACAAGGGCCATGCAAGATCCGGAGTGAATGGTCCGTTTATATGCGGTTCAAGTTCGCTGAGGTTGATTTCTACTACCTCATCAAAATATTTTTCCGGATTTGCATAAACTTCATCATCTCCACGCAGGTGCCCGGCAACCTTATCGGCAGCATTTGCTATATCTGTTCTGTCTGTACCTTTGAGATATTCTGCCATCTTTTTATCATAGTTGAATATCGAAGTCGTTGCACCAATCTCGGCACCCATGTTACAAATTGTTCCTTTACCGGTACATGAAAGACTTTCTGCTCCCGGGCCGAAGTACTCAAGAATTTTGTCGGTACCTCCTTTAACCGTAAGCACACCGGCAACTTTCAGGATTACATCTTTTGCTGATGTCCATCCGCTTAATTTTCCTGTAAGTTTTACGCCGATCAACTTAGGAAACTTAAGCTCCCATGGCAGACCTGCCATAACATCACAGGCATCGGCACCACCAACACCAATAGCTATCATTCCCAATCCGCCGGCATTTACTGTGTGCGAATCAGTGCCGATCATCATTCCACCCGGGAAGGCATAATTTTCGAGAATTACCTGGTGAATAATTCCGGCTCCGGGTTTCCAAAAACCAATGCCGTATTTATTTGACACAGAAGCAAGGAAATCGAAAACTTCTTTGTTCTTGTCCATAGCAGTAGACAAATCTTCCTTGGCGCCCGACTTAGCCTGAATTAAATGGTCACAGTGAACGGTAGAAGGGACGGCTACATGAGGCCTGCCGGCTTGCATAAATTGCAAAAGCGCCATCTGAGCTGTCGCATCTTGCATCGCTACTCTGTCCGGATTAAAATCAACATATGAATTGCCTCGTTCGAAGGCCTTGGTCGGCAGGGCTTCGGTGAGATGGCTATAAAGAATTTTTTCTGTTAGTGTTAATGGTCGTCCAACCATCTTTCTTGCTGCCGCCACACGTTCTCCCATGCGGTCGTATACTGCTTTTATCATTTCTGCGTCAAAGGCCATAATGCTGTTTTTTAAGAAGCGCTAAGATACGGAATTTAGACGAAAAATTGAAGAAATACCGGTATATTTCTTCAGATTAAGAACAAATTTCAACTATACATTTGCCTCTTGAATATTTTTTTCTTGCCCTTTGTAAGAAAACCAAAGTATATAATCACCAATTCATTACAAGCGACTTATATTTAGTGAATAAAAGATCAGGCATGGCATCACAATACCAATTCAATAAACATCCGCAGAGATACAGATCATTTTGTTTTAATATTACTTTCCTCATTTTTCAACTCTTGTTTTTTATATCTGTTCTGTTTTTAATCTACTCCGGAAATCCCTTTGACGTATTCAGCTGATAGCTTTGAAAATTACCGGTTTGGCCAAAAGGATTTATTAAACTGTTCCGGTGCAGACATAATTTCTAATCTTTCACAACTGTATGAACGACTTATTTAGTCTTTCAATTTCCTTCCGCAAAGCTTGTTGGTATGTTTGTGAATGCTCGTGAATTTTCCGGTTACATATATCTTTTTGCCATTGCATTCAAAAAAGCGGATTGAACTGTTACTGCCTGCCACATCCTGTAAAATCTTACAAATGCAAGTTTAGCCGCTAATGCGTAGAGGCATTTTTATTAAATGCGAGTATACAAAGTAAATGACAGCATGAAGAATAAGGCAACAAAAAGTTATTTTGCTGAGGGTCATCAGCGAAGGATCTTTGGCTTTCCTGAGAAAACCTTATACCGGCTAGGGGTGTTCCTGTTTTACATCCTTTTGTTTTTTGCAGTGAGTATCATATCAACGAACATGTCAAAGCACGAGAATCAGACAAGTAGTTCGGGTTCTGAAAAATAAGCCGGGTATTTGCAATCTTTTGAAAGCCCCTTGAATGATCGGCATTGGGTCCTATGGTTTCTGACTCTTTCCGTGAACTCAGACATATCCACGAAAATCAAAGCTGATCTCTCAGTCCTTGAACCTTGTGAACTGATATTCAGCGCTTAAGCCTAAGTGCATGGCATACTTGATAGTTCTTGGCAAGTGATCTTCCCTTAGTTTGTAAAAATTTTGGCCTTTTTTCAAGGATTTAGAGGAATAAATATGTGAATTCCCTTTTCAGCTTAAATTGGATATTACCCTGCTTATTCTATCTTTGCACGCTTTAAAAAAAGTTTAAGATCAATCATTTTTATACCTAATCAATACAATACCCATGCAAAGCAAAGGTGCTATTAAGTTATTTGCCATTCTTCTTATTCTGGTATGCCTTTACCAGTTGTCTTTCACTTTCGTTACCCGCGGAGTTGAGAAAGATGCAAGAGAATATGCAAACGGAGATCCTGTCAAGGAAAGATTATACCTCGACTCAATCAATACACAACCTGTGTATCCGGTTCTTGGTCTTACATACAAAAAGTGTAAGGAGAATGAGCTGAATCTTGGCCTTGACCTCAAAGGTGGAATGAACGTGACGATGGAAGTTTCTCTTGTTGACATGATCCGTTCTATGGCTAATAATAGCAATGATCCTACCTTCAACAAGGCTCTTGAAAATGCAACCAAGGCTCAGTCTAACAGTCAGAAGGATTATGTCACTCTGTTCGTAGAGGAATTCACAAAAATAGATCCTAATGCCAAGCTTGCAGCCATATTTGCAACAAAAGAGTTACAGGACAGAATTAACTTTAATTCGACAAATAACGAAGTAAAAAACGTTATCCAGACAGAGGCAAATGCAGCTTTTGATCGTACCTACCAAATCTTAAAAACCCGTATCGACAAATTCGGGGTTACTCAGCCAAATGTTCAAAAGCTTGGTAACGGACGAATTCTCGTAGAGCTTCCCGGGATCAAAGAACCGGATCGCGTCCGTAAGCTTTTGCAGGGTACTGCCAAACTTGAGTTCTGGGAAACTTTTGACAACACCGAAATTTATCCTGTTTTGGAAGAGGCAAACAAGGTCCTCAAAGCTATTGGCACTCCAAGTCCGGATACCACAGCAACTGTTGCCGCATTGAATTCCGATGAGCTGACTCCAAGAAATGACTCATTAAAAGAGGTTGCGTCGGATTTAGATACTACTAAAAAGAGCGGACTCCTGGATCAGCTGGGAACAGCTGCGAATGACACATCTGCATCTGATACTTCTTCTGCTGCACAGTCCTTCGAACAATTTTCAAAAGATAATCCTCTCTTCGCCTTATTGCAGCCTTCAATAGAACAGAATGAACAAAACCAAAGCCAGCTCAGAAAAGGTCCGGTTATTGGTTCTGCATTTTCTAAAGACACAAGTCGTATTAACGAGATCCTTGCAATGGATCAGATCCGTGCGAAGTTCCCACGTGAGTTTAAAGGCTTGTGGTCTGTTAAACCTATCGATAAGGATGGTAAAGTTGTTCAGTTAATCGCTATCCGTATGCCGGTACGTGACCGACAAGCACCTCTGGATGGTTCTGCTATCGTTGATGCAAGAAAACAAAAAGGTCAATTTTCCGATAACTGGGAAATATCAATGGCGATGAATGCAGAAGGTGCCCGAATTTGGAAACGCCTCACTCATGACAACGTTAATAAATCAATTGCCGTTGTGCTTGATGATTATGTCTATTCATATCCAAATGTGATCCAGGAAATTGCCGGCGGAAACTCCAGCATCACCGGTCAGTTCACTCTCGAAGAGGCAGATGACCTGGCAAATATTCTTAAAGTAGGTAAACTTCCTGCTCCGGCCCGTATCGTAGAAGATACTGTAGTTGGACCAACACTTGGTCAGGAAGCTATCAATGCAGGATTCATGTCTTTCGTGATTGCCTTGTTGGTTGTATTGGTCTTTATGATCTCTTACTACAACAAAGCAGGTATAGTGGCGAACATTACCTTGTTTGTGAACATGTTTTTCATCATGGGTATCCTGGCATCCCTTGGCGCTGTTCTCACGCTTCCGGGTATTGCAGGTATAGTCCTTGTAATCGGTATCGCTGTCGATGCGAATATCCTGATCTTCGAACGTGTTCGTGAAGAATTATCAGCAGGTAAAGGTACACGTCTTGCGATCAGTGATGGATTCAAGCATGCATTTTCTTCGATCATCGACTCGAACTTAACCACATTGATCCTCGGTGTCATCCTTTATTCATTCGGTACGGGTCCTATTCAGGGATTTGCTACAACTCTTATCATAGGTATCCTGAGTTCATTGTTCTGTGCATTGTTCATCAGCCGTATCATCTTTGAATGGATGCTGGGTAAGAACTACGATATTACCTTCTGGAATAAATTTACCAAAGGTGCATTCACCAACACTAAGATCAATTTCGTAGGACGCAGAAAATCATTTTACATTATTTCTGCAATTGTTATTGTTGCCGGCATAGCCTCCTTTGCAACCAAAGGACTGAACTTCGGTGTAGACTTTAAAGGTGGTCGTACATACGTAGTTAGATTTGATAAGCCGATCACGACAGTAGAAGTTATTGATGCATTGAAAGGTCCTCTCACCAAGTCTCCTGAAGTAAAAACCTTTGGAACCTCTAATCAGGTGAAGATAACGACAAGCTATCTTATTGATGATGCCTCTCAGGATGCAGAAGATAAAGTGACGACTCAGCTCGAAGCTGGATTAAATTCTATTCAGGGCTACACACACGATGTACTCAGTTCACAGAAGGTTGGACCAAATATCGCCGACGATATCAAGACTTCTGCAGTATGGTCTATCCTTGCATCTTGTATTTTGATCTTCTTATTCATCCTCCTTCGTTTCAAACGTTGGCAGTTTGGACTTGGTGCCGTTGCCGCACTCGTGCATGACGTACTTGTTGTTCTTTCAGTGTTCAGTATCTTTAATGGTATTCTTCCTTTCTCACTTGAAATTGATACCCACTTTATTGCAGCGATCCTGACTGTAATGGGTTATTCCATGACAGATACTGTTGTTGTATTTGACAGGATCAGAGAGTTTGTTGGAATTCACCATCATTCAAAAGATCAGCCGGGAGTTATCAATGATGCGATCAATGCTACATTAAGTAGAACGATCAATACTTCTTTGTCACTGTTCTTTGTACTCTTCTCGATCTTCATCTTTGGAGGAGAGGTTATACGTGGATTTACCTTTGCATTGCTGATCGGAGTGCTTATCGGAACTTATTCATCTATATGCATTGCCAGTCCGATCGTAGTTGACTTTGCCAAAAAAGTAAAGGCTAAGGTTTAAGGATTCATAAATTATTCATCTTCAAAAGCCTGTTTGTACTCTACAAACAGGCTTTTTTGTTTTAGTGATTGAGGAAAGGTTTTGACCGGGGGAAAATAATTACCTTTGTAATATAAAATTACAGATCCAATGAACTTATTATTCATGAACCTCGGAGGAGGTGAAATTTTCTTAATCCTGATGGTAGTGCTTTTATTCTTTGGTTCAAAAAGAATTCCGGAATTGGCAAAAGGTCTTGGAAAGGGAATGCGTGAGTTTAAAGACGCAATGGGGGGTATCGAAAATGAAGTGCGTAAAGCAGCCAATGATACAAGCTCAGCCGTGAAAAATACACTGGAAGACCCTAAGAAGGAAGAATAGTTTTTTCCTTCTTCATCTCATCCGGAATTTATTGTTATTTATTTCTTAAAGCGGACCTTTTCAGGAAGAACTCGGAAACTTCATCACGTGACAGTGCATTAAAGGTCATGTTTTTTGTCAGAGCACCTTTTCTCGCCGTACATACGCCATAATACATGTCATGATATCCTTCTTTGCGATGAGCATCAGGATTGATTGAAAGCATCACATTTTTACTGATCGCATATTGAATATACCTCCAATCTATATCCAGTCGGTATGGGTTAGCGTTAAGCTCCAGGATTACTCCATTTGCTGCACATGCATCGATCACTTTCTTATGGTCAATAGGATAGCCTTCACGAGCTAATAAAAGTCTTCCTGTCGGATGTCCTAATATGGTAGTGAAGGGATTTTCAATAGCCGTGATTAGTCTCTTAGTAGCTTTTTCTTTGTCCATGCGGAGGGATGAGTGAACAGAGGCTACAATAAAATCAAAAGTCTTAAGAATATCCGGAGGGTAATCCAAAGACCCGTCAATGAGAATATCGGATTCAATTCCTTTGAATATTTTAAATGGCGCCAAAGATGCATTGAGCTTTTCAATTTCCGCATGTTGCATTATTATCCGTTCAGGTTGCAGTCCATTAGCATAAAATGCACTTTTACTGTGATCACAAATGCCCAGGTATTCATAGCCAAGTTCCTTACAATATTTTGCCATCACTTCAAGTGAATGTTCTCCATCACTGTAAGTGCTGTGATTATGAAGTATGCCTTTGAGATCTTTCAGCTCAAGAAGTACCGGCATAGCTCCTTTGGCTGCAAGCTCGAATTCAAATATTCCTTCTCTAAGCTCTGGTTCAATAAAAGGAAGTTTTAATGAAGTGTAAATTTCCTCTTCAGATTTAGCTGAACCTATGTCTGTCAAAGCATATTTCTCTTTCAAGATCTGCAGATGATCTTCGCCCGCAGTTGTTAGAAATAGTGTAGAGTAAAAATTATTGTCATCAGCCCTGTAAATATGTAAAGGTAATTTACCTGCGACCATTGATTCAATTCTATTTCCGGCAGACTTGACTGAACCATCATCGATCAAGGGGTGATCCTCAAGGAATTTTAAAAATGCCTTAAGGTCAGGTATTGAAAGCACAAATTCGAGTTCTTCCAGGATCTCACATCTTCTTCTCAAGGCTCCTGTGAATGAGATCTCACTTATCAGTCCGCTTTGCTTAAAGTCTTTCTCCAGCTGTTGAGCAATGATTTCTATGTTGGCATATAAAAATTTACCTTCATTGCTCCGGCTGTATTCAATCGACTTAATGATCAGATCCTGTGTCTTTGTTCCAAAACCCTTTAATTCAACAAGTCTGTTTTCATTGCAGGCATACAACAATTCTCCCGGTGATTCAAGTCCCAGCTCATTCCATAATACCTTCACCTTCTTGGGTCCGATACCTTTGATAGCGAGCATTTGAACAACACCCGGCGGTGTTTTTTCGAGTAGAATATCCAATTCCTCAAAAGAGGAGTGATCAAGATATTCCTTTATCTTCCCTTGAATTCCT
Source organism: Bacteroidia bacterium (assembly GCA_035341855.1). GTDB lineage: Bacteria > Bacteroidota > Bacteroidia > AKYH767-A > 2013-40CM-41-45 > QQVM01. The sequence continues at coordinate 14,419 of DAOQWA010000051.1, forward strand.
TTTCCGATTCCATCAAGTCTTGCAATTTCTTCTTCCTGCATTTCTGAAAGAGGAGTGGTAAGCCTTTCAACTTTAAAGGCTGCATTTTGCAATGAGCGTGCTTTGAAGGGATTGTCATCATGTAATTCCAGCAAGGCAGCTGCAAGCTTAAAGGCTCGTGCAATTTCTTTATTGGATATCGTTTCAGATTTAACGGTCATTGCAGGAATTTATGTGCAAAATTTTGCCGAGTATTAGACATGCATTAATACACTTCCAGCTCGAAAGGAATTCTAGCCTGGATGCCATTATTGCGTACTATATTTTTCAGTTGTTCATAGTACTTGTACTGATCTCCGAGCTCTTGCTTCGTGAAATAGGTGCCAACCTCTGCATTCAGGTCCTCCAATATCTTTTCAAAAAATTCTTTCTGCTCCGGTAACTGAACGATGCGGTATTTTTCCAGCTTTGCCATGCGGGCCGCAATCTCAATGGCATCATTTGTGCCTCCAAGAACATCAACCAATCCGAGCTTCAATGCTGTCTCTCCACTCCAGATCCTTCCTTGACCGATACTGTCCACAAACTCCTTTGTCACATTTCTTCCTTCTGCAACATGAGTGATAAAGGTTTCATAGATCTTTTCGATCTGCAATTGTATCAAGGATCTTTCTGCAGCAGTCAGTGCCCTCGACATTGTTCCGATATCTGCATACCTGCCTGTCTTCACGGTATCGAAGGTGATGCCGAGTTTATTGTTAAACATATTTTTGGCATTCAACAAGAGTCCGAATACTCCGATAGATCCTGTGAGTGTATTTGGTTGAGCAACGATACTGTCGGCTGCGCAAGAAATGTAATAGCCTCCGGAAGCTGCATAGTCACCCATGGATACTACGACAGGCTTTACTTTTTTGGTCAGAACGACTTCACGCCAAATAACATCAGATGCAATAGCGCTACCGCCGGGTGAATTTACTCTCAATACGATAGCCTTGATACTGCTGTCCTGCCTTGCCTTGCGAATGGTTTCGCCCATTTTATCCGAACCTATCTGATCATTGCTTCCTTTGCCACTTACAATATCACCGTAAGCATAGATCACTGCAATTTTTTGGTTCGAAAATTCTCTCTTGCCTTTCACATAAACTTTATTGTACCTGGACAAAGAAACCAGCTTCACTTTTTTGCCTGAAGTTTCCCCGCTTTTCTGATATAAGGCATCTTCAACTTCGTCGTAGTACGCAACGCTATCGATCAGGCCGGCCTCCATGGCTGCAGCGGCATCACGAGCTGTAAATTCATCTGCAGCATATTGTAATTCGCCAATTTCCAGGTTGCGGGAGGCAGATACGTTTTCAAGAAAAGTATTCCAGAATGAGTTGACGAGAGTTTTTACTTGCTCCTTATTTTCAGGGCTCATTTTGTCATTCACAAATGGTTCGATGGCACTCTTGTACTTGCCATGACGAATTACCTGTGGTTCGATTTCAAGCTTTTCAAGCGCTCCTTTGAAGAACATAAGTTCAGCACGGAATCCTTTGAAGTCAATGGATCCTTCCGGATGCAAAAATATTTTATCGGCTACCGAGGCAAGATAATAGGCGCCCTGACTAAGATCTTCACCATAGGCATAAATGAATTTCTCGCTTCGTTTAAATACTATCAATGCCTTTCGGATCTCTTCAATCGTCGCCATCCCCGCAGTGACGCCTGATAAATTTAAGAAGATCCCGCTTATCTTATCGTCCTCTCCGGCTTTCTCAATGTTTTTTAAAATATCATTTAGCCCGAGATTTTTATCACTGCTGAAGCTTGCAAAATTAAATTCTTCAAGAGGATTGTTAGAGGTTCTTTCTTCAATCGATTTGTCTAGTGTAATTTCAAGGATCGAGTTTTTTACGATCTCAACTTTAGTTTCTGTAGAAACTGAAGAGACCATGACAGAAACTATAAACAAACTGATCAGAAAAAAAACGAACAAGGATAAAATAAATCCGAGCATTGAAGCAAACATAAATTTAAAGAACTGTTTCATGGTAGATTTTTAAGGTGATTTATTTGCAAAGATAAAAGTCTGGATCGAATCTGTTTGTGCTATCCTTAGATTTCCTTAGGTTTGACAAAAATTCATCTATGAACCTCTACGTCTTATCGCTGGGAAGTAATTTGGGCGACCGGATTGCTAATTTGAGACAAGCAAAGGTTCGTTTAGCAAAGGAATTAGGTGAACCGACAGGTCAATCTTCTGTGTATGAAACTGCTGCATGGGGAAATGAAGATCAGGATCCTTTTTACAACCAAATTGTTGAAGGCTCCACAACTTTGAATCCTCAGGAGCTGCTCTCTGTAATACTTAGTATTGAGAAGGAATTTGGACGAGAAAGGGTGCTTAAGTGGAGTCCCAGAACTATAGACATAGATATTCTATTCTTTGGAAAAGAAATTATCATTACCGAAGAACTTGTAATTCCGCATCCAATGTTTCATTTACGAAAATTCACTCTGGTGCCTCTCGTTGAACTTATGCCTGACCTGCAAGACCCCAGGTCGGGTAAGACAATGCAGGAATTGTTGAATGTTTTAAAAGATAATCTGGAGGTTAAAAAGATCAATGAATAAATCTCTCAGATATGATTATGTAGTTGTCGAAGGCAACATCGGTACAGGGAAGACTTCTTTGGCGACTAAAATAGCTGAAGAGTATAATACACGACTTATTCTTGAGCGTTTTGCAGATAACCCTTTTCTTCCCAGGTTTTATGAAAATCAACAGCGATATGCTTTTCCTTTAGAGCTTTCTTTTCTTGCAGACAGGTACCAGCAATTAATGGATCAGCTATCAAACCAGGATCTTTTCAAAACACAAACCGTTTCTGACTATGTTCTCAGTAAGTCATTGATCTTTGCTGGAATTACCCTGAAGGAAGATGAGTTTATCTTATATCAAAGGCTTTTTCATATCATGAACCCACATCTTCCAAAACCCGATCTCTTAGTTTATCTCCATAAAAGTGTACCAAAGCTTCAGGAGAATATCAGGAAAAGGGGGAGAGATTATGAACAGAAAATAGAAAACGAATACCTTGAAAATCTGGAAGGTGGATATTGGGACTATTTTAAGCAACAGCAAGGAACCAGGATCCTGGTGATTGATACTGATAATGTTGATTTTGTTTCAAATTCGCAACATTTTCTCGAAATTCTTGATCTGATCAATAAAGATTACCGACCCGGAATCCACCGTATTATTTTGGGAGATTCGTCAGAAAGTCAGTATTGATGCGGGTTTTACCTTGACTGGCATGCATATATGTTTATTTTTGCAACTAATATTGTTGATTCTCGTAAATCTGGCATTGAATAATAGTTGAATTTTAATGTCATGCATTATTTGAAATAGCCAAAAATAAAGCTGACAATAAGATTTGAGCCATATTAGCTTGTCCAATTTTAAAGAACCTTAAACGGTCTTCAACATGATTTTATCAAGAAAGTTAATCGTTTTTACTGTGCTTCTTGCGGGAGTATTAAATGCCCCTGCACAAGAAGTCACAACCTCCACGGAGACCACTCAAAGTGCGAAGGTGAGCCTGAAAAGTGGAAACATGCCTAAGGCAAATAAATTCAGAACCTGGGACGTTGCGCTGCATGGCGGACTACTAATTCCCAATACTGATCTGACTACGACAGATTTCAATGCTTCAAATCTTATCACTCAGATTGGTTATGGTTTGAGCGTCAGTAAATTCTTGACCCATTCTTTTGCCATTCAGGCATCTTTCCTTCGCGGAAAATTGAAAGGTGATGAAGAAGGTACAGGTAGCAATTCAAAATATAATTTCGAGACGGATCTAAATTATGTTGCCAGCGTTAGGGCCTATTTCCAGTTTGGAAATGTATCCTTCCTTAAGCGTAACCCGAATATTGCATTCTACGGTTATTTGGGAGTAGGTGCGATGCAATTTTCTCCATCAGTATTTCGCGATGACTCAACAGTTGCCCGAAATTACTATGTGCAAAACAACCTCATCGATAACTCTGTCGATTATAGAGAAACTACTGAGTTGGTGTATCCAATCGGAGTAGGACTTAAATACCGCATTGTGAAACCGCTTTCGCTTCATTTGGAATATGCACTACATCTGAGCAATACAGATAAGATCGACGGTTGGTACCGTCTCCTCTCTGAGAATGATAATTTTACTTACGTCAACTTAGGATTAACTTATCACATCGGGTTTAAGGACAAGCCTATTCAATGGGTAAATCCTATGCAGACAATCTATGCTGATCTTTATGATATGAAGGATAGGGTAGATATGCTCAGTGGTGATAAAGACCAGGATGGCGTTGCCGATATGTTCGATCGTGAGCCGGATACTCCTGAAGGTGTAAAGGTTTATGGAGATGGTACTGCCATTGATGCAGACGGCGATGGTGTTCCTGACTGGAAAGACGTTGAGCCATTCTCACCTAAAGGCTCTCAGGTTGATGCCTCAGGAAGAGAAATTGATACTGACGGTGATGGTATTCCTGATAGCAGGGATATGGAGCCTAATACTGCTAAGGGTAGTCTCGTTACCAATACAGGTGTTACTATTCCTACTGACCCGTCAAACCGCGGAGGAGCTGCTTCTATTCTTGCTGCTAACGGCTACTTGCCTTCTATCTTCTTCGATCTGAATTCGGCAGTAATCTCTAAAAAATACGACGAGACTTTAGCATCCATTGCACTCGTAATGCGAAACAATCCTGATATCACCTTTGAGATCACCGGAAATTGTGATTCAAGGGCTAGCTCGGATTACAATATTAAACTCGGAAAACGTCGTGCTGAGGCTGTGAAAAATCACCTCATTAAGAAATATGGTATTGACGCAAGCAGACTTGATATCACCTCATTGGGTAAAAACGATCCTATAACCAAGGATCATCCGATGAACAGAAGGGTTGATTTCAAGGTAAAGGAATAGTTTTAAAAGATCATTATTAAAATCTGAAGCACAAGGGTTAATATCCTTTGTGCTTTTTTTTGCTTTAGGTAAGATCAGCCCGTTTTGGAAACGAAATCCCATGCAAGAACGCCGGCACATACCGAAACATTTAACGAATGCTTGCTTCCTTGCTGTGGTATTTCTAAAGCCAAATCACACAAGGCGATAGCTTCTTCACTCACCCCATTGATCTCATGTCCAAAAATAAAGGCGTATTTTTTTGTCTTGTCAGGATCGAAATTTAAAAGTGAAGTTCCACCTTCAACCTGCTCGACGGCTGCAATCGTATAGCCGCTTGCCTTTAAGCTGCTAATAGCCGCTTCTACTGTTTCGAAATATTTCCAGTCGACGGAATCTTCCGCTCCTAAAGCTGTCTTGTGTATCTCACGATGCGGAGGCCTGGCAGTGATCCCGCACAAATACACTGATGCACAAAGAAATGCATCGGCAGTACGAAACACAGAACCTATATTGCTCAGACTTCTGACATTGTCCAGAACCAGAATGAAAGGTCTCTTCACAGACAGCTTGAATTCCTCTACAGACTTCCTATCCAGCTCATCATTTCGTATCTTGCGCATGACTCATTGATTGAGCCTAAATATAAAAACATATTTTCTATCCACCCTAAGCAATCCCTGAACAAGGTACATCCATTACAGGCCGGGTGATGAACAAATAAAACCACCATCCATTCCAGGCAAAGAGCAGAATGCAAAAGACCGAAACGAAAAAGAAGCCCGTCGAAACTCCCTTGATGAAACAGTACTATGGCATCAAGGCGAAGTATCCTGACGCTATGCTGCTTTTTCGTGTGGGCGATTTTTATGAGACCTTCGGAGAAGATGCTGTGCGTGCAGCAGGTGTTTTGGGCATAGTCTTAACCCGCCGTGCTAACGGAAGTGCCGCCTTTATCGAGCTGGCCGGATTTCCGCATCATTCACTCGATACATACCTGCCAAAGCTTGTCCGTGCCGGAATGCGTGTAGCCATTTGTGATCAGCTTGAAGATCCAAAGCTCACCAAGACAATAGTAAAAAGGGGAGTGACAGAATTAATAAGTCCGGGAGTTTCTTCCAATGATAAAATCCTGGAACATAAAAAAAATAATTTCCTCGCCAGTTTATACACGGAAGCAAAGGTTAGTGGCCTTGCCTTGATTGATATCTCAACCGGAGAATTTCTCGTTGCCCAGGGATCGGTAGATTATATCGATAAGTTGTTGCAAAGTTTTAATCCGAGTGAGGTGCTTTATCCTAAATCAAGTAAAAAAGAATTTCAGGAAAAATATGGGAAGACTTTTTATTCCTATGGTCTTGATGAGTGGGTCTTTCAGGGTGATTATACCAGAGAATCTTTGCTCAGGCATTTTGGAACACGATCTCTCAAAGGTTTTGGGATAGAAGACTGGTCGCTTGCTACTGTTGCAGCAGGTGCCGCTTTGCATTATGTCTCTGATACCCGGCAAGAGCAACTTAAACACATCAGTGCCATCTCCCGCATAGATGAACACCAATATGTCTGGCTCGACCGTTTCACCGTTCGTAATCTTGAATTGGTTTCATCTGCCAATGAAAATGCTGTCACCCTTCTTGATATCATGGATCATACTCTCACTCCAATGGGAGCCAGATTATTGAAAAGATGGCTGATGCTGCCTTTGAAAGATCTTAGCACCATAGAAGAACGGCAAGAGGCAGTGAGTTATTTCCTTAAGCATCCGGAGTTTTCAGCTATACTTGCAGGACATATGAAAGCCATAGGTGATCTTGAGAGATTGATATCAAAAGTTGCCCTTGGAAAAATTTCTCCTCGTGAGGTCATGGCACTTAAACGTTCATTGGACACTGTTGCTCTGCTTAAGGAAACCTGTGCAAATGCAGGAAATCAGGTTATACAGGTCATTGCCGATCAGATAAATCCTTGCGTCCTGATGAATGAACGTATCACCAGGGAATTGCAGTCAGAAGCTCCGGCTTTGGTAACAAAAGGCGGAGTGATTTGTAAAGGTGTGTCTGAAGAACTCGACGAGCTGAGAAGCATATCGTCCCTTGGTAAAGAATATCTCCTGAAAATTCAAAAGGAAGAATCTGACCGTACCGGGATCACATCTCTGAAAGTTGGGTTCAATAATGTCTTTGGTTATTATATCGAAGTTACAAATACTCATAAGGATAAAGTACCGCCGGAGTGGACGCGCAAGCAAACCCTCACCAATGCAGAGCGCTATATAACTGAAGAGCTGAAGAAATACGAAGAGAAGATCCTTGGCGCGGAAGAAAAAATTCTCGCTCTTGAAATAGAATTGTTCCAGGAGCTGGTACTTTCCATCATGGAATATATCCAGCCTGTACAACTCAATGCTTCACTAATTGCAAAACTGGATTGCCTGCATTCTTTTTCGGAGGTTGCGATAAAGAACGATTATGTTCGTCCTAAAGTCGATAATTCCCGTATCATCGATATCAGGAATGGCAGACATCCTGTAATTGAAAAACAATTGCCGCAGGGAGAGAAGTTTATTGCCAACGATATTTACCTGGATCCTGACACACAACAGATCCTGATGATCACCGGCCCGAATATGTCGGGTAAATCTGCACTCCTCAGACAAACTGCACTCATTACTCTTCTTGCACAGACGGGAAGCTTTGTCCCTGCCTTGTCTGCACAGATCGGTATCGTTGATAAAATTTTCACAAGGGTAGGAGCGTCAGATAATATCTCCTCAGGTGAATCTACATTCATGGTGGAGATGAATGAGACGGCAAGTATCCTTCATAACATTTCGGATAGAAGTCTCATCCTGCTCGATGAGATCGGGAGAGGGACAGCAACTTACGATGGTATTAGCATAGCCTGGTCTATTGCAGAATATTTGCATGAACATGGTACAGCAAAACCAAAAACACTTTTTGCAACACATTACCATGAGCTGAATGAAATGGCAGAGACGCTCAGCAGGATAAAAAATTATCATGTTGCCGTTAAAGAAATAGATAACACAGTATTATTTTTACGCAAGCTTGTTCCCGGTGGAAGTGAACATAGCTTCGGAATTCATGTTGCCAGGATGGCCGGCATTCCTGCAAAGGTTGTCAGTCGGGCCGGTGATATTCTCAGGCAATTGGAAAGCATGCGCGGTGGCCCTGATTTGAGCCCGAAAAGTATTGGTTCAGAAAAGGAAAACATGCAGTTGAGTTTTTTCCAACTTGACGATCCTGTTCTTAGCCGGATCAAGGAAGAGATCATTCAAACCGATATCAATAACCTCACACCGGTGGAAGCTTTGAATAAGCTGAATGAGATCAAGAAGATCCTGAGAGGCTAAATCATTGATTTTTAGGCTGCCCAAAAAAGCCTGTTTATTTTGTATAAATCGAAATTTCTTTACCTTTGCATCCCATCAAAAAACTGTGAATTTTCAGTGATTTGAACGGGGAACAATAAATTAACCAGCGGAAGTAGCTCAATTGGTAGAGCACGATCCGCCGGTTGGCGGATCGGGGAGGATAGATGAATAAAAAAAAGAAAATTACCCAGCGGAAGTAGCTCATTTGGTAGAGCACGATCCGCCGGTTGGCGGATCGGGGAGGATAGATGAATAAAAAAAAGAAAATTACCCAGCGGAAGTAGCTCATTTGGTAGAGCACGATCCGCCGGTTGGCGGATCGGGGAGGATAGATGAATAAAAAAAAGAAAATTACCCAGCGGAAGTAGCTCATTTGGTAGAGCACGATCCGCCGGTTGGCGGATCGGGGA
>DAOQWA010000052.1:0-22990 GCA_035341855.1 Bacteroidia bacterium
CATCTATACTTAAATTTAGTCGAAATAGAAGTTGTCAACGTTTTCATAGCTGACTTGATTGGATCAAAATAGTACCAAAGAATAACAAATGAGGAAACTAACATCATTGTAAGTCGCAAAGGTAAAGCCGCCCCAAAATAGTTTGTAGTGAATGAAATATCAATTAAAAGAATTTGAAATAAAATTGGTATTAAAAAAAACACTCCTAAAATGACTGTTCTATTTATTACGACTAAAATGGAGCCAATAATTTGTAATAAACCAACTACTATATTAAATGATTTACTAAGGCTAAATAAATACCATGCTAGATAAAATCTATCAACTTCCTTTAATGGCTTTTCGAGCAATTCCATATTACTAATACCAAATTGCCATCCGGTTAATTTGCCCCATCCATATGTAAACATATAAACTGCCAAATACCATCTTAAAACTAATATGGTAAAATCAACAATTTGCGATTTTGAATATCGAAGGCTCATGCTAAAAAATTACCGCTAACATTTATTACTTGCATCAAATTCTAACATATTGATGCGTGAAAATAATCTTCAAGGTAAATAATATTCGGTAAGAATTGTTAAAAATGTTTAAATCTTAAAAAATATTCGGCATGGGTCCCTTAAATTATGCAGCATTGCCTTGGGCGCTGGGAATCTCTTTCAATTCGTTAGCCTTCAAGACTCGTTCTTCTTCTAGATCGTGGTCGTCCTGAAGTCCAAGCCAAAATTTTGCGGAATTCCCAAAGTACTTTGACAAGCGTAATGCCGTGTCAGCACTTATCCTGCGTCTTCCTTTGATGATTTCAGAGATCCTTGTTTGTGGTATACCTATATCCTTTGATAAACGATAGGCTGAAATTTCCATGGGAAGTAGAAACTCTTCGTTCAAAATCTCTCCAGGGTGTACATTCTTTAATTTTTTCATATTAATGATAGTCAGTTATTTCAACTTGTGACGCATTTCCTTGCTTCCAACGAAAAACGATCCTCCATTGATTATTTATCCGGATACTGTAGTATTCTTTTAGCTTTCCGCCAAGCTTTTCTAATCGGTTTGATGGCGGAATCCTGAGATCTGATATATTGACGGAATTATTGATCATTCTTAATTTCCTTCTGGCAATTTGTTGGATATCCGGTGCAATATGCTTCACTCTCTCCCCTTCCCATATCTTAGATGTATTTTTTGAAGCAAATGAAACGATCATAGTAACGTAATACGTTAGTAACGCTAAAGATAAGTATTTGTTTTCTTAAACACAAAAAATTTTTCTTTCCTATTCCGAGAAGATCGGATCTACAATTTATCAAACGGACTCTGGATCTTGCTAATATTTTTCTTACTCACATGTACATAAGTCATCGTCGTTTGCAAGCTTTGATGTCCGAGCAACTCTTTAATGAACATAATATCTGTACCACTTTCCAGGAGGTGGGTTGCAAAACTGTGCCTCAAAGCATGAATTCCCCCTTTCTTGTAAACTCTGGCTTTTCTTTTGCACTGCTCCATCACTTTTGAAATGCTTCGTATACTGTATTGCCCTCCGGTTTGCCCTTCAAATAACCAAACTTTTGGTTTATATTCCAGGAAATAAGTCCTCAGTAACAATAGTAATCGTTCACTTAACATCACTATCCTATCTTGCTTTCCCTTTGATTGCCGGATATTTATCACCATTCTGTCACTGTCTATATCTCGAATTTTCATCTTCGAGATCTCACTTATCCGAAGTCCTGATGCATATGCAAGACATAAAATAGTCTTGTGCTTCAAATTTCCGGTAGCCTTTATTATCGAAAGTACTTCTTTCTCTGAAAATACTGTCGGCAACTGCTTCGGCTTCTGCGCTCTTGGCAGATCGTACATTTCTCTTGGGCGTTTTAACAGTTGCTCATAAAAAAATTTAATCGCATTGATCATTTGATTCTGACCTGTCGCACTCCAATTCTCATTGTCATGGAGACTTATCATCAGGTCTAGTATCTCTTCCTTCCTTATTTGAGATGGCTTCCTGTCATGAAAACATTTTAAGAAAAACATAAACCAATTGCGATATGTCTTGATAGTATTTTCGCTATAATTCTTCAGCTTTAGCAAAGCTACATATGCATTTATTGCAGCAATCTGCATTTCGTTGAAAGGAACAATTTCAGCCTTTCTGTTCCTCAGAACTGATTGCCTGCCTGAAATTTTTACAGGTAAGAAGTCTTTTGCCGACATAATCTATTAAATGGCAAGAACGAAAACACTTAACTCAATTCTAACCGCATAGATGTGTCTTTAATCGTTCAAAGATTCATAATCCAAACAAACAGCATGACAATCTTTCTTTTTTCAAAATTTTCCTTGTTTTTTGCCTGAATTCTTCATTAAAAAAATCTCATTTCCCTTTGAAAAACACCAAAAAAAGTGCATCTTTGCATCCCTTTTAAAATAACGTAGGAGAACGTTTATCCACCTCGGTCGGCGGAAAGGGATCTAAAACCATCAATAACAAAAAAAGATGCCGGTAAAAATTAGATTAACGCGTCATGGTAAGAAGCATAAGCCTTACTACCATATTGTTGTGGCGGATAGTCGTGCTCCAAGGGATGGAAAGTATATCGAAGTAATCGGTAATTACGATCCCAACACGAACCCAGCTACAATTGAGATCAACCAGGACAAAGCTCTTACCTGGTTAAAGAATGGAGCGCAACCGACAGATACTTGTCGCGCGATCCTTGCTTATAAAGGAGTATTGTATAACCTGCACCTGCAAAAAGGTATTGCTAAAGGCGCTCTTACTCAAGAGCAGGCTGATGCAAAACTTGCTGCCTGGGCAGAAGCTAAAGCTGCGAAGGTCGAAGAAAAACGTAAAAGCGTTATCGGAAACGTTTCCAAACAAATGGAATCTCGCCTGGCTGAAGAAGCGAAGAAGAAAGAGAATCGTCTTGAAGCTTTACGCAAGAAGAACACTCCTCCTCCAACGCCTGAGCCGGAGGCTGAAACCGCTGCCGAACCAACTGCTGCCGCTGAACCGGAAGTTGTTGCTGAAGCTCCTGCAACTGAAGAAAAATCAGAAGGAGAAACTTCTGCTGAATCCTGATTTTTAAAACATAAAAAAAATCCGCTTTGTTATTGCAGAGCGGATTTTTTTTTGCCGACCCTCGATCATAAACCTGAACAATAAACTACCTGTTCTGCCTGAATGTCTTCATTGTTCAATTTGTAAGTGACTCACAGTATACCCGGACATTAGTTTTGCTTTCTGTATCTTACACCCTGGCCATCGAAAGCCTTATGAAAACACTCGATATAAATAAACTGGTCCCTCTGGGTTTCATCAATAAAACCCATGGCTTCCAGGGCGAACTCAGTCTGGCCATGAATGATGATATTAACCTCTCACCCGAACAGTTCAAATCACAGTTCCTGTTCTTACAACTTGATGGCTTGCCAGTTCCCTTCTTCGTAGAGAATATCAGAGAAAAAACTAATGGCATTCTGGTTAAATTCGATACGATCAATAATGAAGAGGAGGCAAAAAAATTAGTGGGTAAAAAAGTTCTGGCAGGAAAAATTAAACGAGATACCGAAGAGGAACTGGAACCGGGCTGGAACGAACTTCTCGGATATACAGTTAACGATAAAAAATATGGAAACCTCGGACAGATACTTGAAATACAGGAATTACCAATGCAATTTCTTGCAGCTTGCAGCATAAATGAAAAAGAAATTTTATTCCCATTGCATGAAGAGATCATCCTGGAAATTGATGATGAGAATAAAACCATATACATTGATCTTCCTGATGGCCTACTGGATGTCTATCTAAATGGGTGATTAAAAATGAATACAAAAGACCTTACATCAAATAATTATTTAATTAAATATTTAAATAATTTTTGAGTATCTTGGTATTTGAAAATGTATGAGCGACCAAACTTTTCGATTCAAACAGTTTACTGTCCATCAGGACAAGTGCGCCATGAAAGTTGGGACAGATGCTGTTTTGCTTGGATCATGGCTTGATCCTTCTCATGCTCATAGAATACTTGACATTGGTACCGGCACAGGTATAATAGCACTTATGCTGGCTCAAAGATCAACATGTAATATAGATGGTGTGGATATTGATGAAAATGCTTGCTTGCAAGCCAGGGAAAATTTCAGGATCTCACCATGGTTCTTACGTATGCATGTCTTTCATCAATCATTTCAGGAATTGGCCGGTCAGTCGAATCTGATCTATGACCTGATAGTTTCTAACCCCCCTTACTTCCACCATGCTTCTAAACCTTTCGGAGAATCAAGATTAAATGCCCGACATAACGATCTGTTAGGATTTCAGGAATTGATCGATGGGGTAAAAAAAATATTACATCCGGAAGGAAAATTTTACCTCATTCTTCCTGCTAAAGAAGGTCATGAATTTATGGACCTTGCCCATAGTGCCGGATTATTTTGCACTCATCTTGTGAAGATCCTCACAAAACCTAACAAACCTGAAAAAAGACTCATCATGGAGTTCTCTAAAAATATGGGAACACTTTCAGAAGAAGAAATAATTATTCAGAATGAAAATAATTCTTTTACGGATCGCTACATCACCCTGACGAATGATTATTACATAGCACTTAAGAACCACCCTCCAACTGATGCACAAAGCTAATCCCCTGCTTTTCTAATTCTTTTAAAACAGGAACATATATTTCTTTCTCCACAGGTATTTTTACTCCCCGACTTGCAATCTGTCCTTTTAATATTAGCACAGAAGCAATAGCGACCGGCAAGCCTACTGTCTTTGCCATAGCAGTGTACACAGAATTTTCACCCTTGACCACAAGTGAGCAGCGCAACTTATGTTTTTTGTTGTCCTGCTCATACTCGAACAAATGTTGCATCACAATCATATCCTTATCTTCTTTACCCAGCACCCATTTCATTTCTAAGAGTGATTGCAAGAGATCGGCAGGACTTGCATTTGATTTTCCCAGTGCTTTATCTTCTAATATTCCGGTCCATTCCACCATTTTAATTGCCTCATCATCTTCAGATAATGAAACGAAATCTGCAAGGCGGCGGCGAAGACTTTTATTTGCATTGTCAGGAGGAAGAAATGCTTCTGTGAGTTGCGACCAGGTAAGCTTAGAAGCGTCTTCAATTTTATAACTATCGTCCGTTAATCCCAATTGAACAAAAATATTCCAAGCTTTACAAAACCCTTCTTGTCTGAATGTACCTCGAATCATCGTAGAAATATGTTCAAGCTGATACACCTTCCGATAGGATAACGAATCACGATTCGCATAACCGTCAAAAGTTCCTAAGCCATCGATATCGCATTTCTCTACCTGCATATATAGTCTGTGATAAGGTAAATATTTGAATTTTCCTTTATCCATATACTTCGCAGTACCTTGTCCGGCAAGGATAACATTCTTCGGATTCCATGAAAACTTATAGCCCCAGGGATTGTCGTTCGATTCAGGTGCAACCAGTCCGCCGGTGTACGACTTGAATGAACTGAATCTTCCTCCGCCTTCATGAACCTTATCAATGACTTCCATTGCACTCATATGGTCTATTCCCGGATCCAATCCACATTCATTCAATAAAATTACACCGGCTTCCCTTGCTGATTTGTCAAGTTCCTTCATATCATCACTCACATATGATGCCGTAACCAAATGCTTTTTTAGCCTCACACATTCTCTTGCAATAGCAATATGCATGTGTGCCGGTAGCATTGAAATAACCAGATCCGCCACTTCTATTTCTGCACTTGTCTTGATTGAATCATGAATATCTAAGGCGATCGCACGGCCTGAAGAAGAGCCTCCAAGTTTGTCTAATGCACTTTCTCTGGAGATATCTCCTATCGTTAACTCCCAACCCTCAGTATTTGCCTTGTCTAATAAATATGATATCAAATAAGACGATGAGCGACCGGCACCGATGAGTAATATTCTTTTCATAACAAAAATTTGTGCGAAGTTACATTTCACGATCGATTTAATCGAAATTCGACGAATTTAATAGCTCAGGTCAAGGAAATTTCAATTTGCCGGAGATCTTACACCCTGATCCACAGGCATTTTTCAGCATTTTTTATTTGACTCCATTACCTAGTTTTGTACCTTTGCCGCCCGACTTCAGACCTTGAAGCTACGAACGAAAGAGTTACAAATAAAATCTAAATCATTCCAATATGTCACGCATCCTTACCCTACTGCTTGTTTTTGTATACAGCTCAATTTCATTGTATGCTCAATCGAATAACCTCATCCTCTTCACGGAAAACGGAGAAAAATTTCAAGTGGTCTTGAATGGTATCTTGCAGAACACACAAGCTGAAACAAATGTAAAACTTACAGACTTGCCGGCACCGAATTATAAATGTCGTGCAATTTTTGCTGATAAGAAATTAGGACAGCTCGATTTCAACATATATTTCCAGGAATCCGGCGAGGAATTAACAATGGCTATTAAACAAAATAAAAAAGGTGAATATGTAACACGCTATGTGAGCTCAATACCAATTGCTACTGCACCACCAACACCTTCCACGCAAAAGATCATTGTGTATTCTGAAACTCCGGCAGCGGAAACCGTTACTACTACCATCAGCCACACCACGACAACTCATTCAAATGAGGCAAGACCTGCAGGTGAAAGTATAAATTTCCAAATGGGAGTAAACATGAATGAGAACGGTGGTAACATCAGCATTCAGGCTGACGGAATGGATATGGAAGATGATCACATCACAAGCACAACTACAACCACTACTACCCGTACCGTTTCATCATCTTCAACAACATCTACAACAACACCTCAAAATCCGACCACAATTTATTTACAAGATTACAATGGTCCTGTAGGCTGCCCTCACCCCATGAACCCGTCAGATTTTACTGACATGAAAAAAACTATTAGCTCTAAAGATTTTGAAAGCACCAGACTCAGTATTGCAAAGCAAGTATTACAAAATAATTGTCTCTTCTCCGACCAGGTGAGTGAAATCCTCACGCTATTTGATTTTGAAAATACCAAACTGGAATTTGCTAAATATGCTTATGCTTACACTTACGATCTGGGTAATTATTTCAAAGTGAGCAATGCCTTCGAATTCGAGAGTTCTGTCGAGGATTTAAACAGTTACATTTCTTCTGCAAAATAATTTCCTTTTATTCAAAGCAATATTAAAAGCACGTCATGGCTAAAGAGCACTTTTACAACCTGACTATTCAATGGACAGGTAATAAGGGTGCAGGAACCAAGGACTACCGTGCTTATGACAGAAATTATCGCATCAGCGCCCAAGGCAGAGACGAATTGTTAGCTTCCGCAGATCCGGCTTTCCTGGGAGATAAGACAAAATATAATCCTGAGGAATTTTTACTGGCCGCCATTTCAAGTTGCCACATGCTGTGGTTCCTTCACCTATGTGCAGATGCCGGAGTAATAATTACCGATTATATAGATAGTGCAACCGGAACGATGGTCGAATCCGGAGTGGGAGGCGGAAGATTCAAAGAAGTTATTTTGAATCCGGTTGTGGTTGTCAGCGAAGCAGCTATGATAAGTAAACTCGACGAAATGCATAATCTGGCACATAAGAAATGTTTTATTTCAAACTCTGTAAATTTTCCCGTGTTGTGCAACGGGAACTATCAGATTAAAGAATGATTCTAAAAAACTCAGCAATCCTATACATCTGTTAAAACTACCATGCAGAAAACTTTTCTATTAACAGGAACACTTTTAGGAGCTTTAGCTGTGATCCTTGGTGCATTCGGTGCCCATGCCTTAAAGGCAAAGATCTCAGTTGAAAATTTACAAATTTTTGAAACAGGTGTGCGCTATCAGTTTTACCATGCTCTGGCATTACTATTGCTTGCAGTCATCTTCGATAAAATATCAGCAGGTCAGGCACAACTTGCTGGCTATTGCTTCTTGATAGGGGTCATTTTATTTTCAGGATCAATTTACTTATTGGCTACAAGAGAATTATTAGAAATTGATTCCTGGAATAAAGTTCTCGGACCTATCACTCCGATAGGTGGGCTGACATTGATAAGTGGATGGGTTTTCTTTTTTATTGCTGTTCTTAAAGGTATGCGATCTTAAGTTAAATAAATTCAAATCAACGAATAAAACAAATCAAAATGAACAAGCTAAACATAGCCATCGTGGGGATCCTGCTCTTTGCTTTTTTTTCATGCAAACCAAGCAAGGAAGCTGCTACACCAGATATATCAGAACCGGTTGTCGCAGAGCTAACGCAAAAAACCGATTCTTTTCCTGCTACTTCGCGCCTTGTTCTAACCTTCTTTTCACCTGCCTCAGGAGTCGACATTAAGTCGGTAAATCGTTTTGAGGAGTTCATAGGTGAGTACGCCGGGGAGATCGGAATCAACATCGACTATGAAAAAACGCATTGGGGACGAGAGGGAGAAACAGATTTTTGCCTGGAACTCAGCGAACTGGACGCTAAGCAACAGGCTGATTTTGTAAGCAAAACGAAAATTTTAATGGAAAAGGCCGAGCATCTGAATATCTACGAAAATTCACCTTGTAAACACAGAAGAAAGCGTGAATAATTGGTCAATACGATATATTTTCGCTTACTTTGCCGCATAATTCCCTATCAAAAATAACATCTCATGAATGAATTCGGATTTAAAGCGAAGGATGCAACCATCGCCGATCTGGGACTGAAAAATGTTGCTGATGCCTACTGGAATTTGACCCCCGCCGAACTGGTCGAAGAATCTATTATCCGGGGTGAAGGCGTACTCTCAGACAATGGCGCACTTGCCGTTGACACAGGTAAATTTACCGGACGATCACCAAAAGATAAGTTTATCGTTTGTGACGAAAAAACTGAAAAAGCTGTTTGGTGGGGCGATATCAATATAAAATTTGATCCGGAAAAATTTGATCGCCTCTATGATCGGGTTTGTGCATACTTGCAGGGCAAAACAATATATGTGCGTGACGCATATGCCTGCGCGGACCCTAAATATCGATTGAATGTGCGTGTAGTTACTGAGTCACCATGGCAAAATCTTTTTGCAAATAATCTTTTCCTTCGCCCTACACGCGAAGAGATTTTAAATACACCAAAAGCGGAATGGACAATCCTCAGTGCTCCGGGATTCCTTGCGGATCCTGCAGTTGACGGAACTCGTCAAAGTAATTTCGCTGTGCTGAACTTTACTAAAAAGGTCATCCTTATAGGTGGCACCGCTTATACCGGTGAAATTAAAAAAGGTATATTTTCAGTTCTCAACTTTGTATTGCCGCATGATAAAAATGTGTTATCAATGCACTGCTCTGCCAACATTGGAAGCACAGGTGATACTGCGATCTTCTTCGGTCTTTCTGGAACAGGAAAAACAACTTTATCTGCCGATCCTAACAGAGGTTTGATCGGTGATGATGAACATGGCTGGGCTGAAAATTCTGTCTTCAACTTTGAAGGTGGTTGTTATGCTAAATGTGTAAACCTTTCTAAAGAAAAGGAACCTCAGATATTCAAAGCCATTAAATTTGGTTCACTCATTGAGAATATCGAATTCTACGATGGCACCACCACAGTTGATTATGACAATATCAGCAAAACAGAAAACACCCGTGCTGCTTACCCGATAGATCACATAGAAAATGCAGTAGAACCTTCAGTAGGAAGTTCTCCTAAAAATATTTTCTTCCTTACTTGTGATGCTTTCGGTGTTTTACCCCCTATCTCCAAATTAAATACCGGACAAGCAATGTATCATTTCATTTCAGGTTATACAGCAAAAGTTGCAGGGACCGAAATGGGAGTTACAGAACCTACCACAACATTTTCAGCATGTTTCGGAAAAGCATTTCTTCCTCTACACCCAACTAAATACGCTGAATTGCTGGGAGAAAGAATGAAGAAAAATAAAGTTAATGTCTGGCTGGTTAATACAGGTTGGTCCGGTGGATCTTACGGCGTAGGAGCAAGAATGAAATTATCCTTTACACGTGCAATGATTACGGCAGCACTCAACGGAGAACTTGAGAAAGTTGAATTTGAAAAAATGCCGGTCTTTGGATTGTCAATACCGAAATCATGTACAGGTGTTCCTAATGAAATCCTGAATCCTCGTAATACCTGGACAGATAAAAGTGAGTTCGATGCAAAAACAAATACTCTCGCAGCTTCCTTCGTAAAAAACTTTGCACAGTATGCAGAATATGCCAACGAAGAAATTCTCAATGCCAGTCCGAAGCTTGCAGTAAATGCATAATATTTCTGATTGATAAAAAACCTTCTCTTTTCCGGAGAAGGTTTTTTTTTGTCAGCTTACTAACCCGGCATTACAGGGCTCATTTTTTTACTTGAAGATCACAACGATGGAATTATTTTATTCTACATCAATTCATGACAATCACTTTCTTCTTGAAGGTGAGGAAGCTCATCACCTTCTGAAAGTTCTGCGCCATCAGGAAGGAGACCTTGTAATGATCACGGATGGCTTAGGTTCCATATTTACAACCAGGATAGTTGATGCTAATCCTAAGAAATGTTCACTAGAAATTATTTCACGTGATAAAAAAGATAACGATAAAAACTACTCTCTTCATATAGCCATCGCACCAACGAAGAACATCGACAGGTTTGAATGGTTTCTGGAAAAAGCAACAGAGATCGGAATTGATTCTATCACTCCTTTCCTCTGCAGACACTCCGAACGTAAGGTGATAAAGGATGAACGGCTAAGAAAGGTGATCGTCTCTGCTATGAAGCAGTCGCTAAAAAGTTTCCTGCCCTTGCTTTACCCTTTAACTACATTTCCTGAATTGCTCAAAGATTGCAGAGCTCCTCAACGGTATATTTGTACAATGAGTGCTGAGGATTTGCTCATAAGAAGATATGACCCGCATGAAAGCACCATGATTCTCATTGGTCCGGAAGGTGATTTTTCCAAAGAAGAGGTTGATTTGGCTCTAAAGCATGGATTTGTTCCCGTATCTTTGGGAAATTGCAGATTGCGTACTGAGACTGCAGCCCTCATGGCATGTGCGACAATTGCGATCGCTAATATGCAGCAGAAATAATCTGCTTTGGGTTTATAGAAATTCAACACCACAATGAAAAGACTCGTTTTACTATTTCTTGCCTTGTCTCTCCATTCATTTTCAATGGAACCTTCCTTCAGGATCGCACTGCTGAAATATAATGGTGGCGGCGACTGGTATGCAAATCTTGAAACATCTCTTCCCAATCTGATTCAGTTCAGCAACAAAGAACTTGGGATGAATATCAATCCTGAACAAGCCATTGTTGAGGCCTCCAGTCCGGATTTGTTCAATTTCCCCTTCATTCACATGACAGGTCATGGAAATTGGGTTTTGTCAAATCAGGAAGCTGAAAATTTGAGAAAATATCTTGAAGCAGGTGGTTTTCTACATATTGACGATAATTATGGAATGGACCCATTTGTCAGACCACAAATGAAAAGGGTTTTCCCTGAACTGGATTTTGTTGAGCTGCCATTTTCTCACCCCATTTTTCATCAAAAATTTGATTTCCCAAATGGATTACCTAAAATCCATGAACATGATCAAAAACCTCCTCAGGCATTTGCATTGATTTTTGAAGGAAGACTTGTATGTCTCTATACTTTTCAGTGTGACCTTGGTGATGGTTGGGAAGATTACGAGGTTCACAAGGACTCTCAGGATGTGAGGCAGAAGGCTCTAAGAATGGGCTCAAATATTCTATCCTACGTTTTTAAGCAGGAATAATAATGAGTCCGGCGACAAACCCACAGATAAACGCATAATTTACAGGAAAACAGCAAATTCATCAGAGTCTTTATTAATAAGTCTTTGCTAAGAGAACTGTTGAATTATGCGGCTCAGATTAAAGGAACAAACATCTTTGAAATTTAATCAAAAACGGACTTCTTGAAATTAATACTCATTTGTCCTCCCAAATGGTTGGGCTTTTGAATAAATTATTGACTCGTACAATTATTTTTATTTTCTTGCTCATCGGTTGAAGGAATGCATCAACAATCCTTAATCACTTTTCTATGAAACTGATAATCGAGAAACACCCTGAGCTCACGCGTCTCATGAACTTTTTTGCAGAAGTTGAAGGCATGGCTGAAAGATTAGGACTTAACATTGATGAATTGAATCCGGATCGGAAAGAAAATATTTCTCCGATGCAAACCTATTTCAGAAAAAATGCCGGGGCTATTTCTGCATATCGGTCTGAAATTCTCAACGCAAGCACAAAAAAAACTGATAAAAGCTCAGGCTGCTGCTCTATAGCCTCTTTGAGTATTCACAAATAAGATACACACAAAAACTTTCCTTAAAGACTCCTGTCAATGATAGGGGTCTTTTTTATTTTCTCAAATAAGGCAAAAAAAAATCCCGGCCTTTCGACCGGGATTGGATGAATATTGTATCAATTTATTTTACGATAGCTGAAAATGAAGCGTCGTTGAACCATTTAATGAATTCACGATCTTCACTAGCCTTTGCCTTTAAGCTGCTATCCATTCCAATGGAAGTGGTAAGATGACTTACAACACCATTTGCATCACCTTTACGTGCAGATATAACTGCCATCAGGTAATGTCCCATTGCTGTGTTCTTATCGTCTGATGCTTCAATCGTAGACATGGCACCATCTTTATCACCCGCAAGAAGTTTTGCAAGAGCAGTATTGAAGCTACCTGCAGCAGACAAATTGCTAACAGCCATTGAGTAGTTTCCATTACGAATATCAAGGATACCCTGGTTACTGTTAACTTCAGGACCTGCACCCGCTGCTGCTGCATACATTAGTGCTGCATTGGCACGATCACCGTTACGGCTATAAACCGCACCCATGTTATTTTTTACGATTGGATTATTTGCACTGATCTGATCAGCCTTGTTGAACTGTGTCATTGCACCTTCCATATCATTCATATTGAATTTCGCCATTCCTGCATTGTTAGCTGTACGCCAGTCTTGCGGGAAAAGTCTTTCAGCAGTTTGATAAATACTAAGTTTCTCAGCGTTATCCTCTGTTAAAGTTGCTGCATATAAAATCTCCTCTACAGTGAGTGAATCAGGATTGTTCTTCAACGTTTCCTTGATCTGCTCATCAGAACGACCAACTTTATCAGCCTGAATTACAATAGCAGAACGACGCAACTTTGGCAGAACACCCTCAGCAATTTCCGTGTAGGCTTTGCCCATTTTCTTGATCTCCATCTCACGTGCCTCAGCATCAGAGTTAGAAGCTACAATACGCAGGATCATATCTTTTTGAGCCATGTCAGATGCAGACATCAATGCCTGGAATCCTGCCCAGTCTTCATTCACAGTGTTCGAACTGAAGAAAGAACTGTCAGTAGAAACGTTCATTTTCATTTTCTTCAAAAGACCTGAAACATGCTTAGCAGATGCAGCTGCACGTCTGCTGGCAAGATCTGTATTCAGAGCTTCTTTACCGTCAGGTGATGCATAACCTGTGATAGAAGTACCTTTTAATATGTATGGTTCAACAGTTGAAGCTTTCAATGCACTGTCAATTTTTGCAAACTCAGGCTTATTACTGATATCACATGCTTTTACTTTGAAATTAGGATTAACCGATGAAGTATTAATCAGGTAATACATCGTACCCTCAAAGTTTGCAGGAGTGATGCGCTGATATTCATCTTTACCTATGATTGTTTTTTCATCATGCATTACCAGCAAAGGGGTAACGATAGTACCATCTGCAACTTTTATGGCACCAAGTTCTTTGGTGGTCTTACCTTTCATACCTGATGCTTTCACCATTACATCAGCCGAAGCCATGTCAGGAGTGTAAGCGATCTTATCAGTATAGTTAAAACTTCCGCCGGTCTTGTAGTTGATCTTAGTACCTGCAGTAGTTGATTTCTCGCCAACGATCGTAACTGATTTGAAGTTTGTCTCGGCTGAGGAAGACTTCATCATTGGTGTTACGGTAGCATCTACCTTTTTTGCAAAATATTTTGCAGGGTAGGTACCTTTAATAGCGACTGCAACACTGTCGCCGTGCATTTCTACCGGATTGGGGGTTACTTCATGTTTTACCTGGCTGAAGTTCTTCGCCATTTTTCCCAAACCGTTACATCCTGCAAGAACAATACCTACCAGGACATACGATAATATGCGAAATTTATTCATGTGATTGTGTGTAAAATTGGTTTATGTAAAATTGGGTTAGTTTAAAGTTTATGTCGCAATATTAGGATAATTTTTTTGAAAGGGGCTTAATTGTTGATTAATTTTTAGAAGCACGCTTTCGTTCATTTTCATCCAGCAAAATCTTGCGCATTCGAATAGATTTAGGAGTGACTTCTAAATATTCATCTTTCTCAATATACTCCATGGCCTCTTCTAATGAGAAATTAATTTTAGGTGTAATGCGAACGTTATCATCACTACCTGATGCACGCATATTAGTAAGTTGCTTTGCACGCGTTACATTTACAACAAGGTCACCCGGCCGTATCCCTTCACCAATCACCTGTCCGGCATATACTTCCTCGGCTGGATCTATGAAAAAGCGTCCTCTGTCCTGAAGCTTATCAATTGAATAAGCCGTCGTTTTTCCTTTATCCATTGATAAGACTACACCATTTATGCGTCCCGGAATATCGCCTTTCCACGGTTCATAAGCCTTGAATCGGTGTGCTATGATAGCTTCACCTTGTGTAGCTGTTAAAATATTGTTTCTCAGTCCAATAATTCCTCTGGCCGGAATATTGAACTCTAAATGAAGAACATCGCCTTTCGGTTCCATGACCAATAATTCACCCTTACGTTGCGTGACAAGATGGATTACTGCTCCGGAAAATTCCTCTGGAACATTTACAGTCATCATTTCAATAGGTTCGCACTTGACGCCATCAATATGTTTGATAATTACCTGAGGTTGACCTACCTGCAATTCATAACCTTCACGGCGCATAGTCTCTATTAATATTGATAAGTGAAGTATACCTCTACCGTATACATTATATGCATCCGGTGATGGTGTATCTTCCACTCTCAAAGCGAGATTCTTTTCAATCTCTTTATAGAGTCTCTCACGTAGGTGACGGGATGTTACAAATTTTCCTTCCTTACCAAAGAATGGGGAGTTATTAATTGTAAATAACATACTCATCGTTGGCTCATCAACATCAATGGTTGGAAGGGCTTCAGGATTTTCATAATCAGCAACTGTGTCTCCGATGTCGAAATTTTCCAGGCCAACAATTGCACAGATATCTCCTGCATCGACGAAATCTTTCTTACTTCTTCCTAATCCTTCGAAGCTGTGTAATTCTTTCACACGGGACTTTAAAATAGTTCCATCTCTTTTCATTAGAGATACCGGCATACTTTCTCTTAATGATCCACGGGTAATTCTGCCTATTGCAATTCGTCCTACAAAACTTGAATAGTCCAGGGAAGTAATCAACATTTGTGCTGTTCCCTGACGTACAGGAGCAGCCGGTATATGTTCAATGATAGCATCTAACAGAGCAGTAATGTCCTCAGTCGGCTTGCTCCAATCAGTACTCATCCATCCTTGTTTTGAAGAACCATAAAGTGTAGGAAAATCTAATTGATCCTCGGTAGCTCCAAGGTTGAAAAACAAATCGAAGATCTGCTCATGTACTTCATCAGGTCTGCAATTTTCTTTGTCTACTTTATTAACAACAACAATTGGTTTCAATCCGAGACTCAATGCCTTTTGGGTCACAAAGCGCGTTTGAGGCATCGGCCCTTCAAATGCATCAACTAAAAGGAGAACGCCATCAGCCATGGTTAGCACTCTTTCCACTTCACCACCGAAGTCGGCGTGACCGGGCGTATCTATAATATTGATCTTTATATCTTTGTATCTGATTGACACATTTTTTGCAACGATTGTGATGCCACGTTCCCTTTCAAGATCATTATTGTCAAGAATGAGATCATCCGTATGTTGATTTTCACGGAATAATTTAGCCTGGTGAAGCATTTTATCAACCAGGGTGGTTTTGCCATGGTCAACGTGAGCGATAATCGCAATATTTCTGATTTGCATGATTAGATTTACCTGAATTACAGGAATTTATGTTTATTAAGGGCTGCAAAGGTAGCCTTTTTACCTCAGAATAAAAAAGAGAATGAATCAGCAGGAAAAGCTTTTCAACAATGTCAATGCTGAGCAAAAAATGCAATAAACTGCCTTACTCACCCTCACTTAGCAATTATTGACTTCATACTTTTAAAAATGCTTGATTTGCTTTTTTATCGCTTTCGTTTACCTTTGCAGCCCTTTAAAATTCAAGTTATTTATGGAAAATCTAGTCTTTATAGTGCCGCTTTTAGGAGTCCTCGGACTCATCATCATGTTCATCAAAGCAAAATGGGTTAGCAGGCAAGATGCGGGTGATGAAAAAATGGCTGAACTAGCCGGCTACATTGCTGATGGCGCAATGGCTTTCTTACGTGCCGAATGGAAAATGCTAAGCTACTTTGTAGTGATCGCCTCTATTCTTCTCGTTTGGTCAGGTATGAGCGTAGAACATTCCAGTCCGGTGATTGCCATCTCCTTCATTATTGGAGCAGTATTTTCTGCAGTGGCAGGTTATATAGGTATGAACATTGCTACTAAGGCGAACGTTCGCACAACTCAGGCTGCCCGCACAAGTTTGTCAAGTGCACTAAAAGTATCATTTACCGGTGGATCAGTAATGGGACTTGGTGTTGCCGGTTTAGCGGTTCTTGGCCTTGGATCATTATTCATACTGTTCTATACAATTTATGTAAAGAATACAGGAGCCTCCGTGAATGGGGACGAAATGACAAAAGCATTGGAAGTCCTTGCAGGATTTTCTTTAGGTGCTGAATCAATCGCATTGTTTGCTCGTGTAGGTGGTGGTATATATACTAAAGCTGCAGACGTTGGAGCTGACCTTGTCGGAAAAGTTGAAGCCGGTATCCCGGAGGATGATGTACGTAATCCTGCAACCATTGCAGATAACGTGGGTGATAACGTAGGTGATGTAGCAGGTATGGGTGCCGACCTTTTCGGTTCTTATGTTGCAACAATTTTGGCTACAATGGTTCTTGGAAGCGAAATTGTTTCTGTCGATTCATTCGGTGGTATTGCTCCTGTTCTCTTACCAATGCTCATCGCAGGGATAGGTCTTGTGTTCTCCATCTTTGGAATGGCATTCGTAAAAATCAAAGATGACAATGGAGACGTTCAGAAAGCATTAAATTTTGGAAACTGGTCTTCTATTATTTTCACGGCGATCGCATCCTATTTCCTCGTTGATTACTTACTTCCTGAGAGTATGGATATACGTGGCTTCATATTCAGCAAGATCAGCGTTTACTATGCGATACTTCTGGGACTGTTAGTGGGTACATTGATGAGCATGATCACAGAATATTATACCGCAATGGGAAAACGTCCGGTCAATTCAATTGTAAAACAATCCTCAACCGGACATGCAACAAACATAATCGGTGGTCTTTCAATTGGTATGGAATCAACCGCTTTGCCGATTTTGGTATTGGCTAGCGGAATTTATGGTTCCTACTATTTTGCAGGCTTATATGGGGTGGCTATTGCCGCTGCAGGAATGATGGCAACGACTGCTATGCAACTTGCTATTGACGCCTTCGGTCCTATCGCTGACAATGCAGGTGGTATTGCTGAGATGAGTGGATTACCAAAAGAAGTTCGTAACCGTACGGATAATTTAGATGCAGTTGGAAACACAACAGCTGCTGCAGGAAAAGGTTTTGCCATTGCATCCGCAGCTCTTACCTCACTTGCATTGTTCGCAGCTTTCGTAGGTGTAGCGGGTATCAGTAGTATCGACATTTATAAAGCAGATGTTCTTGCAGGACTTTTCGTAGGTGGAATGATTCCATTCATATTCTCCTCTCTTGCTATCGCAGCCGTAGGTCGTGCAGCAATGGACATGGTGAATGAGGTTCGCAGACAATTCCGCGAGATTCCCGGTATCATGGAATACAAGGCAAAACCTGAATATGAAAAATGTGTTGCCATTTCTACAAAAGCATCAATTCGTGAAATGGTTGCTCCGGGTGCCATTGCCTTAGTTGTACCGGTTCTGGTTGGATTCGCTTTTGGTCCTGAAGTGCTTGGAGGATTACTTGCAGGTGTGACTGTATCCGGTGTACTTATGGGAATGTTCCAGAACAATGCCGGAGGTGCCTGGGATAATGCAAAAAAATCTTTTGAAAAAGGTGTGGATATTAATGGCGAGACTTTCTACAAAGGATCTGAACCACACAAAGCTTCCGTAACCGGTGACACTGTTGGAGATCCTTTCAAAGATACATCAGGCCCTTCAATGAATATCCTTATCAAGTTAATGTCTATCGTTTCTCTGATCATTGCTCCGCATATTGCAGTCACAGGTGGCGGAATGGATGGAGATTGTTGCGCAGGAATGGCACATGAATACAAAATGGACAAGTCATGCTGCTCCATGGACACAGAAGGAATGATGGGAATGGATTGTGAAATGGATGTCGACGGCAACTGCCTTATCGATTCAGCAACATGCGCTCAATGGTTGGCTGAAGGAAAGATAGACAGTGCAGATTGTGTCATGACTGAGAATGGGAAATGCGCTATCAATGCTGCAGCCTGCATGAAAGGTATGCACAGTGGAATGATGAAATGTTCTGAAGAATGCAAAGCAGCTTGTGAAGCAAAAGGCATTGATTGTTCAGATGCCGCAGCTTGCCCTGAAATGATGAAGTCTTGTTCAATGCACGGAAAGATGAAATGCTCTAAAGAGTGTATGGAAGAATGCAAAGCCAAAGGTATTGATTGCTCTGATCCTAAAGCTTGTCCTGCAATGATGAAAGATTGTTGTAAGAAATAATGAAGCAAAATTTATGTGGATAGATCCCGTAAAAGATTTGTCCACATAAATTATTTAAAATGAAATACGAATATCAAAGAAATCTTCTGATTTTTTGATTTCAATCTTGGTAAATATCTCTTAGCCCCTTTGCTTAAACACCCGGAAAAAAACCGAAGAGATCACTCTACCTTTACCAGTGTCATAAAAGTATAATCGAACTGATTTTTTTCGTCAGCCTTATACTCTTTCATCTGTATAGTACGCCAATCAAAAGGTTTTAATAAAGGAAAGTAAGTATCACCTTGAATTTCAGTATGAACTTTAGTCATATAGATCTTTGATGCTAAATGAATAGCCTCTTTAAAGATCTCACCGCCGCCGAAAATAAAAACTTCAGAGTCTGATTTAGATATTTCTATGGCCTCTTCCAAAGATGACACGATCACACAGCCTTCTGCCTTATAATTTTTATTTCGGGTAATAATGACGTTAGTACGACCCGGTAACGGCCTTCCTATGCTCTCATAGGTTTTACGACCCATGATGATATGATGACCCATTGTTAATTCTTTCACTCGCTTGAGGTCAGCACTAAGTTTCCAGGGCAACTGATTACGTACCCCGACAACATTATTCTCAGATAAAGCAACGATGATAGAAATGTTTGCTGCCACAATAAATTTTCTTTATACCGCTACCGCTCCTTTTATGTGCGGATACGGGTCATAGTTTTCAATATTCAAATCTTCGAATTTAAAATCGAAGATATTCTTAATAGCAGGATTTAATTTCAATGCAGGCAATGGTCGTGGTGCCCGGGTTAATTGTAGTGCTACCTGTTCGAAATGATTCGAATATATGTGTGCATCACCGAATGAATGAACAAAATCTCCGGGTTGCAAATCGCAAACCTGAGCGATCATCATGGTTAACGCAGCATAAGATGCAATGTTAAAAGGAACACCCAAAAAAATGTCGGCACTGCGTTGATATAGCTGACAGGATAATTTTCCGTTTGCTACATAAAACTGAAAGAAGGCATGACAAGGTGGTAATTTCATTTGTGAAATTTCACCGACATTCCATGCACTGACTATCAGGCGACGTGAATCAGGATTCTTTTTAATTTGATCGATAACCTCGGCTATCTGATCGATTTTCTTTCCTGACTTGGACTCCCATTTTCTCCACTGTGAACCATAGACCGGACCCAGTTCCCCATTTGCATCAGCCCAATCGTCCCAAATACTCACCCCATTTTGCTTCAGATATTCGATATTGGTTTCTCCTTTAAGAAACCAAAGGAGCTCATGAAAAATCGATCTTGTGTGTAATTTTTTTGTTGTGAGAAGAGGAAAACCTTCCTGAAGATCAAATCGCATTTGATACCCAAAAACACTACGCGTACCTGTGCCGGTTCTGTCGCTTTTATCTACGCCATTATTCATGACGTGATTCAATAGGTCATGATATTGCTTCATCTCTCATATTTATTACAATCAATTGAACTTAGGGATATTCGCATTATTAGTGCATCAATTTTTCAGATCCGGACATATAATGCCTAATTGGTCAGAATATGATCACTTGTCTATCCTTTGGCAATTTATCTGTTGCAAATTTACATTAAAATTCCTGCAACTGTAGCTGATAAATATGAAGCTAAGGTTCCACAAATGAGCGCTTTGAAACCAAGGCTTGCAAGATCCGATCGTCTGGAAGGAGCTAATTCTCCAATACCTCCAACCTGAATGGCTATTGAGCTGAAATTTGCGAATCCACACAATGCTATACTTACAATAGTGAGTGTTTTAGGTTCAAGAAGTTTTGCCGCCACCATCGGAGAAAGATCAGAGTAGGCAACAAATTCGTTGACTGCAAATTTTGTTCCCAGAAGCTGACCTACAAGATGAACATCTTTTCCCGGCACGCCCATTGCCCACGCAAAGACAGAAAAAATAGAACCTAGAATTTCCTTCAGACTTAGTTGCTGGAATTTCATTCCAAGGAAACTTGCATAGTCGGTATGGTTGTATAGGAACATTCCAAACTTACCTAAGATAAAATCTATAAAAGCGATCAGTGCGATTACACCAATGAGCATGGCAATAACATTGAGAGATACTTTCATCCCATCACCGGCACCATGAGAAACTGCATCCATAAAATTGCTGTAAGTTTTTTTGACTTCCATCTTTATAGTCCCCTTCGTCTCAGAAACCTGAGTTTCAGGTATCACGATCTTAGAAATAACCAATGCTGCCGGTGCAGCCATGATACTTGCAGCTATCAACAGATTTGCAGGAATACCCATGGAAATATAAACAGCCATGACTCCACCTGCTATACATGCCATACTTCCTGCCATACTCGCCAACAGTTCCGACATCGTCATCCCACTCAAATATGGCTTGATCATGATCTGTGCTTCTACTTGCCCAACGAATGCGCTGGCAACGTTTGACAGTGCTTCAGATCCACTCACGTTCATTAACTTCAACATGATCTTTGCAAAAAAAGCAACTATGCGTTGCATCAATCCTATGTGGTATGCAATACTAACAAGTACTGCCACGAAAATGATCGTCGGCATTATTTTAAAAATAAAAATAAAGCTATGTCCGGGTCCAAGGACTGCATCAAGAATTTCTTTCTTCACAAGAAATCCGAAGACAAATTCAGCTCCTCTATCTGAAAAATCCAAAAGCTTGGTTACCCAATGACCTAAGGTCCCGAACATTCTTTGTCCGAGCGGGGTTTTTAAAATAAATATTGCCAGTCCTAACTGTAACAACAATCCGCTGATAACAACACGCAGGCTTATAGCCTTACGATTATTTGACATCAGAAATGCGATCCCGAGGATAAGCACAATACCGATCAATCCGGAGAAACGTTCCATACTATGTAAAAAGGAATTTAAGATTCGTTAAAAATGAAATGCATCCAACAGGAAGATTTCAGTACGAATATCTAAAAAGGAATCGGAATTAAAAATCCAACGAAAATGGCCGAAGCGTTATTCCCTAAAAATGCAGTTGTGCCAAAAAATGAATCAGGAATTTTTTCGCTTATTCAACTCGTCCCGGATCCTGCCTGCGCGCTCATAAGCTTCTTCGTCAATAGCACGTTTCAGCAAATCTTTAAGATCTTCAGTGCTTGTGGCACCCATCTCACTCTCAGAGAGCTTAGTAGCGGAAGAAGGTGCCTGATGTTCAATGTGATCCTGAAGTCCTTCACCGAGACTGGCATCGTCCTGAACGATACCGCTTTGGGCGAGGATGAATTCATAGGTAAAAATCGGACAGTTAAATCTGACTGCCAATGCAATGGCATCACTTGTTCTTGCGTCAATTTCCTCCTTCTTATCACCATTATTGCAAATCAACTTTGCATAAAAAATACCTTCGAGCAAATTGTAAATCAAAACCTCTTCTACCTGAATTTCAAAGGAATGAGCAAGGTTTTTAAAAAGATCATGTGTAAGTGGCCGTGTAGGCGTCATGCTCTCCAACTCTATTGCAATGGCTTGAGCCTCAAATGCACCTATGACGATTGGCAAACGCCTCTTACCCTTTTCTTCGCCCAGGATCAAAGTATAAGCTCCTGATTGTGTTTGACTGTAAGCAAGTCCTTGTATCTCGAGTTTGATCTTTTTCATATTAAGGTCTCCCGGCCATTCGACCGGCTGCAAATATCTTTATCGAAGTTAAAAAAAAAATGTTTCGTAATGCAGAAATTTCATCAGTTTTGGGAGCTCTTGAAGGCTTTTGCTGCCTCAATGAGCTTTGGAAGTACCTCAAAAGCGTCACCTACTATACCGTAATCTGCTGCCTTGAAAAAAGGAGCTTCAGGGTCTTTGTTCACAACGACGATCACTTTTGAACTGCTCACCCCTGCAAGATGCTGGATAGCACCGGAAATACCTACAGCTAAATAAAGGTTCGGACTAATAGCAATCCCGGTTTGTCCGACATGTTCAGAATGAGGTCTCCAGCCGGAATCTGAAACCGGCTTACTGCATGCCGTAGCAGCTCCAAGAATTTGTGCAAGTTCTTCGATCATCCCCCAGTTCTCCGGACCTTTCATTCCAC
>DAOQWA010000053.1:0-22825 GCA_035341855.1 Bacteroidia bacterium
TTACCTTCCCGCCAAACCCTTCGACTTAGGCACTTTTAATTCATAACTAAATTGAATGGTTTTAGTTTCCAAGGCTTTTAGATCGAGCTTCCATGTGAGTAAACCGGTTTCGGGATTTAAGGTTCCTCCGTCACTGTCTACCAGTGATATTTTGATGTCTGCCATTACACTAAGTGGTATTTGATCTGTAAGATCCAGGCTGATGGAAGTGGATTTATTATTTTTTATTTTGATCTCATAGCTGGTAAGAATAGTTTTCTCGTCTACTAGTAGTTTTTCCTTTGTCTTGTCCTTAAGTTTCTTCCGGCTGAGTACGATGCTTCTGTCTTTTCCGAGACTAAGTTGAATTGTGTCTGTAAATGCATCGGGATTTAAAACTGATTTGCCTACGAAGCTTCCATCTAAGTAAATTCTTGAACTTCCGGGAATCAAATTCATGTCACTCAGGTCCAGAATATCAGCCATCAGAAAAGCATTGACATCCATTTTTGGTACTGCAGAATAATGGAATTGAGAGTTTATTTCCTTGCTTTGAATAGCTACCATGTGTAGATCATCATCATGAGGAATACTGTATTTTAATTTGATTTCATATTCTGTCTGAAGCATTCCTTCTCTTTCTTCTGTATAACTTGCCAATGTCGCTGCATCCAGCATCATTTCATCTTGACTGTCTTCGTTTCCCGCAGCTGTTGCCTGAAGAGAAGGTACCTTACTCATCAATTCACGATTTTCTTCTTTTAATTTCTTCCTGAAGTTCTGTGCGAAGTTGATATAAAAAGGAGTGAGGACAGGTTTCTGTGTATTGAGAGCAGGATTTCCGGTACTTAAGGTGAGTGACACATTGTTCCAGTCCATTCCGGTTTGCTGACGGAGTTCAGCCTTGTAGTTCAATGCAATTGTACCGGAGGAATTTGCTCTTAGATCATAGCTGGGTAACCATGCTGCCTGATCAACATAAAAGCTAACACTGACTTTTGCATTGGTTTGTATTTCTGAATAAGCCATAACAACGATTGTTGGAACAGATTCTTTTACCGCTGTATTGCCCGTTTGATTTATTTTGTTGAGTTCGTTTATTCTTGCCTGTAAGGCAGTCTTTTGGGCATTCTTGTAATAGAGTTTCTTTTTTAGTTCGGTTGTCTCAGCACTTATGTTGGCCAATCTTGCCCGCAAAAATGCGATACCTTCTTTGAACATATCCAATGTATCTCGAAGTGACTCACCTTTCAGCAAACGGTTGTTGAGCAAAATGTTTTTCTCAGTCGTCAATGATTGAAGTTGCTCGTTATATTCTTCTATTTCAAAATTTAGCATGACCAGCGAATCATTTACGAGCTTTAAAGTCTTATCAATTTGATTTGGATTTTCTTTTGGAGGAGTATCATTATAACGAACTTGAAATTTAACATCCATGATCGTGATATTTCCCTTGGCGGATGCTTGTAGGGAATTTACATCAAGATTTGGTGATACTCCTTCAAAAATAAAGTGATTGATCCCGGGTGATGCGAGAAAGTCTGAGCTGCAATGTAGTTGCGCACCTCTTAAATAAACTGTGGCTTTGTTGACCGTTGCTTTTACTGTTTTGGTGTTTTCGCTAAATGCTGAATGTGACAGCAGGAGGCCTGTAATAAGTAACAGGGCTAAGAGTTCTTTTTTCATAATTTATGGAATTTTGAACTTGGATGCAGATCAGCTCTTTATTCCATAAATAAATTCTCAGTTTAATGCTGAGCGATTGGTCTTGAGACTTTTGAATTGAAAACAGGAGTTTTAATTTGAGAAAATTAAATCAAGAGAACGCAATGAAGGGTGCATAGATAGGTGTTATGCAATGCCGGTCTTCACCCAAACACAATTCTTGGTGCGCCTGTTCAGAAGGAAAG
Organism: Bacteroidia bacterium; assembly: GCA_035341855.1. Classification (GTDB taxonomy): domain Bacteria; phylum Bacteroidota; class Bacteroidia; order AKYH767-A; family 2013-40CM-41-45; genus QQVM01. Next base: position 1,890 of record DAOQWA010000053.1, read on the forward strand.
GCTTAAAATGGTTCAATGAAATTACTGAATAATCAGGCTACCGGAGTAGCGGCTGTTCTTTCCTATCACTTCAATATAATATAAGCCTTTGTTCCAGTTTTGAATATTAATTGTTGGACCGGGTACTGTTGATTCATAATGGATTCGTCCCTGAATATCAAAAATTCTTACGTATTCAAACTGTTTAATTTCTGCTAAACCGAGCTTTATGTAATCAATTCCGGGATTAGGGCTAATTGTCAGTGGCTTGTTTTCAAATTCGCTTATAGATTGGAAGGAAACATAATAAACATGAAAGACCAGACTGTCATAAGGAATGTTACCTGTTCTTGCCTGAGGCCATACTACAACGATGTTGTCGCCATCTACATAATTGACAGAGTTAAACAGGTAAGAATTCGGATAACGGATTACAGAGTCGCCGGGAGCCAGAATTGTGCCGCTGAGGCTGTCCGTAAAAAGCGTGTCATTAACTGCCAGATTTCCTCTTATAAGTATATCGGCTTCTCCCTGGAATCCAAGATTACCTGTGTTTTTAATGGTAACCTCTATGCTGTCATATGGACTGACTGAATATACTGTGTCTTGTCCTGAGTTCGGCAATCCGACCAGATTTGTAATGCTCAAATGTGCTTGCGAGAAAAGGTCGGTAGAGCAACAGAATAGGAAAAATATTAAAATGATGCGGATTGATTTCATGAACAGGGTATTTAGGTATATCAAATATACACAATGCCTTGCAGAAACCGAATTAATTTTATAATTTTCTTACTTATTCAAAATCAAATGAATGTACTCAATTCTATAGTGAATGGCTTAGGCAAGGAAGAAGTCCGATTTTTTAAGCTTTGGATGGAACGCGGATATGACAATGATGATCGACTTGATAAGCAACTGTTCGATTACATGCGAAAGTCCGGAGAGAAGTATGATGAAGAAAAGATCTTTCAGAAGTTGTATGATGGAGGATCTAAAAATTCCTTTTATCGCTTAAGAAATCGATTACTGACTGAGTTGAACAAAAGTTTAATGATCCAGCATTTCGATGATGATGATATTCATTACACGCTTCATCTCTTAAGTCTGGCAAAGTATTTTCTGCGCAAGAATCCTCCTATTGCATTGTATTATTTGCGTAAAGCAGAAGCAGTGGCTATTAAAACAGAAAACTTTGAAATGTTGGATATTATTTATAGTGATTTCATAAGGATCTCTCATGATATTCTTTCTGTCGATCCGGAGATCTACGTTCAAAAAAGAAGAGAGAACAGACAGCATATCAGCCAGCTGAGAGAGATTGATGATATCCTGGCGATCCTGACCTACAGAATGAAAATCACACAGAATTTTTCATCTAAAGAGAATCCCATTCTTCCATTACTTCAGGAAATTGTTAGTTCATATTCTCATGATAAAACCATGATGCGCAGTCCGAAGTTACGCTTTCAAATCTATCATGCAGTAACGCAAATACTCTTGCAGAAAAGAGATTATGAAGCACTGGAAACTTACCTGCTTACTACTTATGAGGAGTTTGTGGAAGAAAAACTTTTTCAACGTTCCAATCATGACACGAAGCTTCAAATGTTAGTTTACCTGATCAATTCGCTTTTTAAAAACAATAAACTGAAAGCGTCATTGGCCTATACAGAACGTTTGAAAGACTCGATGGGAGAATTTCAGGATTTACTTCATGATAAATATTTGTTCTTTTATTATAATTCTCTTGTGATTAATTATTCAAGACTTGACAGGGAAAAAGCAATTGAGATCCTTTTGGAAATGAAAGCCAATAAAAAAATCAGATCAGATCATTTTCATGAGATGTTCGTGTACCTGAATCTTGCCGTTTCTTATTTTGATAAAAAGGAATATCACTTATCCATTCGAAATCTGAACCAGTTGCTCGTGTCTGATGGATATAAGAAAGCAGACCATTCTCTTCAGTTTAAAATTTCTGTTGCTGAGTTAATGATCAGGTATGAATTGCAGGATTTTGATGTGTTAGAAGCAAGAATCAAGCAAGTCAGTAAGGATTTTTCAGAACTAATCAATGAAAAAGTGAATATGCGTGAGGCTTTCGTAATTCAGATCATTCGGAGATTGATGAAACCGGAACCTCTAAAAAAGGACATAGGGTTCGTAAATAGAATTAAAAAAATCATTTTGAGTAATGAGGCCAAAGAATCCGGGGATGCAGAGATCCTTAACTACAAAAATTGGGTGCAGGCAAAACTAAATTAAATTTATTTTTGGGGAGCTCACACTTGCCATTTTTAGGACTACTCACTTTTTTCAATTTATCTTCCATTCAAACCCTTGCAGGTATTATTTTTAAATCTGCTTTTAATTTTTGGCGGCTTGAACAGTGATGTTGTGATGTAGTATGTAATATGAACATTTGTATATACGTACCAATCTTTATTTCCGGGATTCCCGCGTTTGCTAAAAGCAGGCTTCCCTAAAGGCTTATCAGGGTCATTAGATGGATCGGCAAGATAAGCTGCTATGGGACCGGAAGTTTCTGTCATTTGTAACTTGTCCGGATACACAGTGCTTACATCATCAAGGTAATCAGTATAAGTTTTGCGCATGCCTGACTCAATGCCAAAATCAAAATTCTTGCTCAGCTTAAGTGAAAAACCCAGACCGAAAGGAATTGAAAAACCATGGAGAGAGTAGGGTTTCGGATAATTTCCGGGAAGATATTGCCCTTCGGTTCCTACCTTTTGTAATTCATAAACCTGACCATTAACTGATCTCTTAGGATTGAATTGAAAGTAAGCAATACCTGCAAATATATATGGTGCAATAATATTTCTTCTTGTGAATCCTCTTTTTCTGCTTTGGAGTGAATACATCACATGAATACCGCCTTCGTTTATTTCTGAATAAAAACTTAAGTTGCGATATTGATTGCCACTGAAATTCACACCATGTCCATCGCTTGCAGTAATTTGTCCGTGAAATAATGCTACTCTCAAAAATAATCTTGGCCTGAACAGGAAAATGGCATGAGCTCCAAAGCCAAGACGTGTGAAGGGCAAAGTGAAATTGTCGTCCAGGTCACCTGCATAATTGGACGCACCTCCACTCAATCCAAAACCGATCATTCCTCTTTGTTCCTGAGCAAATATATTCTGCAAACAGATGAACAACAAAGAAAACAGTAATACTTTTTTTAACATTTATTTCAGCAAGGTTTGAAGCTTATGCTTCGATGCGTGCGAATTCAAATCCTCTTTGTTTGAAGTGTTCAAGTACTAGTGGAAGGGCGCCGCGTAATCTTTTTTCAGCTTTCAGACTATCATGAAAAACAATTACCGAGCCGGCCGAACTCACTTTGATCACAGAATTAAGGCATTGCTCCGCAGTACGATCCTGATCATAGTCCTGACTGAGAACATCCCACATAATTATTCTGTAGTTCTCTTTGAGGTGTTTGATCTGAGATGGTTTGATTTTTCCATAAGGAGGCCTGAATAAGTTTGATTTGACATGCTTGCGACACTCTTCGATATCCTCAAAATAGTTTTTATTTTTTACGTTCCATCCGTTTAAATGGTTGTGTGTATGATTTCCAACCTGATGACCTTCATTGAGTATCTCCTGATAAATGACATTGTTTTTTAAAACATTATTTCCAATACAAAAAAAAGTTGCCTTGGCATTGTATGATCTTAGGAGTTCAAGTACCCAAGGTGTGATTTCAGGAATGGGGCCATCATCAAAAGTCAGGTAAATTTTCTTCTCTGCACCACTGAATCGCCAGGTGATGGAAGGGAAAAGTTTTTGAATGATAGTTGGTGCCTGCAAGTCTTAAGAAATTCTATGTAAATATAAGAATGGATCCCGGAACGAAACATTTCTTCTGCCGGAATCTACACACGGGAAGTTAAGGTCCGGGCAAAAAAAATCATGCCCGCTAAGGCATGATTTTTTAGTCTTTATTTAATCATTTAGATACCTGATTTCTGAGCCATTTCCATAAACTGCTTCTCAATTTTATCTGCCAAATCCTTTTGTCTTGTTTGTTTAAGTGTGTTAGACATGGCTTGTAATATGTATAGTGCCTGACTCATATCTTGTTCAACATACTTAAAGTATTTAGTTCCTTTCAAGGAGACATAGTATTTCAAATTGTCGTGATAGATATCCGCTATCCTTTCTGAAATGGCATTTGCCTTAGCAACTAATTCTTTGTTGTTCGATTTTTCAATGTCTGAGAACGCTAAAGTATCCAGTTGGTTAAAATCTCTTCCGGCCCGATAGTACAGTTCAGCTATCTTGGTCATGAAGTAATTGAAAGGAACCGTTTTGTCCGGCATAACTTCCAGGCATTTATCAAGCACAGCGACTGCAGAATCTTTACTTCCTTCGCGAAGAAGTTCCTCGGCCAATCTGGCGAAATTAATTCTGAAGTTGGTCGTCATTCTGAGGTTGTTTTCATTGAGATAAACACTTTCCAGGTTCATATTACCGAACACAAATTTGTTCATCACATTATCATACATCACAGAAGTTTCAACACGACCGGGTACAATTTCATTTTGCGTATTGCTACGAATAGGAACTATACGATATGTCAAGCCTTCAAGCTGGAAATAAGGTTCAAGGTTTAGGTAATTATCAGAGCCTACTGTTGTAGCGAAATAGATCGGACGTTTCCAATTGTTGTTTGCAAGAATGTTGAGAATCATGAGATCATTCTTCATCAGATAGCTGGCGTCAATAGTCCATTCCATCGTTTTAACGATCTTGTCTGCATTCTCAGGTTTCACAACCCCGTTTGCCATTACTGCTGCAGAATCAACAGTCATACGGATCTTCTTTGAAGGGAAATAATTTATTTCCTCTCCTGAATTGGTGCGCGCCTTGGATTGTGGATCATCACTACCCATGAAATCAACAAGTTCTTTCAGTTCTACTGCATCTTTCAGGCCACGATCATAGTATGGGATATAATCACGACGGCCAAGTTGATATTTATCCGGAGTCCAGGAAATATTGATTGGTTCAGAATCATAATATTTACGGTTGAGCTGATTGATATACCAGTCTGTGTTCAGGAGACTAAGATTTACCACTCTTACATCCGTACGTATATTTTCCACTTCCTGTGCATACCAAAGTGGGAATGTATCATTGTCACCATTGGTGAACAGGATTGCATTACGTTCACATGAATTGAGGTAGTCGAATGCAAAATCTCTGGATGTATATGTGTTTGATCTATCGTGATCATTCCATCCATCTTTTGCAAGCACAGCAGGTACGCCGGCAGTACATAAAATTATAGCCAGTAAGGCGGAGATAACTCCCGGTAGTTTTTTTCTCAGGAGTTCAAATATTCCTAAGACGCCGATGCCAATCCAGATTGCAAAGGCATAATAAGATCCTGCATACGCATAATCACGTTCACGAGGCTGTAGAGGTGTTCCGTTTAGGTATATTACGATGGCTATTCCGGTAAAGAAGAATAAAAGCATTACCACCCATGCATCTTTTTTATCCTTTTTATAATGATAAAACATCCCTACAAGACCAAGTAAAAAAGGAAGCATGAAAAATAAATTTCTTCCCTTATTGGTTAACAAGCTTTGAGGCAAATTATCCTGAGGGCCAAGGCGCATTTCGTCTATAAATTTAATTCCGCTTAACCAGTTTCCTTTAGTAATTCCTCCGGGACCCTGCATATCATTCTGTCGTCCTACAAAGTTCCACATGAAATATCTCCAATACATTTCAATGACCTGATACTGGATGAAAAATCCGACATTTTCTCCAAAGGTCGGTGTTCTGTCACCTTTGATATCAGCCCATTTCTTATATTCATTGATATGGTTCTGCTGGCTGCTCCACATACGCGGGAATACAGTCGTTTTGTTTGGTTCATAAACGGCAGTCACTTTTCTGCCTGCCTCAACGTATTTGTCCACTCCGTCAATCTTGGCATAATTCATTGAGCCTTCTTTTTGTTCGATGACTCTGGCATTGTAGTACTGGCCATAGAATAGCGGACGCTCACCGTACTGTTCACGCTTAAGATAAGAGATGAAACTAAACACACTTTCAGGATCATTTTCATCAAGTGGTGGATTTGCTGATGAACGTATAACGATCTGTGCGAATGAGCTATATCCTATAAGAATAAATGTGCAGCATAAGAGAGCAGTATTCCAGATAGGATGGTTATGTTTCTTAGTGTATTTGAGTCCCCATATGATTCCGACGATGATCAACAAAGCATAGAAGATGATCCCTGAACCGAATGGCAGTCCGAAGGTGTTTACGAAGAGTAAGTCGAATGAACCAGCCAGTGAAATTACACCGACAATGATTCCGTACTGAATAAATCCTAAGATGGCAACACTTAAGGCTGCAGTGTAGAATATTCCTTTTTTGCTGATAGGATATTTACGGAAATAGTAAACAAATGCAAGAGCCGGAATAGTAAGGAGGTTCAATAAGTGAACACCTATACTCAAGCCCATCAGGTAAGCAATAAGGATTAGCCAACGTAAATTATGTGGCTGATCAGCTACATTCTCCCATTTAAATATTGCCCAAAACACGATGGCAGTGAATAAAGATGAGCTGGCATAAACTTCTCCTTCAACGGCAGAGAACCAAAATGAATCGGTAAATGTGAAGGCAATAGCACCTACAAAACCTGCACCCATGATGGCGAGGATCTTTTCAGAAGTAACATCTCCTTTACCAATGATCATTTTTTTGGCGAGAGCCGTAATTGTCCAGAAAAGGAACAGCACTGTAAATGCGCTCATCAGGGCAGACATGATATTCACCATTATTGGAACTTGCGTGATATTGTCTCCTGCAAAGAGGATGAAAATTCTTGCCAGCATTAAGAAGAGTGGAGCACCCGGAGGGTGACCTACTTCAAGTTTATGTGCAGTGGCAATAAACTCACCACAATCCCAAAAGCTGCCCGTAGGTTCTATCGTACTGATAAAGACATAAGACGCAATGAGAAATGTAAACCAGCCTATGAGGTTGTTGATCCTTTGATAATTCATTTTTATCTAAAAATTGGAATGCCTGCGAAGGTATGAAATAATTGAAATTGACCTCATAATCACGTTTTTTCATTTTTGGAAAAAGTGAAATAATCATCTGATTTTCAAGATCTGCTTAAGGTTTCTAATGCTCATGAAATCCAATAATATTTGTAAAGGATGGGCTTGTAACACGATTGAATTTATGATTTACCCAACCAGAAAAAAATGCTACCTGAACTGCTTGATTTGTAGAATGTTTGATCAGTTGCCCAAAAGTATTTAGAAGTAATTGGGACAAAGTTTCAGGAATTTCCCATTGGACGGAGCAAATTCTGAAAATAGTGCCAAAGCCGGATCTTGGGTCGATTCAATACAAATTGTTGATAACTATTATTTGTTAGGGGAGTTTTGAGCCATTGTAATTTCGTAGAAAAATCGGAAGAATCTTGTCTTATAGATGAAAAAGCTCGATTTTTTCAAATCTGAACTTAATGTGAACATAACAAGTGTAAGAGAATCATGTGATTAGGAATCTTTTATATTTGCCGCGCGATATTTTGCTATCAGTTAATCCTTCGAGGGGAGGAAAATTAAAGCAACATACAAACCATGGGAAACACATTACGTAGGGCTTTCGCCAAAGCCATCTTCAGCTTATTTGTAGTTTTATGCTCAAGCTCCATAGTAGTTCTGGCTGTTACGCCATCAGTAAGAGGCACGCTTCCAAGTGTCCTTAGAGAGTCATCCGGTCTGGCATATACAGGAGGTTCAAGTTTTTGGACGCATAATGACGGATACGGTGATGAAAATCTTTATAAGATAAGCAATACAGGGTCATTGAGCCGGACTGTTGAAGTTCTGGGAGCAGTCAATCACGATTGGGAGGATTTGGCTCAGGATGCTAATCGTAACTATATGTATATAGGAGATTTCGGCAATAATGCTTGTGACAGGACTGATTTAAAAATATATCGTATAACGCATCCTTCGAGTGTTTCAGGATCTACAGTGACTGCCGAGGCGATCTTTTTTACTTACCCTGACCAAACGCTTTTTCCATCTCTCTGGATGAATTTTGATGTAGAGGCCTTTTTTCATTTTGCGGGCAAGCTTTATTTATTTACCAAAGCAGATGGCGGTGCAATAGGATATACAAAGATGTATTCAGTACCGGATGAGCCGGGAACATATACTGCTACATTGGTAGATAGTTTTTATACCAATGACCGGACCACCTCTGCAGATATTAGTCCGGATGGAACCAGCATGATCCTCATGTCGAATAATCGCCTGCACTTGTTCAGACATTTTGCCGGCGATAATTTTTTCGGTGGTCAGTATACAAAGATCACGATTAGCGGAAGCTGGACACAAAAGGAGGCCATCAGTTTCTGGGGGAATAACGAGATTTACCTTAGTGATGAAGATAATGGCGCAGGGTCGAAATTATATTCGGTTGATATGAGCCCATGGATACCACTTGCCACTACAAGTACATTTACTTCTGCCCGTTCAACTGAGGAATATATCATCTTTCCAAATCCGGCAAATACATACTTTACTGCACAATTTACAGGTGCAGGAATTTCTCATAGCGAACTTAAGTTATTTGACCTGACGGGCCAGATGGTTAAGCAAGTATCCGGAGAAGCCGGTATTTCAACACTTCGCATGGAAACTGCAACCCTGCCTGCGGGTGTTTATTTTTATAAATTATTAGCTGATGACCGGGAAGTACGCACTGCGCGGATGGTCATTACTCATTAAGATAGATGTGAAAAGTATAAGCCAATGGCTTTTAATTAATGTGAAGAAACCGCCAATTCAGGCGGTTTTTTTTTGGCAATTCTGATGCTAAGGCTATCCTCAATTTCATGTACCTTTGATCCATCAAAATCAAGAAATAATTGAGAATTTATGAGTACACACGAACGTGCCCATCACGATGAAGCAAATAATGTTACCTATCAGCGCTGTCAATATGCCTATGAATTTGCACAAGCATTCATTCAAGGTAAGAAGGTCCTGGATGTTGGTTGTGGTAATGCTTATGGTACTGCTTTAATGGCCGGATATGCACAGGAGATCGTCGGCCTTGATTACGATAATGATACTGTTGAGAGTAATAAGGCTACTTACAAGGATATAAAGAACTTGTCTTTTCGGCAGGCTGCTATCCCTCCAATTCCATTTGATGATTCTTCTTTTGATGTGATCACTGCATTTCAGTTCATTGAACATATAGAGAAAAGGAAGGAATTCTTGAAGGAGTGCCTGAGGGTTTTAAAGCCGGGAGGGAGCTTATTGGTAACAACACCTAATGCAAAGAAGTCGCTTGCAAGAAATCCTTTTCATGTACATGAATATACATTTTCAGAAATGGACCAGGAGCTGAAATCTCTTGGAGCCAATTTTGAATTAAAGGGATTGAATGGTAATGAATCAGTGAACAGTTATTATGCAGAGAATGGAAAATTTGTACGGATGATCTTGAAGTGGGATATATTCAAACTGCACCAACGGCTTCCGGCAGGATTACTTACAAAACCTTACAACCTGATTACCAATCTTATGCGGAATCGTTTGAAGGAAAGTGTTAGTCAGACTTCCGGAATTAGCACCAAAGATTTTTTCCTTCAGAATGATGATCTCGATCAATGTTGGGACATATATCTGATCGCAAGCAAGCAAAGCAATTAGTAATGAGAATATTAGTCATTCTCGCCTCAGCAAACCTGGTAAATAAAATAAAGGCTTTTTTGGCGCTAATTAGCTTCGTTGTATTGTAAACCAAATTGAAATATTTACCTTTGCCGTCCCAAAATTGACCTATGGTGTAACTGGCAACACGTCTGATTTTGGTTCAGAAGAGTCTAGGTTCGAGCCCTAGTAGGTCAACTTTTTTTTGCAGTGCACAGTGTACAGAAACAGTATGTTGTGCACTTTTTTTTTGCTGAGTATCCATGATTGTCCATTACCTGTGAATTCTTTGCGCAATAAAACCTTTCCAGATATACTGTCAAATACTTTTTCAATCCGTCTTTCATTCACATATCCGGATCCTGTTCCTGGGTGTGTTGAGTAAATTGAAGTGTCGCCGGATGCTTTAGTTGGAGATATCTGCGAGTAAAAAGTTACTGTAGACAAGAAAAGGGTCCCATAGGACCAAAAGAACCGGATTTTTCACAGGCAGTCCGGATTCCGTTAACAATATCAAATGTATCAATCCGAATATAATTGAATTCAACTATTCCATCTTCACCTCCTGAATAGTCGGTGGTTACAACAGAATCTTCATTGCATGATTGTGAATGCAGATCCACAAAGCATAGAGAGCAAATAAAAAGTATAATTAGAGATTTGTTCATTCTTAAGTTCATAAAACGATTGTCCATATACATCCTAAACTGCGGTTGTTAAAAATGACTAATTCTAAACAAGAATGTTGCTAATCTGTAAGCTCAGGAATACTTTGCTTACATTTTATGAGAATAAATACCAAATACAACAAATATTTTAATAGTTAAAAAAGTCCATGCTTAATAGAATATCCGATAAGTTCGGAATTCGATTTCATGTGCATTTTTTTGAGAATGCGATGACGATACGTTGAAATTGTAGAAACGCTCAATGACAAGGCTTTCGCAATCTCGCCGACTTCTTTACCTTTTACCAGATGTGAAAGTACCCGCATTTCACCATCGGACAATTGTTCATGCAATGATAAGTCTGCTTTTCCTTTAATTCTTGTCGCCAACTTTTCTGCAAGGCTTTCTGAAATATATTTCTTTCCTGATAGAATTTGTTTTACAGCATTAATTAATTTTTCAGGAGCAGAGCTTTTGGTGATATATCCACTTGCTCCCAACTTCATTGAGCGTATTGCATAAATATCTTCTGAGAACATACTAAGCATAAGTATTTTCTTGTGTTTGTTCCATGTAATTATCTCTCTCAATATTTCAAGGCCATCTTTTCTTTCCATTTGAATATCGAGAATCATCAAATCCCATTCGGTTTCTTTTGCGAACTTTATAACCGAATTACTATCGGGGATTTCTTTGATCTCAGCATCCGGAAATTCCTCAAGAAGTAGTCGTTTTAGTCCATGTACCACTACAGGAAAATCATCGACAAGTAAAATTTTCATTTTTACATAATTATTTTTCATTTAGTACAGGAATCTCTGTCAGAATCTTTGTTCCCCTTCCCGGCACACCGGTAATTTTGAAGGATCCATTTAGCGATTCGACTCTTTCTTGCATTCCATGAATGCCAAAAGAGTTAAGATCATTTATATTGTCATCAGTAATTCCTTTGCCATCATCACTGATCAATAATTTTATTTGCCCGTCAATCAGAGCCAACTTAATCTTCACCAGTTCTGCATTTGCATGCCTGATTATATTTGTGAGTGATTCCTGTAATATTCTGAATATGGTAACCTTTAAATCTTCTGTAAAATCTGATTTGCCAACATCTATGGAGACTTCGCATTTTATTTTTGTTCGTTTCTGAAAATCAGAAACCAGCCAATCAACGGCGTCTGCTAAATTAAAATATTCCAGCAAGGGCGGTCTTAGACTTTTTGAAATATTTTGAACTGTGAACATTAATGAATCAACCAGGGATGTCATTTCAACCATTAATGCCTTCTCTTCTTTTTCTTTTGGGCTAAGTCGTTTTTGTAACCAGGCAAGGTCAAAATTTAAAGCTGTCAACTTTTGACCGAGTTCATCATGTAATTCCCGGGAAATTTCTTTTCTTTCTTTTTCAATAATATTCTGAATTTTAGTAAAATTTTTCTTCAAACGAGTATGAGATTTTTGTAATGCTTCTCTATCTTTTACCCGGTCCGTAATGTCTCTGCTGATCCATAAGCATGATTCAATTTCTCCGGTCGCATTTTTGAAAGGAACTGCATTCGCTTCCATCCATTTTTTGACGCCGTTAAATGTTGTTAGTCTGTATTCAATTTGCCCGGAAATTCCGGCAAATACTTTTTTGAGAACATTGAAAGCGTTTTCTTTGAACGGCTCATCTATCAGATTCATGATCTGTTTCCCGATTACCTGATCAGCAGTAACAGCTTCAACTATTTTTAGCCCGGCCAGATTCATCTCCAAACATATTCCTTGATAGGTGAGAAGTTTTATACATTCAGGATCGCTGTCAAGAACGGTTCGTATGTAATTTTCCTTATTTGCAAGAAGCATTTCACTCTGTCTCCTTTCTGAAAGGTCTCTTGAGATACTTAGGAAATTTCCGTTTGGAAGTTGCTTAGAATTAATCTCAACATCAAGGAATGTTCCATCCTTTCTTTTAAATGTCCTTTCTTTTATAATATGTTGACCCATTTGCAATTCAGAAATTTTTAGAGGGTCATTATATAGATAGTCAGATTGGAAGAGTTGAGGAATGGACATGCTAAGTAACTCTTCTTTTGAATAACCAAGCTGGACACTGGCTGTATTGTTTACTTCCAGAAATTTTAAATTCTGATCTGAAATGAAAATACCATCAGAGGCCTGTTCAAAGAGGTACTGATAGCTTTCTTCACTTCTTTGTAATTTTTCACTCATCCGGACAATATCGCTGATGTCTCTGTGACTAATGACTGCCCCATTAATTGTTGCACTTTTAAGCGGAGTAACTACCACTTTATACCATTGCTCTTCAGCGTAAGCGTGAATCGGATAAACCATTCTAAAGTGATTCATTTTTCCCTCTAATACTTCTTTGATTGCATTGGAAAGTCGATCTTTATATTCAATTGAGATTCCCTTAGCTTTTGAAGAATATTCAGTGTATAAAATTCCGATACCAAAATTTGGTTCATTGATTCCGTTTATTTTAGTGTAGTTTTTCCATGTATTGTTGACGGAGACAATTACGCCACATTCATTAATTATGGCAATGTGAGAAGATAGAGAATTTAGTACTTCATCCACATGTTCGCGCGTGAATGAATTGTTCTTTTGCGATTCACTTGTATTCATTGAAAGGAAATTCTGAGATGTAAGTTAGTTAATTGATTAGCGCAAAGGAAGGTAATTATTAAAAGTCCCCGCCTGACAACTCCTCAAACCGGGAAATTTTGACCTTCGAAACATTCGATATTGAATTATAATTTTGTAGGAGTTGGAATTTGATCAGCCGTCAAAAGCTCGTTTTTGTACAAAAAACAGGTAATTATTTTGGTTTTAATTTTAGACGTTTACCCGTTAATTAGGATGTTTTACGGAGAAATCAATGCCTTTCGTCAAGATAGATTGAAAACGGCATGTTTGAGGAGCATTTTATACTCTCTCTAAACATTCTATAATCAGGTATGGCCCGCACACAATTTGAAATTGAAAATCAATTTTTCCGGACAGTTTTTATCCTTTTCGCTTGCTTGATCTCTCAAGTGAATATAGTAAGATCACAAGTACTTATCAATGAAATTCAAGCATCAAACATCACAACAATTTCTGATCAGTTTGGGGAATTTGATGATTGGGTAGAATTGTATAATGCAGGTTCGACTGCTGTCAGCTTAAAGGATTTCGGATTAAGCGATGATGCGGGTAAACCATTTCTTTTCAAGTTTCCTGACATCAGTATTCCGGCACAATCTCATCTTCTGGTTTTTGCTTCTGACTCTACAGTTACAAATGTGAGCTCGCACTGGGCTACTGCTATCAATGCATCTGATGTGTGGGATTACAGAGCAAATACAAGTGCGCCGCCGGATACAAATTGGAGAAATCTTTCTTTTAATGGCAACTGGTCTTCAGGGACAGGTGGAATAGGTTTTAGTGATGGTGATGATGGAACAGTGGTTTCAACTTGCATATCAATTTATTCCAGAAAAACATTCTCTGTTTCTGATACATCAAAGTTAATGGCTGCTATACTTCAAATAGACTATGATGATGCATTTGTTGCATATCTCAATGGTGTTGAAATTGGTCGTGCAAATATCGGTACGGCCGGTACGCGGCCTGCCTGGAATGCGGTAGCATCATCAGGACATGAAGCGCTAATGTATCAGGGTGGGAGCCCTGATTCATTTTATGTAAGTAAAAACATATTGAGAAATGCTATCAAGCCGGGTACAAATGTTCTTGCAATAGAAGTACACAATTTAACTTCATCAAATATTGATATTACATGCAGACCATGGCTTAGTTTTCTGATGTCTGATGATGTGAATTATTTTGGACCCCTACCTTCTTTCTTTGTTAGTCAGGGACCACAGTATTTACATGCTCCCTTCAAGATCAGCCGTACAGGTGAGACTATTTATTTGGTTAATCCTGCCGGTTTAGTCATCGATCAAAAAAATTCCGGCGCCCTTGAATCTGATAATTCAATAGGTCGCAGACCTGACGGGAGTTCAAATTGGTGTTTCTTTGCTTCAGCCTCACCCGGATCAAGTAATAATTCTTCAACATGTGCCTCGGGATATACAAGTAACCCTGTCTTTTCGATTGGCGGTGGTTTTTATTCAACAGGACAAACGTTGTCGCTTTCTACTTCATATCCCGGTGGGCAGATACGATATACGATCGATGGAAGCGATGTGAAAAGCAACTCCTCTGTGTATAGTACTCCTATAAGAATGGATACGACTCTCACTGTGAGAGCTGCGGTGTTTGCATCAGATGCTATTCCATCTCCTGCTGTTACTAATACCTATTTTATTGGAGAGAATACTAAGCTTCCTGTATTTTCACTAACGACTGACCCTAAAAATTTGTGGGACTACAATACCGGTATTTTTGAAAAAGGGCCAAATGCAGGAACAAGCAATCCATATTGGGGAGCAAATTTCTGGCAGGACTGGGAGAAGCCAATTACTGTAGAATATTTCGACCGATCAAAGTACCGTGCTTTCCGATTTAATTCAGGAATGAAGATAACAGGAGGTTGGTCACGTAGTGCACCTCAGAAAAGTTTAGAGATCATGCTGGGTGACAAGTATGGTCAGTCGAAATTAAATTATCCTTTAGAAGAATCCGTAAAACCCTGGTTGACGAAATGGGACGATTTCATCTTACACACAACAGGCAATGATCGCAACCAGTGTAAGATGCGAGATCCTTTAATGAATAGACTGTTGAAAGGAACAAATTGTGATTTCCTTGCCTATGAACCCTGCCTGGTTTTTATTAATGGTCAGAATTGGGGAGTTTATTATGTACGGGAGAACGATGATCATCATTGGATAGAAAGCAACTATGGATATGATAAAGATGAAGTAGATTTATTGAAGGAAAGTTATTTCTACAATGGCATAGAAGTAAAAAAGGGTAGTGATTCGGCCTTTATGGCAATGCATAATTATGCTATGAATACTTCGCCATCAAATCCTGATTTTTATAATACAATGGCTTCCATGATGGATCTGGAGAATATGGTTGATTATTTTATTGCTGAAACCTATTATCCGAATGATGACTGGATGGGTGGCAGTAACAATAACTTAAAGTTATGGAGACCGAGAAAAGAAGGTGGAAAGTTTAGATATCTGATCTATGATCTGGATTTTGGATTAGGATACAGTGGTACTGTTAGCAAGAACATGCTATCGGTTGCCAGAAATGCTTCTCCGCACAATTATAATTCGGATCTGTTCAAGGTGCTAACGAATAACACTACTTATAAACGATATTTCATAAATCGCTATGCCGATCTCATGAATACGACTTTCTTGCCTTCAAATATTGAAGCTATGATCAATCTGTTTCGTGATTCAATTAAGCATGACATGCATTATCAATGGGAGGCATGGGGTAGCGATTCAGCGACCTGGGTGTCCAAGATGAACAGCATGATAACCTTTGTGAATCAGAGACCTGCAAATGCAAGAAACATAGTACAAAATGAATTCGGATTAAACGGACAAGTGACTCTAACGCTTCAGGCACAGCCGGCAGGGGCTGGAAGAATACAAATCAGTACCATAACTCCCGGTACACTTCCATGGTCAGGGGTGTATTTCAATGGAAATCCTGTAACTATTACAGCGATTCCAAATCCGGGATATTCTTTTGATCACTGGCGGTCGAATGTTGTGATCAATCCGAATAACTATAACAAGAGTGCTACCATCAATTTTACAAGTAATGATGTGATCACTGCATATTTCTCAGGTTCATCCCAGGCAGCCAATGTTATCATTACTGAAATAAATTATAATAGCAGCAACACTGCTGAAGCCGGTGACTGGATCGAGTTCAAAAACAATGCTGCTTATGAACTTGATATGTCAGGGTGGAAGTTCAAGGATGAAGACGATCAACATTCGTTTAGTTTCCCTACAGGCACGGTACTTGGAGCAGGTGCATATATTGTTCTTGCATCGGATCTTGAAAAATTTTCGGAACGATTTCCAAGTGTAACCAATGTCATTGGTGACTATGGTTTTGATTTTTCAAATGGTGGTGAAAACCTTCGATTGTTCAATCACAAGGATTCTATGATTTGCTTGGTCTACTATCAGGATCAGGCACCCTGGCCGGTTGAGGCAGACGGGCAAGGGTATACTCTGGAACGAAAAAATATATTGAACGATCCTAATATTGGCACTAACTGGTTCAAAGGTTGTCTTGGTGGTTCTCCCGGAGGGCCATATTCACCACCATCTTTGGCAATTTCTACATCAGGAGCCCTTTCAATTTGTCAGGGAGATAGTGTGACCTTGCAGGCATCTGCATCTTCAGGAGCGAGCTTTCAGTGGAAAAAAGATTTTGTAGATATTCAGAATGCATTGTCTGCATCTTTGACGATCAATTCAAATGGTGCATATCAGGTTTTAGTATCGAACAACGGATGTTCTTCAATCTCTGATACCTTGCAAGTGACTGTGTCCCCAATTGAGCAGGTGACTTCAAGCACGCCAGCTCAACGATGTGGCTCCGGTTCAGTTCAGTTGACTGCTACAGGTACTTCATCGCTAAAATGGTACGATGTCCAGACAGGTGGTTCTGCCATCTATACCGGCTCAACCTTCAACACGCCGGTGCTTCAGCAAAGCAAAACTTATTATGTAGGTGCCACAGGTTCATGTGCCGGTCCTCGTCAGGCAGTGGATGCAATCATCAATCCTGTAAATTCCATTCCTCAGACTCAGGATGTAGACAGATGCGGGGCTGGTGATATCACCTTGCTCGCCAGCGGTACCGGTTCTATTCGATGGTATGATAGCCCTGCTGCCGGTACTTTGTTGTCAAATGGAAACAGCTTGACCATAATTTCATTGCAACAGTCTGAGGTATTTTACGTGGAGGCGGGAGATCAATGCCCTTCTTCACGGGTTGCAGTCCATGCTAATATACTGGCTCAACATTCCGACCCGATAGTTTCGAATGTAATTAATTGTGGTCCGGATTCAGTCCACCTGACAGTTGCAGATACATCAGTGCTTTATTGGTATGATGCATCAAGCTCCGGTAATTTACTACATACTGGAAATTCATATACTACTCCTTTTATTAATCAGACATCTACGTACTTTGTTCAGGCAGGCGATATTTGTCCTAGCAGTAGAATACCAATTCAGGCAGTGATCAGTTCAATTTCTCCTGATCCGATTGTTACAGATCAACATCGTTGTGGCCCGGGTAGTGTTACTCTAACGGCTTCATCAAATGATCCATTACACTGGTATGATGGACCTTTAGGAAATTTAATTTACTCAGGTGCTTCATTTACTACTCCTTCTATTAATCAACATAGCATTTATTATGTCGAGGCCGGAGATGATTGTCCAAGTAATCGTGTTGCAATAGAAATATTTATTGATGATGTATCTGACAATCCTTTGGTGAATGATGACGAACGTTGTGGTCCGGGATCATTGATACTTACAGCATCTGCAACAGATACAATTAATTGGTATTCTGCTCCCGGTTCCGGTTTAATTGCAAGGGGCAACAGCTTCCAAACTCCTGTCCTGGCACAAAGCACTACTTATTTCGTTCAGGCCGGTACTACTTGCCCAAGCGATCTGATCGCTGTTCATGCCATTATTGAGAACATTTCTCCAGATCCCGTGGTTAGCGATGTGCACCGTTGCGGTGAAGGAAGCATTTTGTTCAATGTGTCCTCATCAGGTGTTCTGAATTGGTATGATGGTGTAAATTCTAATCCTATTGCTACAGGAAATATTTTCAACATACCGGTACTCCGGCAAACTACAACCTTCTTTGTTCAGGCGGGCGTGAGTTGTCCGAGTGCCTTCGTAGCTGTACAAGCTTATATTGATCCGATTTCAGCCCAACCAATAGTAAATGATATAGAAAATTGCGGAGCTGCATCCATGCTCTTGAATGCTGCTTCGAGTGATCTTGTATCATGGTATGATCTACCAGGCGGAACTTTGCTGGCAACCGGAAATTCATTTCAGAGTCCGTTCATTACGACTGATCAAACTTATTATGTCAGGGCAGGAATACTTTGTCCCAGCGATTATGTAGCATTGAATGTACGCATACATGATCTTCCGCAGCCCAATCTTGGAATTGATACTATGCTTGCAAGTGGTTTGTCGATGGTCCTTGATCCCGGACAAGGATTTGTTTCATATACCTGGTCTGATGCCAGTACATTGTCAACACTTACGGTTCAGAACCCCGGAACATATTTTGTCACGGTAACAGATCATAACAACTGTTCCGGAAGTGATACGATTACGATTATTCAGGCAACCGGAATCAAAAAGATAAATGGCACTCTAAGTATAGACCTTTATCCAAATCCGGCGCGTAGCTATTGTAATTTGCAATTGACAGGACAAACTGCTGACAGTGAAATCAGGCTCATAGATATTTCAGGAAGAATTTTGAGGGAGGTTCCTGTAGAAAAAAATGTAACCGCAATCAGATTAGATCTTGAAGGAATCGCTTCAGGAACTTATCAGATTCAATATCTGTCGGAGAAAGGATTTCTGAGCAAGTCTCTTGTTGTTCAATAGATCAACCGAATAACATTGAGAATACTTCTTCAACTTTTGAAACAGCAAGTATTTCAATTTTATTGAATCTTGTCTTGTCAAGTCCTTTGAGGTTGTACTTGCTGAGAACGATTTGACTAAACCCCATTTTCTCAGCTTCACTAATTCGGTTTTCTATCCTGGTAACTGGACGGATCTCACCGCTCAAGCCTACCTCAGCAGCGAAGGTGATCTTAGGATTTATTCCGATATCTTCATTTGAAGAAAGCACGGCACAAATAACAGCCAGGTCAATAGCCGGGTCTTCTACTTTTATTCCACCGGCAATATTTAGAAAAACGTCTTTAGCACCAAGTTTGAAACCGCAGCGTTTTTCGAGAACTGCAAGGAGCATGCTCAGCCTTCTAAGATCAAAGCCGGTAGATGATCTTTGTGGAGTACCATATACAGCAGTACTTACGAGGGCTTGAGTTTCTATGAGCAGTGGTCGAACACCTTCCATTGTAGCTGCAATTGCAACGCCACTTAGAATTTCCTCTCTTTGTGCTATGAGAATTTCAGAAGGATTGCTGACTTCTCTTAAGCCGGCACCTTGCATTTCATAAATGCCAATCTCAGCTGTTGACCCAAAACGATTTTTAATGGCACGCAAAACACGATATACATGATGACGGTCTCCTTCAAATTGAAGAACGGTATCAACCATATGTTCCAGAATTTTTGGTCCGGCGATCATACCGTCTTTTGTGATATGTCCGATTAGAAAGACAGGTGTGGAGGACTCTTTTGCAAACCGTAATAATTCGGCTGTACTTTCTCTGATTTGTGAAACACTTCCGGGTGAAGATTCAATTTTATTCGTGAATATGGTTTGAATTGAATCGATCACGAGGAGGTCAGGAACTAATTCCGAAACCTGATGAAAAATATTTTCCAGTGAAGTTTCAGTAAGGATAAAGAAATTTTCGTTTTTCAACTGCAGTCGGTCAGCGCGCATTTTTATTTGCAGTTCACTTTCTTCACCGCTTACATATAAGACTTTTTTATTTTTGAGCTGCAGTGCAACTTGAAGCAGCAATGTCGATTTACCTATTCCCGGTTCTCCTCCCATTAGTACGAGTGATCCCGGAACCATTCCGCCGCCCAGTACACGGTGAAGTTCTTTATCGGGGATCACGATCCTGCTTTCTATGCTTTCGGAGATCTCCTGTAGTAATGTAGGCTTGGATACTTTTTCTTTTTTGTTGGCAGATTTTTTCCAAATGAGCTTTTCTTCTTTGGAAACAATTTCTTCAACAAATGTATTCCACTGGCTGCAAGAAGGACATTTTCCAACCCATTTTGGTGATTGTACACCACAATTCTGACAGAAGAAAGAAGTTTTAACTTTTGACATAAAATTTGTTAGGGCTATGAAATTAGAAAATATCTTTTGATGAAAAACAGAAATAAAAAAAAGCATCTTTTAAAAGATGCTTTTTTTATTATTGCTCCACGAGAGAGAGTTTATTATTTTCTTTTTTCAAATTCACGCTGTAATATTCCCGTTGACCCGTCATGATCTGTGGCCATCACAAGAAATTGGTCGTTCAGGGTCACCACTTGCCATTTTCCGTTCAGTTCATCAAGAAGAACCCGGAAGTTATCAATTTTGATCTCCACTTTTAAAAGGCTGGTATGAACGGTATACGTACCAGTGTCATAAGGGACTGGTTCAGTATCGTAGCTTGTGGCTTTGTGTCTGTAGACGGTACCTTCGTTAAATGTCCAGGTTTCTTTGTGAGCAGTGCGTGGAATAGGGAGTAGAGTCCAACTGCCTTTGAGCTGTTCATTTACTTTGCTTTCGGACTTGAAATATTCAGTCTTACTGCAAGACCAGAATGCCAGAATAATAGACCCGGCAAACAACCATGAGAGAAAAGCTTTTGTTTTCATGGGGCTCTTTTTGTAAAGATAACAGAAAATCTTATTCA
>DAOQWA010000054.1:0-22064 GCA_035341855.1 Bacteroidia bacterium
GAATATGAGCTTCCAAGTATGATTATTTTCTGCTTATATTGTGTTTGAAGGTAGTCTAATGCAGCAAGGATGTCTTGCTCAGCTTCTTCAAATGTTGGTTCCGCTTTTTTCTCTGCTGCTTCCAGCGCTGTTTCATTTCTGACACCATTCACTTCTTTACCTACTCTTTGATCAATAGCAAGGCAGTTAAATCCGAATTTGTTCAATCGTAATGCAGTTTCATTGTATTCTCCTCGACTAAAGCCATTTTGATGGCAAAGCAAAATCACAGGCATGCTTGAACTAACAGGATACCAGTCTGCCGTCATCATAAGTTCGTCTTTGGATGGGAAAAACACCTTCAGTTGCGCATTCGTCTCAATACTCCTGATGATGCCAAGAAGGAAGAGCAGAGAAAATATATAATTCTTCAGTTTCATAGTTCTTAAGAGAAATCCGGGGAAAGATAATAAATATCGACAAAGGTATGGCTTTCAGCGACATTTGATGTAAACGATATCTATTATTTCAAAATAATTTCATCAGCTTTATGGAAAGCGTATTCATCTTGCATCTGTTCTTACAGTTTAAACACTCCATAAAAAGCTTACAATATTCAGGGTGCCGAAGCGTTTTGACTAACAAATCATTGTTAAAAAGTAGCCTTGTGCATACTCAGTTCAACCCTGTGACCCGGTAACTTTGCATGTTACCTAAAGATTTCAATTCATGATGAAAGCATTCATTCTTCAAATTACTCAGCCCGGCGCTAATGCAGCTGATACAATCTTCAATGCTGCGAATTCGCTGACGCAACCCGCAGAACAAAGCATCTCTTTATGGGACATGGCAGAGAAAGGTGGGCCAATCCTGATTCCCATTGCGATATTGTCGATTATGGCTTTGTATATTTTCTTTGAAAGATTGTTTACGATCCGTCGTTTCTCAAAGATCGACATGAATTTCATGCACCAGATCCGGGATCATGTGCACAGTGGTAACGTAGATGCAGCAAAATCACTTTGTAAAAACTCAAATTCACCGGTTGCAAGAATGATAGAAAAAGGCTTGATGCGTCTCGGTAAGCCTGTAAAAGATATCGAAGGAGCTATAGAGAATGTCGGTAAACTCGAAATCTACAAGATGGAGAAGAATATCAATATTCTTGGAGTAATAGCAGCCATAGCACCGATGTTCGGATTCCTTGGTACAATTTTCGGAGTTATCAAGATTTTCTACATGATTGCCTTACAAAATAGTCTTGAGATCAATACAATCTCAGGTGGATTATATGTTAAGATGATCTCCAGCGCTGCCGGATTGTTGGTCGGTATGGTTGCCTATGCTTGTTATCATTATCTGGTTCACATGATAGACAGAATTATCCATAAAATGGAAATTAATGCCGTGGAATTTATCGATGTACTAGAAGAACCGGTAAAGAGTTAATAATATTCATCCATAAATAATAAAGAACTAAAAGATGAATCTGAAAAGAAGGACAAGAGTGGTAGGTGAAGTGTTCACGGGATCATTGAATGACATCATGTTTTTCCTGCTGTTGTTTTTCCTTATTACATCTACGCTGGCTACGCCTAATGTGCTTAAGCTATTGTTGCCTAGTGCTAGTAGCAGTTCTCAGTCTGTGAAGCACCCAATAACTGTTTCTGTAGATGCAGATCTTCAATATGCCATCAACACAACACCTATTCCCTCTGAAATGCTTGAAGAAGCATTAAGAGCACAAATACAAGGTCAGACAGACCCGGCTGTTCTGCTCAAGGTTGACAAGACTATTCAAGTGCAAAATCTTGTAGACCTCCTCGATATAGGAAATAGATTGAAAATAAAAATGGTGCTTGCTACTCAAACCTCTAAACAGTAGCCTTGAAGGAGAGGTTTATTTAATATCATGGACGAAACAATCCGTTCCCGCTCTATTATCCTGTCGGTACTTGTGCATGCATTTATATTTCTTGTGCTGCTCTTTACTGTCATGAAAACTACTATACCACCGTTTCCTGAAGCAGGTGGTAGTGGCGGTGTGATCGTGAATATTGGCTATTTGGATGAGGCCGGTGGACTTATTCAACCTGTCTCTGAAAATACAACTGTTAATCCTTCTGTTACCGCTGTTCAACCACAAACTCAGCAGGAAGAGAATTATGCAACACAGGATTTGGAAGAGTCTCCTATTGTCAAAGAGAAAAAGGATGTTAAGAAAGATGTAGTCAAACCTGTGACCACTCCTGTTCACTCGCCAAAAGTTGAGAAAAAGGCTGTAGAGCCTGTGAGAACTGTAAATACAAAAGCCCTCTATCAGGGAAAGAATAATAATAGTAAATCTCAGGGAACCGGTACAGGTGAAGGTGATCAGGGAGATCCTCTGGGAGACCCGAATTCAAAGTACACGGGAAAGAACGGTAACGGTAGTGGTGTAGGACAAGGCG
Source organism: Bacteroidia bacterium (assembly GCA_035341855.1). Taxonomy (GTDB): domain Bacteria; phylum Bacteroidota; class Bacteroidia; order AKYH767-A; family 2013-40CM-41-45; genus QQVM01. The sequence continues at coordinate 2,430 of DAOQWA010000054.1, forward strand.
ATGGAACAGGCGACGGAAGCGGAAGTGGGAAAGGAGTCTCATTTTCACTCTCTGGAAGAAAAATGGTCCGCACACCTCAGATCAATGACAGATCTCAGGAAACAGGGAAAGTTGTTGTAGATATCACCGTTGATAAGGACGGTAATGTTGTTGCCGCCATTCCGGGTGGTCGTGGGTCAACAACTACTTCAGCATATTTAATGCGTCTGGCAAAAGATGCTGCTATGAAAGCAAAATTCAATCCTAGTCCTGATGGTGCTGATATCCAAAAGGGAACTATCAGCTTCATCTTTTTGGTACAATAATGCAAAGCCTTATCTCTGAGAGAGTTTTCAGATATTATATTATTGTTCAAGATTTGGACATCTCAACGATTTAGTTTTCTACTTTTATCCTGAATGACTTATCAGGAAACTCTGGAATATCTTTATACTCAACTTCCGATGTTTCAACGCATCGGGGCTGCTGCTTATAAGGCCGATCTTTCAAACACTCTTGCATTGTGTGAATTGTTGGGCCATCCGGAGAATCGATTTCGCTCTGTTCACATTGCAGGTACCAATGGGAAAGGATCAGTATCTTCTATGCTGGCTGCCGTGCTGCAATCTGCCGGATACAAAACCGGATTGTTTACTTCGCCTCACTTAAAAGATTTTCGGGAACGAATCAGGATTAATGGTGAAATGATTCCAGAACAAGAAGTTGTACTTTTTGTCGAACATTACAAGAATGACTTTAATAACATAAGGCCATCTTTTTTCGAATGGACTACTTCTCTTGCATTCCATTATTTTGCAAAGGAGCAAGTTGAAATTGCAATTCTGGAAACCGGAATGGGCGGACGACTTGATAGTACCAATGTAGTCAGGCCTGAATTATCCCTGATCACGAATATCGGCTTCGATCATATGCAGTTTTTAGGTGACACACTTGAGAAGATTGCAGGCGAAAAAGCAGGAATCATCAAGTCTGAAATACCTGTAATCATAGGGGAAGTACAGGAGGAAATTGCACATGTATTCACTAATAAAGCAGATGAATTAAAAAGTCCCATTTATTTTGCGCCACTGATTTGGCAGGTAAAAGATTCCGAGAGCTTTCACGAAGCCGGCATTAGCAATGAGACTTTTTCCCCGGGTAAATATCAAAATCTGGACATTGCTTTTATGGGTCAGGAGAAATATAAGAACTTGCTGATTGATCTTTTAGGTGAGTACCAGAAGAAAAATATTCTCCCTGTTTTGCAAGCGGTAAATGTTTTATCTCGAAAAGGCTATCATATCACAGAATCAAATGTAAGGACGGGACTGTCTAATGTCGGTGCCCTGACTGCCTTAAGAGGGCGATGGCAAATATTGAATGAGTCTCCCCCGGTTGTTGCTGATACTGCTCATAATGTAGCAGGATTGAAATCAGTTCTTGATCAATTACAAAAACAGAATGCAGAAAAAATACATTTTGTTCTTGGACTTGTGAATGATAAAGACATTAGTAATATCCTTGCAATGTTGCCTAAAGAGGCGATCTATTATTTTTGTAAAGCAAATATTCCACGTGCATTGCCGGCAGGTGAACTTCGTCGTCTTGCAATGGACTATCAGCTCACAGGAGAAGAGTACGGTTCAGTACAGTTGGCATATATGGCCGCAATAGGATCTGCGAAAAAGGAAGATTTAGTCTACATAGGAGGAAGTACATTCGTCGTTGCAGAGGTTATCTAAAATCAAAATCGTCTGGCGATAAAAAATAGATTTATTTGCGCCCAGACAAATAGGATCAGATAGAAAAGGAAAAAGACATTTTTTTTTATCTGCTCAGATCAGATCGTTCTTGTTCAATAAATTTTTACGCAAACGATAGGTGAACAGAGAAATCTATAATGACCTTTTCATTTAACAGCTTCTCCTGAAGCTTGCTTCTGACCTGATAAAATTGCCAGTGACTCTTCCAGGTTCTCTACTTCGATAAATAATTTGCTGTAATGTTCATCTTGCAATTCAACTACAATGCTGTTTGCATGGTTGGACACATCGCAGAAAATTACTCCGTCTCTTACAAGGTAAGTTCCGGCTGTGATCAATCCGGGGATGTGAGTTCCGGGCATACGTAATCCCAGAAACCAATTCAGGCTTTCTTTATTGGGATATGCCTTAATTACATTCTCTATCGGAATTGTCAGCCTGCTTTTTAGTGCCCATAATTTATGAAGACCTTGTACTTCGAATACGAAATTTTTTTCGTCTCTTTCGATTTTTACCATAATGTTAAGATTTTCTGATTGTGTTTCTGAAGTTAGTCAATTTTTATATAATAAAATAACTTATTGGCTATTTAGTCTTAAGATAAATAGCATTTCGAAATAAATCAATTCTGGACAAATATTCTTCGGCTTTGGATCCCTTTCTTTGTATGGATCCTCAGAAAATAAGTTCCGGAAGGATAGTTACTAAAATTTAACTCGGCACTTTTATTTTCACCGGCCTGTGTGCCCGAATACAGGAGTCTTCCGAACAGATCAAGTAGATTTACTTCTTTGATAGAATTTTCTGATTCTATAAATAAATTCTTCCGGACAGGGTTAGGGTAGACCGTTAAATTATTTAATTCAGATGTACGTGAATTAATTCCTGTTCCGTTTAGAACTGAATAGCTTAGCAATTTTAAACCGCCGGGTCTTCCGAAAAAAGGTGTAAATGGTGGGACATGAAATGGTGTATTTACCAATGATAATGAAACTTTTTCACCGTAAACATCCAGCCCGTAGGTGGCAACTGAATCATTGGGGTTTGCCATGGCTCCTTTTAAAACTGTATTGGAAGGGCTGCTTACGTCAAATAAAAACACTTCTGACTGGCCTGCACTTACAAAGAGTAAGCTGTCGTTGTTGCTTGTTTTTAATTCGTTAAAATGTAAGTCAGCGCCACTCCAGTTAACGGTATTGCATCCCCAGGGGTTATACCATTGTACGTTCGTGAATGGAATAGAACCAATATCAACTATTTCCAGGCCGCAATAATCTACGCTCATGAAAGCATAATTATCAATCAAGAATACATCATTATAAGCTGCAGCTGCGGTGGAGTTTAAATTTATGTTGATGTATTTATAAATTTCTTGTGGGGAATATTTATCTGAAACATCCACAAGTCTGAGTCCTCCGCGATCAAAACAGACATACAATGTATCGTTACGGATCTTCAGCCCTCTTGAGTTGTGTGCATTTGAAGACGGAGAAGGAAAGTTAAGATCTAGTTGGAGATATGAAACAAATTGTATATTATTTTCATCAGAGATATCCAAAATGATTATTCCATCAGTCATGATGGAGAGATAGGCATAGTCTCCTTCAATCAAAATGTGAGAAACCCCATGTGTAAATGCAACTGTGTCCCAGATATCTTTAAATATTGGCGAGGCCGGATTGCTAATATCAAGAATTGCCAATCCGCTTGCTCTGTTCGTGTTTACCTGAAAGTCTCCTATACCTGCAAAGAGTGAATTGTTTCTTTGTTTGATATTAGATACATCCAGACTGTCGAAATCAGCAATTGGAATATTCAGAACCGGTACTATTTGGCTTGTGTCGGCAATATCATAGATTCCTAACCCGAATTCCATATTGGCAGAGTATAAAAAATCTATACCTCTCCTGTCGATGATGGATGTATACGATGTTTTGTATGGAAATGCCGGAAATAAATGGGTTGCCTTTTCGCTAAAAAGTACTGTATCAACCTGAGCTAAGTTGAACAGAGGAAGAATTAGAAGGGTAAGAAGAAAGTATTTTGGGTTTTTCATCTATTCATGATTATTCTACCAAAATAGTGCAGAACTCTGTGCAGTATTGACGAAGGTACTGATTCTATTTTAAATTCTCTTTGAAAATTTGAGTGGTTTAAATCTGCTCATTCGGCTTCGTGAATATTTCCTTGTTCATCCTAAATATAATAGAAGAATTTATTGCTGCGAGTTTCTAAACTTCTCCAGACCTTTTCTGGCTATTCTTCGTATTCCCATCTTCATAAAAGGTGTCCATCCGAACAATAGTCCTTTCCATCCAAAGGCTTGTTTTGACCAGTTCCAGAGATTAAAATGGTCTTCATGACGTATGATCTTGCCGTTTTGAAATTCAAATTTCGCATGGATTCTGTTGAGGACATTTCGCCCTGTTTTTGAAAAAATATATTCAGCAGTCCAGTCTGCGACTCCTGATTTATTGTCGGCTTCAATATTGCTGAAGAGAATTTTTAAATTTCCATCACTTTTTTTTAAAAGCATTCGCCACATATCGAATGCAGCCTCGCTCTTTAATTCACCGAAAACCGGATCAATAAAAATAATATTTGAATCATAACAATCGGTCATTCCTTTTGCATCTCCTTGAGCAAATGAGGTATAAAAATGTCTAATGATCTCGTCGTTATGCATAGGTGGATTAGAGATTCAGTCTGTAACTTGCTCTTTTCTATTCAGCATATATATTGGAATGGCTATTCCTCCCATAAAGAAAAGGAATAATGTCCATGGCCATTTATTCTCTGTAGAGCTATTCCAAACATCTTTGAGAATGATCATGATTGCAATGAGCATGATGCTTGAGCTAATGCCCAGTTTAATCAGCCAAAAACTCTGGTTGAAGTACATAGTATTTATGGTGATCAACATTCCTGTGATGTAGAGTGCCCAAATAAGTTTTCTTTTGGAATAATTCATGCATTGGAAAATTAATTAAATTATATAAAGATTGGAAATTTAAGTTGTACCAAATTCTTTATGTACACTTTTTAAATCATTCATCACCTTTTCATGATCATTTACTTTTTCAAATTCCACGAATAGGTGCCCGTCAAGTAAAATATTTGGGTTTATATTCAGTTTGAATATTTCCAGATAAACCTCTTTCTGATATTGTTTATCATAGCCTTTATCTTTATTTACATTTTTCAAATAGCTGACAAGGCTGGAAAGAACAATAAAGGGATATGTAAATATAAAGATCAATAGTGAAGTTGTCTTTAGTCGTGTGAATTGTATGTGTTTTATTTTAAATCCGGATAATTTTGCTAAAACTCTCAGCTTTTGAATTCCTGTTAGAAAAACATGTCCAAAATAGATCTCACCACTGATATTTTGATCATTCATCCAGATGGAGTCAATTTCATTTGGAGGCATAATTGAATTGAATCGCTCACTTTCAGAGAGAAAATAGCTTAAGCGGGCGCGCAGGTTAGAATAATTCGGTGTTGTGATAATCAAAGATCCATTTAGTTTTAATACACGGTTAAATTCACGCAGTGCTTTAAACTGGTCGGTGAAGTGTTCGATTCCTTCCTGACAAATCACATAGTCTGCCACTTTAGATGCGCATGGAATTTTGTCGAGAACATTTGCCCTTTCGCATTTGATACCTTCTACTTTAAAGTACTCAGGAAATAAGTCAAAGGCCAAAGGATGGGCGCCAATATTTTTTAATATATTCGAAGTAACTCCATTCCCTGCCGGAAGGTCGATGACAATTTTATCACTGAACCGGTTTTTGTGTCTGAGAAGATATTGTTTGACATGGTATTTAATGCTCCTTGGATTGTCTTCGTATTCTTTCATAAGGACTGATTTGTGGAAGCCAAATGAGAAATCCTTATTTCACATTCAAGACAAATGTAAAATAATCATCAATCAGCAAGCAGTCCTTTTAAAAATTATTCTTTGATAAATAGTTCCTTGTAAGCAAGATATTCCGGCAGATTCCACGAAAGAAAGTCATTTTTCTCCCAGTCAGCCTTGAAATGAGCCTTGCGGAGCTGTATTCGTTCATGATAAAATTCGGGACTGATATAGCTTTTTTCAAAGGGGAATTTTGCCTTTTGTACAGAATCTATTTTATTCAGTTCTTCCAGACTTTTATCCTGCAGTGGTAGAGTCTTGAATGACAATCTGGCCATAAAGTTCAAATGTAAAAATGATTTTCCGGCATGATCAAAATTATATTTGGCAATGATTGAATCCCAGTTGAAGCCTGAACTTATTACAAGCGCAATGTAAACTGCCATTGCATTTTTCCTATACACATAGAATGAACTTTTCTTTTTTAATACTTTGATTATAACGGTATATAAGCCATAGAGTGTCAATCCCAGAAATATAAACACAGCAATTCTTTTGTATGCGAGTGCAAAGTATTCTACATAATGATAATTCCGGATTCCTACAGAGATTGTTAAGATTGCATTTTGGGCCAGCCAGATGAGACTTAGATATTTCAGAAGGTTATTCTTCGTCAGAAAATTGATATTCCTTCTATAGAAGTGAAGAACTATGAAAATGGAGATAAGTATTGAAGCAAGAAGAAGGTATGTTCCTGCATGAACAAATTCTTTGAGATATTGCCCGTTCCATTCAAAATTAAACCAGACCCAATAGATGTCAATGCTGTTAACTATTAATAATAAAAGGTTTAGGATTATTAAAAGGAATAAAGCGGCTTTGTATTCAACCTTGAGTGAATTCAGCTTGAAGTTTCTTCTTGTATTCAGTTTGCGACGAAGAATTATATCACTTGCATTTTTATCCCGGAGAATAATATTTTCTTTCCTGCTTCTTAAAAAGATATAGTTGCTTACAAATAAAAAGAAGAAGAAGGTTATAAGTAAGGGGATGTCAATGTTTTTGAAAATTATGTAGAACTTGTCGTTTAAGAATTGTATGATTTTTTCTATGATATCATTAAAAATGTGATTGGAAAGCCGATACATTCCAATGAAGATGAAAATAATTACAATTGGAATAGCTGCTATTTTTAATTTATAAAGTATCCTGCTCATTGTCTTTCCAACCAATTTGGAATCTGTTAATTCACTTATTAATATAAATTGTGCAGCAAAGGCATGATAAATCGAGAGGCGGGCTGACGTGATAATGGATCTTGCTTCAGGATAGATTATTATTCCAATAAAAAGCGCAAAGGCCAGGAAGTTTACCAGATATGATAAAATGGAGTGGGTAATAATTGTGAAAATTGAAGTTAGTATAAAACCTGAAACGAGTATTCTTTGAATATTTTCTTTGAATTGATATTGTTTTGTAAAATATAAGATTACAATTATAAAGCTTTCTGCAATCAACAGATTAAGTCCCGGTGACCTGTCATAGAGTATTGTCGTAAAAAAGATTGCAGTGAAAAAAATAAGAAGGAGTTTGGTTTTTGAGTTCATCCAAAAAAGTTTTGACAGCCATCTAAACGAACTTTTCTTACCCATATTTTATCGGGGATAAATTTGCAATGATCTTATATTCATAAGGAGTATAAATTCTGTTTGGTGAGACATTAAAGGGATGGATAAATGTCTATTTTTGAACGGAAGTCAATGTTCGAAATGAGGCCAAAAATATTTATAAATGGACGATTTTTAACCCAGCAAATTACTGGGGTACAGTCATTTGCACGTGCCGTATGTTCGGAGCTTAATGATCATTCAGACTTTAGTTTGTTAGTTCCAACTAAGGCAGACTTAGTAGATGCTGCTTTTTCTGATAAGATCCGACGGATTGGGCGTTTTCAGGGTCATTTATGGGAGCAGGTTTCATTGCCTTTATTTCTGCGTCAGCAAAAAAATGCTGTATTACTAAATTTGTGTAATACCGCTCCGCTTATGCTTCATGATCAGATTGTCACCATACATGATTTGGCTTTTATCAAAGATCCATCCTGGTTTAATGTATCTTTTGCAAAATATTATTCATGGCTGATACCAAGAATTGTCAGAAGAAGCAGATCAGTACTAACAGTGTCAGAAACTGTTAAAAAAGAATTGATAGAAGCATTCGGATTGTCATCGGATAAAATTATCGTTGTTGGGAATAAAGTAAGTTCCGATTTATTGGAAGCACAACCTGCCTTGCCGGCTGCTTATAATATTCATGCCCGAAAATATTTTCTACTTGTCGGCTCTGATGATCCAAGAAAGAATTTCTCATTTATAGAAAAACTATTTGAAGATAAGCTTTCAAATTATCAATTGGTCATTGTCGGTGGGAGACAATCATCTTTCAACACTACTGAAAGAACATCAAATCACCATAACATTATTCGTCTTGGTTATACCGACTTATCGACCTTGTCATGGTTATATAGAAATTCACTTGGCTTAATTAATCCATCTTTTTATGAAGGTTTTGGTATTCCGAACCTGGAAGCCTTCGCATTTGGATGCCCGGTGTTTTGCTCCGACGTAGATGTATTCCGGGAGATCTGCGGAGAAGCAGCATCCTATTTCGATCCACGAAACCCGGATTCTGCTTCAAAGCTGTTGTTATCTTACCTTGAGGATCCTGCAATGATAAAGAATCAAGTAAATACCGGCTTAGAGGTATTTAAAAAGTTTCAGGAGAGTAATCGTGCTATAAGCATCTTAAAAGCCATAGAAAGATGAAAGTTGCACTTGTACAAGATTGGTTTGTTGTGAATGGTGGTGCTGAAAAAGTTGTTCGGGAAATCATAGCCATGTATCCGGATATCGAAATTTTTTCTCTGGTGGATTTCTTAAGTGACGAGGACAGGGATTATATTCTCGCAGGGAAAAAAGTTCATACTTCATATTTGCAAAAAATTCCATTTGCCAAAAAGCATTACAGAAATTTTTTGCTGCTTTTTCCTCATGCCATAGAGAGTTTGGATTTTTCAGCATTTGATCTTATTATTTCGTCTTCCTCCTCGGTTGCCAAAGGAATAAAAAAAACAAACAAGCAAATTCATGTTTGCTACTGTCATTCTCCTGTTCGCTACGCATGGGACCTGAAAGACGCATACCTTTCAAGCATGAAGTGGCCAAAGAGATCAATAGCTAAATATGTTTTGGCTTATATTCGTAAATGGGATTTAAAAACCAGCAATCGCGTTGATTTGTTCCTTGCAAATTCTAAGAATGTTGCTGAACGTATCAGGCGTATCTATAACCGGGATTCTGTTGTCGTTCATCCTCCTTGTGACACAAAATTATTCACGCCGGAGGAGGAGAAGGACGACTATTATTTCACTTCTCTCAGGATGGTACCTTATAAAAGACTTGACCTTATTGTAAAAACTTTTAATGAGTTGCCGGATAAAAAACTAATTGTCTCAGGTGAAGGCCCGGACATGGAAAAAATAAAAGCTATTGCTGCCGGAAATATAACTTTTGTCGGTTTTGTAAAACAGGCTGAACTGGTAAAGTATTTTCAAAAGGCCAAAGCATTCATACTGGCAGCGGAGGAGGATTTTGGAATTACAAGTCTTGAAGCTCAAAGTTGCTGCACTCCGGTAATTGCCTATGCAAAGGGTGGTTATCTTGAAACAGTAATTCCCGGGAAAACCGGAGTGTTTTTTAAGGAACAAACTGTTCAAAGTTTGAAGAATACAATTCTTGAATTCGAAAAATCAGGTCACGTATACAAAAGAGAGGATTTCTTAAATAATGTTGCTTCATTTACACAGGAGAAATTTCGTACCGCTTTTAAAGATTGTATAGATAGTTATGTTGAAAGAAAGGGTTAATGTGGCTAATTATTATCTGCTTTGCCTTCTGGCGCTGTTTCCGGTGTTCAGTATGAAGGTAACTGTGATGATTATTATTGCTTTCACCGTAGTGAGCGTACTTTCGGGATTAATATGGGGCCTGGAGAAAATTGAGAAGAAACAAGTTCGGGAAGCTGTACTGTTATTGTCGCCTTTCATTTTGATCTTCATCCGCACAGCTGTTATGGATAGGTCTGATAGTGCCTTGTTTGTTCTTGAAACTTCGCTTAGCCTGTTTGCATTTCCATTGGCGTTTTTTCTCTCACCCTTAAGAATCCGCAAGGAACAGCTTGACCGGGTAAATTTATTATTTTGCCTCGCAACGATCTTTACTATACTATTCGCACAAGTCAAGGCGGCTTTCACTTTTTCAAAATTGATCGGTAATGATAAATCCTGGCATAACGTTTCGGATATGCTTCATGATCCCACTTTCCCATTTCAATTTCGGACATTGTTTGAAGAGTATGTTAATATGCACCCGACCTATGCAGGTATTTTTCTTGGCATCACCATACTCTTACTACTCGATCGCTTTTTCAAAGGTTTTGATGAGAATAGATTCGGCAAGGGTGTTAATCTGCTAATTTTATTCGCGATTGTCCTTAGCGTTTTTATGCAAGGAATGCTTGCCTCTCGAACACCCATACTTGCAACATTGCTTTGTGCAGGATTGTTATTTTTTATTCATCAAAGAAGAAAGCGCACTGCAATCATGGTCTTAGTTTTGATGTTTATCTTAAGTTTGATCATGATTTGGAAGGTTCCATATTTTTCTTCACGTTTCAAGGAGATTTCCGTTTCAAATACAAAAATAGCTGAAGGTGATCAGGACAATTCTGTAAACATCAGGGCTGGTATTTTTCATTGCAGTTCTAAAATCATAAAAGAGAATTGGCTCTTTGGTGTTGGCCCCGGAAATATTCGTACGGAATTAAATAATTGTTACACTTCTATCTCAAAGGAAGACTATATCAAGAATAATTATAACACTCACAATCAGTTTATGGATTTTTGGGCCGGACTTGGAATATTAGGTCCGATATCATTATTGCTTATTTTGATCTATATATCATACAAAAGTGTCAGACAGAAAAATCCGCTGGTACTTTGTATTGCATTATTTTTTCTGATTTCTATGCAAACCGAAAATGTATTGAATCGACAGAATGGAATTGTTGTCTTTGCCTATTTTATCAGTCTGTACTTTTTTACCCCGGGCATAAAGGATGAACAAAAAAGTGATTGAAGACCTCTTGGACCTCTGCCTTGTTCTTTTGAGGATAAGGTAGCCGATAAACAGGCACCTAAAATCTTACAGTAAAATTTGCTTTTCAATCAAAAAACAGCCTTTTTTCATCTTTTCCGCTTCCATTTTCTTCGTACATTTGAGCTCGGACTCACAGGCACCAGAATAAAAATTTCCTCTTGACACGCTACTCTCAAAATCTCAAGAGAATTAATATTGTAACTGATATATTAATTCTAAACGTCTGTTATATAGCCGTTTTCTATTACAAGTTCGGGGCATTTCATCCTCCTTTTTCTTTCATGCTCTTGTACATCAATTTGGCGTGGTTTATAACTACATCAGTTATTAAACCCTACGACATTTCAAGAACATCCAGTTTTTTCAAAATTCTGAGGTCAGGTATATATGTCCTGCTAGGACATATGCTCCTGGTTTTTGCCTATTATGTCTTTGAACAGGAATACCGCTACTCGAGGGAGTTGCTTTTGCTGATGTATTCATCGCTGCTCATTCTTACTCTAGCCTACAAATTCGCATTTTATCAGCTCTTAAAATACATGCGTAGAAAAGGTTGGAATTACAGGAATATAATTATTGTGACTCATGCGGACAATCCGGTTCAGTTACAAGATTTTCTGAAATCCCATTCTGAATACGGATATAGAATAATTAAGGTAGCCTATATTGATGATAAAAACAGCAAGGAAGATCATAACCAGTTAAAAGACTTTTGTCTCAAGAATGGAATTCATGAAATATTTTATTCCATGTCTTTAGTCAACTACAACACTTTGGCTGAATTAATGAATTTTGCAGAGGAAAATCTCATTAAGATGAGACTCATTGCAGATTTCAATTGGGTAACATTCAGGGACCTTGAGCTGGAGAGATTTGGCGAGATTCCAATTATGAAGGTCCATACAAGTCCGCTTGATGAGTGGGATAAGCAATTAATTAAACGAACGTTTGACATTGTATTTTCACTTATCGTAATAGTTGGATTGTTGAGTTGGTTGCTTCCATTGCTGGCTATTTATATTAAACTGGATTCTAAGGGTCCTGCATTTTTCAGACAGCGAAGAACAGGCAGAGATAATAAAATCTTCTGGTGCTATAAGCTCCGAACAATGTATTTGAACGATGAAAGCGACACTTTGCAGGCGAGACCTAATGATGAACGCATAACAAAAATTGGTAAGTTTCTGAGAAATTCCAGCCTCGATGAGTTACCACAATTTTTTAATGTTCTATTGGGGGATATGTCTGTTGTCGGTCCACGACCACACATGTTGAAACATACACAGGATTTTTCTGCTGAGGTGAGCAAGTTCATGTCTCGTCATAAGATCAAGCCCGGAATTACCGGACTGGCTCAGTCAAAAGGTTACAGAGGAGATACAGCAGAACTTGAAAAGAAAAAGAACAGGGTTAAATTGGATTTGTTTTATATGAATAACTGGTCATTTTATTTTGATCTTGTTATTATCGTGAACACTGCCTGGAGTATTTTGAAGCCAATAACAAGGAGGCAGCCACATTAAAACCATTGAACGGCATTCAGCCGGGTTATTGGATGCCTGATCCTTGTTTTATCTCCACTAACCAATCTGAAAAAAAATAATAGCTGTTGTAAATATCCCTATGACTAAATTTTCAAAACCGTCCAAATTTCTGGCTCTTGTCTTTACTTTGGCAATGAAGACTCTTAAATTAAGATACAAGAATTCTATTTTTGGTTTTTTGTGGAGCATGATCAATCCTATTATCTATCTGGTGATATTTACTTTTGTGTTTGGAAATGTATTCTCTGAAATCGACAGGTATCCCTTGTATGCTCTGACCGGATTGGTTTTTTGGATTTTCTTCTCTACATCAACAATACAGGTTATCGAATCGATTATCAATAGTTCGGGAGTGCTGAAGTCAATCAATATTCCGACAATTGCTTTTCCATTATCTGCACAGCTCGCAGCCTTAATCAGTTTGTTTCTTTCGATGATCCCATTTATGATCCTGATGTTTATTTTTGGATTAAGACTAACCTGGGAAAGTCTTATTTTCTTTCCTGTCCTTGTATTGTTTACTGCGTTCACCTTCGGTGTCTCTTTGATACTTACCTCATTCAATGTTTACTTCCGGGATATGCAATTAGCCTGGGGCTCGTTCATGCCGGCCATATTTTATGCTACCCCAATTGCATATACTGCCAGTCTGATCCCTGCTAAGTTTATCTGGGTGTTAAAACTAAACCCTTTATATCATTTCATCGGAGCATTAAGGCACGCATTTTATTATAATACATTACCATCGCTTGGAGAAGCCGGCATTCTTCTTGTTGTGGGGTTAGGACCTTTGGCAATTGGTTATTGGGTCTTTAACAGACTGGAAAAAGGATTTGTTTCTCAATATTAAAATGGAAATGAAAACAGATAATGATATAATGATAGAAGCCAAAGGACTCTGCGTGAGTTTTATGGTGCAGCGACATGGAATTAATAACATCAAGGATTTCATCATAACGATGGGTGTTAAGAGTCCATTCGAGAAAAGCTCAGTGCTAAGAGATCTAAACCTTACAGTTTATAAGGGCGAATGTCTTGGTGTGATGGGACGAAATGGCTGCGGAAAAAGTACACTGCTTCGAACTATTGCAGGTATTATGAAGCCGGATAAAGGCTCCATCAAAGTAAATGGTGTCGTAGCGCCTTTAATGGCACTAGGCGTTGGACTTGAACCGGAACTCTCAGGATATGAGAATATCAGACTCGTTGGAACGCTCATGGGCTTATCCAAGAAAGAGCTTAAACATTCTATGGGTTCGATCATCGAGTTCTCGGAATTAACAAAGGATGAAATTGAATTGCAAGTAAAACGATATTCATCAGGAATGATGGCAAGGCTTGCGTTTTCAATCGCCGTCGCTACCATGCCTGAAATATTAATTATAGACGAAGTGCTTGCGGTTGGCGACTTAGGCTTTCGTCAGAAGTGTGCAAATCGAATTAATGAAATAAAAGATGCAGGGAGTACGATCATTTATGTCTCACATCACCTTGAAGAAATAAAAAATATTTGCACCCGTGCTATCTTTATGGAAGATGGTAGGATATCTCTCTCAGGGAATGTCGACGAGGTATGCGAGTATTACAAAACACATTTAGATAGAAAAGTAGCAACACCTACAATCTTAGCCTGATCGACACTTTAACTTTGTATGATATTAAATCAATTTATTCTTCTACAGTCATGATCCCGGTGACGATATCATTCCTTCCACCAATGGAAGAGTATCAGGCAATACTTAAAAGAGCCTGGGACAAAGGCTGGATAACTAACCGTGGAGAGTTGGTAAAGGAACTTGAACAAAAGTTGAAAGAGCTGTTAGGTCTGAATTATATAACTATTACCAACAACGGAACGATCGCTTTGCAAATAGCGATCAAGGCTCTTGAGATTAAGGGGGAAGTTATCACAACTCCATTTTCTTATATCGCTACTACTTCATCTCTTGTTTGGGAAAATTGTATTCCGGTTTTTGTTGATATAGACCCGGATCATATGAGCATTGATGAGACGAAGATCGAAGCCGCTATCACTAAAAATACTTCAGCAATTCTGGCCACTCATGTATTTGGAAATCCATGCCATCTCTCAGCAATCGAGGCAATCGCACGAAAGCATAATTTAAAGGTTGTCTATGATGCTGCACATTGTTTCGGTGTTAAGTACAATGACAAGTCGGTCTTTCTCTATGGTGACGTGAGTACCTGCAGTTTTCATGCAACGAAAATATTTCATACTGCTGAAGGTGGGGCAATGTTTACCAATTCCAAAGAGTTGCATGACAAGCTTTTTTATCATCATAACTTTGGACATAAAGGGCCAACAGAGTTTCAAGGTCTTGGGATTAATGGAAAATTGTCGGAGTTAAATGCATCCCTGGGCTTAGCTATCTTGCCTTATCTGAAGAATATATTTATTAAGCGGAGAATTTGTACTGAAACGTACAATTCATTACTCGAAAGTACAGGATTGCGATTTCTGAAAATTAGGGAGAATGCTGAATGGAATTATAGCTACTATCCTGTTATTTTTAAGGATCAAAGTCAGCTCTTGAAAGCTATCAGTTTATTTAAGGCAGAGAATATATTTCCACGACGCTATTTCTATCCGTCTCTCTCGTCAATTTCGTATGTTAAGAAATATGATACGCCTATTGCGGATAAGCTGTCATCGAGCGTTTTGTGTTTGCCTTTATATCATGATCTTTCTGAAAGAGATATTAATAGAGTTGTTAAATTGCTTAAACAAGCTTTATAATGAGAAGAGGGGACATATCTTTGCAGCAAATTCTTTCATTTCTTGAAAAAGAAGGAGTTGATTTTTCAATCGATGGTGTTTCATCAGAAAATGAAAAATTAACTTTTCAGCTTGCCAGTACCCGACATGTAATTAACAAAGGAATTTATTATCTCTGTAATATTAGTTTGGACAATTTACCTGCAATAACAGACAGTATAGTTCTAACTGATTGTCAATTGCCTGTTGTAAAAAATAACATTGTGATCGTTGTAGAGAATCCGCAATTGATACATTATAAATTAGCTGCCGGTAGAGAAGAAAGGCCAAAGCCTATGATTCATCCAACAGCAATCGTCCATCCGGAAGCAGAAATATCTCCCGGAGCGCATATTGGTCCATATTGTATTCTTGGGAAGTGCAAGATAGGCGATAATGTAGTTCTCATGGGAACTGTTACAGTAAATAGCGGATGTGAAATAATGCAGAATAGCATCGTTGAATCGCATACTGTAATCGGCGCCAGGGGAATGGCCTGGATCTGGGACGAAAACGGGAATCGCGTTATGCAACCACAATCGGGTGGAGTGATAATCGAAGAAGATTGTATCATAGGTACAGGAATCAGTATTGTACGTGGTTCTCTGTCAGAAAACACCATTATCGGAAGGGGCACTGTAATGGCTCATGGTACAAAGATCGGACATGGTGCTGTTGTTGGCGAGTTGGTACATTTCGCAAACAATGTGAGTCTTGCCGGAAACACAAATATTGGCAAGCGTGTTTTTCTTGGAAGTGCTTGTGTCGTGTCATCAAACGTAAGCATTGCCGATGGGTGCATCATTGGTGCCGGCGCCGTGGTACATCGTTCAGTCGAGGAAAGCAATTGTACCTTGGCTGGTGTTCCGGCCGTTGTTATTCAAAGGAATAATTTTGAGTCTAAACCAAAAGGTGCGCCAAAACCTTTTCGAAAAACGAAAAACGATGAATAGTAAACTGAGCTATATTTCTGAAAAAGCCACCATTGGTGATAATGTTGTGATCGGCAATTTTTGTCATATTGAAGATGGTGTTGTGCTCGAAGATAATGTAAGCATAGGGAATTACAGCATGATCATGTCCGGTACTCGTATTGGAAGGAATACCAAGGTAGGCACATATACAAAAGTTGGAGCAAATTGTAAGATCGGTTCTGACTGTAATTTCACTTCATATTGCGAGATCAGGGATAATTGCAGGCTTGGCGATCATGTTTCGATGGGTAGCCGTTGCACATTGTCTGCAAACACAATTGTTGAAGATCATGTCTTGATGAAGTATGCATTCGTGGTTACAGACACACCCGTGCTGGCAGAGAATGAAGTTAAGAAAACAGGAACTTTGAAGCGAGGTTCAAAATTTGGTGCAAATGTTACGATCATGCCTGCCGTTACAGTAGGTGAGAATTCAGAAATCGGTGCATGTTCTCAGGTGAGAAATGATGTGCCTGATAATGAAGTCTGGTATGGTAATCCGGCCAAATTTTATCGCAAATTCAGTAAATAGAGTTCCGATAAGCACTGATCACCGGAAAGCTGTATTACACCGGGCTATAAGCATTTAAAATTAACCATTGCAAATGACCAAATCAGAAATCCTAAAAGACGAATTGTCGAGCCCGATCATGGTTTCTGTTTGTGTTCAAACTTATCAGCATGCCAATTTTATAGAAGAGTGCCTGAATAGCATTCTCATGCAGGAAACCAGTTTTCCATTTGAAATTATTCTTGGTGAAGATGAATCTACTGATGGTACCAGGGATTTATGCATTCGAATTGCTGCACAGCATCCTGAGAAGATCAAATTGTACCTGAGGAGTAGGAATGATGTAATAAAAATTGCCGGTAAAGAAACAGGCCGATTTAACTTCAGAGAAAATTTAAAAGCATCGAAAGGAAAATATGTTGCACTTTGTGAGGGTGATGATTTTTGGACGGATAGATACAAGTTACAAAAGCAAGTAGATTTTTTGGAGAAGAGCCCGGATTACTCTATTTGTTTTCATAAAGTAAAGATTCTAAAAGAAGGAGAGTTGCACGATGACTATATAACTAACGTTCCTTCAGCCTCAACTACCATTTATGATCTTGCAAAAGGAAATTATATACATACTCCATCTTGTATGTTTAGAAATGGCATAGTTCTTCCGGACTGGTTCGATGAAGTGCTTGCCGGGGATTTTGCTTTGCATATTTTAAATGCACAAAGAGGAAATATTTATTGCCTTGATGAAACCATGGCAGTATACCGCGTGCATGCAGGGGGGCTATGGTCAACAAATAAGGAAGAGAACAATCAATTAAAATGGATCGCAGTTTTAAATACATTGTGCAAGCATCTGAACGGTGACGTGAAAGAAATACTTGCTGAGCAAAGACTTGATTGGGCCATTGTACTTTACGGTAAAGGCTATGAGAACGAAACCAAAGATCTTTTGACTTCCGAATTGCCACGCCTGATTGATCGTATTTTGAAGCTGGAGGAGGAGAGAGAACTTTTAATGAGCGACCCTGGATCATTAGGAAATGAAATGTCTGGCCGCGGTTTGCTGAAGGCTTTGTTTAAAAAAGTAGTAAAATAATATTTTATTTTTATGCTTAAGGAGTTCAGGCAAAAGTATAAGAAATTAAAAAAATCCTCTAAACGGATTTGGGCCAGTGAGCATTGGAGCCTGTACCGCTTTGTAATATTTATTACATCCTATAAAGGTCAGAAGCGGATCTGGAATTTTATTTGGAAAGTGATCGGTTATTTTTTTCGAACAATTTTCGGGATCAAGAGATCGGCACAGCGCGACTACATCAAATGGATGAAGATGTATTTTCCTGATAAATCAAAACTTGAAGACTACCGAAGAGAGCAGGCTTTGTGGCCGTACCGTCCAAAGATCTCAATCATACTTCCTGTCTACAATATTTCCGAGCGATATTTGGCTTCTGCAATTAATTCAGTGCTTGCACAGGCTTATGAAAATTGGGAATTATGCATCTCTGATGATAATTCGCCTGCGGAGCATGTCAAAACTGTACTGAAGAAATTTTCCGGTACAGATAAGCGGATCAAAGTAATTTTCAGAGAACAGAACGGACATATATCTGCAAATTCAAATTCTGCTCTTTCCCTTGCCGGCGGTGAGTTTGTTTGCCTTCTAGATCATGATGATAAGCTTTCACCGGATGCATTATATCAAAATGTGAAACTGCTAAATGAATATCCTGATTTGGACCTTATCTATTCTGACGAAGATAAGATCGATGAAAAGGATCAGCACCTTGAACCACATTTCAAACCCGACTGGTGTCCGGAAAGTTTTCTTTCGCGGAACTATTTGGGACACCTTGTTGTAATCCGGAAAGAACTCATTGAAAAGATTGGTGGTTTCAGGGAAGGCTTTGAAGGAAGTCAGGATTTTGATCTCTTGTTAAGAGTTACTGAGCTTACAGATAAGATACATCATATTCCGCTTGTATTGTACCACTGGAGAATGCATGATGAGAGTACTGCGCAGAACGATGAAGCAAAGCCTTATGCTTTCAATGCCGGAGTTAAAGCCCTGGAAGAAGCCCTTACGAGAAGAAATATTTCTGCTAGCGTCCAATTGATAGATAATACTCCAGGTTTTTATTCCATACGTTATAAAATATTGAAAGAGGAAAAAGTTAGCATTATTATTCCTTCCCGGAACAGAGCTTCTTTATGTGAGGTGATCATAGCATCTGTTTTTAAATTGACAACATATTCTGATTTCGAAATTATCCTGGTAGATAATAACAGTGACGAAGATTCATTTTTCGAAATGGTAAAGAAATGGGAATCGGAAGAACCGAATAGATTTAAGTGTGTGAAAGACCGGGGCTCATTTAATTTTTCAAGACTAATGAACCTGGGAGCATCACATGCGCAAGGTGAATACTTATTGCTTTTGAATAATGATATGGAGATTCTCATTCCGGAGTGGATGACGATGATGGTGGAACAATGCCAGTTTCCTGCAATAGGTGCAGTGGGAGCTAAGTTATTATATCAAAATGATACGATACAACATGCAGGCGTGATCATAGGCTTAGGTGGTATTGCCGGGCATACTTTTGTAGGTTATGATCGTGATGCAACAGGTTATTACAATTTTCTCAAATGCACAAGTAATTATTCAGCAGTGACTGCCGCTTGCCTGATGGTAAAGAAAAGTGATTATAATAAAGTCAATGGTTTTGATGAGGCTCTCGCAGTAGAATTTAACGACGTAGACTTTTGCCTTAAACTATTAGACATCGGTTTAAGGAATGTCTACCTTCCACATGTAGAGTTGTATCACTACGAATCAATCTCCCGTGGACATCCGCATAAAACTAAAAAATCATTTCAGCAGCACTTGCATGATGTAAAGCTTTTCAAAGCAAGATGGCAATCCTACATCGACCACGATTCGTGTTACAGTCAGCACCTGACAATGATATTTACCGATTTTCGATTAAGGGTGAATGATTAGAAATTC
>DAOQWA010000055.1:0-21293 GCA_035341855.1 Bacteroidia bacterium
TAATTTTCCCTGCAGGAGTTTAATTGCTAGCTCATGAGGTGCTCTTTTTTCGGTTCCTGTCGGTTTATACTCCTCTCCCAAATAAGTAACTGTATCCTTACCTTCTGCATCAAATTTTATAGGATAAAAATTCGTGTTGATATACTGGGCTAATCCCGGATTTGCATAGGTTGTCTTCATCATGTGCTTACACCAACCACACCAATCGGTATAAAAATCTATAATGACTGGTCTCGGTTGCTTTTCCAATGATGCCATTCCTTCCTCAAGGCTAAGCCATTTTACTAGGCTACCTTCTGCATCGGGGACCTGGGCTGCCAGAGTCCCGGAAACTATTAGGCAAATTGCTGCTATTAACTTTTTCATAATTCAAATTGAATTGCAAAGATATAAACTATAAAAAAGTTCACAATCTCAAAGCAAATCTATCCGCTTATCTTTTATTCAATCAAAGAAAAAATGAAATGTCTAAAATATCAATAACGAAAAAGGAGTACAAGACTCATCTTCCGGAGTAGACTAAGACATGGCATGTCTTCATCTAAAAAATGAAGATCCGGAAAGTCATTTCATTGTGGTTTATTCTCATTCCTATTGAAAATTATAAGAATTTCACAATAAAAAATCAGAATTCTTCCATTAGTTAATATTTACAAAGCCTACAACCTAATCTAAAATGCGGCGTAGAAGTTATTTGTAATCGCCGTATTAGACCACACAGATGACGGCAATAAAAACTACTAAACGAATTTCTCTCATTTATTTCTAACCTCAAAAACACCAAACTATGCAAATGAACTGGATTGTTATCCTGCTTACTGCCCTTGTACCTATGGTCATGGGATTTATCTGGTATCACCCAAAGGTTGTAGGTACTGCCTGGATGAAAGCAGCCGGAATGACTGAAGAAAAAATGAAAGGTGCTAACATGGGTGCTATTTTCGGTCTTTCATTTCTCTTTAGCGTAATGCTTGCAATGGCTTTATTAGGAATGGTCATTCACCAAAATCATATGTATTCCATTCTTATGAATGAACCGGGAATCAGTGATCCGAATAGCGAAATCGGACAATACATTGCTTCATTCATGGAAAAATATGGAAACAACTTCCGCACCTTCAAACACGGAGCCCTGCATGGATTTCTGGGCGGTTTGTTCTTTGCATTTCCAATATTAGCAACCAATGCTATGTTTGAAAGAAAAGGCTGGAAGTATATTTGGATCAACACCGGATATTGGACAATCACAGTAACTATCATGGGCGGCATCCTTTGCGCATACAATATGTAATAGAATCATACTCTAGAAAAGCCGGCAATTTAGCCGGCTTTTTTTTGCCCTAAGCTTTGATGCTTACCTTTGGAATTCCCTATGAGCAGCCACCTTCCCATTCACGATGTCGTCCCACAAATCAAAACAATACTCAGTCAAAACAATACTGCGATCTTACAAGCTTCACCCGGTGCCGGAAAAAGTACCGTTCTCCCCCTGTTGCTTTTAAATGAAGAATGGATAGGGGGTAAAAAAATTATCATGCTCGAGCCTCGAAGGCTAGCAGCTAAATCCATTGCATGGAGACTGGCAGAACTTTCAGGTGAAGAGCCGGGAGAAACTATCGGGTATAGAGTTCGCTTCGAAGCACGCATCAGTAAAAAAACAAAACTGGAAGTAGTTACTGAGGGGATCCTCACAAGGATGTTACAGCATGACAATTCACTGGAGGATGTAGGCCTGGTAATCTTCGATGAATTCCATGAAAGGAGTCTTCACTCTGACCTCGCTCTTGCTTTATGTCGTGAATCTCAACAAGTGCTGAGAAATGATCTTCGAATCCTTATCATGTCTGCAACACTTGATGTTGAAAATCTTTCAAGGCTTCTTGATGCGCCGATAGTGAAAAGTGCAGGTCGGCAATATCCTGTAAACTGCCAATACTCCGAGTTCGACAAAACAATTTCGATTGCACATAACACGGCACGTATAATTAAAAAAGCGCTGCGTGAACAGCAAGGCGACATCCTCGTATTTCTTCCAGGCTCCGGGGAGATTAAACGTGTCCATCAAATCTTAACTGAAGATTCCGTTGATGTACAGATCCATCCTCTGTATGGTGACTTGCCGAATGATCAACAACAAGCTGCATTGGTCCCTGACTCAAAAGGCAGGAGAAAAATAATTCTTGCTACATCAATTGCCGAAACGAGTCTGACTATTGAGGGAATTAAAATAGTAGTCGACAGTGGTTATTCACGTGTTCCAAAATTCGATCAACGTACAGGAATGACCAAACTTGAAACCATCCGGTCAACAATGGATACGGCAAACCAACGTGCAGGGCGTGCCGGCCGGTTATCTCCCGGTGTATGTTACCGGCTCTGGCCGGAATCAACCAACCATCATCTCATTGAACATCGGCAAGCTGAAATACTTCAGGCAGACCTCAGTCCACTCATTCTTGAACTGGCAAACTGGGGACACCATAATATTAAACAACTCACCTGGCTTGACCCTCCTGCTGATGCTTCGATTCGACTAGGAATCGAATTACTCGAAAGCCTTGATGCACTTAAAAATGGTCGCATTACTTCCCTGGGTAAAAAGTACCTGGAGATCCCTACACATCCACGTATCGCACACCTTCTCTTGAATGGAAAAGAAAAGGGGCTTGGTTCTCTTGCTGCTGATATCGCTGCCATTCTCGAAGAAAGAGACCCACTGCCAAGAGATGAGGGAACAGATATCTCTTTACGAGTACAGGCTCTTCAAAACAAAAGAAAAAAGATCAGGGTGAATGCTGATGCACATGTGCTCGATAGAATCGAAAGACTTTCTCTGCAATGGCGAACTATACTGAAAGTCGGATTGAATAATGAAACAATAGACCATTACCTGCCCGGAGCTTTGCTCGCATTAGCTTATCCCGGAAGAATCGCTAAAAAAGAAAACAAAGGATTTCGATACAGACTTGCAAACGGTCGCCTGGCCTCATTGCCCGAACATGACCCGCTTTCACATGAAGAATGGATCGCCATAGCTCAACTGGATGCAGGAACTAAAGAGGGAAAAATATTTCTTGCTGCTCCCCTTGACCCCACTGAGATCATTGCCAGGGCAAATGAAGAAGAAGTTCTTGAATGGGATGACAAAGAAGGTGCAATCAAAGCTAAAAGAGAATGGAAAGTTGGAAACCTTGTAGCACAGCAAAAACCATTATACAATCCTTCAACAGAAAAAACTGTTGAATTGCTTTGCAAAGTAGTCCGCAAAGAAGGCTTGAGCATTTTTAATCTCACAAAAGATTTTGAAGAACTTCAGGCTAGAATTTGTTCATTGAAAATCTGGCGACCCGAATTATCTCTGCCGGAATTTGACGACGAAGAGTTGATAGAAAAAATAGAAACCTGGGCTGCTCCGTTTCTGGAAAAAGTAAAAAGTAGAGAAGATTTCAAAAAATTAAACATCCTTCACCTGCTAAGTTCACTTATATCATGGGAACAAATGCAACTGTTAAATAAATATGCTCCTGAAAAAATAAACGTTCCAAGTGGTTCTGAAATTCCGCTGAGCTACACAAGGGATGGTAACAATCCGGTTCTGGCTGTCAGACTTCAGGAAGTTTTTGGATTAAATGACACACCAACAATCAACGAAGGACAAACTCCCGTACTATTACATCTGCTCTCACCCGGCTATAAGCCCGTTCAGGTCACTCAAGATCTTCGAAGTTTCTGGACAAACATCTATCCTGAAGTCAGAAAAGAACTCCGTGTTCGCTACCAAAAACATTCCTGGCCGGAAGATCCCTGGACGGCCGAAGCTGTCAAGGGAGCTAAAAGAAAAAAAATATAATGTATAGCAACTTCCTGTTAAAATCAAAGCTGCAACAACACAACAACGCTGCTGCGAAGGATTTTCTGTCGATTGCAGCTTGAGCTAAACGAAAAAAATATCCTTATGCACTTTAGCAAAAAACATGAATTAGAAATTATGATTCTCTACTTAATTTTTGTTGGAATTAAATCTCAATAAGGTTGGCCTTCCGTTCTGGCCTTCGTTGGTGATCAACATATCGCCATTGTCCATAAAAGTGATTCCTTCTGCTTTATTAAAAATTGAGGCATCTAGTTTTTCAATATATTCTACCTCTCCATTCATATTGAAGATGAAAAATAGATGATCCGCTGCAGAGAGAAGATATAATTTTTTTGAAACAGGATGAACAGCGATTGCCGATGTCATAAACCTTATAAATGGCTCCTGCGAATTAGCCTTCTTCAGCGTTTTTAAGGGAATTTCAATTTTCTTGTCAATGGCATACTGCTTTATCGCTTGAAGGTCAAAATCAAATACAGGATCCGTGGTCAGTTTTTTTGTCTTTAAATCGAAACCATAGATGACCCGTTTGTCTTTGTATTGGGGGCCTTTGGCAGCCCGACCTTTGCTGGCAATTAATAACCTGTTATGGTCGGGGTCGTAACATAAACCTTCATTATTATTGGCTGGAATACCTGTCTGATAACTAGTCAGACTGAAATTCTCATTCTGGTAATTTGATATTTCAAATAACACGCCATCACTTCTAAGTATGTACATGGTACTATCAACTCTAGTTATGCCTTCATAATCTCCTTCAACATGAAAGTTGTACTGCTTATGTATATCGTTCTTGTGAATATCATAAATAAAAAGTATCCCATCCTCGTCCTGAATACAAGCAAAGGTGTTATTGTCAATATCTGTCAATCCAGAAACTTCTCTCAGAATATCAGGAAGTACGATTAATTCATCCGGATCACTCAAGTCATAGCCTCCTACGTTTTTACTTTCTGTAGAATTAGCGGAACAGCCCAATACAGCCAAAACAAAAAGCAATGATATGCTTATTAGAACATCCTTAATATTACTACTGTCCATTCTAAATATTTTATCTTTTATTAATGACACTATGAAGTAAAGATTTTCAAAAGACAATCGACACTTCACCTAATTTACTTATTCAAAATGATTCATTGAAACGATAACAAACATTTTTTTTCATGATTCTTGCTACTATTAAGACTTTTTTAGATTTTTTCGGGTAACCGCTCTTTTTATTGGAATGTGGTAAAATCAAAAGCGAAATCAGGGAAAAGACTTTTAATATCTACCATACTCAAATTCAGGAAACACTTACTTGACCAAATATTCCTTTAAAAATTCCACAATGGCACCATAAGTATATTCTCTGTTCGCCTTTTTACCGAGCCCGTGCCCTTCATCCTTTGCTAATACATA
This sequence comes from Bacteroidia bacterium, assembly GCA_035341855.1. Classification (GTDB taxonomy): domain Bacteria; phylum Bacteroidota; class Bacteroidia; order AKYH767-A; family 2013-40CM-41-45; genus QQVM01. Next base: position 5,276 of record DAOQWA010000055.1, read on the forward strand.
CCAAACCGGACTGTTCTTTTTCTTCAAAGCTTCCACAATTTGTTCGGATTCAGTCCAGGGAACGCGTGGGTCATTTTTTCCCTGATAAATAAAAATCGGCTTGTTAAAACGATCAAGATTATTCAATGGGGCTATCTTTTGTAAAAAAGATGCCATCTCAGGATCTCGTTCATCGCCATATTCAACACGCCGAAGGTCTTGCCTGTAAGAACTTGTGTTTTTTAGAAAAGTATAAAAATTACTACTTCCAAACAGATCTACACCGCAGCGTAATCGCTCCCCTAATTCTGTCATGCACATCAACACCATTCCTCCACCGTAAGAACCACCCATTACAGCTACCCGGCCGGTATCAAGATCCGGTTGAGTTGCAATCCAATTGAGAAGATATTCAATATCCTTTACCGAATTCATCCTCAAGAAACCATTATCAAGTTGTGTGTAGGTTTTGCCATACCCTGTGGAACCTCTGACATTTGGAACTAAGACGGCAATTCCCAGATTCTTTAAATAGAATTGTGTATTAGCACTAAATGCAGGAGTTGATTGAGACTCCGGTCCGCCATGAATATTAATGAGTACAGGCAACTTCTTTCCCTCAGTGTTTTTCGGCTTGTACATTAGAGCAGGAATCTGTCTGGGCTTCCCTTCTACAGAATCAAAACTATTGTAGTAAAATGCTGAACAAGCAATAAACTCTTTTGGATTTAACAAGCCGGTCTCACTTTCTGTCCAGCGAACAGATTTTTTTGTCGTTAGATCATACACGTAAACGTCTCCGCCCATATTAGATGCCTGAAGATTGTACGCTAACTTTTTCCCATCAGGACTAAACGTAAAACTTCCGACTATTCCCTCAGGAAAACCCGTCATTTTAGTATACCTGAACGATTTGGGATCCAGGCTATATAATTCCGAGTAGCCATTCATGTTTAAGCGAAAAATGAGTTGACTTCGATCACGATTATAATTTACCCCTTGTACATTCCATCCTAAATCCTCCTGCGACCAGGTGTATGTTTTTTTGGCTAGATCATAGTATCTTAAATAAGAAAACTCTCTGTCCTCGTCACTTACAATAAAAATTCCTTTTCCCTCCGCATCAAAAAAAGCTTCGTCGTAAGATATTTCTTTACTGCTGTCATTTATCAATGTCAGCTTACGATTTTCTACATCAAACAAATAAATATTTGATCTTGTCACTGAAATGTACTCACTGATGATCATCTGTTTTTCATCACGACTCCAATTCGAAATTCCCCAACCTCCTCCTTTTCTTTCAAGCAATAATTGCTCTTTTGCGGGATTGTCTAGTTCATTAATATAAAAATCTGTGTCTGCTCCGTTCCTTCGATTATTGCCATAGGCAATTCTCTTTCCTGAATTACTCCAGCTCAATGAAGAATGTCGAGATTTCCCGTCAGTAAGCAATGTCCTTTCTGAATTGTCAAGGTTAAAATAGTAGAACTGAAATTTTTCATCCCCTCCTTTGTCCTTCCGATAGATAAAACCATTTTTAGTAGTATCAGGGCAAACTGAACCCCAACCTATCGGTTCATTTTCAAAAGTAATTTGCTTTCTATATCCAAGAGGCATCCGAACAAGATGTATCTGGCTGGTTTCTCCAAATCTTGTACTGATCAACATGCCCTGCTCATTTCCTTTCTTTAACCAGCCACTCAAAGATGCTGTTCGAATACCATTATAAAGATCCAGTTGAGTCTTAAGGGAATCTGATATTTCCGGGACATTCTCGGTGATCAGATTTCCAACTTCTTTCCTTTGTGCAAATAATAAAGTTGCTGATGAGAAGATCAAGGTGAAGAATATTTTTTTCATTTGTTCGTTATATAGGTAATAGAAGTATAAATCGGCTTTGGGGTAAATATCTGAATTATTCCTCCTCCAAAAACAATTAGCCTAAAACGAAACCCTGCATTTAACAGTCCGTAACAAGTACAAAAACCACCACCATGTTATCAAAAGATGTTCTCTTAAAAGTTGCCATATCTCTGGTTGCAATTACCTGGATCATAGGTCTGACTATCGGATAATAACCGATTTCTCTAAAAACATTCAGGCGGCCGAGGGCTGCCTTTTTTATTTATTTTGCTTTACATTTGCAGCCCGAATCAATATAGCCCGGATTTGATAATCTCAAACGGCCTGTCTTAGCAGCAAAAATTGTATGACCCGAATACTTAGCGTATTTTTCTTTTACTTTTTTCTGATCCCAATTTCCTTATTGCCATTTCCGATAATGTATGCAATGTCGGATTTCACATTTTTCATTCTGTATTATATTTTCCCGTACAGAAAAAGGGTCGTGATGCAGAATTTGAGAAATTCACTTCCCAACAAAACAGAAGAGGAACTAAAGATCATTTGTAAAAATTTTTACAAACATTTCTGTGATATCATTTTTGAAAGTCTTAAAACGTTCACGGCTTCCCCTGAGGCACTTTTAAATCGGGTAGAGTTGAAAAATGTTCAATTACTTGAAGAATACTATAAAAAAGGAAAAAGTCTGATTCTTGTTACAGGGCACTACGGAAACTGGGAATGGCCGGCAATGACTTTGCCATATCACAGCTCTCATACCGGCACAGGAATATACCAAAGACTTTCAAATCCATTCTTCGACAAAAAACTAAGAAGTACCAGAGCCCGGTTTGGCATGAAATTAATGTCGACTAAAGAAGTCGCCACTTTTTTTGAGTCCCATATAAACGAATTATGTACTTATGGCTTTATCAACGATCAAAGCCCATCTGATCCGAAGAAAGGCCATTGGATGAAGTTTTTAAATCAGGATACTTCAACTTTTCTTGGTGTGGAGAAATATGCCGTCAAATATAATTACCCTGTGATCTATGGTGTGATAAAAAAAATTAAACGAGGTCATTACCAACTTGAGTATCGATTAGTGAGTGACAGTCCCGCTACATCAAAACAGTTTGAGATCACAGAATCATGCTCAAGGATCAACGAAGCATCTATATTAGATGACCCGCAATATTGGTTGTGGACTCATAAGCGATGGAAACATAAAAAGCCGGTGAGCCAATAATTACTGCTGCAAAATCATTTTTTTAATGATGACCCCATCTTGACATTTGATTTCAATAAAATAAATCCCTGCAGAAAGATCCGTTGGTATATCTATTGAATTATTTGAACCCCTTGCATCAAGTGTAGCAATCGTTCTTCCACCGACATCTCTTAACACAATTTTATTAATCAAAATTGATGACGGGTGCTGCACATACAGTTTATTCTTAGCCGGATTGGGATAAACAATAATATTCTCAGCATTTAATTCCTGAACTGATATAAGACTGCAAGGCATTGGAGGTATGTTGCCGCTTGAATCTATGACCACTGAGAACAATGTTGCCATGTTTAATGCCCGGAGTGATAAATTATCAATTGAATGCCCGTTTGCAAAACAATCGTTCATATAATTATAATTATAAACTATATCTGCTGCATAAAGGGGCGCCGGGGATCCAAGAGAATCCAAATACCTTCTCAATCCTTCACTTCCATAAGCAAATGGAACATCACCGTAAGGCTGACAAACATTTGTTGGAGCAAAGCACTCCCAGTTAATTCTTCCCAACACTCTGTTATAATTATAGTCAACAACGACATCAGATCCTTGATGAAATAAATACATCGCCGGTTTTTCTGTAGCTGTTTCAATCCATGTAGGATCAAGCATCCCGCCATAAAAATTTGCAACACCTTTAATGGAAGAATTCATAGATCCCGTATGAAGATCTCCTTCAACACTTCCGAGATCAGGGCGATCTAATGAATATCCCGAAGGCAAACATGATATTAAATCAGCGTCCGGACTTTCTGCATCCGGAATTAAAAAGCAATCATCAGGCTTATACATTTCATTCTGTAAAAATGCTGCAGCAAGAACATTGAACCCACCTGCACTTTCTCCTGCGAGAAAGACATTATTAATATCGGTTGAATCAATAGAAGACCTTTCTTTCATAAACCGAACAGCCCCTTTAGTATCCTGCATTCCCCGGTAAATTGCTCTTACAATTTCACTGCTATCTGCAATATAGGCACATGGTGCAGAAATACTCGTATTACATGCCCAGTACAATGAGTAGTTCGAAGTTTTATGAGTCCCTAAACGATAATTTATGGCAGCAACAACATAGCCTTTCCTTGCCATCTCTTGGGCAAGAAATACAATATTTGGATCATTCTTACTACCTGCTACCCATGAACCTCCATGTACTAAGATCAATAATGGTCTTTGACAATTTGTATCACCCTCCGGTTTATAAATGTCCATTAGTAAAGTATCATCGATGCCTGCAAAATTTCTTTGGATCCCATATATGATATCGGGATCACTTAGTCTCACGTTAAAATGATTTTGAGTATATGCATTTTGCGCTTCAAGTGAATTTGATGCAATTAAAAAAGTCAGCAGGATTATAAAGTACCTCATTGGATCACAATTTCATTATACGCTCAGAATTGACTACGATTAAAGTATTCTGAATCAGATCATCGCTAATTTTTAGTTGAAAGATAAATTTAATAATTCAATTATTTCAATGATTCTTGTCCGGAAGAAATATTTACCTTCGTCTCGTTCAGATAAATGAACCACAACCAAGACCAGTAGCTCAAGCATGAAGAATATCCACTATATCTTAATCTATACATTCTTTTTTCTTTCACAAACAACAAGCTCTGCTCAGGTTACTGTCCCGGAACGCAGTCCTATTTCTTTTGGTGTACGTGGCGGGATCATTTCAAATAATGGAGATCTGGCTTCCAATCTAAGACTTAAAACTGATTATGATAATCATTGGGCCGTAAACACATACTATGCGACTGCTGCTGAAGCAGTACTTTCTATAGACATGATACGATTGCGTACTACGGATATTGTATTGCATATATCAGCCCTTGGTGCTGAGCCGGAACTGCGTGCAAAGCATGAAGATCGGGATTATAAAGTTGCCGATTCGCAGTTGGGTATTGCTAGGGCATCAATTACATTTTCGTTTAATAATGACAACTACAAAATGTTTGGGATGCCATGGCACACAAACCATGAAGCAATATTAGGTATCACAGGCTCATTTATGTATGCAACAAATTTTGAGTTGAGTAATTTTGCAAAAGACACCTTAGGACTTAGTAATATCCTGGGAGATCAGGCAGTAAAGTCATTGGGAGTTACATTTGGTTGGAACTGGAGAATAGCGGATTCCGGATGGGTGATAGGGCTGAATGGTTCTATTCTTTGGTTTGCCGATGAAAATCCATTGCTAAAGTTTGAAACAGGAGAGGAATCACTTTATCATTCTGATAAGCTGACATTCGCACCGAGGATTCTTCAAGCCGGAATTGGCTATCACTTTTAATCCTCGCTACCTTTTTTTCGAGCCCATTTCTTTTTGGCCTCTTTCTTTTTATCAGGGATTATTTTTTCCTTAAAACGCCCATCATAATAGCCCTGTTGTATTGCTATTTTTCTTTGTAATCGTTTGGCAATATCTATCGCTTTCTTCTTTTTATTCTTTGACATGGCACATAATTTTAGACAATACAATGTAGGTGATTCGTCTTTTATTTTATAAAAAATCAATAAAAGTACCGGTTTAGGGGGCCTGAAACCGGTTACTATGGCTGATTTCCGGAAAAATAGTACAGATTATGCCCTAATACCTTGTTATATATCCAAATAATGCCTTATTTTTAGGTTGAAATCCATTGCTTTGATTCAAAGATTTTTTAACCCTTAAAAATCCATCTTTATGAAAGTATACGACGATAAACATATCAAGAACGTTGTACTGGTAGGTGCTTCGAAATCCGGCAAGACTACACTCGCAGAAGCGATGCTCTTTGAAGCCGGCCTTATTAACAGAAGAGGAACGGTTGAAGAAAAAAACACAATTTCCGACTATCACGAAATTGAACATGAGAGAGGAAGTTCTGTGTATGCTACTACCATGCATACTGAGTGGAAAGATTTTAAAATAAATATCATTGACACTCCCGGACTCGACGACTTCATAGGTGAAGTTATTTCTTCTTTACGTGTTGCTGATACGGCTGTTATGATGCTCAATGCAGAGAACGGTGTTGAAGTTGGTACAGAATTGATCTGGAATTATGTGGAGAAGTTTCAAAAACCTATCATATTTGCTATCAATCACCTTGACCATAGCAAAGCTGATTTTGACAATACCGTCGAAATGGCTAAAGCAAGATTTGGGAAAGCTATTACCGTGATGCAGTACCCTTTAGAGCAAGGTGACAAATTCGACTCCATTATTGACCTGTTAAAAATGGTCATGTATAAATTTCCTGCCCAGGGAGGCAAGCCTGAAAAATTACCAATCCCCGAATCAGAATTAGAAAAAGCCAACAGGCTTCACAATGTATTGGTCGAGAAGGCTGCCGAGAATGATGAGAAATTAATGGAGCTCTATTTTGAAAAAGGCTCTCTTGATGAGGATGAACTCCGGAGAGGTTTAAAACTAGGAATGTTGCACCATGATGTATATCCTGTATTCGCTTTGTCTGCTAAGAGAGACATGGGTTCGGGCCGACTAATGGGCTTCATTGACAATGTTGCGCCATCAGCGACAGAACTACTCCCTGAAAAGTTAGTTGACGGCACTGATCTGCCCTGTGACCCTAAAGGACCACCGGCAATTTTTATTTTCAAAACTATAATAGAACCACATCTTGGTAAGCTTTCCTTTTTTAAAGTTATGTCCGGGGAAATTCATGCCGGAATAGATTTAGAGAATTCTATCACCGGACAAGTGGAACGTTTGAACCAGTTGTTTATCATGGACGGAAAAAACAGGAATCCTATAAACAAGTTTTCCGCCGGCGACATTGGAGCGACTCTTAAATTAAAAGATACACAAACAAATCAAACACTTTGTGCTGCAGGAAAGGAATATAATTTCGACCCTATTCATTTTCCTGAGCCGAGAATCCGTGTAGCCATTGAAGCAAATAATAAATCAGATGACGAAAAACTTGGTTCAGTGCTTAGTGAAATTCATCAGGAAGATCCAACGCTCACTATAGAATTTTCCAGAGAGTTAAAACAAGTTATACTCAGTGCTCAAGGTGAGTTGCATTTGGCTGTTACAAAGTGGAGGCTTGATAAAATTTATAAACTGGATGTTGAATTCTCTAAACCAAGAATTCCTTACAGAGAAACAATTCAAAAACTGTCAAGCGCATCATACAAGCATAAGAAACAAAGTGGTGGAGCGGGACAATTTGGTGAGGTATACATGAAAATAGAACCTTATCATGAAGGTATGGAGGAGCCGAATGGACATAGTGTACGAAACAAAGAAGTGATAGAGTTACCATGGGGCGGTAAACTTGTTTTTTATAATTGCATAGTTGGTGGTGTGATCGATCAAAGGTTCATTCCTTCAATTCAGAAAGGCGTCATGGAAAAAATGCAGGAAGGTCCGCTCACCGGATCTTATGTACGTGATGTGCGCGTTATTGTTTATGACGGAAAAATGCATCCGGTAGACAGCAACGATATCTCTTTCAAAATTGCAGGAATGATGGCTTTTAAGGAAGCATTTCATCAGGCTGATCCAAAAATTCTTGAGCCAATTTATGAAGTGGAAGTTATGGTTCCCGAAGAATTAATGGGAGATGTTGTGACCGATCTCCAAACCCGCCGTTCTATTATTATGGGAATGGATGCAAAAGGAAATTACCAAATCATAAAAGCACGTACTCCGCTATCTGAATTAGACAAATATTCTACATCACTGCGATCGATCACGCAAGGAAGGGGTAGTTATACCGGCAGATTTGCAGAATATAGCCCCGTTCCCGGCGAGATCCAGAAGAAGCTTGCCGAAACATATAAGAAAACCGAAGAGCACTAAATCATCCAGTGTCTGAAATATCCGGTTTTACATTCATGGAATATCATTTTTGCCGGCCTTTATCGTGAAGCTGACCTCGGATTTGTATTGACTCGTTCAGGTTCAGGTATTACTCTTTGAAACTCCGACCGGCTTTCAAATCAATTGTGGGGTGAGAATTTATATTCTCAATTTTAATGCCTTCACATTTCTGATTATTAGTCATTTAGCTTTCTGTTTATTACATTTGCAAAATCTATAATGTCATTAACACAGAAAATATAATCATTACCCGGATGAAGGGCTTAAATTTGACGAATTTGAATGTTAAATTATAAGAATATTCCAACTTTTGCTTATATATTTTGTAGAAATTCCTCCAATTTCTTTTAAAAAACTGCTGACAGGATGTCATAAAAATCTTATCGATCGGATTCCCGGCATTCTTTAACCACATCCATCTTGCGCATAGTGGCTTTCGCCAACGTATTAGCAAAATTCACCATAATTCCAGAATACTTGCCCAAAAATCAACTATTTTTACCAAGTTCTCAAGCCTATACCCAAAATTCTATGACGAAATTTCTCTCCTACTCGGTACTATTTCTATTGATGACAATCAGCTTCACTTCTGAAGCACAAATTGTCTTTAGTAAAGAATATGGCGGTGTCTACAATGAAGATGGTCGCTGGATGGAACAGATGCCTGATAGTGGTTTTATTATGGTTGGACGATCAGACACTTACAGCAATGGGCAGTCAGATGCCTGGGTTGTACGTACTGATGCATATGGAAACATCATGTGGACCAAATCCTATGGCGGAGCTGATTTTGATTTTGGAAATATGATCCGCATTACCTCAGACGGTGGTTTTATTATTGCCGGATTTACTAATACTTATGGTGCCGGAGGCAATGATGGATGGCTTATCAAAACAGACGTACTTGGAAATATTCAATGGCAAAAAACTTTCGGAAACTCTGACCTACAGGAATTCGAAGCAGTTATACAAACAAGCGACGGTGGTTACGCAGCTCTTGGAATAAATTATGGAGCCGGAACAGCATACTATGATTTCTATCTGGTAAAGGTTGACTCACTTGGAAATACAGAGTTTACAAAAAACATTGGTGGAGGCGGATTCGAAATTGGGAACTCCATTCAACAAACTCCTGATGGCGGATTCATTCTTGCCGGACAATCTTATTCCTACGCCGGAGAGGATGGCGACTTTTATATGGTAAAGACTGACGACCTTGGCAATGTGCAGTGGTTTAAGAATTATGCAAATCCGGGAATTCAGGAATGTCACCATGTACAGAATGTCCCCGGTGGAGGTTTTATCCTTGTTGGAGATGCTGATCAACTTCCGAATGGATTAGGTGATACAGACATTTGGTTGATTAAAACCGATGATACTGGAAACATTCTCTGGGACAGAGCCATCGGAGGAAGCAAAAAAGATGGTGGAAAAACTGTTGAGAACACAATTGACGGAGGTTTCATTATTGCAGGTATTACAAGAAGCTTTGGTCTGATCAACCCGAATTACTATTTGGTTAAAACTGATTACGACGGAATGATTGAATGGCAAAACTCTTCTTATGGAACTTCTCATCATGACCACGCATATCGCGGCATAGAAACTTCCGACGGTGGATTTGCCGAAGTTGGTTATTTCAGAAATTCAAGTAACACTTCCAATTATGCCCTCGTAAAACTGGCTCCAACAGGCGGTGTAACTAAAGATGTTGCAATAGATGACTTCTCAGTTCCCGGAGCTACTATCTGCCGGAGTTTGAATGTTCCTGTCTCCCTAAATATTACAAATTACGGAAACACCAATGAAGTAAACCTGGCTCTTACGGTTGTCGTGAAGAATGGATCTACTGTTATCAAAACTATTCAGGATACACTTACATCAGCTTTGCTACCTGCTTTTTCAGCAAACCTGACATTTGCTGAAACAATTGAATTTCCAACGGCAGGAACCTATGAGTTGGTTGCGTCCATTGCTCATCGCACAAATGATATTTCATATTCTAACGACACCAGCTACCTTACTGTTGAAGTCGTAAATCCGGTCGTTGACCCTTCAACAACTTCAGGTATAAGTTGCACATCAGGAAGCGTAGATCTCAGTGCAACACCTTCAGCACCGGAGGATTCTTTATTTTGGTTTGACGCACCAGTCGGTGGTAATCTGGTATATATGGGTAAAGATTACACGACTCCAAGTTTATCTTCAAGCACAGGTTACTATGTTGAAGCACTTAAAGGCAAAGGCAGCAAAGCAGGTGCAGTTGATAATACCATAGGCTCCGGTTCAACAAGCAGTAGTAGTTATTTGAAATTTGACAGTCGTATAAATTGGAAACTTGTTTCGGTAAAAGTTTATGCCAACTCTGCAGGAAACAGAACTATTGAACTTCGGAATTCAGGCGGGACAGTTTTGCAATCTAAAACTGTAAATGTTCCGGTCGGGGAATCCCGAGTTTATCTTGACTTTAGCGTTCCCCCGGGAAATGATTTCCAGCTTGGCTTAGGATCAGGAAGTGGCTCACTCTTCAGAAATAATTCCGGCGCTGCATACCCTTATGCTGTATCAAAAGTATTGGAGATCTATGGCTCCAGCGGTGGTTCTAATAGTTATTACTATTTTTATGACTGGGAAGTATTCGTTCCTTACCAATATTGTGAAAGCAATCGCGTACCGGTAAGTGCAATGATCGGTACCGGTGCAGCAACAGCTTTGGATCAAACAAGATGTGGAACAGGTACAGTTACTCTTTCAGCTAACTCGTCTCAATCACTTTCGTGGCATAGTGCTTCAAGTGGAGGATCTCAACTTGGCACAGGCTCTAGCTTTACCACTCCATCAATTTCATCCACCACTTCTTATTTCCTTGAAGTTGGATCTTGTCCTACAAGGATGGAAGTGCAGGCAATCGTTAACAGCACATCAACGGCACCGGTTGCCTCCAACGTCACTAATTGTGGTCCGGGAAATGTGACTCTCACAGCTACTGCTGCTGATCCAATTTCATGGTACGATGCAACATCAAACGGATTACTCTTAGGATCAGGAAATTCTTTTATAACACCATACCTGAACAGCACAACAACCTATTATGCTGTTGCGGGAACTGTCTGCCCTAGCTCGCCGGTTGCCGTCAACGCTATTATTAACAGTACAGCTCCACCAACGGTGACCGCTGCAAGTGCATGTGGTCCGGCATCGGTGACTCTCTCTGCAAACTCTGCAAGTCCTATCGAATGGTATAGCGCATCAACAGGCGGAGTGCTTGTTGGAAGTGGTTCGACTTTCACAACTCCTGTTCTTTCGAACAGTGCGACTTACTATGTTCAGGCAGTAAATGCTTGTGCAAGTTCTCGCGTTCCTGTTACTGCAACGATTACTGTAGTCGATCCACCACTAGCTAATAATGCATCGCGATGTGGCTCAGGTACTGTTGTAATTTCTGCGACATCTACAGACCCTGTTACCTGGTGGTCAGCAGCCACCGGCGGAACCCAAATCGGTTCAGGGATAAATTATACAACACCTGTCATTTCTGCTACAACAACCTATTATGCGCAGGCATCAAACAGTGGTTGCAATAGTGCGCGCGCGGCCGTTACTGCACAAATCAATATTACAGCTCCGCCTTCAGTAACATCCGGATCCAATTGCGGGCCGGGAACCGTTACACTTAGCGCAACTTCACCTGATCCGATCAGTTGGTTTGATGTCGCTTCAGGAGGAACAGCGATTGGTACAGGTACATCTTTCACCACCCCTTCTATCTCTGCAACGACAACATATTATGCACAAGCAGGAACCAGTTGCGTCAGCACAAGGGTTCCGGTAGATGCTGTCATTGCAACAACGTCTGCAGATCCTACAGTTAACAATGCAGATCGATGTGGCAATGGTACAGTTGATCTAACGGCTACATCGGCTGATCCTGTTTCTTGGTATGATGCACCTAACGGTACTCTTTTAGGTACAGGATACACATTCACAACACCTAGTTTGTCAACTACTACTACATACTATGCAGTAGCAGGCATATCAGGCTGTCTTAGTAATTTTGTACCGGTGACCGCTACCGTCAACCCAAGGCCGGTGGCACCTACAGTTACTCCTGCAAGCAATTGCGGACCTGCATCACTAACTTTAACTGCAGCATCACCGGATTCGATCACTTGGTTCAGCGCACCTACCGGTGGCACGATTGTCACTACAGGTACAAGCTATCAAGATACATTCAATACAACGACTACTTTTTATGTTGAATCAAATGACGGAACTTGTTCGAGTGTGCGCACACCTGTTACTGCTACTATTCATACACCTCCTTCAGTAGTCCTTGGTCCGGACACCATAAATATCGTGTCCGGGCAAACGATAACATTGAATGCAGGTAGTGGTTACACTTCATATGCATGGAGTACGACTGCAACTACCCAGACAATCAACGTAAATGCTTCTGCAGTAATTCATGTTACCGTAATTGATGTGAATGGATGCCAGGGGTCAGATACAATTGTTGTAAACCTGATCACAGGAGTTGAAGACCTCAATAACAACATTGATATAAGTTTATATCCTAACCCATCCAGTGGTATATTCGAGCTTGGTATTGACAACATTCATTCAACAATTCAACTTAGCATAGTTGATTTGCTGGGGCAATCGGTGTTTATCGATACACATAATGGCCCCGGAAATTATAAGAAGTCCGTTGATCTATCTTCTAAAGCAAAAGGAGTTTACTTCCTTCGCCTGAATACTGATAACGGCATATTGAGCAAGAGAATTCTGCTTCAATAAGCATTTCTTTGAAAAATTGACAATGGACAAACCTGCCCGAGGCAGGTTTGTCCATTTATTCCTAACTAGTTTATTCATGAAAAAAGAAGCCTTTTCATTACTGTTTTTATTTTGCTTACTGTTGGCTTTCTCTGCAGATTCTCAAATTACCTGGGAAAAACTGTTCAGTAAGAAAAGTACTGACGCATTTCGTTGTGTCATCGAAGTTCCCACAGGTGGTTACTTAATAGCAGGCTATACCGCAGACTCAACCGTCAGTGATACCGATGCATTTGTTGTGCGTATGAGAACAGCCGGTGATACCATTTGGAAAAAAAGGATTAATGGACCAAATAACGGAAAAGAAGTTCTATATAAAGTCATCAATACTTCTGATGGCGGTTTTGCTTTTTGTGGTTATTCAACAAATAACGGAGCAGGTAATGACGATGCCTACTTTCTGAAAATGGATTCTGTTGGAAACATAGAATGGCTCAACTATTGGGGCGGTGCAGGTAAAGACAGAGCACAAGATATCATCCAAACTCCTGACGGTGGTTATGCAATAACAGGTTACAGTACTACGTCCCCGGCATTATACTATGATGCATTTATCCTAAAACTAAACGCTACAGGTGACACACTCTGGAGCAAATTTTACGGTGGCGGAGGATTCGAAGACGCCAACGCGATAGTACTTATGCCGGATAATGGATTTATTATTGGAGGACAAGGTACTAATGGAGCGAATGGACTTGACATGTTCTTGACAAGAACAAACGAAACCGGAGACACCCTCTGGACGAAAAAATTCGGATCCCTTGCTACAGATAATATCGAAAACATCCTTCGCCTCTCTGATGGCTCTTTCATACTGACAGGTGGTACTGATGACCCTGTAGGTTTTGGTGGGAATGATGGAATATTAGTGAAAGTTGACAGCAGCGGTAATACCTTATGGTCAAAAATATACGGAGGAAATTCACAGGATGACTTCCACCAGGTATACCGTACAACCGACAATGGCTACATCCTTAGTGGCACCAGCAGAAGCTCAGGCCTACTAGAGCCTAATATGTGGCTGGTAAAAACAGATGAGAATGGTGACTCGCTTTGGAGCCAAACTTATGGTGGAGACAATCATGATCACGGCTATGGAGCTGTACAAACATTAGATGGTGGATATATTTTTGTCGGCTATTCCAGTAGCTTTGGTTTCAATGGGGAGGATGCTTATATCGTAAAAACTGATAGTTTGGGAAATATATACAATACTCTCACTTATATTTCTGTAACAGCCCTCACAAATCCCCCACCGACATTGTGTGCTTCTTCTAATGTACAGGTAAAGGTTGTGATAAGAAATTTTGGAAGAAACCCGGTGCCAAACGTTCCTGTAAACATAGAAATTACCGGTCCTAACAATCTGACAATTAACGAAACATATAACGGAATCGTAAATCCGGGTGATCTGGATACCTTAACATTTTTAACAAGGATAGATTTGAGTCAGGCAGGGAATTATACATTCAACTGTGTGAGTGCTAACCTTAATAATGTTTGTCCCCCTAACAATAATTTCACCGCAACAAGAACAGTCTTTTCACTTCCTGTTTTAGATCTCGGTCCTGACACTATCAATTTTACCCAACAAGCCCCTGCGCTACTTGATGCAGGATCCGGGTTTTCATCGTATTTGTGGAGCACCGGAGAAACCACTCAGACGATTACGGTAACTGCGACATCTTTGATCAACGTTAGGGTAACTGACAGCAATGGTTGCCAGGCTTCGGACACCATTTATGCAAATGAACTTGTTGGTATTGATGATATTTCAGCACAACTTGGGCTAAAAATATATCCTAACCCATCTTCCGGGGTTATTTTCTTTCAAACAGAGAAGTCTGTACTGTTGAATTCGATCGAAATTCTCAATATGCTTGGGCAGTCGATATATTCAAATTCATTTCTGAACAACAACCAAATTCCGAATAGTATTGATCTCTCCTCACAGGAAAAAGGTGTGTATTTTTTACTGGCTAAAACTCCCTTGGGTTCTGTAACAAAACGGATCGTTATACAGTAAAATATTGATTAGAGTTTTTATCTAAGTAACTCATCCTGACACATGGATGAGCCATTGTCTAAACCGTGATTGATAATGAACAAGCATTTCCTACTTACAGCTTTTTTCCTCCTTTCCCTGCTATTTATCAATTCGCTTAATGCGCAAAGCACCTGGGAAAAAATTTTCTCTAAAAAAAGTACAGATGCCTTCCGTTGCGTGGTTGAGGTGCCGGCGGGAGGATATATGATCGCAGGATATACATCTGATTCAACTGTAAATGATACTGATGCTTATGTCGTTCGTATGACTACAGCCGGAGATACACTGTGGACAAAAAGAATTAACAGGGCGGGCAATGGAAAAGATTTACTTTACAAAGTAATCAATACAGCTGACGGAGGATTTGCCTTTTGTGGCTATTCAACGAGTAACAGTGCAGGAAGTGATGATGCATATTTTTTAAAAATGGATCCTGCAGGAAATATCGAATGGAGTAATACCTGGGGCGGTACCGGAAAAGACAGGGCACAAGACATTGTCCAAACAGCTGATGGGGGTTTTGCCATTGCGGGTTATACGACATCACCTCCTGCTGCATACTATGATGCATTTCTAATACGGACCAATAGTTCGGGTGACACGCTATGGACCAGACGATATGGTAATTCAGGATTTGATGATGCGAATACCGTTGTAATCCACCCGGACGGAGGATTTGTCATAGGTGGTCAAAGTAGTAACGGAGGAGCGGGATTGGATATGTATATGGTTCGGTTGACCGGTTCAGGTAGTGTTGCATGGACAAAAAAATTCGGCACCGGCGGCACAGACAATATCGAACATATCATCCGACAATCTGACGGAACTTATATTCTAGCCGGTGGTACAGATGATATTGGAGGACTAGGGGGAAATGATGGATATCTGGTAAAAACCGATTCAGGAGGAACCGTATTGTGGTCAAAATATTATGGAGGAAATTCTCAGGATGATTTTCACCAGGTTTATCGTAGCTCCGGAGGAAACTTTGTTCTGAGTGGGACAAGCAGAAGTTCAGGGGCACTTGAACCAAACATGTGGTTACTTAAAACAAACTCCTCAGGCGATTCGTTATGGTCACAAACTTATGGAGGAGACAATCATGATCACGGCTATAGTGCAGTGCAAACATCTGATGGCGGTTATATTTTTGTTGGCTATTCAAGTAGTTTCGGATTTAATT
>DAOQWA010000056.1:0-20903 GCA_035341855.1 Bacteroidia bacterium
TGCCGTAGCAGCTCCAAGAATTTGTGCAAGTTCTTCGATCATCCCCCAGTTCTCTGGACCTTTCATTCCACGGCCGGCTGAAACTACCAGTTCAGCATCCGGTAATGACACTTTATCGCTTGACCTGATCGTCTCTTTCACAACAAGTTTCAGATCATTCGCTTCAACTGTTGCAGCAAAAGGAACTATATTTACCTGATCAGCGTTCTCAACAACCTTGTAAGAATTAGGCATCATACTGATCACTTTAATGTCTGAAAGAATTTCAACAAAGGCGAATGCCTTTCCTGAATAGGCTCCTTTTTTTACGACAAATCCGGAAGTCATTTCCGGTAAGTCAATCACATTTTCTCCTAAGCCCGCATTCAATTTAATAGCTACCCGGGGCGCAATTGCTTTCCCGGAAAAACTTGCCGACATAACGACTACTTTCGAGCCCTCAGCTTTGGCAGCTTGAGTAACAACACTTGTATAAGGCTGCACATTCATAGCTTTCAAATTATCGCCTGAAGCTTTCAACACTTTTGTTGCACCGTATAAACCGGTTTTACTTAACTCATCATCACTCACGTCTCCTATCGAAAGAGCTACCAATGGCAGCTTCATGTGTGCTGCAATTGCCGCTCCGAATGAAAGTACTTCGAATGCTGACTTCTTAAATTTTCCTTCTACGTTTTCTATATATACCAGAACTGACATGCTGTTTAATTTTAGTTCATTGTTATCTACCGGACAAAATAAGCTTAGATGACCTTCTTCTCTTCTCTTAAAATTTCAAATAATTTTCCAGCCTCGTCAACCGGAATAAGTTTTACTGCACTACGCGGAACCGGTTTATCATATCCCGTAACTTTTGTCAGTTGTGCCACTTCAATAGCTTCAACAACATTCAGGGGTTTGGTTCTTGCAGACATAATTCCACGCATGTTTGGAATTTTCCACTCAGCCATGCCTTCAGAAGCACCGGCTACAAATGGCATGGTTGTTTGTATAATTTCCTTGCCTCCCTCAATTTCATTATCGAGCGTAGCTGTTGCTCCATCAACGACGAGACTTTTAGCAAAAAGTATACATGGAATATCCAACAAAGCAGAAATCATTGCAGGAACTGAAGATCCATTATGATCGCTGGACTCCCGGCCGCACAAGATCATATCAAAAGGATTTTTCTTTACATAATCAGCAATCTGATGAGCTACAAAATATGAATCACGCGGTTGCGCATTAACACGTACAGCGTCATTTGCGCCTATGGCAAGTGCTTTTCTTATCGTAGGTTCAGAACTTGTTTCCCCTATATGAATAACAGTGACTGTTCCGCCGGATGCTGCGGCCAGGTCGACTGCTTTTGATAGAGCAATTTCGTCGTAGGGGTTTAGGATATAAGTAACTCCGGAGCTCACAAACTCCTTTTTATCAGCAGAGAATTCTATTCTGGCCGTTGTGTCGGGAACATGAGAAATGCAAACAAGAATTTTCATTCAGTATTATATTTTATTTGTTCAATTTATCCGTTTAAAAGATCGATTTTCTGCTGCTTCCTGTTGAGTGATCAAAGATCTGGGATTGACATATACTTTTTAAGATGTGTATATTCGTAAAAAAAATCGCTTCTTTTAATTGGCGCGAAGATACATAAATAATTTTGCCCTTGAGAATGGATGATGCTTTAAATACAAGAATTGAAAATCTGAAAAAATATCTTTTAGATGATCCAAACGATAGCTTTCTCAGGTATGCATTGGCTATTGAATTATTTAAAAACAATGAACTACCGGAGTCACAAAGGATTTTCGAAAATTTAATCATTGATAACCCTGAATACCTTGCTACCTATTATCAATACGGAAAATTTTTAGAAGAAATTGAAGACTTTGCAAAAGCGACTATGGTGTATGAGACCGGAATCAAAATAGCAGAAAAACAGAATAACATGCGCACAGTCAAAGAGTTGAAAGAGGCATTGCGTTCAGTCCGTGATCTGGAAGAATGAATGAAATAAGAGCGGATTTTTCTACATTTGCAACCCGGATATTTAGTTGCGATCATTTGGTTTAAGCTATGCATCAAAGGACAATTGCAGACCCTTGGAATTAACAGAATAGAATAGCTATATATGAAAGAATTACAATTCAGAGAAGCTTTACGTGAAGCAATGTCAGAAGAAATGCGTCGTGATGAACGTGTATTTCTCATGGGTGAAGAAGTTGCTGAATACAACGGAGCATACAAGGTAAGTCAGGGTATGCTGGAAGAATTCGGAGCCAAGCGTGTTATAGATACTCCTATTGCTGAATTAGGATTCACCGGTATTGGTGTTGGTGCAGCTATGAATGGTTTGCGTCCGATCATCGAATTCATGACCTTTAATTTTTCACTTGTTGCGATCGATCAGGTCATCAATTCAGCAGCAAAAATGATGAGCATGAGCGGTGGTCAGTATACCGTGCCAATAGTTTTTCGTGGACCGACAGCCTCTGCAGGTATGCTCAGCTCACAACATTCACAGGCATTTGAAAGCTGGTATGCCAATTGCCCGGGATTAAAAGTTGTTATTCCATCAAATCCTGCTGATGCAAAAGGTTTGTTGAAATCATCTATTCGGGATAATGATCCTGTAGTCTTCATGGAAAGCGAACAAATGTATGGGGATAAAGGAATGGTTCCTGAAGGAGAATACCTGATTCCTATTGGCGTTGCCGATGTTGTTCGAAAAGGTACGGATGTGACGATCGTTTCTTTTGGGAAGATGATGAAGATCGCCCGAAAGGCAGCAGAAGAATTGGAAAAGGAGCAAATCAATGCTGAGGTGATTGACCTCCGCAGTGTTCGGCCGATCGATTACAACTGCATTATTCAATCTGTCAAGAAAACGAACCGGCTGGTAATCGTTGAAGAATCCTGGCCATTGGCTGCTATTGCTACCGAAGTAGCTTTCAAAGTACAGAAGGATGCATTTGATTATCTTGACGCTCCTGTCCTGAGAGTAATGGGCGGTGATGTTCCGCTTCCTTACGCTCCTACTCTCATTGATGCATTTTTACCTAATCCTGAACGGGTTATCAAAGCTGTCAAGGAGGTCATGTATCTCAATGTTCCCTGATCAATCAGACTGCCAGGTTAAACAATGAATAGAATAAAGTTGTACTGAGTCTTCAAGCCTGCCTCATTTTTTCAATTTATTAGTACATTAAAGTTTATTTACTGTTTTTCAAGGACTTTAGGCAGAAAAGTGTACCTTTGCAGCCTTATTTTAAAAAAGTATAATGTTAACCTTCCCTGAACTTGGGTTGGGCGAAAAAGTGTTAAAGGCCATTGATGCGTTGGGCTTTAAAGAGCCAACTCCCATCCAGCAACAAGCAATTCCCCTCCTTCTTAATGACAAGTCTGATTTTATTGGTCTCGCACAGACCGGCACCGGAAAAACGGCTGCATTCGGACTTCCACTCATTGAAAAAGTAAATTTCAATTCAAATGCAACGCAGGCATTGATCCTTGCTCCAACAAGAGAGCTTTGCGTGCAGATCACTGAAGATCTGCTTAAATATTCCAGATATACACAAGGCGCAAATATTGTTCCTGTATACGGTGGTGCAAGCATCACAACACAGATGAGACAACTTAAAAAGGGTGCACAAATTATCGTGGCTACTCCGGGTCGTCTCATTGATATGATAGGTAAAAAAGCTTTGTCATTGCACACAGTAAGATTTGTTGTGCTTGACGAAGCCGATGAAATGCTCAACATGGGATTCCAGGAGGATATCGATGATATTCTTTCAACTACTCCTGAGCAAAAAAATGTTTGGTTGTTCTCTGCTACTATGCCTTCTGCAGTACGCGCGATATCTTCCAGTTACATGAAGAATCCCGCTGAACTGACCATTGGAACACAGAATAGCGGAGCAGATAATCTTGAACATTATTATTACGTAGTTCACGAACGTGATCGTTACATTGCGTTACGCCGCATTCTCGATTCAACCCCGGAATTATTTGGTGTAATTTTTTGTCGCACTAAACTAGATACCCAGCGAATAGCCGAAAATCTTATCAAAGATGGCTACAACGCAGATGCATTGCACGGTGATCTTAGTCAACAACAAAGAGACAAAGTAATGAACCGCTACAGAAACCGTTCATTGCAGGTACTGGTAGCAACTGATGTTGCGGCACGCGGTATCGATGTAAGAGATATTTCACACGTGATACACCACCACCTGCCTGATGAAATTGAAAACTACACGCATCGTAGCGGTAGAACTGCAAGAGCAGGAAAGTCAGGAATATCTATTGCACTGGTGAACGTAAAGGAAATCTTCAAGATCCGTCAGATAGAAAAAAAGATCAATAAGAAATTTCACTTGGGAAAAATTCCAGATGCTGTTGATATTGGAGAGCAACAATTACTTCACTTCATTCGCAAGATCCATACTGTGGAAGTAAATGAAAAAGCTTTAGCGAAATACCTCGAGCCTGTTTACAAAGAATTTGAAGGACTGACGAAAGAAGAAATCATCAAGCGCATTGTAAGTCTGGAATTCAATCGTTTCCTGAATGATTACAGAAATGCACCTAATCTGAATGTGGATATTGCACATAAAGGAAAGAGTGCAAGTGACCGCCCTAGATTTGGAGCACCACGGATGTTTGTGAATGTTGGTTCTGTTGACGGATTTGACCGGGGAAAATTGCTAGGTTATATTTTAGAGTTAACCGGACTGCAAAAGGATGATATTGGAAAGATCGACATCAAGCCGGTTTATTCTTTTGTAGAAATAGAGAATGAATCCCATATGGAAAAGGCCTTGAAATCCTTTACTGATGAATTTCACAATGGTCGTCCGGTAAGGGTAGAAAAATCAGGTGAGCCTCCAAAGAAAGATTTTTCAAAAAAGGATTTTTCAAAAGGAAATAAATCCTGGTCAAACAAACCTCCGCGCAAAGGAGATTTCAAATCAAGCAGATCTGACAATAAATCCGGACAGAAAAAGAAGAAATACAACTCCGGTTGGTAAACAAAATTTTTCTTCAATCATTCTGTGTAAATAAAAAAGGCAAAAAAATATTTTTGCCTTTTTTATTTGCCTGTTTAGAGCCAAAATTGAAGAATCAATTTGAAAATTTGAGCATAATTTGACTTGTCAGAACTGATGATTTATTAACAGCCACATGGCAATTAGTCATAAAAAACGGATAAATTTATACTGCAGAATAGTTATATTTGTGCGCCGGTGAAACTCTTTAGGCGTCTGCTTGTTAACTCGGCCTCCTCTCACCGGAGATATCTCCAAAAAAATTCAATTAACATATCATACAAATGGCATCGATCAAATTCAGTGGTAATGACGCAACGTTTTACAAAGAATTAAAACTACGCGTTCACAAATACTTTGAGGAGAAAAAAATATCTACTCATGGTGACTACCGAAATATCGTGAAGGCTATCGTTCTTCTCGGTACATTTCTTGGCACATATGTAGTGCTTGCATTCCATCTGCTTCCAGGTGCATGGGCACTTTTACTTTGCGTGCTTTTAGGCGTAGCTACAGCACTGATTGGTTTCAACATCATGCACGATGGTGCACATGGAAGTTTATCAAAAAAACCTGTCGTTAACAGATTAGCCGCACTCACTTTAAACATGCTTGGCGCAAGTTCATTTTTATGGAATATCAAACACAATATTATACATCACACTTTTACAAACGTTGACCATGTAGATGACGATATATTGAATGAACCGT
Source organism: Bacteroidia bacterium (assembly GCA_035341855.1). GTDB lineage: Bacteria > Bacteroidota > Bacteroidia > AKYH767-A > 2013-40CM-41-45 > QQVM01. Next base: position 5,748 of record DAOQWA010000056.1, read on the forward strand.
TTTTCAGAATGACTGAAAGCCAAACCCGTCGACCTATACATCGCTTCCAACATTTGTATTTTCCTTTTGCTTATGGATTAATGTATATGTTCTGGATCTTTGTATTGGATTTTAAAAAATATTTTTCTCGCAGGATCGCAGATCATGGAAACATCAAAATCGGGTTCAAAGATCATTTCGGTTTCTGGCTGACAAAAGTTTTGTACATATTCTTCTATATAGCAGTTCCACTGTTTTTCTATTCAGTGCCTGCACTTATTTTAGGTTACGCAGTTTTTGCCATCACTACAGGAATCATCACAAGCGTTGTATTTCAGTTGGCGCACACAGTTGAAGACACAAGCTTTATAACACCTCCGCCTCAATCAGTACCCATTGAAAGCGACTGGGCTAGTCATCAGGTAAAAACTACAGCAAACTTTGCAACAGGAAGCAAATTGGTGACCTGGCTTACGGGTGGCCTGAACCATCAGGTTGAACACCATCTTTTTCCAAAGATCTCACATGTTCACTACCCGGAACTGAGTTTAATTGTAAGAGACACCTGTAAAGAGTACGGTCTGCCATATCATGAACAAAGTTCATTTGCAAAGGCTGTTGCTTCCCATATCCGATTCCTGTACCGACTCGGAAGAAAGTAAGATTATTAACAATTTATGAGAAATTCTATCACCCTCCGCCAAAAACGGAGGGTTTTTTATTGAAAAATTATCAATTTATAGATTTATTGCTTTTCATACATAAATTGAAATTTTGTAAGATTTCACAAAATTTTTATACTTTTTTTGTGTCATACCCCATCAAAACTACATGACTTGTTGAAAAAATGTAACTTTTTTCTTGACACCCCCCTATAAAATTGCATACATTGCGAAAGTTTTATAATAATATTTATTCCGGACATTCATTTATTTAAACCTCTTATCAAATAAATCATATGAGTACTCTCAGATTTCGTGCCCTCGAAACAGCATTAGACCGCACCCCCGTGCGAATTACTACCCCTTCTGTCAAAATCTCAGATTTTTTTGGCAATAATGTATTTAACAAGGATGCAATGCAAAAGCATTTGCCCCGTGAAGCTTACAAAGCTGTAATGGCAGCGATAGACCATGGTGCACAGATCGACAGAAACATGGCCGACCTGGTAGCCTTAGGAATGAAAGATTGGGCATCGAGCAAAGGATGTTCACATTACACGCATTGGTTCCAGCCCCTTACCGGCCTGACAGCTGAAAAACATGACTCCTTCTTCGAAGTAAGTGATGGAAAAGCCATAGAGCATTTTTCCGGAAATGCGCTTGCACAGCAGGAGCCGGATGCTTCTTCATTCCCAAGTGGAGGTATCAGAAATACGTTTGAAGCAAGAGGTTACACCGCATGGGATCCAAGCTCTCCTGCTTTCATCATGGAAAGCAACAGCGGCAAAACACTTTGTATACCGACAATATTTGTCTCCTATACCGGAGAATCACTAGACCATAAGGCACCTCTGTTAAAAGCATTGAATGAACTTGATAAAGCAGCAGTAGACGTTTGCCAGCTCTTTGACAAAGACGTCACTAAGGTTCATGCTACATTGGGGGTTGAACAGGAATATTTTCTTGTGGATACTGCTCTGCATAATTCTAGACCTGACCTATTGATTACCGGCCGTACCTTATTTGGCCACTCGCCTGCAAAAGGTCAGCAGTTGGAAGACCATTACTTTGGATCTATCCCTGAGAGAGTCTATTCCTTTATGCTCGACTTTGAAACTGAAGCCTATAAACTCGGAATTCCACTGAAGACACGTCACAATGAAGTTGCACCAAGTCAGTTTGAATGTGCGCCAGTCTTTGAAGAAATAAATCTTGCAGTCGATCACAATGCTCTCCTGATGGATTTGATGGATAAGGTAGCCCGACGTCATCATTACAAAGTTCTTCTTCATGAAAAACCCTATGCAGGAATAAATGGCAGTGGCAAACACAATAACTGGAGCCTAAGCACTAACACTGGAAAGAATTTGCTCAGTCCGGGTACTACGCCTAAAAGTAATATGATGTTCCTTGCATTCTTTGTAACTACGATTCGTGCTGTATTCGAACATGCTGATTTGCTTCGTGCAAGCATTGCCTCTGCCAGCAATGATCACAGGTTGGGTGCTAACGAAGCACCGCCTGCCATCATGTCGATATTTCTGGGAGGACAATTATCGCGCATACTCAACGAGTTGGAAGAAATGGTTCCTGATAAAAAGATGACAGCTGATGAAAAGACAGCTCTCAAGCTGAACATAGGAAAAATACCGGAGATCCTTCTCGATAACACTGACAGGAACAGAACTTCTCCATTTGCGTTCACAGGAAATAAATTTGAATTCCGTGCCGTTGGATCCTCTGCGAACTGCTCAAATGCAATGATGGTTCTCAATGCCATCGTTACAAGTCAGCTTCAACATTTCAAAAGGGAAGTTGACTCATTGATGGAAAAAAATCTGAAGAAAGATGAAGCCATACTGAAAGTACTCAGACAATATATTGTAGAATCGAAAGCAATACGATTTGAAGGCAATGGATATTCTGAGGACTGGAAAAAAGAAGCTGCAAAGAGAGGCCTTTCGAATGTTGAAACGACCCCTGCAGCTCTGGATGCTTATGTATCGAAAAAGTCATTGAAGTTATTCTCTGACCTCGACATTTTCAGTCATCGGGAAGTGGAGGCTCGTCATGAGATCATGCTTGAAACCTATAGCAAGAAAATTCAGATCGAAGCACGTGTTATGGGTGATTTGGCAGTTAATCACATCATTCCTGCTGCTTTAAAATATCAGACTATTCTGGCTGCAAATGTCGAGTCACTTACAAGGATTGGAATGAAACAAGACGTATATGCTGTTCAGGTAGAAATGCTGCAAGAAATTTCTGATCACGTTACGACGATCAAAATAAAAGTAGGAGAAATGATCGAGGCACGTAAGAAAGCCAACAAGCTCGACAATCAACGAGACAAGGCTCTTGCATATTGCGACAAAGTTCGATCATTCTTCGATATCATTCGATATCACGTTGATAAACTTGAGATGATCGTGGACGACGAAAGCTGGCCATTGGCGAAATATCGTGAACTGGTTATGGTTCGATAGTATATGATTGAACCGACAAAAAAAAACCATGCAAGAAATTTGCATGGTTTTTTTTTGGTAATATTTTTTTAGAATCTAACTCCTAAGCACAATCCCATAAAGCGAGCTCCATAAAATGGACCTGACAGATCAATTTTTACTGTACTTGAATTTACTGAGGCCTCAACGGTCCAAAGTGGAATTTCAACAGCTTCTATATCTTCTTTCAGATTAGCCTGATCCGTTGGACTCAAAGGTTCAGTAGAATGATCAACACCTGTAAACTCTGAACTCATACCTCCAATGAACGGACCAACGATCCACCAGTCAAGTGTGATGTGCTGTCCAAGCAGCCACTGAATACCTATCATTGCACCTGCTCCGTAGCCATTGAATTTACCATCAACATGAATTTTATGTTCTACACCTGATTCTGACGTATAGGGAAAAATATTTTCCATAGACATATTGGTGTACCTTGCGAAAGTTGCAAGATAAAATCCTTTTGGTGCACCTTTTTTGCTGATGTAAAAACGATACTCAGGTGTTACAGTGAATTTTGTAAATCGAAATGATTTTACGGCCTCTTCTGCCTGTTCATCATCTCCTGCTGCACTTTCAGCTGCTGATGCAAAAGGAAGTTTGACATTTGGTGAAATACCGAAACCGATACCGAAGGATTGATTCGGTCCTGTTACACGCTCATACTGCAATTGATAATGAGCAAAAGCGCCGGAAGTGATGTTTGTTTTGATAACATTTCCACCTGTAATCAGAGATGCTTGCGCAGAGCCGGTCTCACAAAGAATGCTGACACAAGCTCCAACCAGAAATAAGGATAGTAGTTTTTTCATCGTTATATAGATTTGAATATTTTATTCGTGTATGCTTAGGGTATCAAATCTAAAAGAAGATTGTTAATTAAACAAATATATCCTTGATTTAGAAATTTATGTTAAATCAACAGGAACACTTCAGATATATTAAGGTCAGGCCTCAGGATGCCGGTATAAGCTTTAACACATTTCCGCTACTCTATACATCCCAAAGTCCAAAAAGATAGAAATCAACCTAAATTGAGGCAAAATTTCCTGCTATTATAGTTACAAAGAAAAGCTACAAACGATTTCTCAGGATGCTTTGTTATCCTGAAAATTCTTGTTTTCTTTGCCTGAAAGGGATTCAAATTCCCGTTTTTACTCATAATTTACACCCTACAAATGAGAATATTAACCCGTTTATTGATTGTATCACTCTTCTTACTTAGTTCCGGTAGTCTAAGCGCTCAAAGAACTCCTCTTATACAGGCTGATCTGGCTTTTTCAAAAGGTGATTATTATGATGCAGCGATCCTTTACAAAAAGGCTTACACCAAAGAAAAAAACAAAGTAAAGAAAGCTGAGATCATCTATAAGGTGGCTGAATCATACCGTCTCGTCAATGATTTCAGAAATCAGGAAGTCTGGTATAATAAATCCATCAAGGCAAAATACAAAGATCCTATCGCAATACTTCAGTATGCTGATGCCCTAAAATATAATGGTAAATATGACGAAGCCATCGTTCAGTATACCAATTACCTTAAGGAAGTTCCTTCTGATCCTAGAGGACAAAACGGAATTACTTCCTGCGAGCAGGCACAAAAGTGGCAAGATAAACCAACCAGATATAAGGTTGAAAACGTATCTCCTATTAATACCAAGTATGGAGATTTTGGAGCCTTCTATTCACATAAGGATCGCCGCCATTTAATTTTCACTTCATCAAGACAGGAATCTATCGGTAAAAACAATGATGGCGGTACCGGAGAAAAGTTTCAAGACCTTTTCGAAACCAAAGTAGATAAGAAAGGAAAATGGAGTTCGCCTAAACCTCTCCTCGAGCCTGCTAATTCAAATGCGAATGATGGTAGTGCAACTATGGATATTAAAGGAACCGATATGTATTTCACACGCTGTCCAATGGAAAAGGGCAAAATGGGTGCATGTGAAATCTACTTCACTAAGCGTAAAGGTCAAACCTGGGATGAACCCAAATTAATTCCACTAAATGTTGACAGTTCTACAGTTGGTCAGCCTGCTCTTTCTGCCGACGAGATGACATTATATTTTGTTTCAGACATGGATGGGGGTCAGGGTGGAAAAGACATCTGGAAAACAGAATATGACAAGAAGACAAAAGAATGGGGATCACCGGTGAATCTGGGAAATGTGATAAATACTCCGGAAGATGAAATGTTTCCATATATCACCTCAGATAACACCTTGTATTTTTCAAGCAAAGGAAGAATTGGAATGGGCGGACTCGATATTTTTATGTCGAAGCTGACAGAAAATACCTGGTCAGAACCGGTAAATATGAAGTATCCTATCAATACTTCAGGTGATGATTTTGCTTTCATCATCGATGAAACTACCGGTGATCGCGGTTATCTGAGCTCAAATCGTTCAGGAGGTAAAGGCGGGGATGATATCTATTCATGGGAACTACCACCACTTATTTTTACGATCTCAGGCCGCGTATATGACGCTGATACAAGGGCAAACATAGAAAATGCCAATATTGAAATGTTCGGAAGTGACGGAACATCTATTCCGTTCAAAACTGACAAGACAGGCGCTTACAAGTTCGACTTAAAGCCGGAAACATCATACAAGATTTCGGCAACCATGAATAATTACCTTAATAAATATCTTGAAGTATCAACTGTAGGTCTTGAGCAGAGCAAGGATTTTATTGGTGATTTTGATTTTGCCATGCGCTCCATACTTCGTGCTATCGAATTGCCGGAAATCTATTATGACCTTGGTAAATGGGACCTTCGCAGCGAATCAAAGAAATCACTTGATGATTTATTACAAACATTGAATGAAAATCCTACCATCGTTATCGAAATTGGATCACATACCGACTCACGTCCTATTCCGATGACCAATGACACTCTCTCATCACGCAGGGCACAGTCTGTCGTAAATTACCTTATCAAGAACGGAATTGCTGCAGAAAGACTTACTTACAAAGGATATGCCGCCGAAGAACCACGCAGACTTGAAAGTGACCTTGGCAGTTTCAAGCAAGGAGATGTATTAAACACAGAATTTATCAATGGCCTCAAGACAACAAAATTAAAGGAAGAAGCACATCAGCTGAACCGCCGTACAGAATTCAAAGTGCTTCGTACAAACTATGTTGTGGGACAAGATGCTTCTGAGAATTTAAATTATACACCTTCTGAAAAAACAACAGTCGAAGAAACAGATTCTATTCCGGTTGAAGATATCACCACTCCAACAGAAGTTGAAGTGCAAGAAGCAGCCCCTTCAAAGTCCGGTCCCGGTGAAGTTTACACTTGTCAGAAAAGTGATACTTATGTTAGTATCGCAAAAAATTATGGGATCAGCGTCCGTGATCTTAAGATATTAAATGATCTGCGTTCTGAACAAATTGCTGCCGGAATGCAATTGAAGGTTGATCCTAAAGGTGACTATACAGACTTCGACAAAAAATTCTATACACTTGAAAAAGGTGAAATGACATATAAGGTAGTTGCAAAAAAACTGAACCTTAAAGACTCAGATCTAAAGAAGCTTAATCCCGGTATCACTGAAAGATACTTCCGCATAGGTAAGAAGATTCGAGTAGCTGAGTAGCGATATTCAATGATCAAAAGCGTTCCGCAAACTTTGTGGAACGCTTTTGCTTTTACCATTGTCCGGAATTTTAGTTTTAGATCACTCTACTTAGAAAAAATGTCAAAGGAAAATAAATACGATGCAAGAGGTGTTTCTTCTGCAAAGGAAGATGTACACAGTGCTATCCGTGATCTGGACAAAGGACTATTCCCAAAAGCTTTTTGTAAAATAGTCCCGGATATTCTCGGAGGTGATGAAGATTACTGTGTTGTCATGCACGCTGATGGCGCAGGAACTAAATCTTCACTTGCTTATGCCTACTGGAAAGAGACGGGAGATCTGTCGGTATGGAAAGGTATAGCACAAGATGCTATTATGATGAATGTGGATGATCTTTTATGTGTCGGTATTTCCGAGCACATGCTTTTGTCTTCAACCATTGGCAGAAATAAAAATCTGATCCCTGCAGAAGTTATAAAGGCAGTTATTGAAGGAACAGAAGAAGTATTGCAAGAGCTCAGAAAACATGAAGTAGATATTCATCTCACCGGAGGAGAAACTGCCGATGTGGGTGACCTGGTCCGTACGATCATCGTAGACTCTACGGTTGTAGCCAGAGCAAAACGGAGTGATGTGATCTCTAACCACAAGATCAAAGCCGGAGATGTGATCGTTGGCTTGTCTTCTTCAGGAAAAGCCAGCTATGAAAGTGAATACAATAGCGGGATGGGGAGCAACGGTCTCACCTCTGCAAGACATGATGTTTTTGCTAAAATTACGGGCGAAAAATATCCGGAAACCTATGATAAACTTATTGACGAGAAATTTGTTTATAATGGTTCCCTCAATCTGACTGATGAAATTACGATTCCTGCTCCATGGAATTTATCAATTCCTGCAGCTAAACTCGTGCTCTCCCCTACACGAACCTATGCACCGGTTATGAAAAAGATTTTTGAGAAACATCGTTCCAAAATCCATGGAATGGTTCATTGCAGCGGTGGCGGACAAACAAAAGTTTTGCATTTCACAGATCAGTTACACATTGTTAAGGACAATCTCTTTCCTGTTCCACCATTATTTGAACTTATTCAAAGAGAAAGTAAGACCGATTGGAAAGAAATGTACAAAGTGTTTAATATGGGACATCGCATGGAAATTTACTGTGACAAAACCGATGCTCAGGAATTTATTACAATTTCAAAGCAGTTCAATATTGATGCTCAGATCATAGGTTATTGTGAAGCTTCAAAACAGAACATGCTTACAATTAAAACAGAAAATGGAAACTTTCAGTATCCTGATTAATACGGCAATTCCATTTATTACTCAACCAACAAATGTTACTCGATAAATTAGAAGCAATTAAAAGACGTTTCGAAGACGTAGAAAGAGAACTAAGTGTTCCAACCGTGATGAACGATATGAAGCGTTATGCCCAGTTGAACAGGGATTACAAAGAGCTTCAAAAAATAGTAGACGCATACCATGTCTACAAAAATGTTCGGAGCAATCTTGAAAATGTCAGAAACGTATTACTGACTGAAAAAGACGAAGAATTTCGAGAGCTGGCAAAGATAGAAATGGATGAGCTGGAAGAGAAGAATGAAAAACTGGAAGAAGAAATACGTTTCCTTCTTGTTCCTGCTGATCCTGAAGACAGCAAGAATGCCATTTTTGAAATTCGTGCAGGTACAGGAGGAGATGAGGCAAGTATCTTTGCAGGTGATCTTTATCGCATGTATGTCAAGTACTGTGAAAGAAATGGATTTAAAATAGATGTTGTTGATATTACTCCGGGTACTGCCGGTGGTTTTAAGGAAATCATTTTTGATGTGATCGGTGATGGCGCCTATGGCACATTGAAGTATGAGTCCGGTGTACACCGTGTTCAACGTGTTCCTCAAACTGAGACACAAGGTCGTGTTCATACCTCTGCTGCAACAGTCATTGTGCTGCCTGAAGCAGATGAATTTGATGTTGATATTAAAACAAATGATATCCGCAAAGACCTTTTCTGTTCATCAGGTCCGGGAGGTCAGTCCGTGAATACCACATATTCTGCTGTACGTCTCACGCATATTCCAACAGGTATTGTAGCTCAATGCCAGGATCAGAAATCCCAGATCAAGAATTACGAGAAGGCTTTGTCCGTACTACGCACAAGGATATACGAACTTGAACTAAACAAAAAGCTGGAAGCAGACGCTAAAAAACGAAAGACAATGGTTTCTTCGGGCGACAGAAGCGCGAAGATACGTACATACAACTATGCACAAAGCCGTATCACGGATCATCGTATTGGTCTAACTATGTACAATCTTGGGACCTTTATGGAAGGAGATATTACAGAAATGATCGAGGCTCTCCAACTTGCTGAAAATGCAGAAAGGATGAAGGAAGGAGTTAGCTGATCAGGCTTTCTGCTTCATCATCCAGGCCGGCTTTGCCAGGGCGACCTTTTTATAGATCTTACAGGATGACTCATGTGCACCGGGCAGATATCCTGAACTCATTAAAAATTCGTTTACGATCTCCCCTCCGGTAAATCTAAATGTCTTCTTGAAAAGAATCACCCACTCATCTTTCTTCAAAGGATGATGGTGATCAAGCCAGGCTTTAAAGGAACCATAGTCCTTTTGCAAGCCAAGAATTGTTTTTGCGTTTTCAATGGCAGCATCAACTTTGAGACGGTTTCTGATGATCCCTGCATCTTTTAATAATCTCGACCTGTCCTTCTCCTTATAAGATGCGACCTTTTTTATAGAGAATTTGTGATATGCTTTCCTGAAATTTTCCTGCTTATTCAAAATTGTCGTCCATGACAGACCGGCTTGATTTATTTCAAAGATAAGTCTCTCAAAAAGCAGATCATCTTCACTAATAGGAAAGCCATACTCATTATCATGATAATGAACATGAACGTTATCACGGTCCATCATAGCAACTGCCTTACAATAGGTTTTTGGCTTTTCCATCTTGTGAAGATAAAGAATCCGTAATTGACCATTATCAACCTTAAGGACAAAAAAGTCAAAAATAAAGCTTTGATTTTCAACGAAGATGTGAATATAAAACAGTCCCGAATCTTGGCGCTTTAGCAAGAATCCCGTAGGTTTGTTATATGTATACTGAAACGAAGAAAAAGACCGGAAATACTATAGATAAAGACACCCTTCTAAAGGCCTTTGAATTGATGAGCACCGCGCGTGCTATGTCTGACCTCTATGAAGAAAAAGCCCAGATCACACAGAAATATGTTCATGCCACTTCAAGAGGCCATGAAGCTATTCAGATTGCTCTGGGATTACAATTACTTCCTCAGGATTTTCTCTCTGCATATTATCGTGATGACAGTATTTTACTGAGCATAGGTATGCAGCCTTATGAATTAATGTTGCAACTACTTGCAAAGCGTGACGATCCATTTTCAGGTGGAAGAACCTATTACTGTCATCCAAGTTTGAATCGCGACGACATGCCGAAGATCCCACATCAAAGTTCTGCAACCGGTATGCAGGCTATACCTACGACAGGTATTGCTATGGGAATCCAATACAAAGAAAAAATCGGGATATCAGAAGACTACGGTTCGGATAAACCGGTAGTAATTTGTTCGCTGGGAGACGGTTCAATTACCGAAGGAGAAGTAGCTGAAGCGTTTCAGATGGCTGTCCTCAAAAAGATGCCTATACTCTATTTCATTCAAGATAATGAATGGGATATCTCTGCACATTCAAAAGAGATCCGTTCAATGGATGCAAACGAATATGCATCAGGATTTAAAGGCATGGAGGTCCGGAGTATTGATGGAACAGATTTTTTTGCAGCTTTTGAAACGATTAGAGAAGTGCTACACCTCATCCGCACAGAACGACGGCCATTTATGATCCATGCTAAAGTTCCATTGTTGGGTCACCATACTTCCGGTGTACGCAAAGAATGGTACCGTCATGATCTGGCCGAGCACGAAAAGCGTGATCCTGTTCCAAGATTTTATAAAACCTTGCTTGATATCGGTTTTTCTGAAAAGGAGTTGAACCCAATTCGCGATAGAGTATCCATCAATGTGCGGGCAGGTTTTGAAAAAGCATTAAAAGCAGAAGACCCCCTTCCTGAAGATCTTTTTAAGCATGACTTTGCCCCTACACCTGTAACAGAAGAAAAAGGTGAGCGTGAACCGAAGGGAAAGGATAAAACAGTAATGGTAGATTGTGCACTATTCGCAGTACAGGAATTAATGACTAAACATAAAGAATGTCTGCTTTATGGTCAGGATGTCGGTGGTAGATTAGGCGGTGTTTTTCGTGAGGCAGCCACGCTTGCACAAAAATTTGGTGATGACCGCGTGTTCAATACACCGATTCAGGAAGCTTTTATAATTGGCAGTACTGTTGGCATGAGTGCTGCAGGTTTAAAACCAATCGTTGAAGTTCAGTTCGCAGATTATATTTGGCCGGGATTGAATCAGTTATTTACCGAGGTGAGCCGTTCCTGCTATTTGAGTAATGGCAAGTGGCCTGTAAGCTGTATCATTCGTGTTCCTATTGGCGCCTATGGTAGTGGCGGCCCTTATCATTCAACAAGTGTGGAGAGTGTCTTGAGTAATATCCGTGGAATTAAGATCGCATACCCCAGCACAGGAGCAGATCTAAAGGGATTACTGAAATCAGCCTATTATGACCCTAACCCGGTTGTGATCTTAGAACATAAAGGATTGTACTGGTCGAAAATAAAAGGTACTGAAGAAGCAAAGACTATCGAACCGGATGAGAACTATATAATTCCCTTCGGCAAAGCGCGTATGGTTCAGGAAGCAGAAGTCGGTAAGGAGTCTACGATGACAGTTATTACTTATGGTATGGGTGTCTATTGGGCAAAGAATGCGGCGAAGAACTTCCCGGGTCGTATCGAAATCCTTGACCTGAGAACAATCTCACCTTTAGACGAACAAGCTATTTTCAAGAGTGTAAAAAAACACAGTCGTTGTCTTGTTGTGACTGAAGAACCGGTGAATAATTCTTTCGGACAAGCAATTGCGGGATTGATTTCTAAGACTTGTTTTGAATCTTTGGATGCACCTGTTGAAATCATCGGCTCAGAAAATCTACCTGCTATCCCATTGAATTCCACGCTTGAATTTACGATGATCCCGAATGCAGAAAAAGTTTCTGCAGTCATTGAAAAGGTCTTGGCTTATTAGAATAATAGATTCCTCAGCGTTTATTCGAACCCATACCTTCCAGTTTAATTTCTGTCTTGATAGCTGTTTCCGTTTCAGGTATCAGGCGCTGACCTACAGGTTCGATCAATTCACGATCGTTTTGTTTCGGGTTTTTTATTCTGGAAGAAACGGGATAGGCATTCATTAATTCTGAAGGATAAGGCTGTAACATTCCGGTAATTTCATTCAGATGTTCAGCTTTCAACCAACGTTGATGATCGCGCTCCTCCAGGATAACAGGCGATCGGTGATGCGGGATCTTTTGAAGCAGCTCATTAGGAGTAGTTGTAATGATTGCAAATGAATTCACGATCTCCCCTGTTGATGGATCCACCCATTTATCGTAGATACCTGCCAATGCAAATGGTCGTCTTTGTTTCAGGTAAACAACATAAGGACGATCGAGACCTTCCTTAGTAGAACCTTCTATAAATGCATCGGCAATGACAAGACAACGCTGAGAGCGTATAGGTTTGCGAAAAGATGGTTTGCTTATTATTCCCTTACCACCGGTATAATTTGGGTCATTTTCCTTGTTCCCGTCACCTTCAGATCTTGCATTGAACAAATACATTTTCTTCTTAGCCCAGGAAGGTGTTAATCCAAATTGAAAAAATTGTAGCTCCTTAGGATTCTCAGAAGTAATAACAGGACCATAAGAACCCGGTCCCAAATTGTAATTAGGAATCATTTTCAAAGGTAATTCAGGTGCTTTAACCTGAAATTTCTTTTCGATGACTTCAACAGAAGAAACTATTACATAACGACCGCACATATTTTAATTTAATTCTATAAATAAAAATCTCCGAAACAAACTATCCTTTCCAATTCTTATAGACGGCAGGCATCTCAGGTCTGCCCTTTGGCACTTCCCGAAGCGGTTCGCAAGGGTGTAATGTTTTGTAAATCTCCGCAGGTAATTTTTGATACAACTCGGTACCCTTGGTCTTCCATGCAATAATTTCATCACCGGCATCCTTAATAATTTTCCCCGGATTACCGACCACAATTTTATTAGCAGGAATTTCCATCCCTTCCGAAATAAAAGTCAGAGCACCGATAATGCAATTCTCACCGATCTTTACATTATCCATAATAACTGCATTCATCCCAACCAAAACATTTTTTCCTATATGCGCACCGTGAATAATTGCACCATGACCAATATGTGCACCCTCTTCCAATACAATGGTAATTCCCGGAAACATGTGAATGGTACAGTTTTCCTGAACGTTACAGCCATCTTCTATGATTATCTGTCCCCAGTCACCACGTATAGCTGCACCCGGACCGATGTAAACATTCTTCCCGATGATCACATTCCCTGTTACCGCAGCCTGCGGATGAACGAAGGAAGATTCATGGATGACCGGTATATAGCCTTGAAATGCGTAGATCATAAGTTCAAGTTATTTAAATAGGATTTAGATCAAGCCCTATTTTTCCTAAAAATACAAAATGTTGTTCAATTTACTTATTCATATTGTATATTAACACTCAAATATTTGTGTTTCACGGATATCCGGTTCATCACGTATGACTTATTAATACTTTCACCGATAAGATTAATTTTATTCGTTATGATGAGTTCAAAAATAACAACCCTGTTTTTACTTTTCTTCTTTGTAACATCATTATGTCATGCTCAAGATGCGATTAGCTTTGACAGTTTACAGTTTCAATATTCTATCCTAACGGAAGATGCGATTTATTTTAATTCAAATAAATTAGTTAAGGCGGATTATAATGGTCAAGTAATTTGGTCCAAGACTGGAACTTTCGTTGGGCAAGCTTTCAAAGTTGAAGAAAACGGTATTTATTCCTTTCAATCTAAGACAATAACAAAACTAGACACTTCCGGGAATTTACTTTGGTCAAAAGAGTTTATTACTCCCATATGCTCTATGATGACTTCACAAAACTATATCACCGATATAGTCGTGAACAAAAACAGAATTTATATACTCACATACCAAAGTCTTCCCGGATATAACTATTTACCTTCATTGATAACACTTGATACAGCCGGAGTCATAATTAATGTTTGGTGTGGCAATAATTATCCAGGTTCTACTTTTACAAAAGGCATCAAAAAACCTGGTGGAGGTGCCTGGTTAGTTAAGGAACATTATGGAGCATTACAAACGTGCGAGACGTTTAATGTAGATACAATGGGAAATATTGTGCTTAGTGCGACAGGCGCTTACTTGCAATCTGAACAAATCACCTTTATTCAATCTGCAATTTTGAATCACAACAACTATCATTCATACTTACTAAATTCATTTTTTCCAGGATATGCTAGAGAACCATTCATAGTTTTTGAAAATGACAATGGAAATAGCTTTTCATTTAAGGGTTACCAAGTACCATCACTAAATTGGGGAATGATGCTTCTGACCGGAACAATTGATCCAAATGAAAATTTATATATTCTTGCATGTACCGATAACGATGAAAGGATACTCTTCAAAACTAATCCTACCGGAGATATATTACTGGCAAAGATATGGCCTCTTTCGTTATTGAATACATATGGACTTAATTTTCCATTGAATGAAAATTATGTACAAATGATTCATAACGGTGACTCCTTATACATTTCAGCAATCATCAACGGGAAAACATCAATCATTGCTTTTGATGATTCTTTAAATACGATTTGCTATCCGGCTGCGCAAAATATAGCAATAACTGATAATCCTGATATGATAACCGGATCGAGTAATTTGTCCTATCCGGTCTTGCAGGTTATAAACACACCAAACATCTTATTAGCAAATGTCCAATCTATAAGTCAACCAAATGCCGTAAATATTTGTTTTCAAAACTCAATAGTTGAAGATGGTTTTGCTAAATATGTGAATGTTTATCCTAATCCCGCAATAGATCAATTGTTTATTCAATGTGAAACCGAAAATATCCATTTCGAATTATTCAATCTAAGCGGTCAGCGAATTAGAATTTCCTCTGAGAAAATGGTTGAGGGTTACAAATTAAAAATAGATGAAATTGAAAGTGGGATGTACATGCTTGTAGTCACTATTGAAGATCATATAATCAGGAAAACAATAATTAAGAGTCAATAACTACAGTTGCTTCTATTGAAATTCATTCTTATGCTTAAAAAATATTTAAACTTTGGTAAGAATAATTCATTATTGAACATTCTCAATAACCACAGCATAACCCTG
>DAOQWA010000057.1:0-20656 GCA_035341855.1 Bacteroidia bacterium
ACAGGAGTATTGAGAACACAATGGAATTCATAATGAACAATGTTGTTGGCACAGTGAATCTCTTAAATGCAGCGCGAAATACCTGGAAAGATCACTCTGACAATAAAGAAGGATCGAACAGGAATTTATTTTACCATGTATCAACAGATGAAGTCTATGGCTCATTAGGCAAGAGTGGCTACTTCACAGAAAAAACACCCTATGATCCACATAGCCCCTACTCCGCATCCAAAGCCAGTTCTGATCACATGGTTCGTGCATATTATGATACATATGGCCTTCCGATAGTGATATCCAATTGCTCGAACAACTACGGATCAAACCATTTTCCGGAAAAATTGATTCCACTTGCCATCAATAACATTAAAAACAACAAGCCTGTACCTGTTTATGGTAAAGGAGAAAATGTGAGAGATTGGCTATACGTAGAAGATCATGCGAATGCGATCGATGTATTATTTCACAAGGCAGCACCCGGCAGCACATATAATATTGGTGGAAATAATGAATGGCGGAACATAGACCTGATCCTGTTGCTTTGCAGCATCATGGACAGAAAATTAAATCGAAAAGAAGGCACTTCAGCCAAGCTTATTACTTATGTTAAAGACAGAGCAGGCCATGATCTTCGTTATGCTATTGATTCATCAAAACTACAAGATGATTTCGGATGGAAGCCCTCACTTCAATTTGAAGAAGGCTTAGAAAAAACTGTCGATTGGTATCTTAGCAATGAGGAATGGCTTGAGCAGGTTACATCCGGGGATTATCTTGATTATTATTCTCAGCAGTACACACATCGCTAGATCAATGACCACCTGAACTTGATCTTAAAGAAATTAAAAATATGCCTCAATCTTCTTTTCATAAACATGACATCAGTAAAAAATCTTTTCTGATAACCGGTGGCTCCGGATTTATCGGTTCGAATTTGGTAGAATATCTCGTTAGTCACAATGCAGGACATATTCGTATTCTTGATAATCTTCTGACAAGTTCGATAGAAAACATACGTCCTTTTTTAAAGCATTCGAATGTGGAATTTATTGAAGGTGATATCAGAGATTCCGGAATATGTACTCAGGCGTGTAAAGGGATTGATTATGTATCTCATCAGGCTGCTTTAGGTTCTGTCCCTCGTTCTGTAAAAGATCCACAAACAACGCATGCAATTAATTCAACAGGTTTTTTAAATATACTTGTTGCAGCAAGAGATGCGAAAGTTAAAAGGTTCGTTTATGCCAGCTCATCTTCCGTTTATGGTGATCATCCTGTTTTACCGAAAACAGAGGACGAAACAGGTAACCCCCTCTCACCATATGCAGTGAGCAAGAAGACTAATGAGCTCTATGCCCGGGTGTTTGCAGATACCTATGCTATGGAGATCATAGGCTTGCGGTATTTTAATGTCTTCGGACCAAATCAAAGTCCTGACGGGCCTTATGCTGCAGTAATACCTTTGTTCATACAATCGATACTGGATAACAAACCACCTTTCATTGACGGTGACGGCGAACAAACACGTGACTTCACTTTCGTAGAAAATGCAGTTCAGGCAAATGTTTTAGCTATGCTTACAGAGAACAAAGACGCACTAAACCAGATTTATAATGTTGCTGTTGGGGAAAGATCCTCAATCAATCAACTCTATAATCTTATTGCAAAATTATGTGGCTCTGACTTATCGCCCACATATCGGGAAAGCAGAGCCGGAGACATTAAAGATTCCCTGGCAGATATTTCAAAGGCAATAAATAACTTAGGTTATCGGCCAACAACACAACTAGCAGAAGGCTTGAAAAAAACATTTGAATGGTTTAAAAAATCTGCCGTGAATTCAAATTGAGATGGGATCTTTAAAATCATTTTTTTCACGTAAAAAACAGGAACCTGAATATCCTCTGCTCAGTGACCTTTCCATATTTCAGACAGATGTGCACTCTCATCTCATTCCGGGAATTGATGATGGCGTTAAAACTCTTGAGGAATCTATTGAGATGATCAAGGGGATGTCGGCACTCGGCTTCAAGAAATTGATCACGACGCCTCACATCATGAGTGATTATTTCAAAAATACTCCTGAAAATATACTTGGCGGCCTGGAAATAGTCAGAGCTGAAATAAAGAAGCAAGGCATTCCGATAGAACTTGATGCTGCTGCAGAGTATTATCTTGACGAAAAATTCATCGACAAAATAAAAGAAGAAAAACTTTTAAGCTTTGGGAAAAACTATGTTCTTTTCGAAGTTTCCTATATCAATCCACCTGACACTTTATATTCAATATTATTTGAGTTAAATATACGAGGATACATTCCGGTACTTGCACACCCTGAACGCTATCCATTTTGGTATACAAAATTTGACGAGTACTATAAAATTAAAGAAGCAGGAGCTCTGTTGCAATTAAATACGAATTCACTGGTTGGCTATTATGGTCCAGGTGCCAGACGAATTGCAGAACGCATGCTCGACGAAAATTTAATTGATTTTATCGGAAGCGACTTGCATGGACAAAGACATCTTGATGCCTTGCAAAAAGTTGTTGGGGAAAAGTATATGGCGAAGCTGGCGATGCAGGGGACAAAAAATAGCTCTTTATAGTCTTTGCTGAGAACAGTCGTCTTAACGTCTTTTTTGACCAAACAATTTCTGAGTCGGGGGCATTTAGATTAACTTGATTTCAGACAGTTTCTTCATTGCTTCAAAGGCTCTCCTTCTCCTATTACAGCAACTTGAAAATAACTCAAGGTTGAAAATAGTCTGAACTGTGATATGTGGGATGTATATGGTGAATGGGGTTAATGATGTTGAAAATGGTCTGAACTGGGATTTTTAGGATGAGTGGGATTTTGAGATTTATGAGATCTCGTTGAAGGGTCACTCATTGAGTTGAAAGTAAAAATTGTGAAAAGCAGATTTGAGCTATTTATTTGCATACCTGATAAACTATTTTTAAAAGTTATGTAGGCAGGAGAATTAAATTTCATTTTAAAAAATAAAAAATATTCAATCGAAATATGTGAGTAACTAACCATTTTAATAGACCCTTCTCAAAAATCCCACTCATCCTAAAAATCCCGGTTCAGACAATGTTAGTGCCTCACAAACCTCTTAACAACCTTCCCATCCTTTGAAACAATCTCTAAAAAATAAACTCCGGGTAAAAGCATTGAAGTGTTCACCTCCATATATTCTCCATTGTTGATTCGCAACAACGGCACACTCAATCGTTGCAGTAAAGAATTATATATGATGACTTCTTCCGGTGCAATTGAGTTAGCACTACTCAAGTACATTTTGTCTCTGACCGGATTTGGAAACAAGGTGTATTCATCTTGATTGCTACTTGCTATCATTTCGATTCCGGTTGCTAAACTATCGCAAATGCTTGAGCCGAGTGCGCCAAGATGGTAATTGGGATGATTAGGAATAGTTGTAAAATTATAAGCAGGTAAAGTTATGCAATGCTGACAAACGTTGCACGACAAGCCAAGACTATCCGGATATTCGATAACATGCATGGAAAGAACTCCGTTCGAGCTACTGATATATATTTTATTATCAGGAGCAAGTTGTGCAAGATAAAATGTTGTAGCGGCAGGTGGATTGGGGGAATAAAACGTATCCCAAATTGCAACTGTCGTCTGGGTAGATGGTATATTTGAAGAAGTTACATCAAACTGATAGACATATTTAGTGGAAGATACATACAAGACTTGTGAGTTGGCTGAGAATGCAACTCCTCCGGCATGTGCACTGTCGTTAATAGCAACATACAGATGATTACTGAATATTCCTGTACATCGATCAAAATCCAGCAAATGTAGGTCATTAAGATCGTCGTATAAAGCATATTTGCTTCCATCAGGAGAGAAGCATACCTGGCCTTGTTGTGAATAGAGTGTGCCACCAATTTGCTGAATGGCGTGCAAGTGAATGCCGGCAGGATCCACTAAGTAAATAAAATATTTATCGTTCTTTCCCCCGTGAAAGACAACCCACCAGTCTCGACCGTTTGCATGCTTCACTCCTGTTAGATGACCATACATCAATGTATCTGAATACAATACATTGTTTTTACCGGTTACCGCACCCAAGCCTCCGTCAAGGCTCATATCTATTTCTGAATAATAGGTACGATAACTATATGCCACACTGTCGTCTACTGTATTATGAAACAGTATATACTTAGAAGGTGAATCCGGCCAGGGAATGGCAAGTGAAGCTTGTGGAACAAACAATCCATTCCAACCTACTACATCTGTATAGTAGCTCGGACTTAAACCGGATCCGTTCATCATTGTATCTCCTAGTGCATTAGCAATATAAACACCGTTAGAATAGAATAAAACGTTACCAACCATATCACAATAAGTGAGAGAAGTTGTAGTGAAATTCATCTGCCTAGGTGCCATATTAATAGTTCTAACACCTGTTCGGAAGTCAAAATTAAATCCACCTCCGGCATTGTTGTAGCCCATCATCCAAATATTATCAATTCCTTGTCCGAATGACAACAGCTTACTCGAAAGAAGCAACAAACATAGTATGACTTGTTTCATTTGAGTATTTAGAAAAACGAATAGATAATAAAAAATCCTTGTTCAATTTTCACTCTTCAAAAAAGCTGATTCAAATTATTCGCCAAGGATTTCAATGGCAATAAAACAAGCTCGTCCTACTGCTCCACCTCAACACTCTTCATTGCAGAAACAAAATCATCAAAGAGATAGGCGCTATCATGTGGACCCGGCGCTGCCTCAGGATGGTACTGCACGCTGAATGCGACTGAATCTTTTACCCGAATTCCTTCAATGGTATCGTCGTTCAAATTAACGTGTGTAACTTCAACAACCTTTGATTTGTGCACATCATCTTCAACGATGGCAAATCCATGATTCTGCGAGGTCACTTCGCAACGGCCGGTAATAGTATTTTTTACAGGATGGTTTATCCCTCTGTGTCCGTTAAACATCTTATATGTTCCGATCCCACATGCTTCTGCTAAAAGTTGGTGGCCAAGGCAAATTCCAAATACAGGGATATTACTTGATAATATTTCCTTTACAGTATTAACTGCATATTGCATTGCAGCCGGATCTCCCGGTCCGTTTGAAAGCAATATACCATCGGGGTTCCATGATTTAACTTCTTCGAAAGAAGTTTTCGCAGGAAAAACTTTAAGGTAACAGCCACGGTTCGCCAGACATCGTAATATATTCTTCTTCACTCCGAAATCCATGACGGCAACCTTTAATTTTGCCTTGGGATCTCCAAAATTATATGGAGCTGACGTAGTCACCATGGAAGACAATTCAAGACCGGCCATTGACGGTACATCGGCAAGCATCTTCTTCAATTCAACAGTGTCCAAAATCTCAGAGCTTATAATGCAATTCATGGCTCCTTTGCTCCTGATATGACGAACAATTGCCCGGGTATCTACATCACAAATTGCAACGATCTTTTGCTCTTCGAAATATTCCTGAATTGACTTTGTTGCACTTTTACGTGAGTATTGAATATTGAAGCTACGACAAACAAGTCCGGAAATTTTGATACCATCACTTTCAACCTCATGAGGGTGAATTCCATAATTACCAATATGGACATGGGTCGCCAGTAAAATTTGTCCAAAATAAGAAGGATCCGTAAAAATTTCCTGATAGCCGGTCATTCCGGTATTGAAACATATCTCTCCGGTAGTTGTGCCTATTGCTCCGGCAGCCTTTCCGTGAAAAATAGTTCCATCTTCTAAAACGAGGATTGCAGGCTTTTTTTCGGTGTATTTCATGCGAAAAAGTTTTTCAAAGATACCATTTTCTATGCAGTTTTTTGACCTGTTCATAAAATTAGGATTCGCTTTAATCGCTCATTTTCAATTCGGTTAAACGAGTTTGCCTTATGATCAGCAAGAATGTATACCTGAATTGATCCTAAAAAAAAACGGAATAAAACTTGAGTTCTATTCCGTTTTCCATTATTTAGAAAGAGATTAATCTTCTTTATCACTTTTATCATCAGCCTTTTTCTTTGCAGCTGGCTTCTTAGCTGCTGCTTTTTTAGGAGATTTCGCATTAGCTTCTCCGGACTCCTCTGCACCTTCAGCTCCGGCCGAAACTGTAGCTGCCTTCTTTTTCCCGCCACTACGACGAGTAGTTTTAGTTGCTTTCTTAGCAGGCGCTGAGCTTGTTCCCTCTGTACCTAACAACAACAAATTGAAGTCAACCAATTCCATCATACACATCTCTGCATTATCACCTAAACGATTCTGCAGTTTTATAATACGTGTATAACCTCCCGGACGATCAGCCACTTTTGGACCAACTTCGCGGAATAATTCAACTACTGCCGGCTTATCCTGAAGTAATTTGAACGCCATTCTGCGAGAATGCGTGCTGTCATCCTTTGAACGAGTGATCAGTGGCTCTACATATTTACGAAGTGCTTTAGCTTTAGCTAAAGTCGTATTGATGCGTTTGTTTAATATCAAAGAAGTCGCCATATTTGATAACATCGCTTTACGATGAGGCGCCTGCCTTCCAAGGTGGTTAATTTTCTTACCGTGTCTCATTTTATTGTCTCTGTTGGCTCAGTCATTTATAACTAATGACTGTTCCGATTAATTATTATTGTTTCTTTTAACCGCTTATTTTTTATCCAGATATTTTCCAACATTCATTCCGAAAGTCAGGTTCTTTGCACGAACGAGTTCTTCCAATTCCGTAAGAGATTTTTTACCGAAGTTGCGGAATTTAAGCAAGTCTGCTTTGTTGTAAGAAACCAGGTCACCCAAAGTTTCTACATCTGCAGCTTTCAGGCAGTTCAATGCACGCACCGATAAGTCCATATCTACCAACTTAGTGCTCAACAGCTGACGCATGTGCAAAGTATTTTCGTCCAATTCTTCAGTAGGAGTTTTCTCTTTTGTTTCCAAAGTGATCTTCTCATCTGAGAACAACATAAAGTGGTGAATCAGGATCTCAGCAGCTTCTTTCAAAGCTTCTTTTGGATGGATAGATCCATCAGTTGTGATTTCCATGATCAACTTTTCATAGTCAGTCTTTTGTTCAACACGATAGTTCTCCACCGAATATTTCACATTTCGAATAGGAGTGAAAATTGAATCAGTAAAAATTGTACCTATTGGTGCGCTACCTGTTTTGTTCTCTTCTGACGGCACATAGCCACGACCTTTATCAATGTGAAGATCTAATGTCAATTTAACAGAAGGCTCCATATTACAAATTACCAACTCAGGATTTAACACCTGAAATGCAGTTGTGAATTTGCTGATATCACCTGCAGTGAATTCAGTTTTGCCGGTAACAGAGATAGTTACTTTCTCTGCGTCTGTACCTTGTATCTGTTGTTTGAAACGAACTTGCTTCAAATTCAAAATGATCTCCGTAACGTCTTCCACTACTCCTTTGATGGTAGAAAATTCGTGGTCTGCACCATTCATTTTTACCGAAGTAATTGCATGTCCTTCAAGTGAAGATAGCAGGATACGACGCAAGGCATTACCAACTGTAATTCCATAACCGGGTTCAAGCGGACGAAATTCAAACACGCCGTGACGCTCATCTGAGTGAATCATGATCACTTTGTCCGGACGTTGAAATGCGAGGATAGCCATTGTATATTTTGTTGTTTTAGGTTAAAAATTGTTTGTATGTCAATACTAATCTGAAATAATGCTGATGCAAAAGCAATAGATTATTTAGAGTATAATTCGACGATCAATTGTTCTTTTATATTCTCACTGATCTGATCACGTGCAGGAAGATTCAGAATCTTACCGCTCATTGATGCTTTGTCCCACTCCAACCAGGAATGTTTGTTAACATGTCCGGTCATTGCATCGATGATCACCTCTAAACCTTTAGAGCCTTCACGCACGCCGACTACATCACCTGCCTTACAAGTGTATGAGGCGATGTTTACCACTTTACCATTTACGGTAATGTGTCTGTGACCAACAAGCTGACGTGCCGCCATGCGTGTAGGTGCGATACCGAGTCTGTAAACAATATTGTCAAGGCGAGCCTCGATCAATTGCAACAGGTTTTCTCCCGTGATCCCTGCCTTACGCGATGCACGAACGAAGATCTTCGCAAACTGACGTTCAAGGATGCCGTACATGTACTTCACCTTTTGCTTTTCCATGAGCTGCACAGAATATTCACTCTGTTTAGCACGCTTCTTAGTCTGTCCGTGTTGTCCCGGAGGGTATGTTTTTCTTTCAAATGCCTTATCAGGACCGAAGATCGGTTCACGAAACTTCCGGGCTATCTTGGTTGTTGGTCCGGTATATCTTGCCATGTTAATTTATTTCTATCTGTTATAAATAATATATTTCTAATTAAACGCGACGCTTTCCCGGAGGACGGCATCCATTGTGAGGAATTGGTGTGATGTCCATTATCTCAGTCACTTCAATTCCACTTTGGTGAAGAGTACGGATCGCAGACTCACGTCCGGCACCCGGGCCTCTTACAAAAACTTTCACTTTACGAAGACCCATATCGTGAGCAACCTTAGCACAATCAGCAGCAGCTAATTGAGCTGCATAGGGTGTGTTTTTCTTAGAACCTTTGAAGCCCATCTTTCCTGCAGAAGCCCAGGAGATAACTTGTCCTGATTCATTAGTAAGAGAAATTATGATGTTGTTGAAGGTTGCACTGACGAAAGCCTTTCCGACAGCATCAACTTTGACAACTTTTTTCTTAACGGTCTTGCCCTTTCCGGGATTTTGTTGTTGAGTAGCCATGATGATCAATTACATTTTAGATGCCTTCTTCTTGTTGGCAACAGTTTTACGTTTACCTTTTCTTGTACGACAGTTGGTCTTTGTTCTTTGTCCACGCACCGGCAAGCCGTTACGGTGACGCATACCACGATAACAATTGATATCAACCAGACGCTTGATGTTAAGCTGAACTTCAGAACGAAGTGCACCTTCCACCTTCATCTCATTGATGATGTTACGGATATTCGTCAACTGTTCGTCATCCCACTCTTCAACCTTGGTATTAAAATCAATACCGGCTTGAGAAAGAATACGCTGAGCCGTTGATGGTCCGATGCCATAAATGTAAGTCAGACCTATCTCGCCTCTTTTGTGTTTTGGTAAATCTATACCAGCAATACGAGCCATTTATTTTTTGTTATTTGGTGTTAATGATAATTTTGGTTTTCAGAATCCACAGATTGAATAAACAACCTGAGAATTAACCCTGACGTTGTTTAAACCTTGGATTCTTTTTGTTGATCACATAAAGACGTCCTTTTCTCCGAACGATCTTGCAGTCAACGCTTCTTTTCTTGATTGCGGGTTTAACTTTCATTTCTTTTAGTTTTTAATTCACTCGTGATCATCTTTCGCTTCTCTGAGAGATCCTCACTTTGAGTATTATTTATATCTGTATGTTATTCTTCCTTTTGTTAAATCATATGGAGACATTTCCACTTTCACTTTATCACCGGGAAGAATTTTGATGTAATGCATCCTCATCTTACCTGAAATATGTGCAATTATCTCATGACCATTTTCCAATTCCACGCGGAACATGGCATTTGATAATGCTTCGATGATCGATCCATCTTGCTCTATGTTTGCCTGTTTAGCCACGTTTTAATTTATCACTTTATTTTGAATATTAGAACTAACTGCCTTATCAATATAATCGAATGAGCTAAGAATATCTGCGCTCACCCTTCTGATTGCCACTGTGTGTTCAAAGTGTGCCGAAGGTTTATTATCAGCTGTTCGAACTGTCCAACCATCTCTTTCATGAACCACACTCTTCACACCCATGTTGATCATCGGCTCAATAGCGATCACCAATCCTTCTCTCAACACAAGCCCGCTTCCACGCTTACCATAGTTTGGCACTTCCGGCTTCTCGTGAAGATGTCTTCCTATTCCGTGTCCGACCAATTCGCGAACAACTGAATAACCATTTGCTTCTGCATGAGCCTGAACGGCGTGACTAACATCTCCAAGTCTGTTTCCTGCAATAGCCATTTCAATACCCTTATAAAGGCTTTCCTTGGTTACTTTCAGGAGCTGAAGTGTTTCATCATCTACATCACCAACAGTGAAAGTGTATGCAGAATCCCCGTAAAAGCCATTCTTCAGAACTCCACAGTCAACCGAACAAATGTCTCCGTCTTTGAGCTCACTAGAATTCGGAATACCGTGTACTACCTGAGAATTCACTGAAATACATAATGAATTTGGAAATCCATTGTAATTCAGGAATGCCGGTGTGGCATGGTTGTCCCGGATGAAGCTTTCAGCAACTTTGTCAAGCTCCAGCGTTGTCACGCCGGGTCTTATCATTTTGGCCACTTCAGCCAGGGTTTTGGCAACAAGTAAAGAACTCTCCCTTATTATTTCAATCTCTTCCTGTGTCTTGTAATACAACATTCTCAATTTAATCTTGTTCGCGGTTAGAATCAATCCGGTTGTTACACCATATTTACTAAAACCGGCAAACCAATGTAATACTAGACAGTAGTTGCAACCGGTGAACTTCTTCCCTTAATCTTTCCACCTTTCATCAATCCATCATAGTGACGCATTAATAAATGGCTTTCTATTTGTTGTAATGTATCTAAAACAACACCGACCATAATTAGAAGGGATGTTCCTCCATAGAATTGAGCGAAGTTGTTGTTTACGTTTAATAGCATTGCAAAGGTTGGCAGGATCGCTATCAGGGCCAGGAATATTGATCCGGGCAGAGTGATCCTTGACATCACATCATCAATAAATTCAGCAGTACTCCTTCCGGGCTTAATACCCGGAATAAATCCATTGTTCCTCTTCATATCATCAGCCATTTGATTCGGGTTAACCGAGATGGCCGTGTAGAAGTAGGTGAACAAAATGATTAATGTCGCAAAAACAAAATTGTACCAGAATGAGGTAAAGTTCCCAAATGTTGCAAGTACTCCTGCTGAAGCATTGGCATCCGGGAAAAACTGCGCAATGGTAGCAGGGATAAACATGATTGCCTGCGCAAAGATGATCGGCATAACACCGGCAGCATTAACCTTCAAAGGAATATACTGACGAACACCTCCGTATTGCTTATTACCTACTATCTTTTTTGCAAAATTTACCGGGATGCGTCGCGTACCTTGAACAAGCATAATGGTCGCTGCAATTACTGCTCCGAGCATCACCAATTCGATAAGCATAACAACCAATCCTCCACCCTGATTTACGCGAGAAAAGAATTCATCACGTAATGCATGAGGCAAACGAGCTATGATTCCTATCATGATGATGAGAGAAATTCCGTTTCCAATTCCCTTATCAGTGATCTTCTCACCTAACCACATTACGAACAATGTACCTGCTGTCAGGATAATGATAGATGTAAACCAGAATGTGAAAGGCGAAACTAACTCAGGGTTTGTTACAGAGATGATTGCATTGGGCACCTGAGAACGAAGATTCACAATATAACCGGGAGCCTGCATAGCCGTTATTCCAACAGTCAGCCAACGCGTCATCTGATTGATACGCTTTCTTCCACTTTCTCCTTCTTTTTGCAATTTCTGGAAGTATGGAACTGCGATACTCATCAACTGGATCACGATGGATGCAGAGATGTATGGCATGATACCCAAAGCAAAAATTGAAGAATTGGAGAACGCACCTCCTGAGAACATATCTAAAAGACCCAATACTCCACCGCTCGTCTGGTTCTGCAAGGCAGCAAGCTGCTCAGGATCTACTCCCGGTAACACGATATGTGCTCCCAAACGGTAGATCAGCAGAAAGAAGAGTGTGTTGAGAATTCGAACTCTCAGGTCTTCGATCTTAAAGATATTACGTATTGTCTGTATTAGATTTTTCATACTTATACTTAAACTTAAATGATAGCTGTTGTGCCGCCTTGACCTTCAATGGCTGCCTTGGCAGAAGCTGAGAATGCATGTGCTGATACTTCAACCTTGGATTTTAATTCTCCACGGCCGAGGATTTTCACTTTATCATTTTTTGCTGCGAGTCCATTTTCAACCAATATTTCAGGTGTAATAGAAGTTAATTTGTTCTTTTCCACAAGAGCCTGAATGGCATCAAGATTAATTCCATGATATTCAACACGGAATGGATTCTTGAATCCAAACTTAGGTACACGACGCTGAAGTGGCATCTGACCACCTTCAAAACCACGCTTAGCACTATAACCCGAACGTGACTGAGCACCTTTGTGTCCACGAGTGGATGTTCCTCCACGGCCTGAACCTGTACCTCTTCCGAGACGCTTGTTATTCTTTGTTGAACCTTCTGCAGGTTTGAGTGTCGATAAATTCATGATGGACTCCTCTATATTTTATGCAATTTCTTGCTGTTCAATTAAATTTCTTTTACGTCAACAAGGTGTTCCACCTTGCTTATCATTCCACGAATCTGCGGTGTGGCTTCTACTTCAACAGATCTGTTCAACTTACGCAGACCAAGTGCATGCAGAGTTCTTTTCTGACTTATATGACGGTCGATTCCGCTTTTTACAAGTGTAATCTTCACTTTTCCCATTGCTGTATTCTTTTTTTCGCTGTTGGAGCGATTATCCGTTAAAAACTTTTGACATTTTAATTCCCCGGTGCTGTGCAACAGTAGCAGGGTCACGCATTTTCAAGAGCGCATCGATGGTTGCTTTTACCACGTTGTGAGGATTCGAACTTCCTTTGGATTTGGCAAGTACATCATGGATGCCTACACTCTCAAGAACCGAACGCATCGCACCTCCTGCAATTACTCCTGTTCCCGGGGCTGCCGGTTTCAAGAATACCAAGGCTCCACCATATTTTCCATAGGCTTCGTGAGGAACGGTACCTCTGAGGATCGGAACTTTTACCAGGTTCTTTTTAGCATCATCGATACCTTTTTGAACGGCATCAGATACCTCCTTGGCTTTACCAAGACCGTGTCCTACCACACCTGTCTCATCACCTACTACAACGATTGCTGCGAATGTGAAGGCACGACCACCCTTAGTAACTTTAGTTACGCGGTTGACGGTCACTAAGCGATCCTTCAATTCGATCTCGCTTGTTTTTACTCTCTTTACGTTTGTTGCTGACATAGTATTCTTTGATCAGTAATTGTTGAACTATTATTAAAACTGCAATCCACCCTCACGTGCACCTTCAGCCAAAGCCTTGATACGACCATGATACAAGTATCCTCCACGATCGAAAACCACCGACTGAATTCCATTTTGCTGTGCTTTAACAGCAATTGCTTTTCCAACTTCTTTGGAAATATCAACCTTTCCGCCCTTAAGCTCTCCCAGGTCTTTTGATGCTGATGATACAGCAAGCAAGGTTACACCTGCAAGATCATCGATCAATTGCGCATAGATCTGCTTATTGCTACGGAACACTGATAGACGCGGACGCTCTGCTGTTCCTTTGACCGTTTTACGGATCCTTTCACGGATACTGTTTCTTCTAAGCTGCTTTCTTAACATGACTTAATTATTTTTTAGCTGCCGACTTACCGGCTTTCCTTCTTAATACTTCTCCTGCAAACTTGACCCCTTTTCCTTTGTAAGGCTCAGGAACTCTGAATGAACGGATCTTTGCAGATACTGCACCCAAAAGTTGCTTGTCGGCACTTTCAAGAATGATGGTCGGAGGTGTTCCCTTTTCTGTTTTTGTAGTCACCTTCACTTCTGAGGGAATCTCAAAAATAAAATGGTGAGAATATCCCAATACCAAGTCTAAAAGCTGTCCCTGGTTTGTTGCTTTGTAACCAACACCGATTAACTCTTGTTGCTTTACAAACCCTTCAGATACTCCAACAACCATATTATTGATCAGAGAACGGTAAAGCCCGTGTAAAGAACGATGCTGCTTACCATCGGTAGCACGTTCAATGGTCATACTGTTTCCGTCGATCTTTACAGAGATACCATCAGAGATCTTCTGACTCAGTTCTCCCTTAGGACCTTTCACATGGACCGTATTTTTGTCGACTTTCACCTCTACCTTGGCAGGGATCGTAATCGGTAATTTTCCAATTCGTGACATTTCAGGTTCTTTCTTTATTGATTAATAAACATAACATAATACTTCTCCGCCAACTTTTTCAGTCTTAGCTTCCTTATCTGTCATCACACCTTTTGAGGTAGATAATATCGCGATACCAAGACCATTCAATACACGAGGCATTGAGTCCACACCGGAGTATTTCCGGAGACCGGGCTTAGATATACGAGTCAGATTTCGGATGGCAGGAGCCTTCGTGATCGGATGATATTTCAGGGCTATTTTAATATTGCCCTGTTTAGTGTCTTCCTCAAATTTATAATCGAGGATGTACCCTTTTTCTTTAAGGATCTTAGTCATGTCCTTTTTTAGATTCGATGCCGGTACCTGCACAATTCTGTGATTGGCACGTACAGCGTTACGAATCCGGGTAATGAAGTCTGCAATAGGATCTGTCATTGTATTAAATGTTGCTTTGTCCTTGTTTCTTTGATTTGTTAATTACCAACTAGCTTTAGTCACCCCGGGAATCTTACCATCGAGAGCCATCTGACGGAATACATTACGGGAGATCCCGAAGATTCTCATGTATCCACGAGGACGTCCTGTCAATTTACAACGGTTGTGCATGCGCACCGGTGAAGCATTCTTAGGAAGTTTATCCAATGCCAGATAGTCACCGGATGCTTTTAACGCTGCACGTTTCTCAGCATACCTTGCTGCCATACGTGCACGTTTCACTTCTCTTGCCTTCATTGATTCTTTTGCCATGTTGGTCTGTTCTTTTTGCTTTATCTTAGTTAGCCTGGAAAGGCATTCCAAATTCTTTTAATAACTGCATTGCTTCTTCATCGGTATTGGCAGACGTCACAAATGTGATATCCATTCCGGTGATCTTATTCACCTTGTCGATGTCGATCTCAGGGAAAATGATCTGTTCAGTCACACCGAAAGTGTAATTTCCTCTTCCGTCAAAACCTTTCGGATTGATACCACGGAAGTCGCGGATACGTGGAAGTGAAACAGAGATCAAACGATCTAAAAATTCGTACATGTTCACATCTCTAAGTGTTACACGAACACCGATAGGAACATCTACACGAAGTTTGAAGTTCGAGATATCTTTCTTCGACTTTGTCGGTACACACTTCTGTCCCGTTACAGCGTTCATTTCTGTCATTGCATATTCAATGAGCTTCTTGTCGCTGACAGCGTCACCAACTCCCTGATTCACGCAAATTTTTAGTAAGCGTGGTACCTGCATAACACTCTTGTAGTTGAATTTCTTAGCAAGAGCAGGAACGATTTCCTTGCGGTACTTGTCTTTTAAGCGCGGTGTATATTCCATTATTTGATTACCTCCCCTGACTTTTTAGAGTAACGAACTAGTTTATCGCCTTCAAGTCTGCGACCAACACGGGTTGCATTTCCTTTTCCATCAACCAGAAGGACATTAGAAATGTGTATTGGTGCTTCCTGCTTCACTATACCACCCTGGGTGTTTTTAGCATTAGGCTTAGTATGCTTACTGATCATATTAGCTCCTTCAACGAGTACTCTGCGCTTGTCCTGGATAACTTCCAGAACTCTGCCCTGAGAACCTTTGGAGTCACCGGCAATAACTTTTACGATATCACCTTTTTTGATGTGAAGCTTTGGTTGTTTGTTATATTTTCTTTCCATGATAAATGGTATCTGATTCTCTTGATTTAAATTACTTCCGGAGCCAATGAAACGATTTTCATGAACTGCTTTTCACGCAACTCACGGGCTACAGGTCCGAAAATACGTGTACCACGTAGTTCGTCTTGTGCATTCAACAACACAACTGCATTGTCATCGAAGCGGATATAAGATCCGTCCAGGCGCTTCACCTCTTTCTTGGTGCGAACAACTACGGCCTTTGTAACCGTTCCTTTTTTGATGTTACCTGACGGTAAAGCGTGCTTCACAGTCACAACGATTTTATCGCCGAGAGAAGCGTATCTCTTTTTGGTACCACCAAGTACGCGTATGCAAAGAACTTCTTTGGCTCCGCTGTTATCGGCAACTACACATCTTGATTCTTGCTGTATCATTGTTATTCGATATTATATTGAATCTGTATAATCCTTCCGGAGATTCTCTCCTGAGGTCAGAATCTTTTTAAATTATTTAGCCTTTTCTATGATTTCAGTTAATCTCCAGCATTTGTTCTTGCTGAGAGGACGAGTTTCCGTAATTCGAACAACATCTCCAATACCGCTTTCGTTTTTCTCATCATGAGCCATGAATGTGCTTGTCTTCTTGATGAACTTACCGTAGATAGGATGTTTCACTTTGCGCTCAACGGACACGACGATACTCTTGTTCATCTTATTGCTGACAACAATACCTGTACGATCTTTTCGCAGTCCACGCTTTTCTATGATTGTATTTTCCATGATTGAAATTTCCGCTTATTAATTTTTTGCTGCCGCATTGGCACGTTTAGTCAATTCAGTATGAAGCATTGCAATTCCACGTCGAACCTCACGGATCTTCATAGGATTCTCAATGGGTGAAACAGCGTGGTTCATTTTCATTTTCGTGTAGAGGGTCTTTTCCTCAGCAAGACGAAGACGAACTTCCTCGATAGTTAATTCTTTTATATCCTCTTTTTTCATGATTGGGTAATCTTTTTATTTTTCTCTTTAACTATAGACTGCTATGATTATTCTGCAAAGTCACGTCTGATAATGAACTTTGTATTTACTGACAACTTCTGTGCTGCCAATCGCATCGCTTCTCTTGCTGTAGCTTCAGAAACTCCTTCTGCTTCGAAGATGATTGTTCCCGGCTTCACTACTGCTACCCAGAACTCCGGATTTCCTTTTCCTTTTCCCATACGTACCTCTGCAGGCTTACGTGTGATAGGCTTATCAGGGAAGATGCGGCACCAGATTTGTCCCTCACGCTTCATATAACGTGTAACAGCAACACGGGCAGCTTCGATCTGCTTACTTGGCAACCAGCCGGTCTCTAGGGATTTTATCCCGAAAGAACCGAATGATAATGAATGACCGCGGGTAGCCTTACCCTTAGGCACCATTTTATGTTGTTTTCTGAACTTAGTCTTTTTCGGCTGTAACATGATTGAGTCTACTTTTTACTATTGATATTTTCACCTTCAATTATTAATCTTTCTTGCGTCCGCGACCACCGCCTCCGGAGTTGCCGCCACGACCACCACGACCACCACGATTTCCGCGGTCACCACGATCTCCACGATCACGTCCTGAACCTGACATACCACCTTTAGGTGCCGAAACGTTCACACTTGAACCCTGGTTCGGAGACAAATCACGCTTTCCGTAAACTTCTCCTTTACAGATCCAAATCTTGATACCTATTTTACCATAAGAAGTCTGTGCTTCAGCTATAGCGAAATCAATATCAGCACGGAATGTATGCAATGGAACACGTCCATCTTTGTATCCTTCGCTACGAGCGATCTCAGCACCACCTAAACGACCACCTACCAGGATACGGATCCCTTCAGCACCCATTCTCATAGTTGATGCCATTGACATTTTAGCTGCACGGCGGAAAGAGATACGAGCTTCGATCTGACGGGCAATACCGTCAGCAACTAACTGAGCATCGAGTTCAGGACGCTTAATTTCATAGATGTTAATTTGAACATCCTTTTTAGTAAGCTTCTTTAACTCTTCTTTGAGCTTGTCTACTTCCATACCACCTTTACCAATGACAATACCCGGACGGGCAGTGTGAACAGTAACAGTGATCAGCTTCATGGTGCGCTCAATGACGATCTTGGATACTCCACCTTTCTGAAGACGTGCCATCAAATACTTACGGATCTTTTCGTCCTCAACCAGCTTATCAGCATACTTTCTGCCGCCATACCAGTTAGAGTCCCATCCTCTGATGATCCCCAGTCGGTTTCCTATTGGATTTGCTTTTTGTCCCATTTTATTTTTTTTTCCTTCGGTCCTTCGACCTTGAATAGGTTTTTAGAATTAATTAGCTTCTTCAGTTGCTTCTGCTTCTACAACTTTACCTTTCGAAACACGGTTTGCCATGCTGTCAAGGATTATTGTTACGTGATTTGAACGTTTGCGAACACGGTAACCACGACCTTGCGGTGCTGGTCTAAGCCGCTTTAACATTCTGGC
Organism: Bacteroidia bacterium; assembly: GCA_035341855.1. GTDB lineage: Bacteria > Bacteroidota > Bacteroidia > AKYH767-A > 2013-40CM-41-45 > QQVM01. The sequence continues at coordinate 18,176 of DAOQWA010000057.1, forward strand.
ACTGTCAACAGCAATTGTTTTAACATAAACTTTGCCTTCATCGATCTTATCACCGGTTTTTGCTTCCCAGTTAACGATCGCAGATTGCAACAACTTCTCAAGACGAGCTGCAGGTGCTTTTGCATTATACTTAAGTATGTTCAAAGCTTTCATGACTTCAACGCCACGTACCAGATCTGATACAACACGCATCTTACGTGGTGATGTAGGTACATTGACAAGCTTGGCAACAGATGTTGTCTTTTTTGCTTCTTTGCGTTTCTCAGCCGCTTCTCTTTTTCTGACTCCCATGATGATAATTAGATTGAATGCTTATAATTATTTTCCACCGGCTTTAGCACCACTATGTCCGCGGAATGTGCGGGTAGGTGCAAATTCTCCCAGTTTATGACCAACCATGTTCTCTGTTACATACACCGGAATGAATTTATTTCCGTTATGTACAGCGAAAGTGAACCCGACAAACTCAGGAGAGATCATCGATGCACGTGACCATGTTTTTATCACGGTTTTCTTTTTACCATCGGCCATCTTCACAACTTTTTGTTCAAGATGATGTGCGATGTAAGGACCTTTTTTTAACGAACGAGCCATTCTTATTTTCTGTTTAAGATCAATCTCCTGAGAGAAGGACCATCCATTTATTGATTATTTTTTACGTTTCTCAACAATATATTTATCGGTAGTCTTGTTCTTGCGGGTCTTATAACCTTTTGCAAGCAAGCCTTTACGTGAACGGGGATGTCCTCCTGATGCACGACCTTCACCTCCACCCATAGGGTGATCAACCGGGTTCATTGCAACACCACGAACGCGCGGACGACGACCTTTCCAACGGGTACGACCAGCTTTACCCAGACGCTCCTGCATGTGATCAGCGTTAGAAACTGTTCCAATTGTTGCAATACATGTGGTAAGGATCATACGTGTTTCACCTGAAGGCATTTTGATGATTGCATATTTACCATCACGTGCTGCCAATTGTGCATAGGTTCCGGCACTCCTGGCGATCTCTGCACCCTGTCCCGGACGTAATTCGATACCATGAATCAAAGTTCCCAGCGGAATATCTTTAAGATACATTGCATTACCTACTTCCGGTGTAGCTTCTGATCCGGAGAATATCTTCTGTCCAACCTTCAAGCCGTTTGGAGCAATGATATACCTTTTCTCGCCATCTTTATAATATACCAGAGCAATACGCGCTGTTCTGTTCGGATCATATTCAATCGTCTTTACAGTACCTTCGATACCGTGTTTGTTTCGCTTGAAATCGATGAGACGATACATTTGCTTATGGCCACCCCCAAGGTAACGCATAGTCATCTTACCATCAGAATTTCTACCTCCGCTACGCTTTTGCGAAACGACCAGGCTTGGTTCAGGTCTTGATGCTGTTATATCATCGTACGAATCAGAGATTGTATGTCTCTGGCTCGGTGTCATTGGACGCATTTTTTTTACTGCCATGATTCTACTCTCCTAATTTTAAATGTTGCTATAGAAATCAATTGCTTCTCCCTTCTTGAGAGTAACTACTGCTTTCTTGAATGAACCGGTATTGCCGGCCTGAATGCCGGTTTTTGTGAAACGGGTCTTCCGCTTACCACGGTAAACCATTGTGTTCACACTTTCTACCGTGACATTGTACATGTTCTCGACGGCTTTCTTGATCTGGATCTTGTTTGAACGACGGTCCACTACAAATCCATATTGACCCAGCTTCTCGCCGGACTTGGTTGCCTTCTCGGTAATGAGGGGTTTCTTCAGGATGCTCATTGTGCTAAAAATCTATTTTCAAGTACAGGAACGGAACCTTCAACAAATACTACATTCTGCGCATTCAGAACATCGTAGGTATTTAATTCAGCTGCCGTAGTGACTTTGTTTCTTTCTAAATTTCTTGATGACAGGAATATATTCGTGTCGTGTTGTGGTAATACCATTAACACCTTTTTATCTGAGAGATTAAGATTTTTCAGGATGTCAGTGTATCCTTTTGTCTTAGGGGCTGACATATTGAAATTCTCAACTACAGTAATGCCATTATCTTTTGCTTTATAAGTAAGAGCCGACAAACAAGCCAGGTGCTTCAATTTCTTATTCAGCTTAAAAGAATAATCACGAGGGCGAGGACCAAATGCACGACCACCACCAACGAATAATGGTGACTTCATAGAACCGGCACGAGCGCCTCCAGTACCTTTCTGACGCTTCAGCTTCTTCGTGGTACGAGCGATCTCAGCACGCTCCTTTGACTTGTGTGTTCCCTGACGTTGATTAGCCAGGTACTGCTTCACATCAAGATAAATTGCGTGATCGTTCGGCTCGATAGAGAAGATCTTCTCGCTTAGCTTCACTTTCTTTCCGGTCTCTTTACCGGAGATATCAACGATTTTAACTTCCATGTTATTTCTCAACTATTACGTATGAACCATTGTGCCCCGGAATAGCACCTTTGATAACTAATATGTTCTCTTC
>DAOQWA010000058.1:0-16196 GCA_035341855.1 Bacteroidia bacterium
TCGCCAGTACCTGGCCTCGCTCCACTTCCTCGCGCTTCGTGCCGCGCAGCAGCACGCCCACGTTGTCGCCCGCCTGCCCCTGGTCCAGCAGCTTGCGGAACATCTCGACACCCGTGCACGTCGTCTTCTGCGTGTCCTTCAGGCCGATGATCTCGATCTCATCCAGAGCATCATCAAAAGGACCGTGATAGAATGTCGGCAATTGAAAATCCTTTACTCCCACTTCAAAAAGCTCCCGTTTCACTTCAGTCTTTTTTTCCGCACCAACAAGTATGTGAATATCCCAAAGCAACTGCTTCTTACTACGACCGGTAAAACGAAAAGCACCGATGCGAATGAGGATCCGTAGCTGCTCGACAGCAATCTCCACGCGCTTTGTAAAATCGGCAAGACTCTTGAAGGATCCGTTGCATTTTCTTTCTTCAAGAATAGCATCAGCGACTTTTTTCTCCATCTCACCGAGGTGAATAAAACCGAGATAAATATCCTCCCCATAGATCATCGTTGTGTACTCACTCCTGTTTACACAAGGAGCATGAATCTCGGCACCTGACATGCGTGCCTCGTGCACATAAAATTCAGTGCGGTAAAAACCACCGAAATTATTGATCACTCCAACCATAAATTCTTTCGGGTAATGTGCTTTGAGATATAAACTCTGATAACTCTCTACAGCATAAGAAGCCGAATGTCCTTTGGAAAAAGAATAACCGGCAAAGCTTTCTATTTGCCTCCACACCTCTTTGGTGATATGATCAGGATAGCCACGTTCTTTACAATTGATAAAAAAACGATCCTGTATTTTCGCAAATTCATCACGAGAACGAAATTTTCCCGACATCCCTCTTCGAAGCACATCGGATTCAGAGAGTGAGAGACCGGCGAAATGATGCGCTACTTTGATGACATCCTCCTGATAGACCATGATACCATAGGTTTCTTCCATCAGTTCTTTCATGAGCGGATGGATGTATGTTCTTCGTGCAGGATCATGTGTACGCAAAATATACTCCCGCATCATTCCCGACTTAGCCACACCCGGGCGAATGATGGAACTTGCAGCGACAAGCTGTATGTAACTATCCACTCTTAATTTTTTCAGCAGCATACGCATGGCAGGGCTCTCGACATAAAAACAGCCCATGCAGCGGCCGTTACGAATGAGCTCTTTGATCTTTTCATCTTTCTTGAAAGCAGCAATATCATGGATGTCGATGTCGATACCCCTGTTCCGTTTTACAATTTCTACTGTTTCTTTGATGTGCCCCAAGCCACGCTGACTCAGGATATCGTATTTATACAAACCTATATCCTCCGACTCCAGCATGCTGAACTGAGTCGTCGGATAGCCTTTTGGCGGCATATTAGTCGCGGTGTACCAGGTGACGGGTTTTTCGGAGATAAGCACCCCTCCGGCATGAATACTCAGGTGACTGGGAAAATCAATGATACGGGTAGCATAGAGGCGGATCAGTTTGCCGATATGGTCCGGTGTATCGGGATGTCGCCGGTTATCTATGAGTGAATCAATCTCTGCTTTAGGCAGACCGAAAACTTTTCCAAGTTCACGCACGATAGCTTTGAACTGAAAAGTTGAATAGGTAGCAAGCAAAGCCACGTGCTCTCTTCCGTGCCGCCGAAAAATATAATCCGTAATATCATCACGATCCTTCCAGGAGAAGTCGAGATCGAAGTCGGGCGGACTGGTTCGGAAGGGGTTGATGAAACGTTCGAAATACAGATCCAGGTCGATGGGATCCACATCAGTGATGCGAAGGCAGTAGGCGACGATACTATTTGCCCCGCTTCCTCTGCCGACATAAAAATATCCTTTGTATTGCGCATAGCGCACGATGTCCCAGTTGATCAGAAAGTAGGGAGCAAAACCCAGGTCAGTGATCATCTGTAATTCTTTATCGACCCGCTCGCGCACCATATCGCTTGCTGCTCCATAGCGCTGCTCCATGCCTTTACAGGTCTCTCTTCGCAAAATTTCTTTGTCGAGAACCTTACTGCCCGAGAAGGTCTGTTTGTTTTTACTCTCGTGGTAATCGAAAGCGATGCCGGACATACTTAGGATCTTTTGTGCATTATCAACAAGCACAGGAAACTCTGCGAATGTACCGGCAAGCTGATCTTCAGGTATCATGACCTCATTGGGGGAAGCCGTATCCTCTGCAAGAACCTTACTCAGCAAGGTATTATTGGCAACAGCACGCAGGAGCCGGTGTGTGTTGAAGTCGCCGGGATTCCGGAATGTCACGGGATGCCAGACAACAAGGCGGGCTGCTTGCTTTAATAGCGGAGAAAAACGAAGACGCGTAAGCTGCCCTGCTTTCACCCCGATGAAACAGGAAAAAGATCTTGCTGAGATCAATTTTAAAATATTCTTCTGCTCCTCTTTTGCTGACAGAAATTTTTCGAAGGGGATGATCCAAAAAACATTTTCAGTAAGAGGCGGCAGATCGGGGATCTCAGGCTCTTCGTTCGTACCATGACGGAGACAGTGTGTAAGGAATTCATTCAACTCATGAAATCCTTCATTATTCTTTGCGATACCAATAAAGCATTGCAGACTTCCTCTGCGAAAGTCAATGCCCACTACCGGCTCCACGCCGTATTTTGGCGCCAGACGAATGAAATCCAATACACCCGATGTATTATTGATATCTGTAAGCGCCAGTTTCTTCAAGCCGCAACGTTGCGCCTCTGCGAGTAGTTGCTCCACACTCAGGGTGCCGTATTTAAGACTGAAATAAGAATGACAGTTGAGGTACATGATATCAAAATGCGGGACGTGTAGAATTACAAATACTACAAGGCGGTAGATTGCAAAACAATCTATTGCCTTGTTTGTATGATAATCATTATTTTAAAATTCCCTAAGAGATTTTTTCAACCGGAAAAAAGAAAAACATTAAAAGGCGGCTGATGAAGGGGATAAAATTATGTTGAAAATGGAAATTCAAAACCGAAAGGCCACTGTAAGGTAAAAATTTCTTCCCGGTCTGGGTATTGCACTCCAATCCAAATGCTCATGATAAAAACGGTCGGTGATATTTTCAACACCTCCGTTTAATTCGATCGACCGCGGTCCAAGCATCCAAACAGCCGACAAGCGCAGATGAAACAATATGTAGGAAGGGGTTTTAGTCTCACCGGAGGCAGGGTTGATACGATTTTGCCTTGCAGACAATTCTGATTCTGCCTGAATACTATATAAACCTAGCCGATACTTTATAGATGTAAGTGATTTAAAAGGTGGAATCTGCCACATCGGTTCCCCACTGTCTCTTTGTCCATGAACAAATTTTCCGGTACTCATCAAACTAATACCTGAGGCTGCATTGTATTTTATTGAAAGTTCAGAACCTTTCAATATGGCATCACCGGTATTATCATAGAGCTTCACACCATTTGCCCCCTCTGTCATTGCCGAAGCAGCTCCATCCGGAACTCCTTCGATATAATGACTTATCATAGTGAGAAAGGGCGACAAGGAAACATTCCATTGTTTTGTTTCATAGCTTAGCGAAAAACTGTACTGACTTGCAATCTCATTCCTGAGCTCCGGATTTCCTATGTAATCGAAACCATCAAGACGGTTGTACAAATAGAAGCCAAACATTTCCTGAGGCGAGGGAAGTCGTTCGGACCATCCAATTTGAACACCCGCCACAAATCTCGTGCTGAGCCTGCGCTCATATTCCAGGAAAGCACTGCGAATATTTCTATGATAGGAAGAATCTGTATCGGGATAAAATATTCTAAGCTGTGCAAGACCGAGCTCATCACTCATTTTTGTGGAAGAAAGATCCCACCTTCCGCCGAGAGTTAGTTTATTTAGACTGTCAATCTGCCAAACCGGTGAGATATAAATTCCGCCTACCTGCCTTTTTGTTTCCGGTAAAGTCTGCATGTACATCATTCTTCCACCTTCAGGATACATGAACATTTCAGCAAAAAGGGTATTGGAATAATAATCTACCTTGGAATACACATTTACATTTTTCAACAAATAAAAATTAAGATTGAGATTAGCGCCATTTGTCTTACTGCTTCCCGGCATATCCATGTGCATGAGTAATCCTTTTCTGTCTCTGTCATCCATCATGTGCCGAATAGTATTTGAGTAGACCTTAATTTCAGCTTCGCGAATGAGGGAGGCCTTCGAACTATAGTTCCACGACATAGAACCGATTCGGGCATGCGCATAGCGAACGTCCATTGTTAAGGCAGGAAAACCAATTTTGTAGCCGTTGTCAGTAAGGAAATCTAGTTTCAGCGTTTGATTAGAGCTGAGCAGATACTTAAGCGATGCCGACAAATTATTTTTTTCATAGGCCGAAAACTGAACAGCTTCTCCTCCACCGGCATTATAATTATGACTTTTACGATAGACAGCATTTAGTTTAGCAGCCCATCGCTTATCAGATAGATCCAATCCTCCGAAAGCAAAGATCGAATTGGCGACACTGTGGTAAGTGGATCCGAACAAACCTTTTATTGCCAGGTCATCATTAAAGTCAGGATCTTTTAATTTCATGTTGAGGGAACCTCCGAAAGTAGAGCCATGCTCTGCTCCGCAAGCTCCGGTACCAACTTCAAAACTTTCAAGATTTTGCGGTTCAACATAAATACTCACAGGATCCATCTTATCTGTGCAAGCACCAAACATTTTCATTCCGTCAAGCGTCACATTTATACGACTACCTGACAATGCCCTGATACCCGGTTCTTGTCCGAAAGAACTTCTACGTGTAAGGCTGAGAGCAGGGGCGCGCGAGAGAATATCTTCCGTCGTAAAGGATTTGTTAGGTCTGTAAAAATTAAGTACAGGATCTCCGTCACCTGACCCGGGAGCGATCTTAACCTCAGCAAGGCAAACCGTCCACAAAGAGTCATGCGAACACGAGTTGATGCATTGACCTTGCACAGTTCCTGCAGCAAAAAACAGAAAGCAATAAAGTACTACGAACCTGAATAAAATATTTTTCATACAATCAAGTTAATCGGGGTCCGCTAATATAGCAGACCCCGAAAAATGGTACTAGGGCACCAATGTTTCGAAATACAAAGTATTGTTTGCCACCATCCCTCCTGACTTGAAAGTGAAATTGATATTCCAATCGCCGCTCATAGTGTAGTTGACAGCACCTTTATAATGCCCCATTCCCACATGAGTCGGATTGACATTGTTCGGTGAACCATGACCCATTGAAACCATTAAAGGTGATATTTCGATGGTCATACTGCTATCCGCAGGAAATTCCATACCCATATTCATTCTTTTATGGACTACCACTTCAAGATTATTAATTCCGACTACCGGATTTTTAGGCTCTACAAGAGAAACAAATAAAGTCTCTCCACCGGTGGAAGAAATGAACGATTTTAATCTACTTACTGCTGCTTCTGCAACATTTACTGTCATTGATGCTATACCTGTTTTGCCATTAGCATGGTTATGTATGGTGGCATCCAAGGTCCAAGTACCACCCATGCTACTCATCAAAAACACTACTGAGCAATGGTACAATCCATCCTGAGAGTGATGTGAAGAGGGGTGCTCACAAGGTGCGCTATGCATCATCATTCCCATATCCATCATAGGCAGCAATGTTATGTCTGCATCCTGTACTACTGCACCCGTTACTGAATCCTTCAAATACAAGTACAAATCATTGTAACCTGTAACATATGCTGACCTCGCCCACACCTCTACTTTTGTTCCTGCACCGATTGCATAGGCTTCAGACAAAAGCGTTAAGCCTGTGGTTGGGTTTTGCGATGCAGGAGATGGTGTGTTCTCATCATCCTTTTTACAGGATGAAATTGTAAGAACTGCTGAAAGTATAACTAGTATATATAATAAGAATCTTGTTTTCATTTTATATTGTTTTGAGTTTGATAATGGTGTTGAATTATTCTAATGGACTACAAACAAAGTTGTGCCGTACAATGCTTATCATGGACACCACCAAAACATGAATATTGAAACTAAAGGAAGAAAAAGCTTATGCTTGAGGAGGATGAAAAAAGTCGATGCTTGAAAGTAAAAAATATTCAGATTCAGAAAATACTGAATAAGATTTTAGCTGAACCGCATCAAAGAAAAACTGAGGCGATTCGAATAAGACTGTTGGTGACAATTCTGTTTTTAATGTCGGTACCGGAGCGTTATTATCTGCACCTTTTTCCTGAGCTTTTGCCAGCTGCTTGCTGAGATGGCAATTTCCGCCGCATTTTTTCAGAGGTTTATTCTTATTGATACAAAGAGTTGAAGCTATAAAATCTTTATGCTGATAGAAATCAGCAATCACCCCCAGTTTTAGAACCGGAGGAAAAAGCAGGGAGCTGATAAGTAAAAGGGCGAATATCTTTCTCAGTATCACAAAGCAAAAAAACTGAAATTTCAGCTAGTATTCCATGACATTCCTCAGTTAATTAAACTATTGTTTCTGACAATGCTCAATAATTATGAGTCCCGACTGATTTCCAAACAAGTCATTCTAACAATTCGTGATTTCCGTGGAAGCAGAGGTTCCAGATAATAGTGTTAGTTCCGGAAATTAATCCCTCAAATCTGATTCGTAAAGCTTATGACATATACAACCTGCTTCTATGAAAATCCCCTAGCAAAGGCAAGCTAAATCTTGTCCGGCAAAGAACTCTTTCATCAAGCTATATACCTGTAAATTCCAAGAAAGAATTTTTCAGGAAGCACTTTGAATAGTTAAATTTTCACAAAACGTCCACGGTAGTTGGCTATTTTTAAAAAATAAGTACCTGAAATGAGATTGGAAACGTCGATAGAAAATTCATTTTGATAAAGATCTAAGGTCATGACCCGGGCACCTGTTATATCTAAAATTTCAAGATTTCCGAACGAGGTATTTTGATTTGAAATACGAATAGTCAGACGATCAAAAGTCGGGTTTGGAAAAAGTATTATACTTTTTTCTACAACAAACTCCTCTACAGAAAGTCTATAGCATGGATTAGAAATATCACTCACCATAAAATTTTCAGAAGCAAGAAATCCACCATCACCATGAGGAACGAATACATAATAAATCCCGGTATCAGAAACGACAATACTTTGAGTACTGTCACCGGTTGACCAACGGTATGAACTATGGCCACTGTCAGCTTCAAGGGTAAATTGTCCAACGCTATTTGAACATGAAATTGAGGGTCGATTCAGTGTCCATGGAAGTTCGGGAAAATTGAATGTTCTGTAAGTAAGCAAAGTATCCGGAAAGGAAACTTCAAATATTTTTTGCTTCATTGAATCGACAACATTGAATACTATGTTTTTAGGATACAGATCTCCATAACTGATCAACGTGTTTCCATTTGTAAGTCGTTGTACATTTCCCTGTGAACGGCTGTAGACTGTATCTCCCTCTATATAACTCCAGACGAGGTTTGCAGTCATCCCAACTTCATCAAGTGCATACTCTTTAGCTGCAGCCGGATGAATCGGACTTAAATTCCTTCCATTATCAAAGAGAGTTATATGACCATTCGCAATTCTACGGCAATCATGTTGCGACAAGAACTGAAGACTATCCCCAATGAAAGTGAATTGATTTCTTTTTCCTCCCAGACGCCAGATGATCGAACTGTCTGCACGACTGATCTTTGTAATTTCATTAAAATGCCTGCTTGATAATAAATAGTTTCCGTCAGTATCCATTTCTATTGCATTCATGTGTGTCCAGTCGACGGTACCGGTGTCTGTCAGAAAATATTCATCCACATCATCAAAATTAAAATTATCGATGGAATGCCATTCGAAGACGACATTTTTATTTGGATCAAGCTCCTGGATTACATTGGCACGAACAGTTGCATTAGAGCTACCGGGTGAACCGTTACCTAAAAACATATTGTAGCTGCTGAGATCACGCTGAACCTCTTCGAGCCCGAGAATTACAAAATTCCCATTGGGTAAAATCTGTAATTCATGAAGATCATCCATGACGCCATTTTGAATGTAAACAGAATCAACGACCGTAAAAGTACTATCCATAAGATAAAACTGATGATTCGCTGAATAAGACATCAGTCCGTTCCAATGCAATTTAAAATCTCCTGCAAACATTCCATTAACATCTTTATAGTAAACAAGCTGCCCTTTATCGTCGAGGATCATTTGTCTTTGAGTCCCGGGAGGAAATGTTGGATAACCTATGAGGTAGTATGGGCAGAAAAAATAATAGCCGCTGGACGCTGTGTCGTAAGCGGTAACCTGCAATTCAGGAAAGGCTTGAGCTTGGGAATTCATCCTTAATACCATAAGCAGCAAAGTCAGAGTACTAATTCTTTTCATTTATGATTGTATTACCTGGCCAAAGCCTAAAGCTATTAAATATTCAGTTAAAAATATTGGAATGGCAATAAGGAATGCCGGATGGACATTAAATTTTCATCAAATACTTTTCTGCTTATTCTGGTTGTGTCTTCTATTCCGAACCTTGATTTTTGAACTGATCCTTTATATACATTCTTTTCTGCACAATTGACAGAAAGTGGAAATAGTTTATTCCGGAGCGATAAAATTATTTCAGCTTTTTTGCTCGCTACCTCGTCAATCCATTAAAAGGATTAAAAGTCCGTCGACGCATCCCGTTCCCTATAGCTCTTTGTACAGAACCTTCACCAAAACGATTGCGCATCTTATCCATCGCCTGGTAAAGTTTGATCATCTCTTCGCTATCCTCAAATAAATTGATCTGATAGCCTCCGCCAACAAGGTGACTGAAGCGCACACCGATGAGACGCACGAGGAGGCGGCGATTGTAAAGTTTCAGAAATATTTCCTTAACCCTTGCGATGAGAGTATGATCACAGGCCGTGTATGGAATACGGGCTTGCATGGTATGGGTATCGAAATTGGAGTAGCGTATCTTTACGGTTACACATGACGTTACTTTATCCTCGCTCCTGAGCTGGAAGGCAAGTTTGTCGGTCATCCCGACGAGTAAGGCACTGAGCTTGTCCACATCAATGGTATCCTGACTGAAGGTTTCTTCAGTGGATATCGACTTGCGCTCTGAATAGGGCTCTACCGGCGAGTTATCGATACCATTGGCCTTTTTCCAGATGACGATACCATTTTCACCCAGGACTTTTTCCATCAGCTCGATGGGCATTTCCTGGAGGGTGTAAATTTTTTCGACTCCCATGCTCCTCAAAAGCTGATAAGTCTTATCACCTACCATTGGAATTTTATTGATAGTTAGCGGAGCAAGAAAACTTTTCTCTTCGCCTCCATCAATTTTCATCTGACCATTGGGTTTGGCTTCATTGGTAGCCACTTTTGAAACAGTTTTGTTGGGTGACAAACCAAATGAAATAGGCAGACCTGTTTCCTTCGTTACCCGCCGGCGCAGTTCGGTGGCCCATTTATAGCAACCGAAGAAACGATCCATGCCGCTGAGGTCGAGGTAAAACTCGTCGATAGAAGATTTCTCATAGACAGGAACACTCTCACTGATGATCTCTGTGACCATGTCGGAATAATAACTGTAACGATCATAGTCACCGCGCACTACTACTGCATCCGGACAAAGTCTTCGCGCAAGTTTCATGGGCATAGCAGAATGTACGCCATAGGCACGTGCTTCATAACTGCAGGAAGCCACAACACCGCGGTCGCCGCTGCCTCCGATGAGAACGGGCTTCCCTTTGAGCACAGGATGCTCAAGGCAGGAGACCGAGACGAAGAAAGAGTCTAGGTCCATGTGGGCAATAGTACGTGGTATCATGTATGGTGAACCGGATAAATTACTGCTCACTCGCTCTGCTACTCAGACTCGGACTGAATAAAACCCGAGCGGGAAACAGGGTGAGTGAACTGTGAACAGTAAACTGTATTAGTCTGGCTGCCAGACAACCAATCAGCATAATTGTATAATAATCATTTTTCCGATCCTGAAAAAATTAATAGCGGAAAGATTTTGTTTGTGCTGATGATCAAGTAGAAAACTGAAAACGAAAGGGCAAAAGCTCCAAATGAAGAAGTCACCCGGTATAGTAAAGAAATAGTTTATGACAGAATCCGGCTTTCAGGAAACGCAAATTACAGATGGTAAAATCCGGCACCGGAATCAATTTGATAAAAGAGATTCAACTGACTATTATTAAACAGGACAAATAAAGCCTATTTATCGGCGATCAATAACTTATTAAAGTAATAAGTTCCGGAGAGAGATGATATAAAATACATGCCGGGCTTTAGATCAGAGATGATGATCCTAAAAATCCCTTCTTTGTCATTTACAACCGAGCATTGTTTCACAAGTTTTCCAGCAACGTCAATAATAGAGATCTCAGAATGATCCTTAAAGCCACTTAAGGAGATAAAATCAAATGCAGGATTAGGAAAAATGGAGAGAGAAGTCGGCTTTGGAAAATCAAGACGAGTGTGTACATAATAGAATGGCTCTGAAAAGACCCAACAGCCATTTGAATCAAGAACCTCGACAACATATTCTCCATCATTAACAGGATCCAAAAACTGAGCTGTTTCCCCGGGGATGGCTTGCTGTAAAAAATACCACTGATAAGCCAGACCTGCACTGGATACTAATTGAGGGTGTACATAAGTGATCAAAGGTACTGCAGGCAAACTGTAAACGATGACATTACTGTTTACTACAGATGGCAAAGCACATAAATAAGAACTACTCATTACACAGTAAATACTATCCTGATCTGATAAACCAGTAATATAAACTGTATCGCCTGAATAAGACAATACATTGTTCACATACCAGTCATAGACCGGGGTCGAACCACCATTGATTGAAGCTACAGAAAAAGCAACAGTATCTGCCTGACACAGTGCACTCAGTGGAATCACACTAATTTCCGGTTGCAAAGTCTCACAAATCGTGTTTATCACCTCCGCTGTTGATACAGTAGGATTAAAATCAAAAATGGCATGCCCGGTATTTTTAATGATAGTTCCGTTTGGCAGTGCAGCTTTTGTCTTAATGCTAAACTCTACAAATCCATGGCTTGCCTGCTCATTGGTAGTGCTATCCGGTAAATTTATTTCTAAGAAGGTCCAGTTTAAAATATTCTGATCAGTTAATTGAAACAGATATGAATGATCACTGCCAAGCAAGTTAAGTGTTGAAATATCCAATACACTGAGATCAAGTGTATCAATGACCTGCACCATAAAGGCCGTATCGTTTCCAACATTTTGAAAATTGATCCGGTAATTAAGGCGTGCATCATTGGAAGTGAAATGATCATTTCCCCAGCCCTGAGGATTAACTATTTTTTCATTTGGGTCAAACGAATTTAAAACCTGAGCACAATATGTATAGTGGAAAGGCAGGCTATTATCGAGTGGAACTTGTAAAATCTTATTTAGAGAAAAAGATTGACCAGGTTGAAGAATTCCGCACCTTTCAATACTTGCTCCGGGCGAACTGTTAACAGGAAATCCTGCTTCCTGATCTGCTTCCAGACGGAAAGTACGGCCATCTGATACAAAACATAATGTCGTATCAGCATTTGCATTTAGTCTAAAAGTCCCTTGTTGAATTAATATGTTATCGGCATAAAGACGCCATTGAGAAAAATTAACCATCTCTCCTAACAATGAAATCGAATCATTGCTAATGATAAAGCAGACAGAAGAATCACTTGAGCAATATGCACCTACACGAACACATCCACCTGACCAGGTACTGTCAGGTTGCAAGGAACAAAAATCTATCGGTTTAATGCGGGCATCCAGACATAATGTTGCATTATTCAGTCCAACCGGATCACACAACACCTGAGCAACAATTGTGAATGAACCACTTTGTCCTACATGCAAAGTGGGCAATACAAACTGATAAATATTTCCCGGGAGACTTGTATAACTGAGCTGAGATGACAGGATCGTCAATTCCTGTGGAAGGAAAAGTTCAACAACGGGATCTGTCTGAACATTTATTCCACTATTAAAGTAATGGACTATAATTTCTGTCGTGCGGCAAGCCCGGAAAATACCGGCATTGACCGAAACATTCAAGCTCCCGCAATTGCTGAGCGGTCTCAAAGCAAAATCATTGTCAGTAATTGTATCATTATAGTTTGATACCGTTACCGATAAAATTCCAGAGATCGGGCAAGCTGAAGTAAATACAGGTGTTGGACTCATAACAGAAAGTTGGTATGTTCCTGTATCAACAGGGACATCAAAAAAACCTGCGGAATCCGGAATTACGTGTAAGGTATAACCTGCTTTTTCTAACTTAATAAAAAATGGCGAGCCTCCGAACATACTAAGTGGGGAATCCGTCAAATCAAAAACACAATTTGAATCCTTGTCAAGATAAACCTGACCCGTAATTCTGGTCTGATCAAACAAATTAATTTGAACCCCTTTTGTTTGAGTTCCGCATACATAACTTAATCCGGAGAGGATGGCATAGTACAATCCGCTGGAATCAACATAAAGGCTGTCAGACGTAGCCCCTGGAATTGCAACGCTATCCCTGAACCATTGACAAGATTCGCTGTTAAATTTATTAACGTACAAAACAACAGGACAACTTAAACACAATGTTGTGTCATAAGATATGTCCACGATCCGATCGGGTCTAACAAAGAGAGAAGTCGTTCCGCTTTGACCCAGACTATCAGTTACAATGATGGTATAGGTAATTGTATCCAGAACGATAATTTGAGGTTCTGCTACTGTGTCAGAACTCAAGCCGACAGATGGCGTCCATTGAAAACGATAAGGTCCACAACCACCTGAAATGATCAGACCGGGACGAATTGTATCCCCCTGACAAATTTTTTTTCCAAAATTTTCAAAAGGGATATAAGTGAATTGATTAATGTAATTTCCTGAATAATAAAAAGTCGAATCTCTATATGAATCACTTACGTTCGAATAAGAAGAAAACGAATAAGTCAGTGGATTATAGTTAGAGCTATAGCTTTTTGATGACGAATTGCTTCTAGGCATGAAGCAATGACTTCCTCCATTTGAACCAATAAATACTCCATTTTGATCGTAAGAAGATGTGCTGTAGTTTATGCATCCAAAATCATTGATGTATGATTCTTCAGGTTTTAAAAAATTATTACCGACAAGTTCATAGGTATGACGGGAGAGGTTATTATAACCACTACTATAAGATTCATACACCACATCTGACAATGCATTGAACCTGACTTGTGCTTCTTGAACCACATTTCCCAAACTATCATATTCAGTCGAATAATAAATAGCAATGTTACTGCTTAAAGAATCAAATCTGAGAGCCAGGCTGTCTGTCCATACACTTTGTAGCACATCCCAATTCGAAATAAAAAGGGAGTCCCTAATATTCCCTGATCTGTAACCATAACTATGCATTTTTGTGTTCAGCCAGGAGCTTCCCGATCCTTGTTGAAAGATAATGCTTTCTAATACCCCGGCGTAACTATATAGTTTCCGTTCATCGTTTTCAAGAAAACCTCCTCCGTCATCCGACCTCCGGGTATAACTCAAAGGCTCATTGCCGGATGTATAGGTCCAGATCTCCTCCTTTATCAAAGTCCATGTATTTACATTTCCGGCGTATTCATGTCTGCTTAGCTTATCATTTGTTACAGGATCGTAGGTATAATCTATCCGGGTCCGGTTCACGAAACCGGACCCGGTACCATCCATTAATACCAATTCTAATGTGTCATCGAATGAATTCAGATTCAGGTATCGCCTTGTATATAATTTCTGTTGACATACCTGATCACCGAACAAACTGTTTGATGCAACTCTCTCACAAGAGTTACAGACACCGTTAGTAACATTAAAAGTATCGGTCCTGATATAATTTACGTAATCGCCTGAATTGCTCGCATGACAATACACTGTCACAATTGAATCATTGATACAATTTTGAGCTTTCAATGCAGCTCCTTGAAAAAACAAAAGACAAATAAAAAAGAATGTTCTTTGCATAGTAAAGATTTAACAGGTAGTCAAAGTTATGCCTTCTTCAGAAATACTTATGACTTAATTACAATTTGTTTCAAAAGAAATCCACATTAAATGTCCGGAATTTCACTTTTATTATTGCCACAATAAAAGTAATAAAATGGTATTTCCGGCTCAAAAAAGAAATTTTAACTCTCTTAGTACCGTCTAAAGACCCGGAGCCTGGATTTGTAAGGACAAGCACTTAGATCGAATCCTTCAAACCGGATTAAATTTATTGAAGATAACGCTATAATTAAATGTAGTATTTTTGGTTATTCGTTGATGGAAAAAATTCAATCTTTCTTTTAAAACCAGAATTTTAATAGTGAATAATACCATTGCTATCCAGCCCCGGCTGAGCCGAGCTCCCGCGAGGGGAAGACGGGACGGGTGCTGATTTGAAAAAAACTGTTTCGCTCCAAAAATTTATACGAACTTAGCCTTAGAAATTCTTCATGTCTGTGATAGTAAAAAATGCAAGGGATCTTAAAATGGATCTGAGAGGTTTTCAGATGTCTTATGATGACCTGGGAGATAGCGTTGTACCGCTGATTTTTATTCACGGATTTCCTTTTGACAAATCCACCTGGGCAGAGCAGATGAACTTGTTAAAGGGAAAGATGCGGGTAATTGCTCCGGATCTGCGGGGCTTTGGAAAATCGGGAAAGACGGAAGAGGCATTCAGCATAGGATTGTTTGCAGATGATGTATTGGCGCTGATGGATAAACTGGAAATAAAAAAAGCTGTTCTCTGTGGCTTTTCTATGGGTGGCTACATTGCTCTGAACCTTATGGGTCGTGCACATGAGAGGTTTGCCGGGCTGATCCTTTGCGACACACAGTGTATCGCAGACACAGATGCAGGGCGGGAAAAACGAATGAAGAGCATCGCGCAGATCGAAGCGGGAGGAATAAAGGAATTTGCGGATGGTTTTGTGAAGGCTGTTTTTTGTGAGGCTTCACTCAGGGATAAAACTGAAATTGTGGAGAACATACGGCGCATCATTCTTTCGACAGATGCTTCAACGATCACCTCAACATTGCTGGCACTCGCAAAACGGAATGAAACCTGTTCCGTGTTGTCATCAGTGAAAATCCCTTGCATGATCCTCTGTGGGGAGGAAGATGCCGTGACCGTTCCTGCGCAGTCGGAGTTTATGCACAAACACATTCCTCACTCCGTTTTTCATTTGATCCCGCAGGCGGGCCATATGTCGAACCTGGAACAAACCGCTATTTTTAATGGTCATCTTTTGCACTTCATGGACAAGCTTTTAACAAAAAAATGATTGCGTTGCAATCTTTTTACATGGTGCTGTCATAATCATTCATTATATTTGTGCTTTCGAATCATTCTTGCACATTCAACAAACAGGCAAACCATGTATTTCAACAGCAACATCAAGATCCTTCGTCAGCGTCGCAACCGTACGCAAGACCTTGTAGCAACAGAACTGGGCATCAGTCGCTCCACACTGAACAGTTATGAAAATGGCAGCATAAAGAATCCTACCCTTGAAGCCCTTATGGCTTTCACCAAATATTTCAAGGTATCGATTGACACGCTTGTGAAAGTGGACATGAGTAAGCTGAGCGGCTTCCAGCTAAGCGAACTGGAAAAAGGAAATGATGTTTATGTGACAGGGTCCCGCCTCCGCGTTTTAGCTACGACGGTAGACAGCCAGAACCGGGAGAACATTGAAGTGGTGCCTTTGAAAGCCAAGGCAGGATATAAAAATGGGTTCGCAGATCCTGAATTTATCAAGAAGCTTCCCACTTTCCAACTCCCTATACTTTTCAATGACAGAAAATACAGAATGTTCCAGATCAGCGGCGATTCCATGTTACCGATCCCTGATAAATCATTTGTCATCGGAGAATACCTGGAAAACTGGTATGATATTAAAGACGGACAAGCATACGTTATCCTCACCCAGGATGACGGCTTAGTTTTTAAAGTTGCTTTCAATCAGCTACGCAAGAAAAAATCTCTAACGCTTAAATCCCTCAACCCCGAATATGAACCTTATGAAGTACAGGCCAATGATGTTCGGGAAGTATGGAAGTTCTGTAATTATATGAGTAGCGAATTGCCGGAACATTCCATGGACAAGGATGACCTTCTCACAAAACTAGCCGCTTTAGAAAAAGATGTGAAGGGGATTAAGAGTGTGCTGGAGTGATTAGAGTAAAAAAATGGAACACG
>DAOQWA010000058.1:16296-19852 GCA_035341855.1 Bacteroidia bacterium
AAAATCAAAATCTTTGAATCAGATATTTGACTATCTTCCGCCATGGAATTTAGCAAAATATTTGAAAACAACGAGAAGTGGGTAAGAGAAAAGTTATCCCTCGATGCAGACTATTTTCAAAAATTATCCCAGGGCCAGAGTCCCGAATTTTTATACATAGGTTGTTCCGACAGCAGAGTTACTGCTGAAGATCTCATGGGAGTACAGGCAGGAGAAGTATTTGTCCACCGTAACATTGCAAATCTTGTTGTCAGTACAGACAACAATCTGAATGCCGTTGTACAATTCGCTGTTGAATATTTAAAGGTCAAGCATATTATTGTCTGTGGTCACTATGAATGCGGAGGTGTGAATGCAGCCCTGAACCCGAGTGATATGGGTCAGCTTAACAGCTGGCTGCAGACATTACGTGATGTATATCGTATCCATCGTGATGAATTAGATGCCATGGTCGATGATCAGAAAAAATTCGACAGACTTGTTGAGTTGAATGTCCGGGAACAATGTATCAACATTATCAAGATTGATCATGTTCAGAGAGCATGGAACAAAACACATTATCCTACGGTTCATGGCTGGGTTTTCGATGTTCGCACCGGCAAACTGATAGATCTCGGGCTAAATATGGATGAGATCTTTGGCGAAGTAAGGAATATCTACTACCTGACTCAGTAGACTACGGTACCTTTTAAGAAATTCTTTTGTACCTTTCCTTTGCATTGTAGTTTATGTTAACGGAAAAACGATAGAATATGAAACTCCCACTTTATCAGGTTGACGCATTTACAAACAAAGTCTTTGGAGGTAACCCTGCTGCCATTTGCCCATTAGAAACTTGGCTTCCCGACTCCACACTTCATAAGATTGCAGCAGAAAATAATTTATCTGAAACCGCTTTTTTCGTTGCCAAGGGAAATGATTTTGAACTGAGGTGGTTTACACCGACTACTGAAGTTGATCTATGCGGGCATGCAACGCTTGCAACATCTCATGTATTATTTGAGTTTTTAAACTATGGAGAAAAAACCATAACGTTTCACAGCAAAAGCGGGGAGCTGACAGTTGAAAGAACCAAGGATGGTTATTCAATGAACTTTCCTGCCAACACTTACAAAGAGACGGAAGTGACCCCATTGCTTAGCCGTGCCTTAGGTGTCAAACCTATTCACGCAATACTCGGAAAGAACATTCTGATGGCAGAAGTTCGTTCAGAAAAAGAATTACGTTCCCTCATCCCGGAAATTTATACAGTAATGCAAGTGCATCCGCATGGACTCATCATTACGGCGAAAGGCGATGAAGTAGATTTCGTGTCCAGAAGTTTTTTTCCGAACGTGGGAATTAATGAAGATCCGGTTACCGGAGCTTCACATACTTTGCTTACACCCTATTGGGCAAGCAAACTTGGAAAAAGCTCAATGTCTGCCAGACAACTTTCGAAACGTGGCGGTGAACTGAAATGTACTCTTGTAGGTGATCGTGTTGAAATAGCGGGGCAGGCGGTTTTGTATTTGAAGGGGGAGATTGAAATTCTATGAATGCCTCGGCTGCCCGGCTAATGACTTCAAAGCAAATAGCAAGGCGACTAATGTTAGTAGAGCACCCATAAAAAACGGTGCAC
Organism: Bacteroidia bacterium; assembly: GCA_035341855.1. Lineage (GTDB taxonomy): Bacteria > Bacteroidota > Bacteroidia > AKYH767-A > 2013-40CM-41-45 > QQVM01. Next base: position 17,918 of record DAOQWA010000058.1, read on the forward strand.
CCGGAAAAACAAGAGGAGCATTTTCAGAAGTAAAATATGAGAATAAATAAGTCATTAATAGTGGCATGAAGATGGAAGATACTCTGATGAAACTGGTGATTACTCCAAGTAATTCTTCTTGTTTATTATCAGAACTAGTGAAGAATTGTTCCCATATAATGCCGGAGAGAAACAGTTTGGCGAACTTTTAAGTACGCTTAATTTAAGGAAAAAGAAAAGGCAGCTATACAGTAAAAAACTATTTTATTATCGGCTGAGTACAATTTTTTTGAAATAGTTTTTTTCAGAAGAGCTGATTCTAACAAAATACATTCCTTCAGGATATTTCTCAAGATCGAATGTGCAATGTGATAAACCAGAAAAGCTTGCACTTTTAACAAAGCTTCCCTTAAAATCCAAAAGTTCGACTTTCAACAACTTTTCAGTATTGCTCGTAAACGAAATAAACAATTCAGTAGAAGCCGGATTTGGATATACATTCAGTCGATTCTTAGAAGTAATGGATTTGTTGTATTCTTCGATACCGAGGATGTTGCAGTAATCAGGCAGTTGAATTGTACCGGGTAAACCATGATTGACACTACTCTGGTTAGGAGTGTACAAAACAGCTGTTTCACAGCAAGGATATGTGACCTGCCCAACAAACAATCCAAAATTATAAAGTGATAATGAAGAATCCGGAGTCATACAAGCATTTTGGAATGTCGTGTCAAAGATTGCTGATATGCTCGGAGAATATGATGATTCCGGACCAAAATTTACATATATTGAATCTTGGCTGACTTCCATATCGAAGAATTTGAAATGCTTAAAGGTGTCCTGAGTCCAGCATTTCGTCATCACAACTTCTCCGGAACTGTTCAGTTTTGCAAGCGCATGTCCCGAATAATAACCTTGGTTTGTTTCTCTTATACTAGCATAACTGACAAAAATACTTCCATTCTGATCAATCGCTAATTTATTTAGCATTGTAGCGTGCTGCCAGGCATATGCTGTATCATAGTAAGTGTAAGCCCACCTCAAATTTCCATTATAATCCATTTTAATTATAGAAAAGGTTCCCAAAAGATTTGAGCTCAAATAATCTACAGAATTAAGCGAAATCAGATAACATGAGTCATACGATGAAATCTGTATATCTGATAAAAAGGTGGAATGTGACTGGAAAGACCAATCAGGAGAACTCGGATCATGATTCCCAATGCTGTCAGTACGATATAAAACCACTGCTGAATAATTTCCTCCAAACTCATAAATTGACCACACACCTCCATTGTTTGCCTTGAAACATTTTTTCTGTCTAAAGTTTTGAAAAAATATTTCTTTGTAATTTATATTTATAACATTTCCTGAAGTATCCAAGACAATCATTGCTGGAAAGTAATTGCCGGATTGCCCCGGACCCGGCCCTTGCAGAGATAATACAAACAAGTGGTCTCCATTTTGTGTTATAGAATTCAGAGAATTGGGATAAGGAGACAATGTAGTAATTGGTTGAGAAAAATCTCTGGCCCAAATCGTGTTACCCGCTGAATCGAGCTTGAAGACTTCCTGGCTCGCAATCCCATACCTTTCATTATTAGCGGTGTTTATTATCCTTTGGTTGATTGTAGTGTCTGCTTTGAATAAATCTTCCAAGCCGAATGAGCCGGCAACCAATAGTGTAAAATGATTCAGAATTAGAACCACCAGGCAAAAATTAAATTTATTCATCAGGAAATTTTAAATGAATGTTAAATATCAAATCAATGTTACGTACAATATTTGTTCCGGCAAGGAGATTAACATACGATATCAATGCTTTTACCAAATATTCATTGATGCCTTGGCAATACTGCCAGTGTCCTGAGGGCGAAAACAAGCGCTACTAATGTCAGAACAGCACCCATAAAAAACGGTGCACCCGGAAAAACAAGAGGAGCATTTTCAGAAGTA
>DAOQWA010000059.1:0-16993 GCA_035341855.1 Bacteroidia bacterium
GGCGGCCATCCGGCATCGCATCGGCGAGCACCTTGTCCAGGCGAGGAACTCTGCGGCGCAGCTTCGCGAAGATCTCGTCGAGCTGGTGCGGATGTTGCTCTTTGAGGTACTGGACGACGTTGGGGAGGTTGTCACCCGTCTTGCTCAGCCGCTCCTGCGGACCGGCTTCTGGCTGGCCCCGCGCGTCATCAATCGAGAGGTAAGAGACGTACCAGTCCGTGATGAACTCGCGCAGCGCAGCAACGCGTGGATGCTCGGCGAACTGTCCCAGTGTGTTGACGGCGATCAGATCAGGCGATCGGAGCTATATTGTACTTGGCAGTTCCATGAGCTATACAAGTGTGACCAAATCAGCACTTGCAATGAAAATTGATGATGCCGGAAATCAGTTGTGGACCAATACCAGTGACAGCTATTCTTCCAATTACTTTTATGCCGGCGACCAAACCACCGATGGCAACTACATTGCAGTTGGTGGTACTTTCAACAGTGCAGGTACAAATTTTGACAACTACATTAGTAAAATTGACACTGCCGGAAATATCCTTTGGAGTAAGTCACATGGGACGAGCGGATCAGAATTTGCATATGACGTCAAGTCAACATCTGATGGCGGCTATTTGGTTTGTGGCGTAACTGCAACGAATACAGCCGGGGATGCCGACATGAGTGTTTTAAAACTTAATGATGCAGGAGATGTAGTATGGACATACAATTATGGAACTGCAGAATATGACAGAGCGAGTTCGATATTCCGGCAAGCAAATGGGACGATTATGGTTGCCGGTTATTCTAATATCGGAACTTCGATGAGTGTGATCAACCAGGCAGTTCTCATGAATCTTGATTCAACAGGTACACTCGTTTGGGCTCAAAGTTATGGTGATCCTGCTTTCACAAGCGAAGCTTACAAGGCGATTGAAACTGCTGATGGATATGCACTATGCGGATATTCTATTGCCTTCGATCCTCAGGGAGATATATTCCTCGTTAAGACCGACTGGGCCGGCGGTAGCGGTTGCTTCGATGCACCTATAACATTCAACAGAACTGCGACAACTTTGGCAAGCGCATCAGGTTTTAATGAAAGTGTCGGTATCATTGACGAGCTGAATTTTACCTTAACTCCAAAATCATTTACGAACCAGTTTTCATTGATCTGTTATTCAGTCGGGATTGGTGAAGGACCGCAGAGAAATCATTTCGCAATCTATCCAAATCCGGCCAGCAGCTTTTTGACCGTAAAAACAGAACAGATTGAAGATAATGCTAAAGTGAGCATTATTGACCTTAGCGGCAGAGTTCTGAGCATAAAAGATTTTTCAAATCAACTTGAAATCAGCTTATCTATTGAAGAGCTACAGTCAGGGATGTATTTAATTCGCATCGAAACAGATAAAGGCCTGGCTACCAAAAGCTTTATCAAAAATTAAAGAGTTAAATTCGTTGAAGGGAGTCATGATCTGATCAGGGCTCCCTTTTTCTATTCTATATTTCTTCATTTGTTCTTAATTGCCGTGAGAAATTAAATTTATGCCTTTGCTGTCTGAAAAGGCAACCATGAAAATCCCCTTTCTATTAAAGTATTATCCTTTAACTCTCCAGAAGCGCACTTCGGGATTCGCTAAATAAAGAGTATTTTTGTGACCCTCAATTCCTTTGGAATTATACTATGCTAGGAATCATCAATAAAACCATCACCAAGATCTTCGGAAGCAAAGCTGACCGCGATCTGAAAGAGTTGAATCCCATGGTGGGAATCATCAATGCTGAGTATGCGAAGATGCGAGAGCTGAGCAATGATCAGCTCCGTCATAAGACAATAGAGTTTAAAGAACGCATCAATGCCTATTTGAGTGAAATCGATGAGGAAGTAGTTAGCCTGGAACAAAAGGCAGAGGCTGATGCAGACATGGATCTTCAGGCAAAGGAAGATCTCTACAAGCGGGTGGATGACTTAAAAAAAGAGCGTAATAAAAAAACAGAAGAGATACTCAATGAAATTCTTCCGGAAGCATTTGCTGTCGTTCGGGAAACTGCTCGTCGTTTTACTGAAAATGAAACTTTAACCGCTACGGCTACTGATCTCGACAAACTTTTTGCAACACAAAAAGATCATGTGAACATTTCCGGTGACCAGGTATCATACAACAACTCCTGGCTTGCAGCCGGTAATATGATCACATGGAATATGGTTCACTACGATGTTCAGTTGATCGGAGGTGTAGTACTTCATCAAGGAAAAATCGCAGAGATGGCGACGGGAGAAGGAAAAACACTTGTTGCGACCTTGCCAATTTATTTGAATGCTTTGCCAGGCTTAGGTGTACATGTTGTAACTGTCAACGATTACCTGGCTAAAAGGGATGCTGAATGGAACGCTCCACTCTTTGAATTCCTGGGTCTGACAGTTGATTGCATTGATAAACATGAACCAAATTCTGCGGAAAGAAAAAAGGCCTATGCCAGTGATATTACCTACGGGACAAATAACGAATTCGGCTTCGACTATCTCAGAGATAACATGGCCCGAAACCCTGAGGATATGGTTCAGAGAGGTCACCACTATTCTATCGTCGATGAAGTTGACTCCGTCCTGGTTGATGATGCCCGGACTCCGCTGATCATTTCCGGTCCAACTCCACGAGGCGACCATCACGAGTTTGAAATTTATAAACCTAAAATAGAACTGCTTGTTAAAACACAACGTGATTATGTGACTACTTTGGTTGCAGATGCAAGGAAATTACTTGCTGACAAAAAAGAGGATCAGGCAGGTTTAGCTTTATTCAGAGCACATAGGGGACTTCCAAAAACAAAAGCCCTTATTAAATTATTAGGAGAGCCCGGAGTAAAAGCAATCATGCAGAAGTCTGAAAACTACCATCTGCAGGATCAGCAAAAGGAAATGCACAAGGCTGATGAACCTCTCTACTTCGTGATTGATGAAAAAAACAATAACATTGAACTTACGGAAAAAGGACTGGAACTTTTATCATCTTCAACTGCTGATAAAAACTTCTTCATACTTCCGGATGTAGGAAGCATCGTTGCTGAAATAGAAAAAAGCTCTATTGCTGAAGAAGAAAAATTAATTCAAAAAGACGACTTGATGCGTGATTATGCGATCAAGTCAGAACGAATTCACACAGTAAACCAATTATTAAAAGCCTATACATTATTCGAAAGGGATGTTGAATACATCCTTGCCGATGGAAAGGTAAAAATTGTTGACGAACAAACCGGTCGTGTACTTGACGGACGCAGATATTCCGATGGGTTACATCAGGCTATCGAAGCAAAAGAAAATGTAAAGATCGAAGCTGCTACCCAGACTTATGCTACAATCACTTTACAGAATTATTTTAGGATGTTCCACAAATTGAGTGGAATGACCGGTACAGCAGAAACAGAAGCTCAGGAACTATGGACGATCTATAAACTGGATGTCGTAGTTATACCTACCAACAAGCCAATTCAGCGAAATGATTTCGAGGATAAAGTCTACAAAACAAAGCGGGAAAAATACAATGCTGTCATTGAAGAGATTGAAGCGCTCGTAAAAGCGCAAAGACCTGTACTGGTTGGAACGACATCTGTTGAAACTTCAGAACTACTCAGTCGCATGTTGAAGCTCAGAAACATTAAGCACAATGTTCTGAATGCAAAATTACACCAACGTGAAGCTCAAATCGTCGCAGAGGCAGGCAAGGCAGGTACGGTAACAATTGCCACCAATATGGCCGGCCGTGGAACAGATATCAAACTCGGACCGGGTGTTAAAGAAGCCGGAGGTTTAGCAATCGTAGGCACAGAAAAGCATGATTCCAGAAGAGTTGACCGGCAATTACGCGGGCGAGCAGGACGACAGGGTGATCCGGGTTCTTCTCAGTTTTACGTTTCTCTTGAAGATGATCTGATGCGTTTATTTGGTTCAGAAAGGATCGTTAAACTAATGGATCGAATGGGTATTGAGGAAGGTGAAGTGATTCAGCATAGCATGATAACCTCTTCTATTGAAAGAGCGCAAAGGAAAATTGAAGAAAATAATTTTGGCACGAGAAAAAAATTGATTGAGTATGACGATGTGATGAACTCACAACGTGAAGTGATATATAAAAAACGAAGACACGCCATTTTTGGTGAGCGACTAAATATTGACATCAGCAATATGATGTATGATACCGGCGAGTCAATTACCAGACAATTTCAGGAAGATGGTGATTATGAAAATTTCCGCATAGAGCTACTGCGTGTTCTTGCTATTGAATGTCCGGTAACAGAAAAAGAGTTCATGGATCTGAAGACTGAGGAAATCAGCGAAAGAGTATTTCAGGAAGCACGCAGATATTATAAACACAAGTCACAGTTACTAATTGAAAGAACCTTTCCATTTTTCAAAGATGTCTATGAAAAGCAAAGCGGTAACATCACCAACATAGTTGTGCCTTTCACAGATGGCATTAAAAGCATACAAGTGATTGCCAATTTGAAAAAATCCTTTGAAAGTGGCGGTAAAGAAATGGTGTCTGCTTTTGAGCGATTGATCACGGCAGCATTTATTGATGATGCCTGGAAGGAGCATTTACGTGAAATGGACGACCTGAAGCAAAGTGTACAAGGTGCTGTTTACGAACAAAAGGATCCACTACTCATATATAAATTTGAATCCTTCGAATTGTTTAAGCAAATGATGGACAGGGTAAACAAAGAAATCATTTCATTCTTATTTAAGGGAGTCATACAGCAACAGGATCCAAATCAGGTTAGGGAAGCGCAGGCACCCTCAAGGCAAGACTTAAGAAATGTTAGTGCGAGTAAAGCTGAAGCAGGTTCAGGTGTGTCTCAATCAGGCCTTCCACAAAACCCTCAACAGCCGGCACGGGTCCAGCCTGTTCGGGTGGAGCAAAAGATAGGTAGAAATGATCCATGTCCCTGTGGAAGCGGTAAAAAATACAAAACGTGCCACGGTGCTAATGTTTAAGTCAATTCTTTTGTACTGATAAACCAATTAATCCGGATATCTATCCAGGATTTAAATGTAAAAAGCACCAATGAAAAATTTCATTGGTGCTTTTTACTTAAAGAAGCATCCTTAATGTACTTCGCTCATCAACTTTTTAACTTTAGGCGAAATGATGATCAGCACCAGGCCGGCTATCAATGCGTACAGTGCAAGTTCTTTATAACCTTCTGTGTAAGACATTAGCTTGTCAGTTAGAGAGGCATTTTCGATTGGGCTGGTCATTCCTGCCCCAAGGATTCCGGCTACATACTGGCCATAAGCACTAGCTAAAAACCACATACCCATCATTACACCTTGTAACTTTAACGGCGACAATTTAGTCATGATGGATAATCCGATGGGAGACAAACACAATTCACCAAAGGTGATCACCAGATAAGCAAGAGTAAAAATATCTAAGGAAGTCATACCCTCTGCATTGGCAAAGAAACGAGTCGAATAAAAAACATAGAACGCAAGAGAAAGAAACAGAAAGCCTAATCCGAACTTAACAACCGTATTAGGTTCCAATTTCCGTTTGCTCAACCATATCCATAGCAGACCTACCAAAGGCGCGAAGATGATCACAAACAAAGAGTTCGAAGAATTATTCACTCCATTCGGGTCAAGATTCATACCCAGTAGTGAGTGTTCCAAATTATTTGCTGCAAACAAACTTAGTGATCCCCCACTCTGCTCAAAGAAAGCCCAAAAAAGTATTGAGAAGAATATAAACACCATAGCAGCAAGTAACTTTTTCACTGCTACCTTATCGCATTTCGTCATCTCATAAATTAAATATAGCAATGTACAAGGTCCGATTGTGTACATAAAGTAATCGGTATACTCCGTTTTCGCTACCATGATCATGATAAGAGGGATGACGATCAAAGATCCCAGGTAAACACTGTACTCATACCACTTTCTGGTACTTACGTTTTTTGTTTCCAACAAAGGCGATAAGCCTATAGGACCAAAAGACTTTTTCGTTAAAAGGAAAGTGATCAGGCTTATCGTCATTACAATCGCTGCGAAACCGAAAGCCAAATTCCAAGAATAATTTTTCGCTACAGTGATACACAGGTATCCACCCAGCAAAGCCCCCACATTAATCCCGGAATAAAACAATGAAAAACCTGCATCCCTTCTGGCATCTCCGGCTCGGTATAATGAGCCAACCATTGTTGATATGTTGGGTTTAAAAAAACCTGTTCCAATAATTGTAAAACTAATTCCGACAAAGAAAAAAGTATGAGGATTAAATGCAAGGATACAGGATCCTACTATCATCAATAGCCCACCCCATACAAGAGACTTTCGAAATCCCAGAATTTTATCGGCAAAAAGTCCGCCAATAAAAGTAAACGCATATACAAAAGCTTGTGTCGCTCCGTATTGTAAATTTGCCACATCTTCTTTCATCATCAGCTGACTGACCATGAAGACAGTGAGCATTCCACGCATACCGTAGAAGCAAAATCGCTCCCACATCTCGATCAAAAACAAATACCATAATTGCTTTGGGTATTTACCTTGAAACGACTGGATCTGATCCAGAGTAACTTGTTCCTGCATAAAGTTTTTGGATTGGTCTGTGAATTAGTGTTGATTCAGTTTAAGGGCTCTTACTCCACGAATAAATGATATTCTGTTTCTGAACCGGATCGCCAAATATAATGATAAATCAGTACTACACAAGGCTATCTCAAAGCTAAAGACATTGATTACAAACAATTAAACCAAAGTATTTTGCCAAATTGCTGAAGGAAATAAAAGACTCAAGGAAATAAACTAAATTTATTCAAAGTAACGCAATCGCGAAAACAAAAGCTTCATTGAATCGTTAGCCTTAGAATGAAATTAGGTTTTCTAATCCTTATTATTTGCATCTCTAACCAGGCACACTCACAAGACATGCGCTCACTTAAGTTTTCGGAATTATCCAAAGAAATTTCTGAGGATACCGTAAACATTCAAGTTGTAAATTTTTGGGCAACATGGTGTAAACCATGCATTGAAGAATTACCTTATTTTGAATTTATTAATGAGGAGTACGCTTCTGTCAACATAAAAGTAAAACTGATCAACCTTGATTTCAATTCTAAAGTCGAGACAGTTACCCTTCCTTTCATTAAGAAGCATAATTTAAGATCTGACCTCTATCATCTGACTGACACAGATCCAAATGAATGGATAAATAAAATCGATCCAAGCTGGAGCGGAGCAATTCCGGCAACAGTAATTTATTCCAGTGGCGAAAAAATATTCTTCAAAGAAGGTGAGCTCAGTCAACAACAACTTGTGGATGAGATTGAGAAAGTTTTAAAACATCAAAAAATGACTGAATAAATCTAAAACCCAAAATAACATAAAATGAAAAAACCCACTCTCCTCTTAAGCCTAATTATCATGAGCTCCGTCAGTTTTGCCGGCGGATATAAGATCAATGACGAAGCAAGAGACTTTTCCCTTAAAAATGTTGATGGAAAGCCCGTCTCTTTAAAGGATTATGAAACCGCAAAAGGTTTTATAGTGATCTTTACATGTAATCATTGTCCGTTTTCTATAGCTTATGAAGACCGGATTATAGCTTTAAACAATAAATACATGCCTTTAGGCTATCCCGTGATCGCGATCAATCCAAATGATGCTATTCGACAACCATTAGATTCATATGAAGAAATGATCGTAAGAGCAAGAGAAAAAGGCTTCACCTTTCCTTACCTCCACGATGTAACACAAGAGATTGCGGCATCATACGGAGCTACCAGGACACCGCATGTTTACGTATTAAAAAATGAAAACGGGAAAAAGAAAGTAAAATACATTGGTGCAATTGATAACAATTCCGATGATGCAAAAATGGCGAGCACTCATTTTGTAGAACAGGCTGTTGATGCTCTTCTGGAAGGAAAAGAAGTTGAGCTCAAAGAAACCAAAGCAATAGGATGTACTATCAAATGGAAGCAATGAGTTTCGGGCTATTTTCCAAAAAAATCATATTAACAGATCTAACAACAAACCGGCTCGATGCAGCCGGTTTTTTTTATTATGATGAACAAAAAGAATCCTTGATAACACAATTTAACATCTTCGATACTTTGTTAACCACATCATGATGTAGTCAACCTACATTGATTTCTTATGCAATTTTGATTGGTGATCAAGAACCAGTTCTATTCTATTTTTTTCTCAATTGACCGGGTAAGCCATCATCATAAACTAATTGAATTATGATGTGTTTGTTTTTCTTTTCTTTTGATTTTGGTTACAGGCGTTTCCTGAAAATAGATGACCTGCTGACAAAATATGTATCGGAAATTCAATATGGCTTACCCGTCCAATTGATTTCGCCTTTGATTCCGGCAAGCTTATTATTCCGGAACCAAGCCCCCATAAGAATTTTCAATTCAGGAATACGTCAATCTACCATTTAACCAAAACAACATGTTATGAAAAAATTATTTACATGGCTAATTCTCATGTGCATTAGTGGAACAATCTCTGCACAAAACAGAACAATCACCGGAAAAGTCATTGCTAAAGATGATGGCATGACCATACCCGGAGTTTCAGTAATTATTAAAGGTTCTACAGTAGGAACTGTAACAGACATCAACGGTACCTTCTCTCTCGAAGTTCCGCAATCATCAGTGATATTAGTTTTTAGTTCAGTTGGCATGAAGAGTCTGGAGTATGATCCCGGAACTTCTAGTACAGTGGAAATAATTATGGAAAGTGATGTGATGAAATTAGATGAGGTAGTTGTAACTGCAAATGCCATTGAACGTGAAAAAAGGAGCCTGGGCTATGCTGTTACCTCGGTGAGCAATGAAGAACTTACCAAAGGTCGTGACAGAAGTATTTTAAATTCTATGCAAGGGAAGGTTCCCGGGATACAAATCAGTAATGGCTCCGGAAGTGTCGGCAGCTCGTCAAGAGTAGTAATACGCGGTGGTACATCATTTCTTGGTAATAATCAACCATTATATGTTATCGATGGAGTACCAATGGACAATGCATCCTATGAGTCAGGAGATAATTTGAACCGACAGGTTGACGCAGGGAGTCGTGTGAATGATATCAATCCACAAGACATCGAATCCGTCACAGTACTGAAAGGACCAGCAGCAGCAGCTCTCTATGGGTCACGTGCTTCCAACGGTGCTGTCATGATCACTACAAAAAGCGGAAAGACGGCTAAGACAGGTGGTAAAAATGCAGAGATGACCTTTAGCAGTGGAATGACATTTGAAACTCCCTTGATGCTACCCGAGTTTCAAAATACATACGGACAAGGGTTATTTAAAGCACCTGATCTGAGAGAAAATACCAGTTGGGGAGCTGCTTTTACAGGGGAAATTCTTCCATATGGTAATGAAGTTGACGGAATCCAAAAAACAAAACCTTATTCTGCAATTCCCGATAATGTAAAAGACTTTTTTGATGTAGGTCATACCTATACCAATGATCTGTCTGTCTCAGGAGGTGGTGAAAAATCTACCTATTACATGTCTCTTGGAAAACTAACCCAGAATGGAATCATGCCCGGAACTGAATACAAACGCACGACATTCAAAATTTCAGGAACCACACAACTTTCAAACAAGTTTTACAGTAGTGCTTCTGTCTATTATATTAAATCAAAAGGTGATCTGTCAATACAAGGGCAAAATACTGCAACTTCACCTTGGGAGAATATAATCCAAACTCCCAGAGACATCAGCCTCGTCGACCTGAAAGATTATAACGACAAGTATAACAACCTCGACAACTTCTACAGCCCTTATACGACAAATCCATGGTTTGCACTCAATGAAAATTCATACATTAACAATGTTGACCATTTGTTAGGAAATGTCATGCTTGGTTACAAAGCTAACGACTGGCTTGACATCAACTATAGAATCGGAACTGATTTTTACGATGACAATCGCGAAGAGATCAGTGCGATCATTGCTTATACGCCCGGCTCAAACAATGATGAACAAGGAGCTGCAACCTCGCCGGGCAGATATGAAGTTACCAATATAACCAGCAGGGAGATCAATTCTGACCTCATGATCACTGCAAAGAAAAAACTTACGGAATCATTAAATCTTAGAGTTCTTGTAGGTCACAACGTGAGAGAAAAACATATCACAGGACAAGTAGCAACGGCAAATGCGCTTGTTATTCCCGGCTTCTACAATTTGCTCAACGCTGACGGGCCGACAACATCCTCAAATTTTTTAAACATCAACAGACAGTATGGTATCTATGGTAATATCGACCTCTCCTATAAAAATTATTTATTTCTTGGGATCACCGGAAGAAATGATTGGTCATCAACGCTACCTGAAAAAAACAATAGCTTCTTCTACCCTAGCGTAAATTCATCATTCGTATTCAGTGATGCCTTTGACCTGACGGGTAAATATTTTAGTTTCGGAAAAATTACTGCAAGTTATGCCAAGGTTGGTAAGGCAGCAGAGCCCTATGTTCTTGTTAATACTTATAAACAACCTGACATAACTGACGGATACATTAATTCTCAGTTGAACTTTCCGGTTCAAGGTGTAGCAGGATTTACATTAGGAAATGTAGTTTCCAATCCGGATTTAGAGCCTGAGTTTACAAAAGCATTCGAGGTCGGCCTCGATCTTGCATTTATAAATGAAAGAGTTGGCATAACATTCAATTATTATGACAACAAGAGTGAAGGACAAATCTTTACAGCACCTTTTGCTGCCAGTACAGGCTTCGGCGGAAAAACAATTAATGCCGGTGTATTTACTAATAAAGGAATTGAGGCATTACTCAGGTTAACACCTATTGATTCAAAAAGCGGCTTTAGATGGAATATCTCATTTAGCTATACGAAAAACAAGAGTATGGTTGAAGAGATCTATCCGGGACTCGATCAAATTTCTTTAAACATTGGACAATCGCCATTCTCTGCTAATCCGGGAAATTCCTTTACAGGTGGTTCACTTGTTCTACAGGAAGGCCAACCATACGGCGCTCTCCTGGTGACAGCATTTGAAAGAGACCCGAATGGAAATGTTGTTGTTGACCCTACAACAGGTTATCCGATTATTGCGTCTGATGATATTATTGCGGGAACTATTCAACCGGATTATCTCGCAGGTGTCAGCAATAGTTTATCCTACAAAAATATTAGTCTGGGCTTTACTTTTGACATAAGAAAGGGTGGACTGATGTTCTCCCGGACGAAAAGCACCATGATCTTTGCCGGCACTGACCCTGTCACAACCTACAATGACAGGGAGCCATTTGTGATTCCAAACAGTGTAGTCCAAAATTCTGATGGCTCATACAGTCCGAATACAACACCGATCGGAGACGCTTTGACATATTGGAGTGGCTTTGTTTCTCCTACGCCTAATGAAACTCTCATCGATGCAAGTTATGTGAAATTACGTGAAGTGAGTCTGACTTACAAAGTACCATTAAGGCTAATTCACAAATCACCATTCTCTGCTGTTGCCATTAGCATTACCGGCAGAAATCTTTGGATAAAAACACATAAGGATAACCACTATATTGATCCGGAAGCCAGCTCATTCGGAAATGGAAATGCACAAGGATTCGAATACGGTACACTTCCATCTGTTAAGAGTTACGGTGCAAACATTCGATTAACTTTTTAAAAATAAGATCATGAAAAGATTCAAAATAAAATTCATACTAATTTTAAGTATCACAACATTCTTTAGTGCATGTGAGAAAGATTTCCTTGATGTAAATAAAAACCCTAATCAACCTGAGCAAGTCGAGGCCAAACAATTGCTTCCTACTGCTATTGCACACACGGCATATGTAATGGGTGATGAATATCAAATCATAGGAGGTTTTTGGTCACAATACTGGACACAAGGACCAACAGGAAGTCAGTATAATATCTATGATCAATACCTCATCAGTAATACAACCTTTGACAGAGCCTGGTCTGACCTGTATGCTGATCCTTTAATGGACTTAAAAGATATTATCCGTAAAACCGAGTCAGGCAATTCCAAATATGCAGGTATTGCATGCATTCTTCAAGCTTATATATTTCAAGTATTGACTGACTTGCATGGCGATATTCCCTTTTCAGAGGCTCTCAAAGCTGAAGAAGGAATCATTACGCCAAAATTCGATTCCCAGTCGGACATCTATGACGGACTGATCCCGCTAATTGACAAAGGGATTAATTATTTAAATACCTATTTAGGTACTGATATATACCCACAGGAAGATGACTTCATCTATCATGGAGATGTTGACCTCTGGTTAAAATTTGCAAATACTCTGAAGCTTAAAATATATATGCGTCAGTCGGAAGTTCGTCCGGGGGTCGCCCAAGCCGGAATTACTTCAATTAGCTCCAATGGTATAGGATTTTTAGAAGATGGTGAGGATGCCCAGATGTTTTTCATTGATCAGTTGTTCGGACAGAATCCCTTGTACACTCAAATTGCTGCCTTGGGCAGTTTCAATATCCTTGCAAGCAACAGCGCTTTAAATTATCTGATCAATAATAACGATCCCCGCATTGATTCATACTATCGCAGAGCGACATCAGGTGACAGTGCAGGTCTGCACAATGGTATCAATCAAGGACAAGGAAAAGAACCTAATTTTGGTGGACCTGATGTTGTATCAGGATGGTTTTCCAAACCAAGCTTTGTCGTTGTAGGACCTGAATCACCTGTGGTGTTTATGAGTGCTGCTGAAAGTTATTTTTTACAAGCTGAAGCTGTTGCACGCGGCTGGATGACAGGTGATGCAAAAGCACTCTACGAAAGCGGGATTACTTCATCATTTGTGCATCTGGAAAAAGATCCCGCTGAAGCGGTTAATTATTACTCGCAATCAGCAATAGACTTTCCGACTTCAGGAACATTAGAAGATCAAATTAAGTCTATCATCACTCAAAAGTGGATAAGTATGAATGGAACTGAGTCCGTTGAGGCATGGTCTGAGTGGCGAAGGACAGGTTTCCCTGATTTTCTGATAGTATCAATGGCCTCACAAATTGGAAACTTTTTTCCCGGAATCTTACTTTATCCAAATTCCGAACAAACATTAAATCCCAATACTCCTCCTCAACATAATGTGAAGGACAAGGTTTGGTGGGATGTGAACTAGTTTGTCTTTTTATTAAAACCCTCAATCATCACTTTGTAAAAAAGACTGATTGAGGGTTTTTCTTTTCCACCTTTGATACGTAAGAAATAAAACGCAATTAAAAGGATATTTAGACAAAATATGAACTAATTATCAATTTTATCCAATTTGGATAAGTAATTTTTCAAGAATTCAAACTTGTGTATCTTCTTCAAAGTAGGGAGATTTAGACTCGAATTCAAACCCATATCAATCACAAAAAATTTTAAAACCCTATGCTCATGAAAAAAGTTTCTACTCAAAACAATCGAGGCAAATATTTAAGGGGAACAAAAGCAACGCTATTATCTTTGTTCTTCTTTCTTTTTGCTTTTCAAAGCCAAAACAGTTCGGCACAATGTCTTTCCCAATTTACCTTCTTTAGTGATTCATTGAATCCTTCTCAGGTAACATTTTTAAATGCATCATCGACCAGCGCAGGCACAATCACTTCCTGGCAATGGAACTTTGGTGACGGTTCGACTTCCCCTGCAAGTGACACAACTCACTTTTATTCAGCTCCGGGCATTTACAATGTTTGCCTGACAATAGTAACTGACCTGGGTTGTACGGACACAAGTTGCATGGTTGTGACAGTGCCCGGAAGCGGTCCTACAATTTCAATTGATAATTTTGGCGCAGACTCTTCCGGAACTTTGTTCTGCAGCGCTCCAGCCGCGGTTGATTTTTGGCTTTCCGGGATGACCAACTTTACTCCATTTGACTCAGCACTCGTATATGTCAATTATGGCGACGGTACTGACACAACCTTCTATACATTCATTCAGCAAACATATTATTACAGCTTTTGGCAACATGTTTATGTAAATTCGGGAACCTATAATCCTACTGCAATTGTTAGTTGGAATGGTGTTTCAGACACTATGATGTCGGATCCGATCATAGTAAATTCGAATTGCGGGCCACTTGTTGGAACTGTATATCTGGATAATAATTCAGATTGTATATTCAACACAGGTGATGAGACTCTTCCAAATATTACGGTATCATTGGCAGTCGGAGGAACTACTGTTATGTGGACTCAAACTGATTCAATGGGCGTTTATTCATTTAATGTACCATCAGGCAGCAGTTATGATGTGACAGTCCACATTAGTAATTGGTATGGTGGAACGTATACTGTTAATTGTCCTTCTTCAGGTACGATCACGGTACCTAGCATTCCTTCCTCAGGAAACGATTTCTTCCTCTCATGCCCGAGCGGTTTTGATCTTACAGGCACGGTAGTATTGTCCGGTGTGGTACCTGGAAGAACAGGCAATGTGTGTGTGTTTGCGTATGATCAGTTTTGCAATACGCCGAACGGTCAGATCAAAGTTATCCTGGATCCTATGCTGACTGCAATTCCTGATAGTTCAAGCAACTACACTATCAGTGGTGATACGATCATTTGGAATTACACAAACGCAACATCTTACTGGAGTCATTGTGCCCAAGTAACCACCAATGTTACTGCTACCATTGGTGATACCGCGTGTATTACAATGATCATAGAACCAATTAGTGGCGATTCGGATCCGGGCAACAATGTAGTGACTACATGCACAGCAGTAAGAACTTCTTATGACCCGAATGATAAGGCAGGAGAACCTTATGGACAAGGATTGAACAATGCCATATTACCGGGCACGGAGATTACATATACGATCCGATTCCAAAACACCGGTACGGCTGAAGCTTATGATATTTATATCCTTGACACATTAGATGCATCCTTTGATTTGAATTCCCTCGAAATACTTGGTGCAAGTCATGCCATGGTACCTTCTATTCTTGCAGATAATGTAGTACGATTTAGTTTTGCGAATATCATGCTTCCGGACAGTAACGCAAATGAGCCGCTTAGTCATGGCTATGTACAATACAGGATTACACCTGCCGCAGGAATACCGGATGGAACAGAGCTATTGAATACTGCAGGAATTTATTTCGACTTCAATCCTCCTGTGATCACAAACACTACCCTTCATACTATTGACTATACGTTGTCTGTGAAAAAGATCTCTATTCAGGATGGAATTCAATTGAGTCCGAACCCATCGAATGAAAAAGTAATTGTAAACATGCTGAATAAAGGGAACTACAAATTAAACCTCATCAACATGCTTGGAGAAACAGTTTACACTGCCAGTAATGTGGTTGACCGGCATACTATAAACACTTCTCACCTTCCAACGGGGGTTTATCTTGTAAGGTCTGAAAATGCTCACCAGATATTTCAATCAAGATTGGTGATTAGCCATTAATCAATTCCGAATAGAATAAAAAATGCCCCGGCAAGAAATTGACCGGGGCATTTTTTTAATTGAAGAAGAATTTAATGAAGTATTACTTTGCCTGATCTCAATTCGTTATTCATCCTGAGTGTGTAAAAGTATATGCCACGAGAATAATTGCCAAGTTCAACAGATGAATTAATTCTCAGATCTTCACTGTGAACCATCCTTCCCAAATGATCATATAAGCTAAACTCAATAACTCCGGCAAGAGCGTTATTGCCAACATTCACAAATAATTTATCCTGAGCAGGATTTGGAAACACAATTACATTTTCATTTGTAATTTCCGTAAGGCCTACCGACCCAAAATTTAAACGAACATTTGCATTGAAATTTATCGTAGTAAGCATTGTTGTACTGTCTACGGCTGTATTATCGAAATAACGTCTTGCTCTGTTTGACCCTGTAGAATTTGAAGTGTATGTCCACCTTGGTGCAACAGGTGTATTTGCAGCAGCAGTTTGGAAACCTTTAAGCACTAGTACTTGCAAATTATTAGTGCTATCGTATACAAAAGGACTACTAAATGAAACCTCCCTCCAACCATCACCGACATCATTGGGCCAGACTCCTTGATAAACTAATTGATACCCATTTTCAGAATAATTGCCGGAAGTCAACTGAGCATCTGTCGTATGTTTCATAAAAAGTGAAACGTTCTCAATCGGATCAACATCCGTTCCATCTGATCTGTAAAAAGCCAAATCGGTAATATTACCTGACATACCGATTTCTGTATTAAGATAAATTATCTCATATACGGAGTAATCTCTCGAACGGCAAATGGGAGAAAATACAGATAGAGTTGTGCCGGTTCCAATGGTCACCTGTTGCGCTTCTGCTCCAGGATAGTTTAAAAGTAGCAGTAGAAATGTGATAATAATTTTTGTGTAGTTCTTTTTTACCATGCTTATAGAGTTTTGTTTTTTTCTAAATTTAAGTTTTTCTGACCAAAACAACCAAATCTATAGCTAAAATCACTATACATACCTGATAATTCACTCATTTTACCTAATTTAAACTGATCATTCGAAAATAATTTTCAAGCGAGTAAACCAATTACGCCTGACTTACGTGTTTCTATATATAATCAAATAAACCAAGATCATGAAAACTACTACCCTTCAATTAATCAAACTCTTTTTTATCTTTTGCCTCAGTTTGCCGCTTCAGGCTCAAATTCTTCCTTGCACATTTATGGCTGTTCCGGACTCCTCGATGAACGGAACCGTGCATTTTAGCATGAACCCTGCAGGTGGAAGCAATATTGTATGGGACTTTGGAGACGGTACAACCGGCACAGGCGTTCAAACATCACACACGTATAACAGCGCAGGACCTTTTAATGTATGTGTTACAGAACTTGATTCTGCAGGCAGGGTACTTTGCACATCATGTAATCCGGTATATCCGAACGGAAATCCGGGATCATGCAGCTTTAGCTTCATACCTGATCCACAAGATAGCCTGGGCATGATCTTCACAGTATCAGGAGGACCTTTTATTTCAGTAGATTGGAATTTTGGAGATGGCG
>DAOQWA010000060.1:0-16981 GCA_035341855.1 Bacteroidia bacterium
TGTGCAATTCAGGTTGTAGATTTGATTATCACTAATAGTATTAGGCATATTTCCCCCACCTACCTTTTCCATGATACCAATTACTGCGGCAGCATTATTAAGCCCTGTATTATTACCGGTGTGTGTCAGGTTTCTTACAACATTCGACACAATATTTACTGAAACCATTGCTCTTGTATTATTGATACCTACAATATTTCCACCTGTATGAGTAGAGGTAATACTATTTGCAACAGAACCACCGATTGTATTATTGGTGACATCAAATATCCCGTCACCCTCGTTGAGTATACCGTTGAGCTGAAAAACATCTTGTCCTGCTGTTCCACCGAAAGTCAAAGAAATTCCACCTATGGTATTGCCGGTAATATATAATTCTGCTGCACTTCTGTTATAAATCCCTGCTACAGGTTTAGGAGAAGAACCCGAGAGGGAGTTAGATTGTATTTGTATTGAATTGAGCGCAGTACCACTACCGATAGTATTATTGATAAAATTTATGGTACCTGTACTGCCTCCCGAAAAATGAACTCCAAGAAAAATATTCTCCCCGCTGGTGGAGGTTGCCCTGCTGGAGGTTTGATTGATCCCACCTATAACATTACCTACTAATGATGAAGTATTATTTGTTGTTGGATTAAAAACAAGTGCCTGTATCATAAAAGCAATGTTGGATCCGCCGCCATTGATGGTTGTAAAACCTGTACCGGCAGAATTAGCAAAACCCAGATAGTTGCCATTGATCGTATAACTTGATCCGGATTGAACATCTATAAAAGCAAATAGATTTGTGCCACTGGTAGTTGCGGAACGTGTAGCGGTTTGATAAAGCCGGTTACTGCTGATCAACCAACCTGTTGAATTGGCTCCGACCATGATACCTCTGGCATTACTAAGGTTTGCAGCAGAGAAAAAATCATAGATACGGTTGTTGTTTATTATATTATTGCTGTTCTCTCTTGCAGCCGTACCAACACTTTTAATTGCCTGGAAAGGAAGGTTTGCTCCGGATGGACCAATTTCATTTGTAGCAATTAGATTAAAATCATTTCCGGTACCAATCGTCGATGTTGAAAACAGCACTGTTGCTCCTTCGGATGAACTAGATGAACCATTAGATGAACCAAGGATTGTGCAATTGACAACCTGGTTATTTTTTGCATCCTGCAAAAACTTAATCGTCGACGCAACTGCAGAAGTCGATTGATTATTAATGATCAGAGAATTTCCTCCTGTATTAAGACCATCAATTTTAACCAGATCCGCACCATTAAAACTTATTAAGGGACCGTTCACACTGCCTGCTATTGTCCTCGCGCCTACCGGTGTGATCGTGACACTTGTCCAGACTGCAGCACTCTGATTCAAAACAGCACTACTTCCTTCAACAGTATTTCCAACAATTGATATAGTGATAACCGCACCGGGTTGCGGGCCGGCATTAATGGCCGTAAAAGCTGCACCAAGGGTAAAATATGACCCATTACCTACGACGGCACCTGCAACATTTACAAATTGAGCATTAACTTTTAAGGAACCACAGGCAAGAAGCAAAAAGCTGATTATGCCGGTACAGAAACGCAAATAAGCCGAAAAGTTTTTTGATAACATTAGTTTCTCTGGACTGGCAATGTGTTAACCTACAAATTTAAGCAAAAATGCATAGCAGGTCAATCACTTATTATGTAAATGACTTAAAAATGACGATGAACCATGTTATTTCAGAGTTAAACGTCCGTAAAATTTGGCGAAGAAATTCTGTAGGGAAAATGATGAAAGACAATGGCCTGTTTTTCAGTATTTTAAATCTAAGCTCGAATACTGCAAAAGGGCATCATATCAAGTGAAGAGCATACCTATTGAATAGGCTGCCGCAGCAGCAAGAATCCCGATAAGACTTGTTTGAAATGCGCCTTTAACAGGATGTTGACCGGTTGCTTTACTTTTAAAATATCCAAAAAATAACAGACAAGCCACAGTAATGATACTTGAATAAACCAAACCTTCATGGGGCATTTCTGTGAAGACATAGGCCATTAAGGGTACAATGCCACCCACTATATATGCAAGACCAATATTCAATGCACTCTTTCGGGCACGGTGAATGTCGGGTTTTTCAAGTCCCAGCTCGAAGCGCATCATGAATTCTACCCATTTGTCATGATCCTTTTCCATTTCACACATAATTAACTCTTGTGATGCCGGAGAAAGTCCGTAGTCGGCAAAGATCTCTTTCACTTCATTTCTTTCAGTATCATAATGAGTAATGATCTCATCATATTCTCGTTTTAATTCTGAATCATAGTGTTCTATTTCGGTCTTGCCGGCAAGGTAGCCACCCAATCCCATTGCAATAGAACCTGCAACTATCTCAGCAAGTCCTGCCGTAACAATGATATCATTGTTACTCACGGCACCGCTAAGACCTGCTGCCAGGGCAAAAGGAACAGTAAGACCATCTGCCATACCGATGACGATGTCACGCACTGTTTGTGATTGTTCAAAATGCTCTTCCTGATGATGATGTGCAGCGTTGGTATGCATTTTCCTATCTTTGATTTTCTCAAAAGTAAATAAATTTGGTTTGTCGCATCGATGAATAAATCTATCTATCTGGATTACAATGCAACTACTCCGGTAGATCCCATCGTACTTGAAACAATGCTGCCATACTTCAATGAGAAGTTTGGAAATGCTGCAAGTAGAACACATTCCTTTGGATGGATCGCAGATGAGGCGGTAGAACTCGCCCGCGAGCAAGTAGCAACTTTTATTGGAGCCGGGAAGAATGAAATAGTATTTACTTCCGGTGCAACAGAGTCACTCAACCTTGCACTTAAAGGAGTAGCAGAAGCATATAAAAGCAAGGGGAATCATATTGTCACCTTAGCAACTGAACATAAAGCGGTGCTGGACACTTGCAAGCACATGGAATCTTTGGGTGCATCGATTACCTATTTGCCTGTTGATAAAAACGGCCTGCCCGACCTTGAAATACTTAGTGACAGCATAACTGAAAATACGGTTCTTTTTTGTGGAATGATGGCCAACAATGAAACCGGTGTTCTTCTTCCTGTAAGGGAAATAGCTAAGATCGTTCATGAAAAAAACTGTCTGTTTCTGAGCGACACAACGCAAGCTTGCGGTAAAATTCCGGTTGACGTGAATGAGGAGGGAATTGATATTCTTTGCATTAGTTCACACAAGATGTACGGACCCAAAGGAACCGGAGCAATCTATTTACGTCGCAGAGATCCACGTGTACATATTAAAGCCCAGCAGGATGGTGGTGAACACGAAGGCGGTCGTCGAAGCGGCACCCTGAACGTTCCCGGGATCGTAGGTTTTGGAAAAGCATGTGAACTTACCCGATTGAATTTACCGGAAGAAAATAATCGTATCAAATCCTTGCGTGACCGGCTGGAGAATCATTTACTTAAACTTGGAAATATAAGTATTAACGGTGCCGGGTCAGAGCGTCTTCCCAACACCAGCAATTTAATTTTTCATGGAAGAAGATCCGAAACAACTATCCGAACGTTGAACACACTTGCCTTGGCAACCGGTAGTGCCTGCAGCAGTGCAATTCCCAAGCCTTCACATGTGTTATTACAAATGGGCCTGACAGAAGAGGAAGCTTCTTCCTCAATCAGAATATCACTAGGCAAATTCACTAGTATGGATGAAATAAATGAAACTATTGAAATCATCTCGAACTATTTGAACTGAATTGAATTTCTGATCATTCGTGCAGGCGGTTCAATTATCTTTATGGATCAAAAAAGAACAAAATTAATTTTTGTACATTCGGGTAAATTAAGATTAATAGCTATATCCCAACCAACTCAATTTTAATTGACGAATTGCTTTCGACATGTTAAGATAAAGGATATTCTTCCTATAGCATTGCATTAGAAATCGAAAGAACATATTTTATGAAAGTGTGCATTTATACTGACCTTTCAATTATTTATTTTCTTATGAATTAATTTATCCGAAGGGCAAGATTAATCTTTGATCTAAAATGGAAAATCATACCCAAAATAAAAACATTCCATTGTGGTTTCTTTCCAGACCTAAAACTTCCGGATTCATCATTCTGGTTTTATTACTATCTATCAGTGGATACATTACCTTATTAAGTTATGAGAATCAAAAAAAGAGTAACCAGAATGACTTAGCCAATATAGTAAGAGTAGTTGTACAAAATATTTACCAATCTCTGGACCACAGTAAACTGGCAGCACTTAGCATTGCATTAACGGTGAATGATGATGGGGTGCCGGAAAATTTTGAAAAAGTTGCATCTGAAATTATCAAATCAAACGCTTCAGTAGACGCCGTACAGTTGGTTCCCGGCGGTGTAATTAAATACGTATATCCTTATGAAGAAAACAAAGTTGTTATAGGTTATGATATTTTAAAAGATGAAAGCAGAAGCAAGGAAGCCTATAAAGCCATTGAACAAAAACAGATTTTTTTTGGCGGACCATTTGAGTTGAAACAAGGAGGCGTAGGAATAGTTGGACGTCTTCCTATTTATATTCGTGATAAGTTCTGGGGATTTTCAGCTGTTGTGATAAAACTTGACAGGTTGATTGACAATGCAGGAATAGATCTGCATGCCAACGGAGATTACTTATTCCAACTTTCAAAAATAAATCCGTTAACAAAAGAAACAGAATTGTTCATTGAAAATGACGAAAATGTAAGTTTTGAAAATGCTGAGACAGCTTTTTTTCCTCAGGGGGAATGGACATTACATGCAATCCGTAAAAGGAACCTCAATTCACAATATGGAATAATTTCTCTGGCAGGATTTGGAATTTTATTTTCGATGATGAGCGCATTCTTTGTAATATATATTCTCAGGACACCGTCACAACTTCAGAAACTTGTGGTAAAACAATCGAAAGAATTGATAAAAAGCGGACAAAGAAACAATGCTATCATGGAGGCTTTGCCAGATATGTTATTTATTCTTGATGAGGATGGAAACTTCATCTTTCACCATAATCCAACAGGTATGCCTACCCTACATCCGCCGGAAGAATTTATTGGGCAACATGTAACAAGGGTTTTGCCGCCACAATTGGCTAAGGAGGTTTTAGCCATTACCGAAAGCACAAGAGAAACAGGAAATATCACTGTTCATAATTACCAATTGGAGAAAGGTGATAAGATCAGGTACTATGAGGCTAGATTCGCAAGGATTAGCAAAAATGAAGTCCTGTCAATTATCAGGGAGATCACCAGAGCTAAAGAAACAGAAGAAGAAATTCTGGTGATGAATCAGAAATTACGAAACCTCTCGGAACACCTGCAAAATGTACGTGAAGAAGAAAGAGCTTCTTTGTCCAGAGAGTTGCATGATGAATTGGGCCAACAATTAACTGCTATAAGTCTTGATTTACACTGGTTAAAAAAGATGTCAGTCGACTCCACACCTGCTTTGCAACTAAAAATTAAAGACGCTCTTTCAATCGTTCAAGAAGCTTCAGCAACTGTTAAACGTATAAACACCGAGCTTCGGCCTGCTATTCTGGATGATCTCGGTTTATTTGCAGCCATAGAATGGCAACTGAGAGATTTCAAACAAAGAAATGATATTCAAATTGATTTCGTGTGTGAATGTGACCATCTCCAAATTAACCCACTACGATCCATTGCTATCTTCAGAATGGTCCAGGAATCTTTAAATAATATTGCTAAACATTCAAAAGCGTCAAATGTCTCTATCAAAGCTTTTGAAGATGGCGAAAATTTAAATATTATTATTACCGATGATGGCGTTGGATTTATCAGTGAGGAAGTAAGTAAAAAGTTGTCTTTCGGTCTGCTTGGAATGAATGAAAGAGCAAACATGCTCAATGGTTCGGCTCAAATTGTCTCCAATGTAGGTATCGGTACAAGCGTTGAGATCTGTCTTCCTTTAGCTCACTTGACTGAGGAATTGAGCTATAGTCATGATTCAAGGAGTGTTGTTTCATAGCTGTAGTTTATCCGCTTTTAAAAATTCCTATATTATCTATCAGCCGGACCTTCCCTACCTGAACAGCTATGAAGACCCTGGGAAAATTACTTTGTGCCCAGTCTGTTATAGGCTCTAGCGTGTTACTATCTGCAACTTCGAGATATTCCACTTTCATCAAACCATTTTTTTCTATGTTGTGAATGGCTTCCTGACAAGCTTCCAATAATGTTTTATGCTGCCAGTTATCTCTGATCAGGAAAAGGTTCTTTGAAATTTTAGTGACTTCAATTCTCTGTTCAGGACTCAACAACACATTTCTGGAACTCATGGCCAATCCATCTTCATCCCGTATCGTCTCACCGGCACGAATCTCAATGTGAAATCCCAACTGCTTTGTCATCTCACGGATCACAGCCAATTGTTGAAAATCCTTTGTCCCAAAATAAGCTCTATCCGGATGTATCATTTCGAATAAACGATTGACAACTTCAACAACTCCTTTGAAATGACCCGGGCGATGCTTTCCTTCCATGACATGCTCTAAAAGGCCTAAATCAACACTTACCTCTTTTAGGTCCTTGTCGGGATAGACTTCTTGAACTGTCGGAACAAATACGAAATCAACCTTTTCTGTCGCAAGGAGTTCCAGATCCTTCTCCAGGGTTCGCGGATAGTTCTTCAGGTCATCAGGATTATTAAACTGAGTCGGATTAACAAAGATGCTAACTACGACTATGTCGTTCTCGGATGCAGCCAGTTTTACTAAACTCATATGACCTTTATGTAAGGCACCCATTGTCGGCACAAAACCAATCTTAAGACCACTGTTCTGATTAGCGAGAGCTGTGCGGATGTCCATTACATTATCAAATACTTGCATAGATTGATTTTGAATTATCATTTTTGGCATTTGTACAAGTATTATAGAAGACCTTTCATGTATCTTTTTCACGAATGCAGATACAAAGTGGTAAATTTCAGCAATTAACAACTACAGAATTTTCAAAATTTAACTTCCCGTATGGATATTTTAACTATATTAATGGTTCTACAAATTAAGAGCTAAAGAACCAATCGCTTAGCTAATTCGAATCATTTATTTAGTTAAAAAACGGCATTTTCACACAATAGGGCTTGCAAGTCTTGAAAGATTAGCTTAAAATCCGTATCTTTGCGTGCCAAAATAGTAAATCCAAGACAAGTATGAAGAAAGCGAAAGTTTTATTTATTTCCCAGGAGATGACTCCTTATTTAGAGGAGACGGATGTATCACAGATAACCCGATTTTTACCACAAGGAATCCAGGAAAAAGGGAAAGAGATTCGAACTTTCATGCCAAGGTTTGGTGTGATCAACGAACGAAGAAACCAACTACACGAAGTGATCCGGCTTTCCGGAATGAATTTAATAATCGACGATTCAGACCATCCATTGATCATAAAAGTAGCCTCTATTCAAAGTGCTCGTATGCAGGTCTATTTTATTGACAATGAAGAATATTTTCAGCGCAAAAACACTTTCCGCGATTCCAAGAAAAAATTCCACAAAGACAATGAGGACAGAATGGTGTTTTTCTGCCGGGGAGTATTGGAAACGGTGAAGAAATTGGGCTGGGCACCGGATGTGATCCATTGTCATGGCTGGATGACATCTTTGATTCCATTTTTTACTAAGACAGGGTACAAAGATGAGCCTATGTTCAAAAACTCAAAGATCGTCTATTCCTCTTATTACCATGATCTTGAAGAAACCTTCAGTCCAAATTTGACAAAGAAATTAAAGATGGACGGCATCTCGGCGGACGACATGAAGCATTACAAGGAGCCAACTATGGCAAATCTACAGCTTGCAGCAATGAAGTTGAGTGATGCAGTCATTAAAGGTTGTGATGGAAAACATCCTGAACTTGACGCATACCTTAAAAAGTCTGGTAAGCCGGTTTTGGGATTCCAGCCTTATGATGAAGAAGGAAATTTTGTTAATGCATGTTCTGATTTTTATGATGAACTCCTTGAGCAGGAGCCTGTGCTCGCAGATTAATATGATCCAATTTTTGCCGGACCTCAGGTCCATTTCAAAATCAATCAGCATACGGCTTAGAGCCAACAACAATAATTCAAAAAATATTTCCTCCCCGGTTCGGTGGAGGAAATATTTTTTTGTAAGCATTTTGTTTTTACTGAGCTTGATTCAATCCTGTAAGGAACCCGATGCTGTAGGTCTTACAATTTTACCCGGTGAGGACGTTCTCAGCCTTAGCTTTTCTGATACAGCAACTATTTACAGTAAAACTGTATTGGAAGACTCATTGAGAACCGATGAGATCAGCGTCCAACTATTAGGTGCTATCTCTGACCCTGTTTTTGGCAAACATGAAGCTTCAATTTATGTACAGACTGCAATAGCCGGTATACCTTCTTTTGGAAATGTGACCCAGTCTGATTCAATCGTATTATCATTGCTGTATAGTGGCAGCTATGGTGATACAAACTACACACAGACGATCAGCGTTCACAAGATGACTGAGTATATGTACTTTGACAGTGCGTATTATTCCACCAGAAATTTTACCTATGATCCAACACCAATTGGAACAGCAATGATTGCTCCTAGACCAAATACAAATGTTGTGGTTGGAAGCGATACGGTCAGTCCGCGTATTCGCATACATCTGGACAAATCAATAGCCGACAGCATTATGGCTCTAAATGGTCAGTCGCAGTTGAGTACAAATGAACTTTGGGTGCAATATTTCAAAGGTCTATATATCAAGACCGATGCAGTGAATATGGGTGGGACCGGTAATATGTCTTATCTCAATTTTGTAGGCTCCAAAATGATTATCTATTACCATGACAGTACTAATACGGTACAAACCTATAGCTTTTCATTGGCTTCAACCCGTTCTACCTCATTTTCACATGATTATACAGGAACTCCGGTAGACCAGCAGCTTGCAGACTCTTCTGCGCTCGATTCTGTTTGTTTTGTGCAGGCTCTATCCGGCGTAAAAACTAAACTTTCAATGCCATTTCTGAAACATTTTCTCGACTCAGGAAGTATTGTGATCAATAGAGCAGAATTGGAATTAACCGTGGAAGCAAACACAACAGTTGACAATCCGGTACCTTCACAATTATTCCTTCTTGCCATAAATTCAGAAGGAGCGTCAGAATTTCCTCTTGACTATTTTGAATCATCAACGTACTATGGAGGAGTTTATAATTCCGGTACCATGAAATACAAATTCAATATCGTTCGTCATCTTCAAAGAATTTTAGATGGACGTGCTGAGAATCTCGGCTTTTATCTGGTTGCTACAGGTTCATCAGTTCAGGCAAATAGAGTAATTTTAGGAAGTCCCCTGAAACAAATGGAGGATGCTAAAATGAAGTTAAATCTTTACTATACGAAACTTCCAAGATAAACTATCATGTGCGGAATTGTTGCTTACATAGGTCAGAAAGAGGTTTACCCTATTTTGATCAAAGGTCTTCAAAGACTTGAATACAGAGGATATGACAGTGCAGGTATTGCCATTCTAAATGGCGACTTAAAAGTTTTCAAGAAAGCCGGAAAAGTAAGTGACCTGCATGACCATGTGAAAGGTATGGATACCAGCGGAAAAATTGGTATGGGTCATACAAGATGGGCGACGCATGGTGAACCTAATGATCGTAATGCTCACCCTCATTATTCTCAAAACGGAAAGTTCGCAATCATCCATAACGGGATTATTGAGAATTACAGTTCGATAAAAGCTGAGTTAACCAAAAGAGGACATACTTTTAACAGTGATACCGATACAGAAGTTCTTGTCCATCTGATAGAAGATATTTACATCAATGGCAAAGTTTCACTGGATGAAGCAGTCCGCCTTGCTCTTGGTGAGGTGATCGGAGCTTATGCCATTGTGATCCTTGCTCATGATCATCCGAATGAACTGATCTGTGCACGCAAGGGAAGTCCTATTGTTTTGGGTGTCGGAAAAGATAAAGGAGAATTTTTTGTTGCCTCAGATGCAACACCTATCATCGAATATACAAACAACGTTATTTATCTTAATGATGGAGAGGTTGCTTATATCAATGATGGACAACTGACGGTAAAAACAATTGAGAACCAGGTAAAAACTCCATACATCCATGAGCTCGAAATGAAACTCGAGCAATTGGAAAAGGGAGGCTATGATCATTTCATGCTGAAAGAGATCTATGAACAACCTCGTTCTATATGGGATAGTATGCGTGGCAGGATCGATGCGAAGAAAGGATTTCTCCGCATGGGTGGCGTCAATGAATATGAAAACAAATTTGTGAACGCAAAACGCATACTGATCATCGGTTGCGGAACATCATGGCATGCCGGACTGGTAGCAGAATATTTATTCGAAGACCTTGCCCGAATTCCTGTTGAGGTTGAATATGCTTCTGAATTCAGGTATAGAAATCCTGTTATTTATGAAGATGATATCGTAATTCCAATCTCACAATCAGGTGAGACAGCAGATACATTAGCAGCCATTGAACTTGCCAAATCAAAAGGAGCAACGATATTCGGTGTATGTAATGTTGTTGGTTCATCTATACCAAGAGTAACACATGCGGGTGCTTATACCCATGCCGGTCCTGAAATTGGTGTTGCATCCACAAAAGCATTTACCGCGCAGGTTACAGTTTTAACTCTCATAGCACTTCAGATAGCAAGGCACCGTGGGACCATCACCGACTCCAGGTATCATCAGCTATTGAATGAGCTGGAAATGATCCCTAAAAAAGTTGAGAAAGTATTGGAGCTGAACGAGCAAATAATTGGCATCGCAGAACAATTCCAAAATGCTAAAAACTTCCTTTATTTAGGAAGAGGATATGGATTTCCTGTTGCACTTGAGGGTGCCCTTAAATTAAAGGAGATCTCTTATATACATGCTGAAGGATATCCTGCAGCAGAAATGAAACACGGACCCATTGCATTGATCGACGAAGAGATGCCTGTTGTTGTTATCGCAAACAAGAATGAGACCTACGAAAAGGTCGTCAGCAATATTCAGGAAGTAAAGGCAAGAAAAGGAAAGATTATCGCCATCGTTACAGAAGGTGATGATGTTGTCAGAGACCTTGCCGACCATGTTATTGAAATTCCGGAAAGTGATGATGTGCTCATGCCATTGATCTCGGTAGTTCCATTGCAGTTACTTTCATATCATATCGCCGTGATGCGTGGCTGTAACGTTGACCAGCCAAGAAATCTTGCTAAATCGGTGACTGTCGAATAAGCATTCATAACAAATTACATTCAAAAGCCCTTCAGTAATGATACTGAAGGGCTTTTTGCTGCAACACGTCTATTATGCAAAAAAGATTTCCACAATAAGGCCATTCGTGGAGAAATAAATAGAAATTTCACGCATCATACAGTTTTTAATGTCTGCTTTTTTCTAATTTTATGCTTTAACCAAAAAACAGAATAAGATTATGATAAGCGTCAAAAAGCTGCTCGTATTTTTTGCGGCATTTATAATTTCAGGAACTCTTAGTGCATTAAATCCTTCCCGCGAATATGCAGTCAGGCCGGATAAATACGGAATGGACTATAAAGAAGAGAAGATAACCTTAAAAGATGGTGCGGTTATCAATGCATGGTTTTTTGAGACCAGTAAAAAAACTACCAACTGGATCGTGATCAGTGACGATGGAGACGGCAACATGGCTGATAATATAGAGATCTGCAGCCAGTTTCTTTCAGCAGGATGGAATGTAGCCATGTATGACTATCGTGGGTTTGGAGCAAGCAGTGATTTTAATATTGACCCTGACACTTATATTTATCCACAATTCGTTGAAGACCTGAACGGAATTCTTGACTACCTCCGTAAATCAAGAGCTGTTACAAAATTTGACCTGTATGGTCAGTATATTGGCGGAGGACTTGCATTGGGCGTTGGCGCCAACCGTCCGGAAACCCGGAAGATGATCGCTGACGGCCCGTGGCTGGAACTGGAAGGAATGAAAAAGAAATTGAAAGAGGTAAAACAAAAAGATGTTATCATCCCTTTTGGCTATGACAAAAACAAAGAGCCCATTTACGGTTGCGATAAATCACGTGCGAACATTAAAGGCGTTAT
The DNA here is from genome assembly GCA_035341855.1 of Bacteroidia bacterium. GTDB lineage: Bacteria > Bacteroidota > Bacteroidia > AKYH767-A > 2013-40CM-41-45 > QQVM01. The sequence continues at coordinate 12,099 of DAOQWA010000060.1, forward strand.
GATAATTGTTTCCCCAAATGACGAACTGCTCACACCTGTGGATATGAAACCACTCCGTTGCACCACATATACATACGTTGTCACAGAAAGCCCTTCTAATGCCAAAAACTTCGAGACTGATAAGAATGCTTATTTTGAAAAGGTCAATAAGTTTTTGAACGCACAATAATTAATATCTCTTTAGAGCATAAAAAAAACCGGCCTCGCCGGTTTTTTTTATGTCCAGGGTTTTCCAAAATTATTAGAATAATAAAACCCACTTCAATACACAAGCAAACCGAAATAGGTGTATAAGCCTTTTGTCAATTTAATCTTTCATGTATTTTGAAATTAGTTTCCGCCCTACGCATAAAATTAAAAAGAACTCTCAATCACCCTGGTTTATAAATAAGTGAGAAGTAGTATGGCCAGATTTTATAATTTAAATAAAGCTTATACCATCCAAAATTAATTTCCTTATTCAGAATAATACAGTTTCTTACTCTTAGTAATATTTAATATTTGCAACCAATTGGCATTTAAGTCTGAATCTTCCGGCTTAGTTATTTTTTCCCAAGATAACACTGTACAAGAATTGCTTATCCTTATTGTATCATTCTTTGAGGATGCAATTAGCTCCAAAGAATTTCTTTCACACAAGTTATTATACCGTTCCAGTCTGTCAGCATTTGTGTAGATGAATAACATTCCAATTATAAAAGGTAAATAATACAATCTTTGTCGGCGTGACATGCTCTTTAAGATAAACAGTGCAGAGGCCCCAAAAATAAAAATCAAAGATAATGTTATTGGCATAATTGTGTCATACCTTAAAATATCTGCTCTATATGATCTATAACCACCGAGAGGTAAAAGCATTATGTAGATAATTGAAAAGAAACCGATATACTTTAATGCAGTTAATATTTTGTTTCCATGCTGAACAGGAAATGATTTTTTTATGATGATTGCATTGAGGGCAACTGCCATAAGCAGTAATGGGAACCCCAATTTCTGAGTTAATATATTATAAAGACCTTGTGGAATTTTTAAATACATGTCACCCAGATGAATTTGTGAAGCCAGTGTCAAAGAATTGTATCGCCCGAGAAATAATGAATAAATCGAGAATAATATCGCAGGCAACAAAAAGAACAAATATCCACTTGAAAATTGTTTGCATATAGGCAATAGAGAATTAACCGAGACCCTGTTCTTACCTTTGCTTAATTGTCTCTTTAGATAACAGACAACAAGGATCAATGATAAAATCAATATGATTCCTGGGTTTAAAGGTCCACTTAAACATATCACCACTGAAAAAAGAATCCAAATGAATCTCAGAACTACGCTTCCCGGAAATTTTCGCTCATGATAAAAATGATTTATCAATGGCATTAAATAAACTAATAACAATGCACTGGGGAGTGCATAAAAAAAGTTATAGGTTGTGGCGGGATCGATTATACCCATATAGGATCTAAACCCATTTATTTGAAAAAACGGCGTAACCAATACGGCTGATAAAATGAAATCCAGCTTAAATATATTCCCGGTTCCTGAAATTATATATGATAATAGAAAAACGAGAAGTGCTTGAATAATAACTTTTGCTATTGCACACGCAAGGTAAACACTATCTATAGGTGAAACAAAATTCTGTAAAAATGTCGGAGTTGTTAGAAAATACTCTCTCATGATCCAATGACTGAAAAAACGATTTGGATCAATGTAGTTCTGATTTGAAAAAATTGCTTTTAATCCAAGCGGGTTATCAAGAACTTGCTGAACATCGTTTGAAGGTACAATTACCCAGGCCATGTCTCCGTCCAATGGCTGGCTAAAATGCTGAAAGAATGAAAAACCTAAATCTGTCAGAAATAGTATTAGAAGAAAAAAATATACTATTCTATTTTTCAATATTTAAAACAAATTGTTCAATAAAAACAAGTTACTTCTATTGAATCTTAAAAACCTTTAAAACCAAAATCAAAAAATCTTGATCCGGTATCGAAATCTTTTTATTTTTCTTAAAAATCACTCTCCTCCTCCTTTTCAATCGCCTCCACAGATTTAATCTCAGGCACCATCCTCAAAATTGTTTGCTCTATCCCGGCCTTGAGTGTCATAGCACTCATACTGCAAGAACGACAAGCACCCAAAAATTTCAGACGTACCACCATATCGTCAGTGATCTCTATCAAAGAAACATCTCCACTATCAGCTTCGAGATAAGGTCGAAGCTGATTAAGCGCATTCTCGACGCGGGTTAAAAGTGATGGATCCTGTGGCATTTATTTTTGTAATTTAATTGATCAAGAAATTTTAATATGCAATGGCTGAAACAGGTTTCGTCGGGCCGACATTTGCATTTCTTATTGCAACCTGACGAATGAGATTGTCAGCAACATCGCTGAACGCATCCGCTATTTTAGAGTTTTCATCCAGAGCTACAGGTATACCGGAATCACCACCTTCGCGAATACTTTGCACCAAAGGTATTTCTCCAAGGAATGGCACATTTAATTTTTCGGAAAGATCTTTACATCCTTCTTTTCCAAAAATGTAATATTTATTTTCAGGTAATTCGGCAGGTGTAAAATAACTCATGTTCTCAACAAGTCCGAGTACCGGTACATTGATCGACTCCAATTGAAACATGTTGATACCCTTTTTAGCATCTGCAAGTGCAACATGCTGCGGCGTACTAACTATGACTGCACCTGTGACAGGAACAGCAGAGACAAGAGTCAGGTGAATATCTCCTGTTCCGGGTGGAAGATCTATGAGCATGTAATCGAGCTCTCCCCATTCAGCATCGGAAAAAAGTTGTTGCAAGGCTTTTGAAGCCATTGGTCCTCTCCAGGGAATTGCACGATCAGGATCGACAAGCATACCGATGGATAAAACTTTCACTCCATATTTATCAATAGGAATCATAAAAGTTTTTCCTTCTTTCTCATTCACAAATAATCGCTCACCTTCTACGCCGAACATAATATGCTGGGAAGGGCCATAGATGTCTGCGTCAATTAAGCCCACTTTTGCACCTTTAGATGCAAGAGCAATAGCCAGGTTCGCAGACACTGTAGATTTCCCGACACCACCTTTTCCACTTGCAATAGCAATAATATTTTTAACACCGGAAAGCAAAGCTCCTGACTTAGTGCGACCGCTGGTTGTTCTGGCAGTCATGTTGACGGTTACATTTGCTCTTTCATCCACAAAATGAATAATAGCATTCACGCAAGCTGATTGGATCAATGCTTTTAATGGGCAAGCCGGAGTTGTAAGGACAACCGTGAAACTTACATCCATGCCAGTGATCTCAATATCCTCTACCATATTCAATGTGATCAGGTCCTTTTTCAGATCCGGTTCGATCACATTTTTTAAGGCTTCAATTACTTGTTCTTTGGTAATAGACATGCTTAATAATTTACGCCACAAAGGTAATCAAATTGCGTCTTTTATCCTGAAATACTGTGAGAGGATGGTAAAAGTGCCAATAAAAAGCGGCTTTATTAATGATAAAAAGCAGAAATATGGGTGAATGGACCGGAACCAGGAATCTTTCATGTCCTCAATCCAATTCCAGCTCCAGAATTGGATCCCAAAAATGACTCTTAAAATTTACAACCTGATCTTTTTTAACCTTTATCCCTTCCTTTTCCAAAAGCTCCTTCATTCTATCCGGACTACCGAAATGATGCTTGCCGGTAAGTAAGCCAATACGGTTTACTACACGATGTGCCGGGATCTTGGGACGAACAGTATGCGCATTATTCATTGCCCAACCGACCATTCTTGATGACTTAGCGGTGCCGAGATATTTTGCAATGGCACCGTAAGAAGTAACCCGACCTTTAGGAATAAGTCTAGCGACAGCATAAACCTGCTCGAAAAAAGAATCCAGTTTATTATCTGAGGCTGCCATGAGGATATATTAAATCTTGTACTGCAAATAACATATATTCAATCCTTCCTTTAGCCATATTTTCTCGTATGTCGTCTTGATGGAAAGGATATCATCCAACATTTCTGATGTATAAAGATCGTCAGTCTGTTTAAGTATCTCCAGATTTTTTTCAGCGATCACTTCTAAAGTAAAATCATAAAGTGCTTTGCTGTCTGTTTTCAAATTAATTATTCCACCGGGTTTTACAAAGTTATAGTATAGCTCTAAAAATCTTTGTGAAGTCAGTCGCTTTTGTTCCCTGCTTTCCTGAAGATGAGGGTCCGGAAATGTGATCCATAATTCATCAACTTCATTCTTATCGAAGTAACTTAAAATATTCAAGATCTGAATTCGCAAAAAGGCTACATTGCTTAGCTTCTCTTCATCTACCGTCTTGGCTCCACGCCATAATCGGGCGCCCTTCCAGTCGATACCTATAAAATTCTTTTCAGGAAATTTCTGTGCAAGATTAACGGTGTACTCTCCTCTTCCGCAAGCCAGTTCCAATACCAATGGAGCATCACGTTTGAAGAAATTCCTGTTCCAGTTTCCTTTCAATTCATGCTCAGGGATTGGATAACCTTTACTCTGCTGTATCAGATGTGGGAAGCCGGCATTCTCAGCAAACCTCTTTAGTTTAGTTTTAGCCATAATTTATATCATTCCTCCATATATTTTAGAATGAGAATGATCTGACAAGGCAAAAATAACAAAGATTCACGGAATGGACTATAGATCAGCAAGCCTCCTCGATGTTTACGAATTCTGTTTTAATAATCCGCACATAGCGATGTCATTCTAGCAGAAACTTTTATCTTCGATTCAAAAATTGCATGTCCCGACGAAGAATTTTAATAGCACCCCTCAACTGGGGTTTAGGACATGCGAGCCGATGCGTTCCACTCATTAACAAGTTCCGACATGAAGGGCATGAAGTTCTTCTCAG
>DAOQWA010000061.1:0-16193 GCA_035341855.1 Bacteroidia bacterium
CTACAGCTGTCGCAATAACCCGAATGGTAGAACATGAGCATTGGGCTTCTGATTTGATACCGGGTGCCTTGATAGGATATGGTTGTGGTCGTCAAGTGCTCAACAATTATTATAAAAAATTTCCACAGTATAAGGATCCCAATTACCGCAGGAAAAAGGCCGGGACTTCATTAAGTATTGTACCAATGACCAATCATGCCGGTTTACATTTCCGCTTGATTTTTTAGACGAAAGAATTTTTATAACTTTTTAGTGACTGACTTGTTAGCCCTTGCAATTATTTGAAATGAACTGGACTCAATTAACCTCAATATCTGAATTGGAAGCAGCGATCACTGCATCAGATGAAAGGCCCGTGATGTTTTTTAAGCATAGTACACGTTGCTCCTTAAGCAGCAGTACCCTGGCAAGGTTAGAAAGAAAATGGGAAAGTGAAACAGAAGGTAAATTGAAACCATTTCTCGTAGACCTGATTCGATTCAGGCCGGTTTCGAATGCGATCGCAGCACATACATCGATTGAGCACGAAAGTCCTCAGGTGATCGTTCTTCACAAGGGTAAGGTATTATACCATGCGACGCATAATGGAATCGTCTATTCAGATATAAAAGAAAGTCTCGCTATCAAAAATTAAAAAGATAGTGCCAGGCCAAAACTTGGCAAGACAGGCAGTTGATATACTTTCTCTCTTGTAACATTGTTCACATAGAAGATATTCTTTCTGTCATAAACATTGGTTACACCCAAAGTTATTTCCAGGCTTGAGTTTTTCGATAGTTTTACATTGCGCTGGATTGTAATATCAAGTCTGTGAAAAGAAGAAAGCCTGCCTTTGTTTAACTCCCCGTATTCAATGCCAAGGCTTTCATTCTGACTCAAGAAGTCTGTGCCAAGTCCTTCACTGAAGTTGACCTGTCCGTAAAAGCTTTGTGTCTGCGTGAACGGGAAAGGAGAGCCGAAATTAAAACGACTGCTAATGGTGTATTTACCCTCGCTTCCAAATTTATAGGATGCCACTAAATTTAAATTATGTCTTCTGTCAAAACTCGGAGCGTAAGTCCTTTGTCCGTCATACCTTTTTACATAGCCAAGAGAATAGACTGCCCAGAGGTATAGTTTGCTGAATTCATATTTTAACACAACATCAACACCTCTTGCTGTTCCTGATTCGACAATAAATTCCTTTTTCTGAAAATCCGGCTTTTCGCTGTGCTGGCTGTCGTCAGTGTAAATTTTATCGCGGTTGACATTTTGCAATTGCGTAAAATCTTTAAAGTATCCCTCAACGTTCATGGACAAATTGAGCGGAAGGTCAACTTCAAATCCGGCAATGGCATGCCGGGCTTTTTGGAGTTTTGAATCTACAGGCTCGCCATCAAATTCATCAGGTAGTTCATCAGATCCCGAAAGGAATCCGTAAAATAAATTGACGACATCTCTATCAGACGAGGCAGCCAGAAAATTTTGACTGTAGAAACCGCCGGCAGCTTTTAACCTGATCTTATCGGTAACATTATATTTTAGTCCGATCCTGGGCTCAAGCGTAAACTCACTTAGTGATGAGTAGTAATTAGCTCTGACGCCCGGTTCCAAAACCATCTTGCCAAGTACTTTTTTATACTTAAAAAAAGCAGCAAGTTCCGTAGTGTTTTCTGTCTGCCCGGCTGTTGCTCCGTAAACATTCGTAAATTTATAATCTGTTTTGAATCCCAATAGTTCAATACCATACATCATCTCATCTTTACCCATGAAATATGAGAAGTTTAGTCCTGCATTAAAACCGCCAATTTCACTGTAGCGTTCACGTTGATCTCTTTCTTTTAATGTGATCTTATAATTACTATAGGCAAAATTTCCATCAATAAGAACGGAAGATCCTGCAGGGACAAGCACGAAATTTGTTCCGCCACCTCCTGATGTCCATCCCAGGTCTGCTATATCTCCATAGTCCACATTGTCGGAATAGCTAAATCCAAACAGGTTCCATTTACTGCCGGTTGAACTGTTCATGGAGATCTTAGCATATATATCGGTGAAAGAAAATGGTAAGCCCGCTGTATCTAAGTTGCTGTAAAGTGATTTGGATGTTTTATCAAGATATGATGTCTTACCCGATATAAGGAATGAAGAACTTCCTCCATTTCCTTCTGATTGTTTTTTAAGAGGACCTTCAAGAATGAGTTTGGAGGTAAATGTGTTCGCTGAAAATTTTCCTGCGAGGCGTTTTTTGTTTCCATCACGTGTTGTTATGTCCATGATCGAAGATAAACGGTCGCCGTATTCTGCATTAAAGCCTCCGGTATAAACATCGGCACCTCGTATTATGTCTGCATCAAGTACAGAATATAAGCCGATGGAGTGAAAGGGATTATAAATTGTCATCCCATCCAGCATGACTTTATTTTGGATCGGTGTGCCACCACGAATATATAGCTGACCACCCTGATCACCGGAAAATACAATTCCCGGAAGAACTTGCAGGTATTGGGCAAGATCAGGTTCTCCGCCAACTGTTGGTACCTGGCGAATCTCTTTAGTCGTAATTTTGTTCACTGAAATCCGAACATCAGTTTTTTTTGCCTCGCTCTCTGCAGAAACCTGTACTTCACGTATCTGAACTGTTGATTTCTTGAGATATAACTTTTGAGTTAAAAGATCTCCACTCTTGATTGTGATAGGGCGTTGAATCGAATCGTAGCCTATGGAACTCACAAATAATATATAATCACCGGGAGGGACTTTGGAAATGGAGAAGAAACCGTCAAGGTTGGTTTGTGCACCGTGGGTAGTACCTTTAAGATAAACACTTGTATATATGGCAGGTTCAGAGCTGGCTTCTTCATATACAAAGCCTCGCACTTCACCGGTTTGTGCCTGGGATTTGAATGAAATGAGTACTGACAGTAGAATAAAATAAAGGAGATATTTTTTCATAAAATTTTTGAGAAGCGCAAATGTATAGAAAGCTGTGGAATGATGTTAAGGAAATTGTCTTAACAAGGTTGTTAAAATGTGTGAATATTGCAATTCCCGGCTTGTAGCTTGTCTTCACCGGGTAAAATTTTCGGCAAGAAAGAAATTGAGATTATCATCTTTCAAATTTCAATCTTTAAAATAGTCAAATTTATGTACTCATCATGAGTATTTTATCATAATGAGCTTGGCTGACAGGCATGACAGATAGTCTTGAAATTTTAATGAGGGCAATGTCTTTAAGTGAAGCTTCTTTTTTAATGGCGGACAAGGGTACTGCTTTATGCAAAGTCTTTCCTGCTTTCAGTTCTACGCTTGTCCATGTGTCGCCTTCGGCTGTAGGGTCAACATACGGATCTTTACTTACAGTTGCCAGGCCGACTATACAAGATTCACCACCGCTATGATAAACAAGAACCTGATCTCCTTTTTTCATTTCCCGCAGAAAATTTCTTGCAGCATAATTTCTTACGCCATCCCATGACGTAACTTTATCTTTCTGCAGATCGAAAAATGAATAAGTTTCGGGATCTGATTTTACAAGCCAGTATTTCAAGTATAATTTTTTTGAATCAATGGGTGTATTAATCTTTTTTAGAGGCTTATCCTGCGAATCTATCTTTTAGTGGACTATCTTAAAGACCAGTTCTTTTAACAGATCGCCTGCCTCGGCACTTGCATTATTTATTCCTTTGCTCCGGTTGTCGTACTCTCTTATCGTTCCGATATTTCTTATACAATGGTCTTTAGGATAGGCACGTGCTGCTGTTTCATAATCAGTCACAAAAAATGGATGCACTCCCAGTGTAGTAGCCACAGTAGCTCTTGATCTGTCCTTTAAGGAATGATAAGTAAGAACTTTTATGAAGAAACTGTATAGCTGAGATACGGTCATCACAAATGGGTTACTCTTAGGATTTTTTATAAAGTATTGAACGATCAAATTTGCCTTGTAAATATTTCTCTTTCCGAGTGCGTCCTGCAGCTCGAAAATGTTAAAGTCCTTACTGATGTCAATATTTTTATGCACCAGATCTACACTTATCCGCTCCCCGGGTTTGAGGTGCAGTTCAAGTTTGCCAATTTCATTTTCGATCTTGCTAAGGTCGTTCCCAAGATAATTTGTTATCAGTTGAACAGCTTTCGGTTCAATGGTGTAGCCTTTTTTCTGAACATAATCTTCTATCCAGGCAGGAATCTTGTTTTCATACAATCGTTTTGATTCAAAAACTACTGCATGTTTTTGAAGCGCCTTGTATAATTTTGTGCGCTTATCTACCGGCTTATGTTTGTGACAAAGAACAAGCAGTGTGCTGGGGAGCGGGTTTTGAAGGTATTCAAGAAAAATATCTTTTGAATCTTTTGAAGGATTGTCTTTTGAGACGAGCCCTTTCAAACTTTGTGCTTCCTTGACGATCACTACCTGATAATTTGACATCATCGGATAGCGCTTGGCGTAGCTGATCAGTGTTGGAACATCAAGATCTTTACCGTATAATATACTTTCGTTGAACTCTTTTTCGCTGAGTGATAGTACATTATTCTCTATGTAGTCGGCAATATGATCTATATAGTAAGGTTCCTCTCCGCTGAGAAAATATACCGGAGCATAGATCTTCTTTTTAAGGTCTCCAATTATTTGTTCAAAGGTCATTCTTTCCGGTTCTCTCCTCAAAATCTGAGGTGTTTTACAGTATGTCCGTTGTTGATCAATTCATTAAGCGAATCAATACCTATTTTCAGGTGATCGTCGACAAATTTTGCCGTAACTTTTTTATCGCTCTCAGCAGTTTTCACGCCGGTTGAAATCATTGGCTGGTCACTTACCAGGAGTAGTGCACCTGTAGGAATTTTATTAGCAAATCCGGCAATAAAAATAGATGCCGTTTCCATATCAATGGCCATCGAGCGTGTAGTCTGCAAGTGCTTTTTAAATTCTTTATCGTGTTCCCAAACGCGACGGTTTGTTGTGAATACAGAGCCCGTCCAGTAGTCTTTATTGTGGTTTCGTATCGTTGTTGACACCGCTTTTTGAAGACTGAATGCAGGCAAGGCAGGAACTTCACTGGGCAGATAGTCATTCGAAGTTCCTTCACCCCGAATGGCCGCAATTGGAAGGATGAGGTCACCCACCTTGTTTTTCTTTTTCAGTCCGCCACACTTACCTAAAAACAAAGCTGCTTTCGGGCTGATAGCAGAAAGAAGATCCATGATGAGTGCGGCATTCGGACTTCCGATTCCGAAATTGATGATCGTGATGCCTTTGTAGGTTGCATTTGGCATTGGCTTGTCCAGGCCGTTGATAGGTACTTTATTCCACGCTGAGAAAAGGTTTACATAATGATTAAAATTTGTCAGAAGTATGTATTTACCGAAATTTTCAAGTTTAGTGCCTGTGTATCTTGGTAACCAGTTGTCAACAATTTCTTTTTTACTTAGCATAGAGATATATTCGTTGAAAATTTGAATTTTGGATTTGGTAAAGCTACATTTTCCTGATTACAAGTTTACACTGAAAGGCGAAGAAAACGCTATTCAATCCTTAAAAATTTTCGACATTGTTCGTAAGAAATATGTCCATTTGAGTCCGGAAGAGTGGGTCCGCCAACATTTGCTGCACTTTTTGATTTTCGAAAAGGGCTTCCCGGCATCTCTGACTGCAATTGAAAAGTCGGTGATTGTGAACGGCTTACAAAGACGTTATGATATCCTTGTATATTCTAAGGTGCACAAACCTCTATTGCTGGTGGAGTGTAAAGCACCTGATGTCAAGATCAGTCAAAGCGTCTTCGATCAGGCAGCAAGATATAATATGACACTAGGTGCAGACTACTTTGTTTTGAGTAATGGTCTGGTCACTTATTGTTGCAAATTGGACAATCAGGCCGCCCGATATGACTTTCTGGAACAGATCCCTGAATATGAAAATCTGTAAAAATCAATCCGGTTAGCCGCAAGCCGGAAATATTTTAAGCTCCGTTGCAGACTTCAAATAACTATTTACCTTGTGCGGTGTTAACATTTCCATAACTCATAAATCCTCATGAAAAAAATTAAAGCCCTGATCATTTCAGGACTCTCAGTTGTGTGTATTTCCTTTAATGGATTTGCTGCTGATTCGAATTCTTTGAAAGTAAAAACGGATGCAGAAATTTCTTCACCTGATACATATAAAGGTGCACAAATTAAGCCCGGTGTTTTAGTTGTTAAAGTTAAGGCAGAGTATAAGAACTCTTGTTCGGTAAATGGTGTAAACGATCCGGGATTTGTCTCCGCTTTGTATAAAATTCAGAGCAACAGTATAGAGAAAAAATTTCCTCGTTCTCAACCTCTCACATCGCCATTAAACAGACATGGAAAAAAAGCTGTTGATCTGAGTTTGATGTACAAGCTGAATTTTACGGGTAGTCTGTCAGTTGATAAGGCTATTAACATCCTTATGGCAACGGGAATGCTTGAATATGCTGAACCTTTGTATATACACAACTTTGATTTTAACCCGAATGATCCAAGTCTGGCTTCTCAGTATTTTCTTGGAAAGATAAGTGCTTATGATGCCTGGGACGTGATAAAAGGTGATACCAATGTAGTTATCGGAATAGTTGATAGCGGCACAGACTGGGATCATCCGGACCTTCAGGCAAATATTAAATACAACTGGGCTGATCCTATCGATAGTATAGATAATGATTCAGATGGATTCATTGATAATTTCCGTGGGTGGGATGTAAGTAATAATGATAACGATCCTATGAATGGTAATAGTGACCACGGTTCACACGTTTCAGGATGTGCGGCTGCCGTGACAGATAATGGTGTCGGAGTTGCCAGTCCGGGTTTCAATTGTAAATTCCTTCCTGTAAAAAGTTCATTGAATAGCAGCACCACATCTATCGATGATGGCTATGACGGTATAGTGTATGCTGCCGAGCATGGTGCCGATATCATCAATTGTTCCTGGGGTCGCTCAGGAAGTCCTAGTCAATTTGAACAGGATATTATCAATCACGCCACACTTGATCTTGACAGGTTGGTTATTGGTGCTGCCGGAAATGACGGATTGGAAACAGAACACTACCCTAGCAGCTATAAGCTTGTTACTTCAGTTGCATGGACGACTTCATCCGATTCAAAAAGTGGTAGTTCCAATTTTGGTTATAGTATAGATGTGTGTGCTCCGGGAAGTAATATCTATTCTACATTATTCAATAATACTTACACTGCTTACAGTGGAACATCGATGGCTGCGCCTATTGCAGCAGGTTGCGCAGCTATGATCAAATCACAGTTTCCAAACCTGAATGCTCTGCAAATCGGAGAGCAGCTCAGAGTAACTTGTGATAATATTTATGGTGCCAGTGGTAATACTGCCTATCAGTATAAATTGGGAAAAGGACGGGTGAATTTATTTAGGGCAATCAGCGATTCGATCTCTCCGGGGGTTGTATTGGATGAGCTTGTTACACGTGATGGTAATGATGAAGTTTTTATTCCCGGAGATACTCTTGATCTCACAGCTTTGTTCCAGAATTTGTTAAGGCCCACGACCAACCTAAACTGCAACCTTACCAGTACCTCGCCTTATGTCAGTATTCTTGTTGGTTCTTTTAATGCAGGAGCTTTGAATACTTTAGATACTATCAGCAACTATGCCAATACATATAAGGTTGTTGTCAATTCCAATGCACCTCTAAATCAGGAAGTCCTCTTCAGGATTACCATGATTGACGGCGTTTGGTCAGATTTTTATTCATTCAAGATCACTGTGAATGTTGATTATATTAACATCGCTGTGAATGATATCGCTACAAGCATTACAAGCAAGAGTCTCATAGGCTACAACGATGATTTGCAATCACAAGGTTTTGGTTTCAGATACATGGGTAGTCCTTCGATTTTATATGAGATGGGTTTGATGATTGGTGCCGCCGGTACTCAGGTTTCTGATAACGTACGTGCAGCGGCAGGCGCTGTCGATGCAGATAATTCATCGGTCATAGCAGTGACCGGGCAGGAGCCGGGACCTATTTCGCAATTTGATGCAGCAGGAATTTTTTCCGATTATAATAGTTCTGCTCCTTTAAATTTATTAATAACCCACCGTGCTTTTGCATGGACCTCGGCAGCCGACAGGAAATATGTTATCGTTGATTATTTGATAAAAAATACAGGCAGCCTTACACTCAATTCGCTTTATGCAGGTTTGTGTGCCGACTGGGATATTCCTGCGTATGCCAATAATAAAGCTTCGGTGGATAATGCCAGAAGGATGGGTTATGTTTGGAGTACAGATGCTGCCGGATTATATGGTGGAATGAAATTATTATCCCACACCGGTGGATTTTCTCACTATGCAATAGATAATGTAAGCGGAGGTGGCGGTGTAAACCTGAGTGATGGTTTTAGTGACCCTGAAAAGTATCAGGTTCTGTCTTCCTCACGCACAGATGCCGGAAATACGACGGGTACCGGAAATGATGTTATCGACGTAGTATCAACCGGACCTTTTACACTCGCAGCAGGTGATTCCGTAACGGTTGCCTTTGCACTTATAGGAGGTGAGAGTTTAAGTATGATTCAGCAAAGCGCTGATGCAGCACAGTTAAAGTATGATAGTGTTTTTGTAGGGTTGGAGCCAATAGCTTTGGCAAAAGGAAATTCTTTGGAACAAGCCTTTCCGAACCCTGCCTCAGGAAGTACGCGGATTGAATTTTCATTGAAGGACGCAGGTTATACTGATCTGAGTATTTATGATATGAATGGTAGAAAGGTCAAGGTTTTGCTGAATGAAAAGTTGAGCAGTGGAAAATATTCGATGCTTTTTGATGTGAAGGATTTACCGGCAGGATTATATCAGTACAGTCTAATTTCCGGATCATACCGCAACACACTGCCAATCACAGTAGTACATTGATTTTTTAGGAGATCACATGAATGATTTCGGCCCGCAATCTAATTGCGGGCCTTTTTCATATTCTTCATTCAATTAACCGCAGGCAAAGAAAGAAATTGCTGAATATTCTCAATATATTCGGTTTAATTCCGCCAATTCCTTTTGTATCTTTGCGAAAGACAAATAATCATTATGGAATTAAAAGACATTATCTCAGTTCCCGGAATGAGCGGACTTTTTAAAGTCGTAGGGAATAATAAAAACGGATTCATTGTTGAGTCAATGCTCGATAATAAAAGATCGATGATCAGCTCGAGTCAGAGAATTCTAACTCTTGTTGATATCGGAGTGTATACATCAGATGAAGAAATGCCTTTGAACGAGGTGTTCCTGAAGATCCAGGAGTCAGGCAAGGACAAAGACATTGATGTAAAAGGCGATCCGAAAAAAATGCGCGAATTTTTCAAGTCGGTCGTTCCTACTTTCGATGAGGAGCGTGTTTATGATTCTGATATCAAGAAAGTTTTGTCATGGTATTTACTTTTGAATGGCAAAGTTGACTTCAGTAAAGTTGAAGAAGTTGATGAAAAGTTAGCGCAACATCAGGATAGCGAGAAGCATATTCCAAAGATCCATGAAGCTCATGGACCTAAAGAGATGTCTGCCAAGGCAACATCGGCGCGTACTCGCAAGAAAGTTTGATCGAATTATTAAGCACATTTTTTAATTGAACGAATGACGCAATCATCTGCAGAAGTTTCTATTCCCGAAAAATTAAAGAGAGTTTTTGTTCCAAGGGCACTGGATCTCAGTGAGTGGTCTTCACTGGAGCCATTGTATACCGATTTGAGTGAACGGTCTTTAAGCAGCCTCGATGAATTAAAAATATGGCTGAAGGATTTAAGCGAGCTGGAGTCTGTTGTTTCAGAACACGTAGGGTGGTTGTACATTAGGATGACCTGTGATACTGCAGATGTGAATCGCAGTAATGCCTACAATCATTTTGTAGAAAATGTAAATCCGCATATCGAGCCATATGCTGATAAGCTGAATAAAAAGCTTTTCAGTTGTCCTTTGGTGAAGGACTTACCTGAGCCTTATAAATTGTATTTAAGGCAGGTTGAGAATTCAATAAGGATTTTCAGGGAAGAAAATATCCCTATCGAAGCTGAGCTGGCAGTAAAGCAGCAGAAGTACGGTGAAATTTCAGGAGCGATGACTGTCGAAGTGAAAGGTAAAACGATCACACTTCAACAGGCATCAAATTTTTTGAAAAGTCCTGATCGTACTGAAAGAGCTGAGGTCTATTCTAAAGTAAGTGCCCGTCGTGCACAGGATAGAGACAAACTGGATATTCTTTTCAATGAATTGATCGCATTAAGAAATAAGCAAAGTAAGAATGCAGGTTTTGAAAATTTCAGGGACTATAAATTTGTAGCTCTGGATCGTTTCGATTATACAGCGGACGATTGCCTGCGTTTTCATGAATCTGTCCGCAAGAGCATTGTTCCGGTTCTTGATCAGTTAATGACAGAGCGTAAGAATACAATGAAGCTTGATAAACTCAAGCCATGGGACACTGCTGTTGATGTTCTGGGACGTCCGGATATGAAGCCATTCGTTGACGGAAAGGAACTCATGGAGAAAACTATTAACTGCTTTGCGGATATTCATCCATACTTTGCCGAAGTTGCTACAACACTCAAAGTGATGAATTACATCGACCTTGATTCAAGAGTCGGCAAGGCACCGGGAGGATACAATTACCCACTCTATGAATCGGGAGTTCCGTTTATTTTTATGAATGCCAGCGGCTCACTCAGAGATGTAACCACTATGGTACATGAAGGAGGTCATGCCATTCATTCTATGCTTACACGCGATTTAGAATTTATTGGCTTTAAAGAAATACCTTCAGAGATAGCAGAGCTTGCATCCATGAGCATGGAATTGATTTCTATGGAACATTGGGAACATTTCTTTAGTGACCCGGAAGAATTACGTCGTGCAAGGCAGGAGCAACTGGAAGGAGTTCTCGAAACCTTGCCATGGATCGCATGTATTGATGCCTATCAGCATTGGTTGTACACAAATCCAACACATACTACTGAAGAGAGGACTAAAGCCTGGGTTAAGATTCACAATGATTTTAGCTCCGGAGTTATTGATTGGTCAGAGAATCAAGCAGATCTTGAGGCTAAATGGCAAAAACAATTGCATCTTTTTGAAGTGCCTTTTTATTACATCGAATATGGCATGGCTCAGCTTGGCGCGATCGCTGTATGGAGAAACTATAAAACAGATCCCCAGAAAGCTATTAGACAATATATGGATGCTCTCAGTTTAGGCTACTCCAAATCCATTCCTGAAGTTTACGAGACAGCAGGGATCCGCTTCGATTTTTCCGAAAAGTACATCCGTGAACTGATCGATTTCACTAAATCTGAATTGGCAAAACTGTAAGAAAGTCTGGCATTTTTTTTGGCTTTTTTATTTAATTCTGTGATTTGCCCTGTGTCTGATTCACGAAGCATAGTGTTTAACCGAAATTTCGTCATCTTCTCCCGGCTTCTATCACTCAATAGTTCAGTTTTTTATTAATGCTGCATTTTTAGGATGTTTTCCCCGTCCTGCTCTTTTTATTTTCTCCCATGCCTGGGAGCTCAAAATGTAATGAAAAGCTGCATATTTCTGCGTTTTTGAAGCATTTAGGGCAAACCTCTTAGGATATAAGTCATATAAGGAATCGCACTAAATGTGTGCATACTTTGGCGACACAAAAAAAACAATCCCAGAACCAAATTTCTGATGAAGGGCGGAAGATACTTTATCGTCTGCTTCTTCTTGCAGTGAGTATTGTTTATGCCCTGGTTTTTATTCTTGATTATTTATTGCAATTACAGTTTACCTTCTTTTTACTTTTAAGTTTGTTTGGCTTTGTTATCCTCACATTGCTCTACATGTGGTTTAAAGTGTCCAAGGTTGAAATTGCAGTGCCGGAGGAATCTGAGGAAGTTGCGCCTCCATTACTTGTTCTCGAAGATCCGTCATTTTTTATAAACATGTCAACAGGTCTTACCATTGATTGTAACGAAGCTGCAGTTTTATTGTTTGAAGCGGATGACCATAGAGCTTTGATCGGAATTGACTTGAATTCTTTGATGGTTGAAGGATGGAGCAAAGAGCAAAGTTTACTCATTCGTCGTTCACTACAGAGAACAAAAAAGGCGGAGGCCCTCGGAAAATATATAAGCTTTAGAGGAAAAATATTTGACGGTCATATGCGAGCCGCACAAATTGATCAGGCTTCTGAAGATATTCTTGCCATAAGAATAACAGATATTACCGACATACTTCAAAGGGAATTGCAGGAGATCTCATCTTCGCCAAGTCCAACTCCTGTAGAAAAGGATCCCACAACAATTTTGTTCGATGAAGGGCCCGTTCCTATGGCCATGATCAGTATTGACTATAAATTCGACAGTGCTAACAAAGCATTTTGTGACATGCTGGGTTATAGTCTTCATGAATTGAAACAAATCAGAATTCTCGATATTTTTCTGCCGGAAGACAGAGACAAGGAGCGGAAGAATTTATCGCTGCTTTTTAGTGCAGAAGTTCCAAAAAGCAAAGTTGAGAAGCGATTTGTGAAACGCAATAGTGATGTGATCTGGGTGAATACTACTTCTTCATTGGTTCGCAATGAACAAGGAAGGCCACGGTTCATCATGACTATGGCAGAGGACATTACTCAAAGAAAAAGGCTGGAGCGTTCAGTTAGCGATAAGCGCGACAAACTTGCCTCGCTTGTAGAGAATGCTGAGTATGCCATACTTTCGGTTGATCGACACAATACCATCTTACTGATCAACTCACGTCTGTGTGATCTGTTATTTGCCCTGACCGGAATTGTTGTCGAACAGGGTTACAATGTATTGGATATTTTACCTGAGGTATTTCATGCTGATTTCAAAATGTTACATGAGAGGGCATTTAAAGGCGAGCATTTTTCGTGGGAAAAAAACCTTCGCATATCAGGAAAGCCTGTAGACGTAGAGTTGATTATTTCGCCTGTACAGAATACGATTGGCAGTATAAGCAGCGTGACTATTTTTGGGCATAATATCAGTGACAGAAAAAAGGTTCAGGATAGTCTCATTTCTGAAAAGGAAGAAGCTCTTGCTGCTACAAAAGCCAAATCTGACTTTTTAGCAACAATGAGCCATGAGATCAGAACACCTCTGAATGGCGTGATAGGGATGGGTCGTCTCTTGGGTGACACCGAGCTTACACCAAAGCAAAAAGACTATGTAGAATCAATGCTATTAAGCGGTGAAGCCTTATTGTCTGTTATCAATGATATTCTTGATTTCTCCAAGATAGAATCTGAAAAGATGGAGTTGGAGAATAAACCATTTGCCTTGAAGCGCTGTATTGAAGAGACATTTGATCTGCTCTCTGCAAAGGCCATTGAAAAGAAGCTGTCCCTTCAATATAGTATTGCGAAAGACATACCTACGTATATACAAGGCGACATCGTTCGTTTGCGTCAGATATTAATGAACCTTGTTGGTAATGCTATCAAGTTCACACCTTCAGGGAAGATCAGCATATCAGTCACTAAGGAAAGCCTGACTAATGATGCAATTGAACTACATTTCTCTGTAAAAGACACAGGAATAGGAATTCCTAAAGATCGTGTAAGTCGATTATTTAAGACTTATAGTCAGGCAGAGAAGGAAACTGCATCCAAGTATGGTGGTACCGGACTTGGTTTGGCTATTTGTAAAAATCTTGTGCATTTGATGGGTGGAAGAATTTGGGTTGAGAGTGAATCCGGAAAAGGATCCGACTTTCAGTTTACAATTAAAACCGTCAAAGCAAATGCAAAAGATATTCCGGAAAGATTGCGATACAGAACAAGTCGCCTGGTGAATTCTCACGTATTGCTGATTGCCGATGATAAGACCGAATCGGATATGTACTATTCTTATTTCAAGAGATGGAATATGATCCCACATATCGAGTATGGAGTACTTTCCGGCCTGGATAAACTTCGTACCGAAAGTGAATACAATCTGGTATTGATCGATGCTCAAATGACAAGCACAAATCCTATGGAACTGGCGAAGAGGATTAGAGAACTGAGGACTCAGGATGATCTTCCTATAGTTTTATTCAATGCTGATGAGCAAGGTGAAGTGTTTTACGATTACACGAGTGATGTCGTTTCAGCAGTTATCCCTAAGAATGTCGATAGATCAAAGGTGCTGGATATACTTATCGGAGTGTTTTCTGTTGAAGACCACCAACGCAGTCAGCACGAGGCAGGTCTTAAGAATATGCTGGTAAAGCTAGGTGAGGAGATCCCTGCCAGGATCATGATCGCTGAGGATAATTTAATAAATCAGAAGCTGGTTCAGAACATCTTTGAAGGATTGGGGTATAAGCCTGTTATAGTATCCAATGGATTGCAGGTATTGGAACAGATGAAGAAAACCCGGTTTGATATTATCTTCATGGATGTTCAGATGCCTGAGATGGATGGCTTGGAGGCTACAAGACAGATTATACGCAATTTTGACCCATCGCTTAAGCCATTGATTATTGCTATGACGGCATTTGCACTTGAAGGTGATAAGGCCAAATGTATAGACGCAGGAATGGACGATTATATTTCCAAACCTTTTATGGTTGAAGAGATCGTTGATAGAATAAGAAAGTGGTCAAAGGATAAAAACTCTAATCCCCCCGAAAAAATGCTCACAAAGGAAGAGGAAGCCGTTCAATTGAAAAAGAAAATACTTGTTGATGAAACTGTGTTAAACCGTTTGAAAGATATGGCAGCCAGCGCAGACATGGATTTCTTCGGTGAAGTTATTCGCATGTTTATACAACAAGGTAAGGAAATCATCTCTGACATTGAAGATCTATGTGCGAAAAAGGAATGGGACAAGATGAGCCAGCAAGCGCATAAGTTAAAAGGTTCATCGTTGAATATCGGAGCGAATATGCTTGCTGAAACCTGCCGTGTTATTGAATTGAAGGGTAAATCACCGAATGGAGAGACGTGTGAAGTCCTCGCAAAAAGATTGAGATCGGATTTTGATGTTACGATCGCTAAAATCCGTGAACTTACGGGTATAATTGACTAGAAAATGATTTGAAAATCAAATTCAAATCATCAGATAATATTTACTTCCATTTCCAAAAGTACACCAAACTTATCTTCGATACTTTTCTGCACTTTACGTGCATGTGAGATAAGTTCTTCTCCGCCGGCATTTCCATAATTTACCAGTACCAGGGCTTGTTTTCTGTGCATGCCAACATTTCCGACGATCTTCCCTTTCCAGCCGCATTGTTCTATGAGCCATCCTGCAGCCAGTTTCATTTTGTTTTCTCCTGTCTTGTAGGCTACCAGGTCAGGGTATGCTTTCTTTAGCACATTATAATCTTCCAGGGGTATTTCAGGGTTTTTAAAAAAGCTTCCTGCATTGCCGAATTCGGCAGGGTCAGGCAGCTTACTTCTGCGAATGTTGATCACCGCATTGCTCACATCATTGATGGTAGGCTTGCTGATTCCCATGGACTTCAGCTCCTCTTCAATTGCTCCATAGGTGGTATTAAGCTTATGGATTTTGTCAAGCCTGAAAGTTACTGACGTGATTACATATTTATTTTTTGCCTCTTGTTTAAATATGCTGTCACGATATCCAAAGCGACATTCTTCATGACTGAATACTTTTACGTTTCCACCATGTAAGTCAACAGCTTCCAATTCATGAAAAACATCTTTCAATTCAACGCCATAAGCACCGATATTCTGGATTGGCGATGCTCCTACACAACCGGGGATCAGGGATAAATTTTCAACACCTCCCAGGCCACATTTTATTACATGGCGTACGAATTTATGCCAAACTTCACCGGCGCCAACTTTTATAAAGGCATGTTCAGCACTCTCATCAATATTTTCAATTCCCTTGATATTATTTTGGAGGACGAGACCCGGGAAATCCTTGCTGAGCAAAATATTACTGCCTCCGCCAAGTATTAACTTTGGTAAGGTGAGATATTCCGGATCTGATAGTAGCCCTCTGAGCTCAGTAATATTGTTAAAAACAGCATAGAATGCAGCTTTTGCATCGATACCTAAGGTGTTGAGATGTTTTAGGGAGTAATTGCGGAGTATCTTCATATGACAACATCACGAAAATAGGAGATACAAGGCTGAAAATGAGTCATGGCTTGTATTCTTATTCACTAAATTACTCACAAAGTAAAAGTGTTGATTCACCAAGCCAAGACTTAAACGGACTGAATA
>DAOQWA010000062.1:0-7981 GCA_035341855.1 Bacteroidia bacterium
TAATTTCGTAGGAGAAGCAACGATGGTGTTTTCATCTGATGCAGCCGGAGTTTGAGTACTTTGCAATTCTTCATTTCTATTTTCCAAAGCAAGTTGCTCGGTTTCATTTTGAATGACAGCAGTTGTAGCAGATCCTAAATCAGTTTTTGTACCAGGATCTTCACTTATGGATTGACCCTCTGAAGTTCCTTTCTCTTCATTGGTATGAGAATCATTTGCAATTTGTGGAACAGAATTTTCTGATAAAGCATTCATGTCCGGCTGATCAGAAGCCGGTACATCAAGGGAAGAGCTTTTATCTGTTTTGTTCTCTGCCAGATCTGTCTGAGGTTCGTTAGCACTATCATCTCTGATGAGATCTATATTAGTTGCAGGATCAATTTCAGCAATATTGGAATTTGTCTTGTTAGATTTTTGCATTGCTTCCCCGTCGGATTTAGCTGCCAGAGCAGCTACATTTTTTCCGGAACTACGCATGATAGCATCTGCATCACGTGTAGCTGCTCTCGACTCATCCATTTTAATAGAAGCCTGGAGTTGCAGATCGGAAGCCTGTTTATTCATTGCATAGGATTCATCTCTTAATTCCGCTGCTCTTTGCTTCAACTCTTCTTTACGAGCTGCATCCTCTTTTCCTAAAATTTCATATTCTGCTTCAAGAGTGCTGGCGAGACTATCCTGTAAAGCTGCATTTGTTTTTAAGCGGGCAGCATTTTGCTTCATTCGTTCTGATTCTTCCTGAAGTGCCTGTGCATCATTCAGGGCGATTTGCGCCAGCTCATCATTATCAATATTAAAATCAATAAGCATTGAAGGATTCTTCTCTTCTTCTTCTATAATTTGAGCCCTTTCCTTTTCTTCCTCGATCTGACGTAATTCATCCTCACTTAACCTTGTCTCGAGCGTTGGATCATATTTATCTTTTTCCTTGAGAGTTATAGACGGCAACCCCTTTTGACTAGCCTTGTTTGAGTCATCAGAATCTAGATCCTTGAAAGTACCGGGCTCGTAAATTCCTTCTGTGTAACCGTAGTCGGCAACAGATTGTGCTTTTGCCGGGATAATGTCATCCGGACCCGAATTCTTTTGTTTTGGATCATTAATATATACGGTCTTGTCATCGAGTTGGACAGGAATCAGTTTAGAACTATCAGGTGATGAACTGTATATTGTGGATGTAGAAACGTTGGTCGGAGAATTGTTAAAAGCCAATACCGGTTCATCAGTTTTTGAACTTATAGGAGTAAAGAAATTTGAAACTGTCATTTGTTCCCGTTCAATATCCTTATTAAGCTTAACTTCCTGTCTCATTCCGGCAACGGCGAGGTCAGGTAATGAAAATTGTTCAGCATGCGGAAGGTAACTTCCTCCTTCAACAATTAATGTGTAATCGTTTCCGGGAGGTAATACCAATTCATACTTTCCGGATTTAGGGTCCGTTCTTACCGAATTCACGATGGCATTGTCTGATGACCTCAAAACACTTATTCGTGCATCCCTCCTTGTAGCTTGATCCAGTGAAAAATAAGTTCCTGAGATAATGGCAAAACGATTGCCTGCGCCACCGAGGCTGATTTCTCTCAGATTTACACTGCCATGATTGCTTTCGTAAGCAGTACTATAAGTTGCCTTGTCGCCGGTTAAAGTTGGAACATAACACAGATCATCATCAGTTGTATTGATTGGAATTCCTAAATTTTGTGGTACTGACCATTGATTATTCGTGTAATCATATTCTGACTTGAATATATCGTAGCCACCGATACTGTTATGACCACGACTGGAAAAATAAAGGGTCCGGCCATCACGATCAAGATAAGGGAATTCTTCGTTCTCAACAGAGTTAAGAGTCACTCCCAGATTCTCAGGAGTTCCCCACTGTCCATTTACCATCTTCCGCACCATGTAAATATCTTTGCCGGTGCTCCCGCCTCTCCCATAACTACTATAATAAATGCTTTGTCCATCTTTTGTGATGAACATGACAGGATTGATTTGCTTGTCTTTATCCTGTGTAGTAAGGAACTGAGCGGCAGTTGCTACAAACTTTCCGGCAGACTCGGAGTAATCATAGGCAGTCTGAAGATTTGCACGTTTTATTTCTTTTGAATTTAGGATGGCTATATCCTTTCGCGATTTGCTAAGAAGTTCGGCGTTTAAACTATTCGCAATAAGCAGATCAATTTCAGCCTTAGACGATTTGGACGGAGAGGTAATCGATTTGTATTTATTAAATGCTTCCGTCGCTCTTGTATAATTATTTCCGGCCATATGTGCTTTACCCAGGTAAAGCCATGCATCTTCCGGTACAGGTGGGTGTTTAGTGGCAAAATCAAGGTAAACGACAGCAGGTGTTTTTTCTTTTCCTGCTTCTATCAAACTTACGCCATATCGATAGTTCAAAAGAGCATCATGAGGAAACAAGCTCAGCAATTGTGAATACAATGGTGTCGCCTCTACAAAGTTTGAATTTGAGAAATGTTTATCCGCCTGCTTTCTGAGTTGAGTTTCAGAGGCAGTTGGTTTTTGAGCAAGAGCAGATATCCCTGCACAAGCTAGAAATAAGATAAACCAGAATTTTTTGCTGGTCAGCATAGTGTGAAAATGTAAGCGGATTTCAGATATGTATACTTGATCTCACAGCCAATGTTCCTCAGAAACACTGTTTGAATTTCTTCAGTCACATTTGAAGAAAATTTTGTGTAAGCTAGATTCATTTTTAGTTATTCTTTGATAAGATCGCCCTGTACATAGTGTCGGCAGCGAGTCCGGATCCTTCAAAATAGGAAGATGAGTGGCATTTTAAACCCAGATTTTCTTCAAAATGCCTGATATTTTCTTCATTTTCCGATTTGAATGCAGAGCAAGTTATATAAATTAAATATTTTTCAGGCTTTAATGCATTTGTAAGATTTTTGACAATTTTCCTTTGCAAAGGAATATACTTTTCAGAAAGGTTTTTTTCTGAAAATGAACTAATCATTTCAGGAGTTCTGGCCCAAGTACCGGAGCCGGAACATGGCACATCTGCCAGAATTCCATCGAAATGATTTATGGGTACTGATCCATCTGCACTTAAATCTATTTGAATGATTGACTCAAGGTTCAGGGAGGCTTTACTCATTCTGCTTTTTAAATTTTGCAGGCTGCTCTCTCTGATATCTGATGCAGTTATATTTAAATTTGGATGCATATCCAGTAAAGCAAGACTTTTACCCCCTGCACCGGCGCAGGCATCCCACCAAATTTCATTATCTTCTATTTTAAGATAAGTTATGCAATTTTGAGAGTTCAGATCTTGAATTTCAAAGTAACCTTTATCATATGATGTTAATTCATGAACGGGAGTTGAATTTAACAGTGAAAGAGCACAGGGATTACCGGCATGTACATCAAAGGAGAAATTCCTTTCTTTCAATTCATTAATTACTTTATCCCTGAATGCCGACCTGACCCGTATCCATAGTTTTGGTTGTTGGAGAAAGGACCGAATGAATAAGTGTTTATCAATTTGCGGGGATAAATGTTTTGAAAAAGGAAAGATCTCTTCAAGCTCGAAATCCGGAAAATACTCTTTTACTTTTTCCAATTTTTCATCCAAAGAGATTGTCATGTTCTCAGGTAAAAATGGTGAGTAGCTTGTCAATATAAAATCCGTTTCAGGATTTCTGCTTGTGCCGCAAATGAAAGTCCCAAGAGCTATCCTTTCGGAGGTTGTCATTTCTGGAAAAATCTTGCCGATCCTATAGAAACTGAAGATGTCTTCACGTGTTCTTTTTCTGTCACGTGAGCCCATATTCCTACGCTTGTTAAATTCTTGTCTCAGATATAAAGAAAGTGGAAGATCAAATTGATAGTTTTTTATCAACTCTTCCAATCGTCCCAGGTAAATCCTTTCCCGCATACCACAAAGATCGTAAAACTCCTGAAAAGCAAGCTATGCTTGATAAAAGACGATTCAATAATTCGGATCTAATTGATAGATTTTAATGCTTTAAGTATATTTTTCTCTATTCTAAGCTCTATATTATGGTTGTTTTCAGGAACAAATTTCTTTCCGATTATTTTTTCATAAAGCTCTATATATCGCAGTGATATTTGTTGTACCCATTCTTCACTCATTTGAGGGAGCTCTTGTCCTTCTTTTCCCTGAAAATTATTTTCTATCAACCATTGGCGCACAAACTCTTTCGACAATTGCTTTTGTGCTCTTTTCTTATTCTGCAACTCATGGTAGGTATCTTTATAAAAGTAACGGGAAGAATCCGGCGTATGTATTTCATCAATGAGTACGATACCTTTTTCATCCTTTCCAAATTCATACTTTGTATCTACAAGAATTAATCCTTGCCCGGCAGCCAGGTCAGTCCCTCTTTTGAAAATTTCCCTGGTATATTTCTCTAGTAAATTATAATCTTCTTCTGATACTATGCGTTTGGCGATAATTTCTTCTCTTGAAATGTCCATATCATGTCCATGAGATGCTTTCGTTGTAGGAGTGATTATCGGTTCAGGAAAAGCATCATTTTCATTCAGGCCTTCAGGCATTTTTACACCACATAAAGTCCTTTTACCTTCTTTATATTCTCGCCATGCATGTCCTGTAAGGTAAGCCCTGATGACCATTTCAACTTTAAAAGCTTCACAACGTTTTCCAATAGTCACGTTCGGGTCAGGCACATCTATTATCCAATTACGTACTATGTCAGCGGTAGCAGCTAACATATGCGCCGCGATTTGATTTAAGACCTGCCCTTTATATGGGATAGCCTGAGGAAGTACGACATCAAAAGCAGAGATACGATCCGTGACCACCATCACCAGATATTTCTCATCAATGGTGTAAACATCACGTACTTTTCCTTTGTAGAAAGCGCTTTGTCCGGGTAGTTTAAAGTTGGTGCCTTGAAGTGCTTCTAATCCAGTTGCGTTCATTTCTACCTGTTATATGCTTCAATAATTTCCTTCACTAATCTATGACGAACGACATCACCTGCATCGAGATATACAAAATCAATTCCTTTAACGTTCGATAAAATCTTAATGGCTTGAACTAAGCCTGAAGGTTGATTTCTTGGAAGGTCTATTTGGGTCACATCTCCGGTGACAATAAATTTGGCTGAAGGTCCCATTCTGGTCAGAAACATTTTCAACTGACTTTCCGTGGCATTTTGGGCTTCATCCAAAATAACGAAAGCATTATCAAGAGTTCGACCGCGCATAAATGCTAATGGAGCTACTTCTATCACACCTGTTTCTACATAACTTTTCACTTTTTCGCCTTGGATCATATCGTACAAAGCATCATACAAAGGTCTCAAATATGGATCTATTTTTTCCTTTAAGTCACCCGGCAGAAAGCCCAGATTTTCACCTGCTTCTACCGCCGGTCTTGTCAGAATGATCCTTTTAATTTCCCTGTTCTTTAATGCCCTTACAGCCAGGGCAACAGCGGTGTATGTCTTTCCTGTTCCTGCAGGTCCTATGGCGAAGAGGATGTCATTCTTCTCAGAGCTCTCCACCATTTTTTTCTGGTTAATGGTTCTGGCCCTGACCATGATACCATTTTGGCCAAACACTAATACATCTCCGGCCGGGATCTGAGGTCCACCCTCCTGTCCATTTCTATCTGCAAGAAAGTGTTCTACATTATCAGGCGTCAGGCTTCCAAACTTCTGATAGTGCTGAATTAGTCTGTTTATCTTTTCACTAAAGATGTGGATATTTTTCTCGTCACCTATAACTTTTATCTCATTACCTCTTGCAACGAGTTTGAGTTCAGGAAAATTCTTTCGGATGACTTCGAGGTTAGAATCGTTAACTCCAAAAAATTCAACAGGATTAAAGGTGTCAATCGGAATAATTACTTCGCTCAATTTATTTTGTTTAGGAGTAAGACATTCTGAGTTCACAATTACATCTTAAGAAGTTGTAGTCGTCTCAGTTTATTTTCGTTTCAATACTAACCAAAACTCCCTACTTTTAGCCATTCTAAAGCTACAAGTTATCAACAAGAGATATGAAGAGACCTTTTCCGGTTCTTACAATGACTACCGACTGGGGGCTTAGGGATCATTATGTTGGTTCCTTTAAAGGCCAGCTTCTAAGCCGTTCTCCACAGGCACATATAATCGACATTTCACATGAAATAGAACAGTTTGATATTCTTCAGGCATCATACATCGTGAAGAATTGTTTTTCAAATTTTCCTGTCGGCTCGGTACACTTTATTGGCTTAAGTGCAAATAACGTTCAGAAGAATTCAGAAGAAGTTGCTGCTGTTCTCGCTGTGAAATGTATGGATCATATTTTTATAGGAAATGACAGCGGGATTTTCTCTCTCATCTTCGAAAATGAGCCTGTAGAAATTTACAAGCTTTCTATTGATCACAATTCAGGAAGAGCAAATATGTTATTGCAGCTTTCCGGGCTCATAGGAAATATCCTTAACGGGGAATCAGTAAAAGACCAGGGAAAATTACAGGAGAATTTTAAACGAAGTTATCTTGCACAATCATCCTTTGATCCTGAAGGTATCAGAGCTATAGTTTTATATATTGATGATTTTGGAAATGCAATCGTAAATATAAAAGAACAGGAATTTGAAAGTGTTCGCAATGGCAGAGAAGTTCTAATTCATTTTCGAAGAGCAGATTTTAATATAAAGAAGATCAGTAAAACATACGAAGATGCAATAGTAGGCGAAATTGTTGCCTTCTTTAATGAAGACGGCTATCTTGAGATCGCATTGAACAGAGCCTCTGCAGCCGGGCTCTTGGGGATAAAAGTAATGGACTCAATCCGAATACAATTTTATGATAAGCAGAATAGTTAAAATGACTTTTGAAACCTCGAAAGTCGATGAATTTCTCAGGATTTTTGAACAAAATGCAGAAAAAATAAGAGCATTCAAGGGCTGTAAACACCTTGAACTCCTTCATTCACGGGACTTTCCAAATATGTTATTCACATTCAGCCTGTGGGAAAATGCTGAAAACCTCGATGAATACAGGGCTTCCGGGCTGTTCATAAAGACCTGGGAACAAACCAAAAAGCTATTTTCTGCGCCACCAGAGGCCTGGAGCCTTGTTAAAATGTGGCCGGATGCTGATAATTTTTCTGAAAGTCTGAAAATTTAGTTGTATCTTTCAATACTATTGTAGAAAGAAATACGGGTCTTGAAGAATTTTGTAAAGGAACTTAGCCTTTTTGCAGGTTCAATCAATGCACTCACCATGAATTATTACGAGTTCACAAAAGAAACTTAAATAAAGAACTCTGTAAAGACTATTTTTACAGAAATTCAAATCCTAAATCTGATAACAAACAACCCAATTCCATACATGATGAAAACAATTTACTCAGTCTGTGTCTCTCATATTGTGCGACACAAAATTATTTTGATGCTTCTAATGGGTGCCATGTTCGGTTCTCAGCAAACTTTCGCCAGCCACGCTGCCGGAGCTGACCTTACATATATTGACATTGGCGGTGGTCAGTATATAGTAACTTATACATTGTATAGAGACTGTGCAGGTATTACTGCATCAACTACCCATTCTATTCAATATGGTTCTGTAAGTTGCGGAGTAGCTTCAACCTCAGTCACCTTACCTTTGTTACCGGGCTACCCTATTGAAATTACAAATAACTGCGCCGGGGTGGTTAGTACTTGTAACGGTGGAACTGCTACCGGTATTCAGGCATATGTATATCAGGATACAGTTACTTTATCAGGCACATGCGTTGACTGGTTTTTCAGTGCTACTGAGTGCTGCAGAAATGACGCAATTACTACACTCGATAATCCGGCTTCCAATGATCTCTTCATTGATGCTAATCTGAACAACACAGCAGGTGCGAATTCATCTCCTGTATTTACAAACTACCCGGTTGCCTTCATGTGTATTGGTCAGAACAATTTCTTCAACCATGGAGCTTTTGATGCTGATGGTGATTCATTAGTTTATTCATTCATCCC
>DAOQWA010000062.1:8081-16140 GCA_035341855.1 Bacteroidia bacterium
TCAACCATGGAGCTTTTGATGCTGATGGTGATTCATTAGTTTATTCATTCATCCCTGCAAGGGACGCTGCAAATACACCTATCGATTATGTTAGTGGTTATTCTTTGGCTAATCCGATGACATCAACCGGTGGAGTAACTATCGATCCTGTAACCGGACAAATTACTGTTTTCCCTACTCAGGTTGAAGTTGCGGTAATTGCTGTTCTTGTGCTTGAGTATCGCAATGGTGTACTTATTGGAAGTGTGGTTCGTGACTTACAGATCTACACGACTACTTGTTCAAACGATAATCCTGTTCTTACTGGTTTTGGTTGTGTGAACAATAACTTCTTCACATCTACTTGCGGTGGACAAGTTTGCTTTGATATCTGCGGAAGCGACCCTAACGGTGCCGACTCATTAGTCATGTCCTGGAACAACGGAATTCCTGCTGCAACATTTTCAGTAACAGGTGGACCAAATGCACCTACCGGACATTTCTGCTGGACTCCTACACCGGCAGATGCTCGTCCAACACCATATCAGTTTACAGTAACTGTACGAGATAATGCATGTCCTGCAAATGGTTCGACGACAAGAGCGTTTTCGGTATTAGTATCGAACTTAAGTGTGAGTGTAACAAATACCCCAAGTGTGGCTTGCAATGGTGCTCATACAGGAACTGCTTCAGCCAGCTTGGTTGGAGGAGTAGGTACAATTCAGTATGCATGGTCAGGACCTAATGGATTTACGGCAACTTCAGCTTCTGTTAACCGACTTTATGCCGGACAATATTCAGTGGATGTTACCGATTCTACAGGATGTATGGGTACACGTTACTTTACCATTACTGAGCCACCTGCATTGAATCTGAATATCACTAAGCAAGATGCAGGATGTGGCGGAACTTTTGGAACCGCAACAGCTAACGTTACAGGTGGTACGGGAACTCCTACTTATTTGTGGAGCCCTACTGGCGGAACGGCAATGACTGCTCCTAATCTTTTACCGGGCCAATACTCTGTACTTGTGAAAGATGCCAATAATTGTTCTGTATCCGGTAATGTTACAATTGATGGTGGTCCGATGATGACCGCTTCAATGAGCACAACCGGTGCTACTTGTCTTGCCAATGATGGATCAGCAACTGTATCAGTTACAGGTGGAACAGCACCTATTACCTATGCCTGGTCGCCTAACGTGAGCACTACTAACAGTGCAACCGGTTTGATTACCGGATCATACGATTGTGTAGTTACAGATGCATTGGGTTGTTCTATTCCATTGTCAGGGATTGTTCCAAACCTTGCAGGAATCTCTGCAACCATCACGGGCTCTACAGATGCTACTTGTGAAACGAGTGATGATGGTACTGCGTCAGTTATGGCTAGCGGTGGAACAATGCCTTATACTTACCTATGGCCAAACGGAGATACAACTGCATCTGTGAACAACCTTGCTCCCGGCACCTACGTTGTGCAAGTTGAAGACTACCATGGTTGCCGTGCTTATGCTAGTGTAACAATAGGTTTCACAAATCCATCTCCGGTCATTGATCTTGGTCCTGATACTGTAATGTGTATTGGTTCAACACTTGTGCTTGACGCAGGTGCAGGATTCAGCAGCTATCTATGGTCAGATAACAGTACAAGTCAGACTTTGGCTGTAACAACTGCAGGCACATACTCGGTTCTGGTCACAAATTCTATGGGATGTGAGAATTTTGATGCCATCAGGGTCAGCTTTATCCAATGCCCTGCTATCCAAACTAACAATCATATTCAATACGGAAACTGGCAAGCCTTTACTGTATCACCAAATCCTTTCAGAGATCAGGTAACAGTAAACATTGCTAAAATAAAAGATGCTAACGTAAGAATTCTGGTATTAGATGTGCTTGGAAACCAACTGTACAACAGTAATGAGAAATCTCAGTATGGTTATACAAAAACAATTGACCTTCACCAATACTCTGCTGGTATCTACCTGATGAGAATTGAATACAATGGCGAATTGAAAACGATCCGTCTTGTAAAAGAATAATTCAACCTTACGGGAAGAAAGGGTTGATCCACACGGATCAACCCTTTTTTTTTGCCTATACGATATTTCTCTTCTGTAAAATTGATTTTTAGCTCGTTTTCTTAGCTTTTTCAGCCATTTTTTGTCCTGCATTCACACAATAAATACATGTGTTTACAACCTCCAGGACCACGTAAACGGAAGAATCTTGAAATAAGAGTGATTCAAGGCTAGTTTGACCAAGTAAACAATACTATTTACCAATGCGGTCTTCCCGACATCATAATCAATCTTCAGGAGTATACGGCATCATTTTGCTGGTGTTCATCTTCTGCATCATGCTGATGATACATCAAACGGCTAATGCCAGCCATATGCTTGGTGCAGACTTATCATACAGCCATTTATCAGGTACAACATATAAAGTTAAATACACTTTGTATCGCGATTGTAATGGCATTCCTGCACCGTCTAATATGAATCTCAAAGTACAGAGTATTACCTGTACACATACAAGCTTTTACTCTCTTGAATTAGATCCCGGTTCGGGAAATGAAATATCAAATTTATGTGAAGGGATGACTTCTATTTGCGATGGCGGAAATGCAATTGGAGTTCAGGTATGGAATTATTCTGCAGAAGTCGATGTTCCTTTTGCATGTACAGACTGGAATTTTAGTGTGACAGATTGCTGCCGAAGTACAGCAATTACTACGATCTCAAATCCTGCTGCTTCAAACATTTACCTTCATGCTTTTTTAAATAATACTTTAGGAGAAAATAGTCTTGGAGAATTTAAGGAGTATGCAAAAACCAGACTGTATGTAGGTCAGGAACAATCCTTAAATTCTTCAGTAGATGATAAAGATGGTGATTCACTAGTGTACTGTCTGGCAGTACCTGAGACAGGTGAAGGACAATTTGTAAATTTTCTTGCACCTTACCATGCCAACAAACCGTTGGGAGCTGAAATGAATATTAACAAAATGACAGGTGAGATTTCAATTATTCCTACTCACATATTAAATGGTGTATTCTCTGTCCTGGTAAAAGATTACAGAAACGGTGTATTGATTGGTTCTGTGAGCAGGGATGTTCAGGTAGCTGTTACTACAACTTCAAATTCAATGCCCGGTCTCAGCGGAATTAATGGTCAAAATACCAGAAGTATAATGGCATGTAAGTTTTCCCTCCTTTCATTCGACATTTTAACACATGATCAGGACATTGAGCAGCAATTAAGCGTTTCATGGGACACCGACCTTCCTGATGCAAGAATTACAAAAACAAATTCATTAAAGCCAATCATCACTGTTTCATGGTTGCCTGTTAACCTGACAAAAAAAGAATTCTTTTTAACCGTTCGTGTTAGAGACAATGCTTGCCCCTTCAATGCAGAAAGTAGCGAAACATATATTATCAATGTAAGTGATCTCGAAGTACAGTTAAAATCAATTGCCCCTCTTTGTGAAGGTGAAAGTAGTGGCAGTATTCAGGCAATTGTTATGGGAGGAATTCAGCCTTACTCCTACCAATGGTCAGAAATAAATTCAACAGATTCCAGGTTAGTAAAAATTTCTGATGGTAATTACAGTGTTCAGGTAAGTGACGGAAATCAATGTTCTGCCGGTGCGGAGGTAAATTTGAAATCTATTTACAAAAAACCACTGCTGAACTTACAAAGTCATATTAATGGATGTTTTGGAAAATCACTCTTGCTAGAAGCGGGTAGCAATGATTATTCTTACAAGTGGTCAGATAATTCAACGGCTGCAACATTAGAGGTGCAGGAATCGGGTATTTACAGTATTGAAGTTACTAATGACAAAGGTTGCTTGAACAAGGGACAAATAAGTGTAAATTTTGAAAATTGTAATGACAAGGATTCGAAGTATGCTAATTCTAAGAATCTCACTTTATATCCAAATCCGGCTAGTGATAATGCAACTCTTCTATTACCTGGCTCATACGATGAAGGATATTCGATAAGTTTGATGGATCCGGGCGGTCGCCTGATAGAAACATTCGAAGGAGGCAAGTCAGAAACAACAGAACTTAGTCTGAATTTGAGCAACATCAAACCCGGTGTATATTTCCTTTTGATTCATAGCGGATCTGAAGTCCAGTCGTTAAAATTCTGCAAACAATAATTTTTTTCAAACTGCCTAAAATCAGGCATTTCCTTCTTTGACTTTTTAAATTGATCATTCTCTTCCAGACAAACCTGAAGTTCACACGATATTTTTGATGCTGAAAACCCGTCGATAACATTTCACAAGAGTTCTGAGGTTCCGCTTAAAAAAACTATTTTTGACGCGTAAATCCAGTCTTGTGCTCGTCCTGCTTCGTAAAGAAATATCAGCTTTCCTTTCCAGCCTAATGGGATACATGGTTATCTGTGTCTTCCTTTTCATAATAGGTATGTTTGTATGGGCAATCCCCGGCACAGATTTCAATCTCATTGAGAATGGAACTGCCTCGTTGGATTCTTTATTCATTTTAGCACCATGGGTATTTTTATTTCTAATACCGGCAGTGACAATGCGAATGTTCACTGAAGAGCAAAGAAGTGGCACCATTGAAACCTTATTCACAAGGCCGATTACCGAGCTCCAAATTGTGATCGCGAAATTCGGTGCTTCTATCATTCTCGTTCTTATATCACTTATCCCGACGGTCATTTATTTTATTTCCGTTTATTTTCTTGCTTCACCTTTAGGTAATGTTGATGTTGCAGGTATACTGGGTTCATATCTTGGTCTCTTGTTTCTATGTAGCGGCTTTACTGCGATTGGGATATTTGCCTCCTCTCTCACTCAAAATCAGATTATTTCTTTCCTCCTGGCACTTTTACTGTGCTTTTTCTTTTACAATGGCTTTGAAGCTCTTTCAACTTTCAACTTCTCTTTGCCAATAAGAAACCTGTTCAGTGCCTTAGGGATTTCTGCCCACTATTCCTCTATGAGCCGCGGAGTAATAGACACCAGGGATGTTGTTTATTTCATATCACTTTCAGCATTTTTTGTATTTCTTACAAGGTTCAATTTGGAAAGAAGAAAGTGGTAGTAATACATTTTTGAAGTTCATCATGAAGAAAAATAAAAACATAAAAAAACAAAGTCTTATTCAGCTATTGAGTATTACTGCCATTCTTGTGTTTTTAAATATTATTTCTGCACAGATTTACACAAGATTTGATCTGACGTCTGAAAACAGATACTCTTTATCAGCTTCTTCAAAAGAACTGGCCAGCAATTTGAAGGAGATGGTATACTTCAAAATATACCTTGATGGGGAATTGCCTCCTGGCTTTAAACAGTTGAGGAATTCAACAAGAGATATTCTTGAAGAATTTAGAGTATATGCGGGAGATCGTATCGAATACCAGTTCATTGACCCTTCCGCCGGCAGCGATGACAAGGAAAGGCTTAAGATCTATAAACAAATCACTGAAAAGGGATTACAGCCTACTCAATTAGAACAAAGTGAAAAAGGATCCAGGTCACAAAGTGTAGTTTTTCCCGGTGCCATTGTTACTTTCGGAAGTACAGAAGTTCCTTTGCAGTTGTTAAAGAATAAAATCGGTGGCAGTGCGGATGAGATCCTGAACAACTCTATAGAAAATCTTGAGTATGAGATAGCAACTACTCTTAGGAAACTCACTACGCCAGTCACGAGGCGTGTTGGCTTTTTACAAGGTCAACTGGAACTTTCTACCAGACAAATAACCGATGCCGCAAATGCTATCAATGAATTTTATCAGGTCGACACGCTGGAAATTCAGGGAAGGCTAAATGCACTTGATGAGATCGATGTGCTCATCATTGCAAAACCGCAATTGGCATTTGATGAAAAGGATAAGTTTATTATAGATCAATATATTATGAGAGGCGGCCGGGTTCTGTGGCTCCTGGATAAGATGCAAATCAACATGGACAGTTTGAGTGTTGTAAACACGAATATTGCCATGGCTATCGACTTAAATATTGACGATATGTTATTTAAGTACGGTGTGCGTGTAAATAATGACCTTATCCTGGATCTTCAGTCTGCCCCGATACCGGTAGTTACCGGATACGTTGGTAATCAACCTAAGCAGGAATTATTTCCCTGGTATTATTTCCCATTGTTAAATCCTGAATCAAAGAATCCGTTGGTAAATAATCTGAATGCAATAAAGGCTGAGTTTGCAAGTAGTCTTGACACGATTGAAACACCGGAAATTAGTAAAACGATCTTACTTAAAAGTTCACAGTTTAGCAGGATACAAATGCCTCCGGCAAGAGTCAGCCTGAACATCCTCGAAGAAAAACCCGATCCTGCTCAATTCAGTATGAGGTACCTTCCGGTAGCTGTGATTCTTGAAGGACAATTCACGTCCAATTATAAAAACCGTATTCCAAGAGCTATCAGTGAGGCTAAGGAGATCGATTTTCGAGATATCGGGGTCCACAGTAAGATGATCGTGATTTCTGATGGAGACATAATTGCCAACTATGTGAGTAAAAAAGGAACCATGTATCCCCTTGGCTATGACCG
Source organism: Bacteroidia bacterium (assembly GCA_035341855.1). Taxonomy (GTDB): domain Bacteria; phylum Bacteroidota; class Bacteroidia; order AKYH767-A; family 2013-40CM-41-45; genus QQVM01. The sequence goes on from DAOQWA010000062.1 coordinate 14,624, forward strand.
GTTCACACAACAATTTTATGGGAACAAAAATTTCATACTGAATTGTATAGATTATTTGTGTGATGAGACAGGTATTTTGGAGCTTCGTGGAAAGGAACTTAAGCTCAGATTACTTGATCCTGTGAAGACAGCATCACCGACTGTTATCAGTTGGACCAATATACTGGCTCCTGTAATTCTCGTGATACTTTATGGGATGTTTCACAACCTTCGTCGTAAACGCCGCTTCGGAAAAAGGGGTACAACAAAAAGCAGTTCATGAAAAAAAAGAATCTCCTGATCCTTGCATTTGTCCTCGGACTTGGATTTCTGTCTGTCTATCTTATCAAACGTGATGACAGTAGCAGTATCCGGACAGAGTTGATGGATTTTGCCGTCAAAGATACTTCTGATATAAGCAAAATATTTCTTGCCGATCGCAATGGTAACAGTGTGACATTAAAACGTCAGCCCGACGGATCATGGATCATGAATGATAGCTTTCCTCCCAGACCGGACATGACAAAGTATTTGTTACAGGCAATCTATTCTTTATCTGTAAAATCAAGAATACCTAAAGCGGGATTCAACAATGTGATCAATGATCTTGCGGCATCTGCTATCAAGTGCGAGATTTATCTAAAGGATAATGAAAAGGCTCACAAAGTTTACTATGTAGGCGGTCAGACTGCGGATGCTCTGGGAACTTTGATGATGATTGAAAATTCGTCAATACCATTCGTGACAGAAGTTCCCGGTTTCAATGGATACCTTACACCCCGCTATAGTCCTTCCCAGTCAGTTTGGTTAGAACCGATTATCTTTCGTTATCGGATTGGTCAAATCAAAAAACTGCAGATAGAATATCCCGGTTTTCCTCAACATGATTTTAGGATTGAAAAGAATCAGGACAAGTACACATTTCAAATACTTACAGAAGATAATCCACGCAGTGATGTGGACTCTGTAGCGATCGACAACTATCTTGCCCTCTATCAGCAAGTTTTTTATGAGGTCATTGATTCCAGGCTGAGTGATTACCAAAAAGATTCTTTGTTGAACACAGTTCCCTTAACTCAAATCGAAATTGAATCTGTAGATAATGTAAAAAACGGCATCACAATTTTTCCAATGGCTATCAATGAAAATTCACTGGCCATTCAAGATTCTGTCGGTAACCCTCTGACCTATGATCTTGACAGGATGTTTGGCTATATTAAAAGCAAGGATCAATGGGTTGTGATCCAACATTACACCTTTGATAAGCTGTTCCTCAAGCCTAATAACTTCCTGATTAAAAAAAGACTTTGACGATAGGTTCTGGCAAACATTGTGAAGTCAGTTCAATATATTGCTAATCAGTAATATACAACTATTTTTATGAAGCTATGCTACTGTATTTTTTCTCATAAAAGGCAATAATTTCCTTTGGCAGATAGGTACGAATCGTGTAGGTTTGCAAGAAGAATCAGGATCAATTAATTGTGGCTTAGAAACGATTAATTTTTTATCCGGGCTTCACAGACATCTAATATCCC
>DAOQWA010000063.1:0-13867 GCA_035341855.1 Bacteroidia bacterium
CCCGGAGAAATCAGAAATAATATTTTTGAAAATAATTCGACTTCAACAGACGGAGCTATTGTCATTGGATTTCTCTCAGGAAATTCCACAAATCCTTCAATATTTGACAATAACTATTTTATCAATAACACTGCTCCTTCCATTTGCTCGTTTATCGTTTCAACAACGGCACAATCATTATCAGAAATTACCCGCAATACTTATAGCAACAATTTTTCAGATTCTGACGTCAGAATAAGTACTATCGGTGTTAATACTTACCCCGGGTATCTTAATTTTAAATTCAATAATTTTACAGATCCCGGGATCAAGATCAAGTTGAGCAATGGTATTGCTTTCGGGGCTGCAAGTTATACTGCTGACAGTAACTATTGGAATGGCACTTCAGCAGCTTACATGGATTCTGTGATTTACGATTACTTCGATGATCCCAATAGGGCTGCAATTTATGTATCTCATGCTTTCGCAAATGAAGTTGCTACTGATTCCTCATGTAATTCAATTTCTACCGGAATAGAACCGGTAAATCCTATTCATAGCTTCGATATTTTTCCAAATCCCGTAATCCAACAAATGAATATTCGTTTCAATGATTTCATTCACAAAGGAAGACTTGTTATTTACAATATGTTCGGACAAATATGTCATATAAAAAGCATGAGCAATTGCACCGAAATAACAGAAGACCTCTCTTTCCTAAGTCCCGGAATCTATATCTTGTCTGTAGAAAGCGAAAAGAACACTATGGTGAAGAAATTCATTTTATCGTATTAATTGTCAGACTGCTCTTTGTTTGAGCATTTTAAACGAGCCCTTCCATGACATGCCTGTTCTCACGCAAGTCAGTATACTGTAAGTAACCCGGAAGAAATAAACAGGGATAACAAAATTCAAAATAAGCTGCAAGAAATTGTTCTTAGCAGGCTGAATGCTGCTTTTCAAAACTGCAATCACATTTTATGCAGAACATAATATATAACTTGCAGACAAAGTCCCCCATCTCACATAACAGAATTGTTTAAGGAGCCTGACCGTTCTACTTTTGACTTATATTAAACAATTAAAACAATAAAAATGAAAAAGTCAATCGTCGTACTCTTACATCTTGCCTACTGGGCACTCTATTGGTTATTGATATCATTTATTTTGCTGGCTACATTTCAAGGACAAAAACATCTTCCTCTGAACTTCTTTTTTCATTCACCGATTGTCGCACTTGCTTTCATTCCGGCCACACTGGGTTTTTACTCATTCTATTTTTACCTCTTTGACAAGCACCTGAACAGAAAGAGAATTCTTAGCCTGATCTTAACAGGTACAGGCATTGCCTTCGGGGCCGGTTTTATCTCTTGCCTGCTGATGTCATTCATCTATGGACATAAAATACTCTTTGCTGACGGTTACAATTCTGCGACAGGTATTTTTCTGACATTGACACTTCTGGCCGGAATCCACGGATTCATAAGTCTGGTGATAAAAGGGTTTATTAAATGGTTTGATGATATAAAAATAAAAGAAGATTTGACAAAAAAGAATTATGAAACTGAGCTGGCTCTGTTAAAATCACAAATCAACCCTCACTTCTTATTTAATACGATTAATAATATTGATGTACTGATCGAAAAAGATGCCAAGAGCGCTTCAGCATATTTAAACAAATTATCGGATATCATGCGTTTTATGTTATATGAAACCAGAAGTGAAAAAATACCCCTGACTAAAGAGCTGGATTATATTGAAAAATTCATTGAACTTCAGAAGATCAGAACTGCAAACACTCATTATATCAGTTACAATGTGGAAGGTGAGGTTTCGCAGGTATCGATACCTCCAATGCTTTTAATATCCTTTATTGAAAATGCATTCAAACATTCTGATAATAAAAAAACAGAAAACGCCATTAATATCTTTCTTAAAGTTCAACAAAAAGAATTATTTTTCAAGTGTGAAAACAGTTATGGCTCACAAACAAACAGAAACCCTCAAGACAGTGGTATGGGTATCGAATTGATCCGGAAACGACTGACATTAATTTATGCCGGAAAACACAGTTTGTCGATCAGCAATAACAATGGCCTGTTTAGCGTTGAGTTATCTATTCAGTTATCATGAAAATAAGTTGCATCATTGTAGAAGACGAGCCTTTAGCCTTGGAACGGGCTAAGGGCTTTGTTTCAAAACTTCCGTTTCTGAATTTACTCACTTCATTTGACAATGCATTCGACGCATTGAACTTTTTAAAAAGCAATACAGTTGACCTGATCTTTTTAGATATACAGATGGATGAATTCTCAGGCATACAACTGCTTGAAACATCATCCATTAAAAGTCAGGTTATCCTCACAACAGCCTATCATGAATATGCCCTGAAAGGATTTGACCTGAAGGTCGCCGATTACCTTTTAAAACCTTACACTTTTGAGCGTTTTGTGCAGGCGGTTGACAGAGTTCAACATCAACTGGTTGTACAGGACAATTCTAAGGAAAGGAAATTTATATTTGTCAAGACAGAATACCGCCTTGAAAAAATCATGCTTGAAGATATCCTCTTCATTGAAGGAATGAGAGATTACCGCAGAATACATACCGGAAGCAAGCGCATCATGACTTTACAAACATTCTCTGAGCTTGAAGCAGAAATTCCTTCATCAGTTATATGCAGAGTTCACAAATCATATATGGTAGCCATTGAAAAAATTGAAAGTATAGAAAGAGACCGTATAAAAATCAAAGGCGAGCTAATTCCGGTTTCTGAAACGTATAAGCAAAGATTTTATGCGTTGATCAATCATACTTCAAAGTGATGTCAATGTATTATTGTTTATTGGATCACGCATGTACTTCACATTAGTCTCTCAATTACTTTATAAATAGTACTTCGCTTCATCAAGAAAGACCTTATCAAACTTTGTGCTTTGAACACCAGGGTTTGTTCCAAACTAAATCAGTTATCAGAAAAAAATACAAATCCTTATTGCCTAAATTTCCGCCTGTGAGCAAATACAATTTAATCATACGCTTTTAAAATCCATTTTATAGAATAATGAGATTCTTGCTTTCCAAAAAAGCATTATGGAAATACTCCTCTCGGCTATCAATGGTCATGGGATGATGGAACCTTTGCCAATACAGCCTTCCCAACGCATACATATTCAGATAGTGGATTTTATACCATTTGCCTCAGCATTGCTGATCAGGCAGGATGCTCAAGCACTTACTGTGATAGTAATGCCTATTTGATGCGCAATCTTAACACCATGGTTATAGTGAATGTTATTCCGGGATTCACCACAAAAATAAAGACAGTTGAAGAATTGTCATCACTGGTAGTATACCCAAATCTATCCCGAAGCAGCTTCTATCTTGAGACAAGTTTTGAAGGAAAAAACAGAATGAAAATCTTCAATATGGAAGGGAAAGAAGTGTTTTCAGGAATGTTATACAGGAGATCACAGTATGTGGATCATAATCTCAATCCCGGAACATATCTGTTGCGTTTGATCAATTCGCAAGGTGTGTTACAAAAGAAATTACTTAAACGGTAAACAATAAATATCACCTTCACTTAAATGGAGGTAATCAGAAAGGGATACTTCAACGAATAATGTCAAATTGGAATATAATACTGCAAAAAAACACTTAAAAATTGATTAAAGATCACTGTTAAATGTAAAATACCATTTTTTACATACATAGGAAGGATATTTACTAATCTCTGAATCCTCATTTCATTCTTTTATCTTGGTGCAATAAACTCTTGTACTTAATTAATTTCTTCTCATTTATTTATTTTCATGATTTTTATTATTTATATCTTGCTTTAGGATTATGTAAGATTATTATTCCGAAATTAGGTTGTCACCTTAAATCAGACTTAATAGAAATTTGATCGATAACTAGTCAAAAAAACAAGATCATGAACAGATTAATCTTTTTCATTTTACTTTTGGATTTATTATTTTCTGCCCACTCTACATCCGCACAATGGACAGCAATAAATGGCCCATATGTTGCCAATATTACAGCACTTGCAAAATCAGGAGCGAATCTGTTAGCAGGCACAACAGATAAAGGAATCTTTGCATCTAATGATGGCGGGAACACCTGGAATCCTTCAAATACAGGTTTAGGCAATCCCTATGTACTTTGTTTGGCATTGGATTCCGGAGATGTATACTTAGGAACTGACCAGGGTGGTATTTACAAGTCGGTAAATAATGGAGCCACCTGGACTTCAAGCGGATCAGGATTACCCACCATGCCGGTGATACGTGCACTGACTGTATTAGGTAACACTGTATATGCTGCAATGTACCAAGGAGTATATGCATCTTATGATAATGGAGCCAGTTGGAATTCGATGAACAATGGCCTGGCTGGTCAAACTGTATTAGCGCTGGAAAAATCCGGCACTAATTTATTTTGTGGTACAGGTTCGGATGGAGTTTACATGAGTTCAGATAGTGGTGCGAATTGGATACCGGCAAACACCATGCTCCCTTCCGGAATTACGGTGTTCAAGATCAAAGAACTCTCAGGTGATCTCTTTATCAGTACAACTCAAGGAATATACAAATCATCGAATATGGCTGGTTCATGGTTATCATCGGGGAGTGGAATATTTCCTTATGCTTCTGCAAACGATTTTGCAATCTGCGGAGCTACATTATATGCCGCTACACCCCAAGGTGTGTATTCCTCAGTCAATGGTGGAGTCGGATGGACCCCAATAGGTCTCGCTGAAAATGAAATGAATGCCCTGCTTTGCGATGCCGGGAATTTATTCGCCGGAACAAACAACCAGGCTTTGTATATGTATGATGGTTCAACCTGGAACAGGAAAAGTGATGGAATGTATGGTCTGGCGATAAACGATATTTTATTTTCCGGTTCGGAAATGTACGTTAGCACTGCAGGGAATGGAATGTTCAAATCATCAAATAGTGGCAACACATGGTCGATTATCAATACAGGATTGGCAACAAACTATAATTTTAATCCTAATAAACTATCAACTGATGGGATGAATGTTTATGTCAGCGGACAAGGGGTATTCCGAACCAGCAATGGAGGCAACAGCTGGGATAATATTTCGAACGGTCCATTAGGTACGATTGGCACTACAAAAGGCATCTTCTATAAAGATGGTATATTGATTGTTGCCGAAAATTCTTCACAAATCTATTACTCAACAGACTCTGGTGATACATATTCAATAGCCCAGTTAGTTTCTCCCGATAAAAACGTTATTCTTAAGGATCAAACATTTTATTACGTAGGCACTGCGCCAAGTAGCGGGGTCTACAGAACACATGATTTATCTTCCGCCTGGGTTCAAAAAAATAACGGCTTAACTGATAAGCATGTCATCACTATGGCATTGAGCGGCTCATATTTATACACTGGTTCTGAAATGAGTGGCGTGTTTGTATCTACTGATAGTGCTGAAAATTGGGTTCAAAAAAGTATTGATACTGGTTCGGCAAATTGGGTGCGTTCCTTGTTAGCTTTTGGCAACACCGTTATTGCAGGAACAAATGGAGGACTCTATGTATCTTATAATAATGGGGACAATTGGCAGTCAGTCAACACAGGTCTTGGAAATGATATCGTTATATCTCTAGCTCAGAATGGGAACGATGTTTATGCAGGTACTGAAAGCGGCGGAATTTTTGTCTTCTATGGATTGATTTCGGGTATTGAAAAAAAGCCTTTCGAATCAGATGCTTTTGAAATTTATCCTAATCCGTTTGATAAAGAATTGCATATTGATATTAATGAGCCTTTGGATCAGGCCAATCTTGTCATTTCTGATATACATGGCAAGACAGTTTTCAGAACAAAATTTTCAAAATTGAAAACCCTGACAATACCCTTGGAACTAATTCCAGGAATATATACAATTCAACTAATCAGTAGCGAAGGCAACGTGGTGAAGAAAATTTTGAAATACCGGTAATTTCATTGAAGCCTACCCGCAAGTTTACAATTCTTATAAATTCTGTATAAAAAAGTGGCAATGAAATTTAACTTGATAAAACTAACTATTGTTATTTGGTGTCTTACTTTGACCAACTTCTCATTCTCCCAACCCCCCAAATTGTATGTTCATCTTGTTTCACACAATGAACCAACAGACACGCTTCAGAATCCATTGAAATACACTATTGCAAAAAACAATGCCTTGATGATGGCAGATATTGTGAACAACAAGAATGTAAAATGGAATTTACAAACATCCGATGGTTTTGTAATTGGTGCTTTGCAGGATGAGCTTGCAACATCAACCAATATATTTAAGACACTTGCTAATGCCCCTTATGATGACAATGTAGAGATAGACCCCCGTTCAAAGAACATGGGTGGCAGAAATGTTGCCGATCAATGGTATTTACTGGATTCATTGGGGGGTCATCCAACACATACCTTAGGCGGTTTTATCTGGGCTGTTTGTCCGCCGGCAACAGATTCAAGTATTGACTGGTTACAATACCGAGATACAATCACAGGAAGTATCTATGGCAATAAATGGAAATGTTCTCTCTTGTCGGGTGCAGGAAGTTTGTATCCGCATTGTAATGATCTGCATGACTTCGGTATCTTTAAACCTGATACAACAACTAATTTTTATCAACATAACCCGGCAAAAAATTTATGGTGCATAGGTGTCGGATGCGCCCCGGTTCTGGATTCGCTAAGTGATGTTCAGGCAATCCTTACTTTGATTAAAGGTCAGATCGACAGCATACAAAATGGAATTTGGCCGGGAAATAAATTTTACGTGACTCGGATCATGACGAATCAGAGAGAATACGGGCCTTTGTTTTTTCAAAAGATCAGCACCCTGATCGATTCACTGATCCTGATACCATCTAATCAGCTTCAATGGGCAACGATCAACGAGACCTTTTCTGCATTTGAAGCATGGCAGATCAGTTCAGGTTTAGATCATAGTCAGTGGTCATGCGGCCAAGTTCAGACAGGGATAGAAGAAAGGCTTATCGATGACCATGCTAAATTTTCTCCAAACCCATTCTCCTCAACTTTCTCGGTTCAATTCAATGATGAGAATGAACATGAGCTGAATTTATATGATGTCTACGGGAACTTAATTATAAATAAGATTCTCCGGTCAGGGAATGAAATGAATTTGGATGGATACAGTAATGGAATATATATCCTCAGACTTGACAGGGCATTTTCTTACAAATTAATTAAAGAATAAAATTTACCTTAGCGAAACCGGTGAAGACAGAATCAGCAAAACGGATACCGCTGACCTCAAGGCTTAAGGTGTAAAGTTTCATAACGTTATTTGAGAAGTATTACAATATGTTATGGACTGTATCTTTGCTTTTATCCACATAATATGATCTGCAATATACTCTAGAAATTTTACAAATTTCCTCTTAGAATTTATTGGCGAACTTGATGCCTGAATTGTTACGAATGAAAATAAAAAGGCCATCTTGCTGTTCTGATGTGCATGATATCCGGAGTAGTATTATACATGCTTTCAAAATGCAGATGGTCATCAACTCAAAAATTACAAAATCAAACACGCTAAATCATAATGAAATGAACAAGGACGTAAAGTCATACAATAGCAAACTTAGTATCCCGGAGAAAGCGATCTGTAACACACTTGCAGAGCTCATTGACAACACTCTTAAGGATGCTGAGAACAAAATTTGGCATGCTCATCCGGTTTGGTTTTTAGAGGGCAATCCGATTGTCGGCTACAGTAAATTGAAAGACGGTATCCGGTTGATGTTCTGGAGTGGAGCAGGATTTGATGAGGAGAAGCTTAAACCGGGTACAGGTAAGTTTAAGGATGCATCTATAACTTATACATCAGCAGACGAGATCAAAGCAACAGAAATAAAGCGATGGCTTAAAAAATCAAGAGTCGTTCAATGGGATTATAAAAACGTAGTTAAGAGAAAAGGCAAACTTGTAAAACTATCATGAGATGAAAGTTACTGTTGAACATAATGAACGAATAGCAAAGATGACCTTTGCTTCTGTTTATCCTCACTATATCACCAAGGTAGAAAAAAAAGGCAGGACAAAGGCAGAATTGCATAAGGTGATTGAATGGCTTACAGGTTTTGATCATAAAAAGCTGCAAGAACTTATCGATGCAAAGGTGAGCTTCGATAAATTTTTTAAAAAAGCAAAATTGAATCCGAATGCAAATCTTATTACAGGAGTCATTTGCGGATACAGAATAGAAGAAATTGACAATGATCTAACCAGACAAGTCAGGTATTTAGATAAACTTGTTGATGAATTAGCCAAAGGGAAAAAATTGGAAAAAATTTTAAGGGGCTCCTGATCGTCACTCCTAATCTTTATTCTCATTCTACGATCTTTACCTCTTCTCATATTAAAGAGTCGTTTATACTCTTCGATTTATAGCATTATGTATTTTTCCCCGACTAAGTTTGGTTGAGAACAGAGATTAGAAACAAACCCGGGATCGCAGGCATCCATTCGGGCCGACAAGTCGTGTATTGAGTTGACGGATCTCGTGCAGACTTTGGTTGCACAGAATTTCACCTAAAAGTGCTTATCAAGTCCACTTGCGCAGAAAGAAGAATGCTGTACATGAAGGTTTGAGAATTTATTGTATGCCAAATGTATGATCCTATTAATTTAATAATCAGGAAAGTTCACAGGATAAGAATCGGCTGAAATTGAAATTTCACAAAATGGTCATATACGGATGCTTTTGATTTCTTATCTTACATTCAAACTTTCAAAAAATCTAAACATGAAAATAGCCGTAATGGGAACCGGTGTAGTTGGCAACACAATTGCATCCAAACTTACAGAACTTGGTCATCAGGTGATGATGGGATCCCGAACAAAGGACAATGAAAAGGCAAAATCCTGGGCTGCTGAAAACGGGAAAAATGCATCTGCAGGAGATTATTCAGATGCTGCCGGTTTTGGCGAAATTGTTTTTAACTGTACCAAAGGAGAAGCATCCATGGAAGCTTTAAAACAAGCCGGTGAAAAAAATCTGGAGAGTAAAATAATAATAGATCTTTCAAATCCGCTGGACAGTTCCAAAGGAATGCCCCCAACCCTGTCTATTTCAAATACCAATAGTCTGGGAGAAGAAATCCAAAAAGCATTTCCCGGATCTCATGTCGTGAAGACTCTGAACACACTATGGTGTGGTCTGATGGTCAATCCACGTATGCTGAAAGATTCTCACAACATTTTCATGAGCGGAAATAATGCAGAGGCTAAATCAAAAGTAAAGTCTCTACTCAAGCAATTCGGATGGCAAGACGAGGAGATCCTCGACCTTGGGGATATCAGCACTGCACGAGGAACGGAAAGCTATCTTCCTTTGTGGTTAAGGGTTTATATGTCCACCAATAATGGGGCTTTCAATATTAAAATTGTCCGGTAAAAATTCAACTATTTAACTTATTTCAGGCGATGAACCTATCAAAAAATACGATCCTCATTACAGGCGGTGGAAGCGGAATTGGCCTTGCCATGGCAGAAAGATTTATCATAGAAAAAAACAAGGTCATCATTTGCGGAAGACGTGAAGATGCATTGAGAAAAGCAAAGGAAAAACTTCCAACTCTCATCACGAGAAAATGTGATTTGAGTGTTGCAGAAGAACGCGAGTCATTGTTTCAATGGATCTCAAAAGAACATCCTGAATTGAACGTGCTAGTCAATAATGCCGGTATCCAGCAATGGATGTCCATTAGCGATTCAGACTTTTACAAGAGGGCCATAGAAGAGATTCGTATAAATATTGAAGCGCCAATCCATTTGCTTTCCTTATTCCTGAATCACAAAGCACTTTCAACTGTGATGAACGTAACTTCAGGTCTTTCATTTGTACCATTGATTAAAACCCCTGTATATTCAGCTACAAAAGCTTTTTTACATTCATTTACATTATCAACAAAAACACTTTTAAAGTCAAGGAATATAGAAGTCATTGAAGTGATCCCTCCGGCATTAAATACAGATCTTGGTGGTGTCGGACTTCATGATTTTGCTCCTCCTGTAAGCGAATTCATCACAACTATTTTTGATCAATTAAAAGCCGGGAAAACCGAACTGACTTTTGGGTTTAGTGAATCAGTCAGCAAAGTGGGACAGGAAACTCTGAATTCTATCTTCGCAAAACTGAATCAGCTTAATTGAGTCCGTGTTCTCATTCTCCTGTCACTCATCTTATTTTCTATAATCAAAAATCCCGTCAAATCAAAGGATTTTGGTCATAAAGACAATCATCATCTGATAATCATTTCAGGTATAAATTGATATAATTTTTTCAGGGAGGAACCTTCCTATAAAGTGAAACTTGATTCAATAAGCTGAAAAAATAACCCGACATTTTTCATGCATTTGGCTTTGACAACTGCTATTTGCCCAGTACCTTTGCATTCGGCAAATTAATCTTTACATAAAAAATAAATCAAAATAAATTATCGATAGCATGGAAACAATTGCAAAAGGAAAATGCCCTGTGATGCACGGAGCAAACACTGAAACAAAAAGTTCCGTAACAAGTTGGTGGCCAAAAACCCTCAACCTTGACATCCTGCATCAGCATGATACCAAGACGGACCCACAGGAAAAAGGTTTTAACTACAGAGAAGAGTTTAAAAAACTTGACTTCACTGCTCTGAAAAATGATTTGAAAAAATTAATGACAGAGAGTCAGGATTGGTGGCCTGCAGATTGGGGCCACTATGGCGGTTTAATGATACGAATGGCATGGCATAGTGCTGGAACATATCGCATCGCTGATGGTCGTGGTGGCAGCAATACCGGCAATCAACGCTTCGCTCCTCTCAACAGCTGGCCCGACAATGTGAATCTCGATAAGGCAAGAAGACTTCTTTGGCCTATCAAGAAAAAATACGGTAATAAGATTTCCTGGGCTGACTTGTTCATTTTAGCAGGCAACATGGCTTATGAGTCAATGGGTTTCAAAACATTCGGCTTCGCAGGAGGACGGGAAGATATCTGGCATCCTGAAAAAGATATCTATTGGGGCGCAGAGAAAGAATGGCTTGCGAAATCGCGCTATTCAGATGGTTCAAATAGTGAATCACTGGAAAACCCGCTTGCTGCTGTACAAATGGGTCTTATCTATGTGAACCCCGAGGGCGTTGATGGTAAACCTGATCCTTTAAGAACTGCCAAGGATGTTCGAACAACATTCAGACGTATGGCCATGAATGATGAAGAAACTGTTGCTCTTACTGCAGGAGGACATACCGTAGGTAAGGCTCATGGGAATGGCGATGCATCCATCTTAGGACCGAATCCGGAAGGCGCCGATGTTCATACACAGGGTTTTGGATGGACTAACCCTACAGGTAAAGGTTTTTCGGAAGATACAGTTTCCAGCGGACTGGAAGGTTCATGGACCAACCATCCGGACAAATGGAATCATGATTATTTTCGCTTACTGCTCGGATATGAATGGGAATTAAAGAAGAGTCCTGCCGGTGCATGGCAATGGGAACCTGTCAATATTAAAGAAGAAGACAAAGCACCTGATGCTCACATAGCCGGTAGAAAACAAAATCCCATCATGACCGATGCGGATATGGCCATGAAGATGGATCCGGAATATCGGAAGATCTCCGAACGCTTTTTAGAGGATCCGAAATATTTTGCTGATGTGTTTGCGAGGGCATGGTTTAAATTAACCCATCGTGATCTTGGACCAAGTAGTCGTTATCTCGGACCGGATACTCCTAAAGAGGACCTCATCTGGCAGGATCCTATTCCAAAAGTGGATTATACACTAAGTGATGCGGAAGTAGATGATCTTAAGAAAAAAATATTGAATAGTGGACTTTCAGCGACTGAGCTGATCTGTACTGCCTGGGATAGTGCAAGAACTTTCAGAGGCTCTGACTTTAGAGGCGGAGCGAACGGTGCAAGAATCAGACTCGCACCACAAAAAGATTGGGAGGGCAATGAACCTAAACGTCTTGAAAAAGTTTTGGCAAAGCTGAAAGAAATTCAATCAGGTTATAGTAAAAAAATAAGTCTTGCTGATCTTATTGTGTTGGGAGGAACTGCTGCGGTAGAAAAAGCTGCACATGATGCAGGTGTGAAGATAAAGGTTCCATTCAGTGCAGGACGTGGTGATGCAAATGCAGAGATGACCGATGTTGAATCTTTTGAGGCACTAGAACCTATCCACGACGGATACAGGAATTGGCTTAAAAAAGATTATGCTGCTAAAGCAGAAGAACTTCTGCTTGACAGAACCCAACTAATGGGCCTTACTGCTCCGGAGATGACCGTTTTAGTGGGTGGTATGCGTGTATTAGGAACCAATCACGGGGCTTCCAAACATGGTGTTTTGACAGACAAAGAAGGTGTACTAAGCAATGATTTCTTTGTGAACATCACTGACATGAAGTATATGTGGAAGCCTGTTTCAGAGAACCTCTTCAACATTGTTGACCGTAAAAGTGGATCTACAAAATGGACGGCTACGCGTGTTGATCTGGTCTTTGGTTCTAATTCTGTTTTGCGTGCATATTCAGAGTATTATGCGCAGGACGATAACAAAGAAAAATTTGTAAAAGACTTTGTAAAAGCCTGGACAAAAGTTATGAATGCAGATCGATACGACCTGCTTAACTAAGGCAGGCAACATTTTTTTAGTTGTTTAAATTAAAGCCCGGAATATCTCTAATGATAATCCGGGCTTTAATATTATACAGCTTGCATGGAAGCAGGATGAATTATGCGTGGCTCAATTCACTCTTCAGGCATTTTCCTTTCCCCCTTTCAGCAGAAGCCAGATAGCAAAAGCCATTTCACCGACAATACTTGGAACTGCAACCAAAGTCAAAAACAGGTTACTGTATTCATTGTAATTTTCCATAACAAAATGCGCGCTTGTATCAATCATATACATCAGGCCTGCGATCACAAGAAACACAGCTATCAGTTTTGGCCTTGCAATGATCCTACCCAGTAAAATCAGATGAACACCAAAGAAAAAGAGCCCGATCAGCCAGATCGTATTGAATGTGTCAACCTGATTTAATATTTCACCGGTATCCGTAAGTACAAGTGCCTTGGGCAAAGCAAAAATAGCAACGCCCATGATGGCAGCATGCATCATACGGAATAAAGTACTCAGAGTGGTAAGCGGATGACTCTTGTATAATTCATTGAGAGACCAGGCCACGACAACATCAAAAACTACCGTAATCATAAACGCCATAATACCTAACCTGATCATCATTTGCTCCTCTCTGATTGCAACCATAGGATCTTTTAAAATTGATTCGAGCATAAAAAAATTGGCAAAGATTGCTGCAAAGAAGATAATGAGGTAGCTAAGGCCGGTGATTACTGATAGTTTTCTTGGTGTCATCATTTGATTCGTATTTTTCTATGAAGTTTAATTATTCATTATAATAATATATGTTGCATGGTCTCTGAAAAATTTAAAAATAGCAATTAAAACCATTCTTGAAAAACAATTAGAGATATCTTTTGATATTTCGCTAAAACCAGTTATTACGATAGAATATGGTCTGAAATTAAATCACAAATCAAATGTTGATGAAAATCTAAGTACAAAAAAGAAAGTATCTTTGTTCCTATGATTTACACCACTTACATTTAGCAATTCTGACAACTTCTAATGCGAATTAATTTTCATAATGAACAGAAAACAATTTATCAGCTCTCTTGCAATTTTACCTTTATCAGCAGCAGCAATGAAACTCCAGGCTCTAAACAAAATTTCCGAAACTTTCAGTAGTACAGATAGAATGCCTGTATTATTTCTCGGTCATGGGAGTCCGATGAATGCCATTGAAGAGAATGAATTTGTTGC
>DAOQWA010000064.1:0-13671 GCA_035341855.1 Bacteroidia bacterium
ACTTGCCACAAAGAGAAGAAGCGTAGCTAAGATGCTTGAATTCTTTCATCCCTTGTAAATGTGGAGTGATGACAGATCCTATTGGTCCGCTGTAGGTTGTTCCATAAGCATGGCCACCAACACCTTTATATATTGGGCAACCATTCAAACAGGCACCGCAACGAATACATGATAATGCCTGTCTTTGCTCCGGTTGTGCCAATAAATTTGTACGGCCATTATCTAAAAGAACAACATACATCTCTGAAGGACCATCATGCTCATCTGCTTGCTTCGGGCCGCTCAGTATGGAATTATAAACGGTAATGTTCTGCCCCGTACCATGTGTTGCCAGCAATGGCCAGAAAAGATCAAGGTCGGTTAAGGATGGAATCAATTTTTCAATTCCCACGATCACAATATGTATCTTCGGAAAAGCAACAGACATCAATGCATTTCCTTCGTTCTCGGTGACGGCGATGCTGCCCGTATCTGCAATAATGAAATTCGCACCTGTGATTCCTACTTCTGCACTTTGATACTTTGCTCTTAGACGTGCACGTACCCATGCCGTTATTTCTTTCGGAGTAGATGCGATTGGAAGATCAAATTTCTCGTTAAATGTTTTCGCAACATCTTCTTTCGAAAGATGCATCGCGGGGGTTACAATATGGTATGGGTGTTCATCCCGTAACTGAACAATAAACTCTCCTAAATCAGTTTCTACAGACTCAATTCCTTCTTTTTCCAAAGCTGCATTCACGTGAATCTCTTCCGTAGTCATCGACTTGGATTTCACTACGGTCTTAGCACCTGCCGCCTTCATGATTCGGATAATCTCATCAAGTGCATCCTTTGCAGTTGATGCCCAAATGACCTTACCTCCTCGCTTTTGAAAATTGGCTTCGAACTCTACAAGGTGCTTATCCAGGTTCTCTAAAACTTTCCATTTCAACATCGCTGCACGCTGCCTTGCCAATTCCAGATCCAGGAACTGGTTTTTTCCCTGATCTACCTTATTGTCATATTGCTGAATGTTGAATGCAAGCTTCCTTCGGTGCTCTTTGTCGAATACCTTTGACTCTGCATCAATTAAAAACTGTTCAGCCTGTAAAGACATATAACATTTTTAGGTCCACAAAATTAGTCAAACAGATCAACATGACAGCGAAAGCAATGTTTTATTGGCCGGGTCTTAAGTCCGGAATACTTAATTTCCGATTTCTACCTGTGTACTCAACAGGTCCTCAAGGCTTTCCCTCCTTCTGATCAACTCCCCTTTTCCATTTCGGATCAGGACTTCAGCCGGCCTTAATCTTGAATTATAATTGTTACTCATGGAGAAGCCATAAGCTCCTGCATTTAATATAGCCAGAATATCGCCTTCTCTTACTTCTGATAATTTACGGTCCCAACCGAATGTATCTGTTTCACAAATATACCCTACAACAGTATAAATTCTCGGCTTTCCTTCAGGATTTGAAATATTTACGATATGATGGTAGGCGTCATAGAACATCGGACGAATCAAATGGTTTTGCCCGGAATCTACTCCGGCAAAAACTGTTGCCATAGTTTGCTTCACAGTATTAACACGTACCAAGAGAATGCCACCCTCACTCACTAAAAATTTCCCGGGTTCAAACCAAAGCTCAAGTTCACGACCATACTCCTTACAAAATTTATTGAAACGCGCAGATAACTCCGCTCCCAATTCTTCAATATCAGTTGTGACATCGTCCTCCTTGTAGGCAACTTTAAATCCGGATCCAAAATCAATAAATAGCAAGTCTTTAAATTGATGAGCTGCTTCAAACATTAATTCTGCCGCACGGAGAAATACTCCTGCGTCAAGAATTTCCGAGCCGGTATGTACATGCAATCCTGTAACGTTAATATTATAGGTTTTAATAATCCGCTCGACATGGCGTAGCTGGTGCACAGAAATACCAAACTTCGAGTCTATATGTCCGGTTTGGATATGTTGATGTCCGCCTGCCATAATATGCGGATTCAAACGAATACAACAAGGAACCTTTGCTCCATACTCATGACCGAAATGTTCCAGAATGGCGATGTTGTCAATGTTGATGACAACACCGGCTTCAACTCCCATTTTAATTTCTTCGAATGACACTCCATTTGGAGTAAACAGGATCTCTTCAGGTGCATAACCGGCTTGTAATCCCAATTGCACTTCCTGAATAGATACAGCGTCCAACCCTGATCCGATCTTATGGAACAATTTTAATATTGCTTGATTCGATAAAGCTTTACAAGCATACTTCACCTTCAGGTTTACACCCTTGAATGCATTTGTCAGCCGCTTATATTGACTGACCATTGTATTTTCATCGTAAATGTAGAGCGGAGTCCCGAATTTTTCGGCAAGACTTTTTACATCTGCACCCCCAAAAGTGTACTTATTCTTTTCCAGTTTCATCGCAACAAAATTAACAGCCTGAATGGAATATCGAAGGAATTATTGAATAAAAATTATTCTTTGATTGAGATGAATGAATATTTAATTAAATACAGGCTATCAGGCCTTTCTCTTGTACACCGGAACAGTACTGCATGGCTCACCATACATTATACTCTTCACAACAGGAGTTAAAAAAGCTGTGAGCTCTACATAGGCAGATAAAGGGACTTGTTTAGTTGAGCAACCTTTGATTACGACTCTTTGATCACGATAATTTTCGGGATTCAATTGGGCCAGGCTCTTCTTAAATAACTCATGTTCCAGTTGCATCAAATCTCCAACTACAAGTTCGCCAACAACAGGTTCCAGTTTTACAGTGATCAACATATAAGCCCATGTAGGAACTATTGCATCAGCTGTACACGAAAGAGCCACGAATTTGTCCTTATATTGAGACCAGTCATGATTTGCGATGTGCTCACGAAAATCTTTTTCCTTCAAGATCATCGCTTCAAAAAGCCAGGGCTTGAGGTCAAAGAGAACCCGCTCTCCGGGAACAATTAATTCCGAAAGGTCAATGGTGATGATGCCGCTTTGCGCTACTTTATTGATGATGGTCATTCTGTTGCTCTCTGATGGTGATTTAATTTACCACATTCCTAATTCCAACCTTGCCTCCTCACTCATCATATCCTTATCCCAGGGCGGATCGAAAGTGATCTCGACCTTTGCATCATTGACATCAGGCATATTTCTGATCTTTTGCTCAACATCCGGAGGTAATGTTTCAGCAACAGGGCAAGCCGGACTTGTCAGTGTCATCTTTACATAAATATCATTTCCCGGATCTACCCTTACTTCGTAGATCAAACCTAATTCATAGATATCTACAGGGATCTCAGGATCGTAACAAGTCTTTAATACTTCTATAACACGATCCCGCAATGGAAGCACTTGTTGCGTTTCTGACACATTATTTTCACTATTTCCCATTATGCTTTTTCCTGCGATTGATATGCCACTGCATATAATTTCATCTGTTTGATCATTGAGGCAAGTCCATTGGCTCTGGTCATTGCTAAATGTTGTCTCAAACCAATCTTATCAATAAAACCCAATTCAGCAGAAACGATGTCTGCAGCTTTTTGTCCTGAGAGAACCCGAATAAGAAGTGCGATCTCGCCTTTTACAAATGTAGAATCACTGTCCGCTTCGAAAATGATGGTTCCATCTTTCTCATAAGCATGAAGCCATACACTGCTCTGACAACCCTTTATTTTATGCGAGTCTACTTTATATTTATTATCAAGATCTTTCAACTTTTGTCCAAGCTCAATTATGTATTCGTATTTCTCCGTCCATTCGTCGAAGAGTTCAAACTCTTCAACAATTTCACTTTCTATAGTTGAAATACTTTGATGCTCCATTACAATTATTATAACTTTTATTTATTCAATAAACGAATGGCTTTTTCAAGTCCATCCTTTAATCTGTCAATTTCTTCCATGGTATTATAGAACATAAAAGAGGCACGAATTGTCCCGGGTACTTTCATCCGGTCCATAACAGGTTCTGTACAATGATGCCCGGTGCGGACTGCGATACCAAGTGTGTCTAAATACATTCCAACATCCAAAGCATTTATTCCTTCAATAATGAATGATACAAGACTTGTTCTGTTTTTAGCTGTTCCGATAAATCGTAATCCGTCTATCGAACTCAATTGCTTAATTGCATAATGAAGCAAATCCATTTCGTATTGATAAAATGCCTTACGATCTGAAGTTGTCAGATAATCTATTGCTACACCCATAGCTATCACATCAGCAATATTAGGTGTGCCTGCTTCGAACTTATAAGGAACTTCATTATAAGTTGTCTTGCCAAATGAAACCGAATGGATCATCTCTCCTCCGCCCTGGTATGGAGGCATATCCTCAAGCAATTTTAACTTAGCATACAGAACACCAATGCCTGTTGGGCCAAGCATTTTATGGGCTGAGAAACAGAGAAAATCACAATCTAACTCCTCAACATTAATTTCTTCATGAACGATGGCCTGTGCGGCATCCACCAATACAGGAACTTTATGTTCATGAGCTATACGTATCATGTCTTTGATCGGATTAATTGTTCCCAAAGAATTAGACGTATGAACGATCGATACAAACTTTGTGTTTTTATTGAAAAGATTTTGATATGCTTCAATGTCGAGCTCGCCGGCATCGTTCATTGGAATAACTTTCAACACTGAACCTCTTTCTTCACAGATCAATTGCCAGGGAACAATATTACTATGATGTTCCATGGCTGAAATGATCACTTCATCACCTTTGGAAAAATTCTTTCGTCCATATGATGATGCAACGAGATTAATTCCTTCCGTCGTTCCACGAACAAAGACAATTTCCTTTTCTGTCTTTGCATGAACAAAGTTTGCAACCTTCAAGCGAACGTCATCAAATGCCTGAGAAGCTTTCTGACTTAAATAGTGGACTCCTCTATGAATATTTGCATTATAACCGGAATAATAATCCCGCAGCGAATCAATAACGACTTTTGGTTTCTGAGATGTTGCAGCATTGTCAAAATAAACCAGATCCTTACCATAGACTTTTTCAGATAAGACAGGAAAATCCTTGCGGATCTTATGAACATCAAATCCTTCAACTGCGGCTTCCATAATGGATGGATCAGCTTTCATTAATTTTCAGTTTTGTTTAATTTGGCTTCGATCAAAGGCATTAGGCGATCTCGCAGCCCGGCAATATTAATTTTATTGATAACATCAGCAGCAAAGGCAATATTCAGAAATGCTTTTGCTTCCTTTTCTCCTATCCCTCTTGAACGCAGATAAAACAATGCTTCCTCATCCAGTTTCCCTGTAGTTGCACCATGACTGCATTTTACATCATCAGCAAAAATTTCTAATTGGGGTTTTGTATTGATGGAAGCATCATCACTCAACAATATATTTTTATTTGACTGATACGCATTTGTCTTCTGAGCGTCCTGTCTGACGAACACCTTGCCATTAAAAACACCCTGGCTTTGGTCATCAAGAATTCCTTTATAGAGTTCGTTGCTTACACAATTTGGTCTAGCATGATCAACAAGTGTATGATTGTCGACAAGCTGGTTCTTTTGAGTTATGTATAATCCGTTCAAATGGGTTTCACAATTTTCATCCAGCAATTGAATATGTAAATTGTTTCTCACCATGTTTCCTCCGAGCGTAACGGTACAAATACTGAATACAGAATTTCTTGCTTGTAGTACTTCGGTATGACTTATATGATTGCTTGTCGCATTCTCATTCTGGACTTTATCGAATTCAACAGAAGCATTTTCTCCCACGATAATTTCTGTTACAGAATTTATTAGTCCCTGATGAACTTCTCCTAATGAATGTGATGATTCAGCTATCCTCACTTTAGAGTGTTTGCCTGTGACGATGAGATTGCGTGGGTATACCACTACAGATGTTTTTCGTGTATCATGTACATACATCAGGTGGACCTCTTGTTCCAAGACTACATTGTCAGGAATATATATAAATGCTCCTTCGTTCACAAATGCAGTATTCAAAGCGACGAATGAAGCTTGCTTATATGATGCATGTTTAGCTAAATGCTCCTTCGCAATCGGATGATCGCAATGTAATGCCAGATTTGCTATGATGATTCCTTTAGATTGTTCAGGAATCGATGAAAGTTCCTGATTAAATCTTCCGTTTTCAAAAACCAGGCGGATACTTTCCTTTCCGGTAAGACAAAATGGACGAATTTCATCGGAAGAAAGAGTTAAGGTTCCCGATGCTGAGTGAAAAGTATTCTTCAGGATCGGTGCAACGTTGGTGTACTTCCATTCTTCATTCCTGGTAGTTGGGAAACCCAAAGCAGAAAATGAATCAATGGCATCACGGCGTATACCGGACAAAGTTCCGTTCCCGGGTCCATTAAAATCCTTGAATGCATCAAGAAAATTTGCTGTGTCCTTATTTTGTGTTAAAGAATTCATAGTATTAAAAGGCTATGCCTTATTAAAATTATTATTGATAGAAGTTCAGGAAAAAACTAAACTGCTTGCATCTCTTCCTTGATCCAATCATAACCCTTTGCTTCCAGTTCCAAGGCCAACTCTTTTGGTCCGGATTTAACGATCCTTCCATTATACAAAACGTGCACAAAATCAGGAACGATATACTCAAGCAATCGTTGGTAATGTGTGATCACTATAAATGATCGCTCTTTATTTCGGAGTGCATTTACGCCGTTCGCCACTATTCTTAATGCGTCGATGTCCAGACCTGAATCCGTCTCATCCATTACTGATAAAAGTGGTTCGAGCATTGCCATCTGGAAAACCTCATTACGTTTCTTTTCACCGCCACTGAAACCTTCGTTCACGGAACGTTGAGTCATGCTCTTATCCATCTCCACTAATTTCATTCTTTCTTTCATTAATAAAAGAAATTCTTTGGAGTCTAAAGGCGCTTTCCCATTTGCTTTTCGGACTTCATTCAATGCTGTCTTCAAAAAATTGGCATTACTCACACCCGGAATCTCTACCGGATACTGGAAGGCCAAAAAGACCCCTTTTCTTGCTCTTTCCTCAGGAGACATCTCCAGTAGATCTTCGCCTAGAAATGAAACTTCTCCACTGATTACCTCATATTCTTCTCTTCCGGCCAATACAGATGCCAGGGTGCTTTTCCCTGAACCGTTTGGTCCCATGATAGCATGAACTTCTCCGGGTTTTACGTCCAGACTAAGTCCGTTTAGAATTTGCTTACTGTCTATTTTTGCAACGAGATTCTTAATATGTAACATGAAATATTTTTTCTGATTAATTATATATTGGATAACTATGCTCTCTAACGTTTAATCAACCTACACTTCCTTCAAGAGAAATTGCCAATAGCTTTTGAGCTTCAACGGCAAACTCCATAGGCAACTGATTGAACACTTCCTTACAATATCCATTCACGATAAGTCCGATTGCATCTTCAGTAGAAATTCCTCTTTGGTTGCAATAGAAAATCTGATCAGCCCCCACTTTAGAGGTTGTTGCTTCATGCTCAACCATAGCTGATTTATTATGAACTTCGAGATAAGGGAAAGTATGTGCACCACAACGGTCACCAAGTAGTAATGAATCACATTGAGAAAAATTTCTTGAGTTCTCCGCCTTTTTGGTGATCTTTACCAGACCACGATAAGAGTTATGGCTCCTACCTCCTGAAATTCCTTTAGAGATGATCGTGCTGCGAGTATTTTTTCCGAGATGAATCATCTTGGTTCCCGTGTCTGCCTGCTGGTAATTATTAGTGACTGCAACACTATAAAATTCACCGATAGAATTATCCCCTTTCAGGATTACACTTGGATACTTCCAGGTAATTGCTGAACCTGTTTCTACCTGAGTCCACGAAATTTTTGAGTTATTACCGGCACAAATTCCTCGCTTGGTAACAAAGTTGTAAATACCTCCTTTACCTTCTTTATCACCCGGATACCAATTTTGAACAGTAGAATATTTTACCTGAGCATCCTTGTGAGAATAAATTTCTACTACGGCGGCATGCAATTGATTCTCATCACGCATTGGAGCCGTACATCCTTCGAGGTAGCTTACAAATGAACCTTCGTCGGCGATGATGAGTGTTCGTTCAAATTGTCCGGTACCGGCAGAATTGATGCGGAAGTATGTTGACAATTCCATCGGACAACGAACACCTTTAGGTATATAACAGAATGACCCATCACTAAAGACAGCTGAATTCAATGCGGCATAAAAGTTATCTGTATGTGGAACTACAGAGCCAAGATATTTTTTTACCAGCTCAGGATGTTCCTGCACAGCTTCACTGAAGGAGCTGAAGATTATTCCTAATTCCATCAATGATTCACGGAAGGTCGTCTTAACGGAGACGCTATCAATAACAGCATCAACGGCTACACCTGCTAAACGGTTTTGTTCCATTAATGAAATTCCAAGCTTATCAAAAGTAGCTTTGATCTCAGGATCAAGTTCATCAAGACTGTTTAATACAGGCTTTGCTTTCGGTGCAGAATAATAAATGATATCCTGAAAATCTATCTTTGGATAATGTACGTTAGGCCAAGTCGGTTCCACCATTGTTAGCCAATGACGAAATGCTTTCAGTCTCCATTCAAGTAACCATTCAGGTTCATTTTTCTTCAGAGAAATAAATCGAACGATATCTTCATTTAGACCCTTCGGTGCATTGTCCGATTCTATGTCAGAGATGAACCCCCATTTGTATTCACTGTTGGAGATATCATCAAGTAATTTTTGGTCTTCAGACATTTTACTTATTTATATTGATTCTAAATAGGCGCTTAGGGCAAAATTTTTTTAGACGGAGAAACTTTCTCCACAACCACATGTACGAGAAGCGTTAGGATTAATAAAGGCAAAACCTTTTCCGTTAAGACCTTCGCTAAAATCCAATTCTGTGCCGATGAGATACAGGAAACTCTTCTTATCACAAACGATTTTTATTCCCTTATCTTCAAATACCTTGTCATCAGGCTGCGCATTGTGATCAAATTCCAATTTGTAAGTTAAGCCGGAACATCCTCCGCCTTCAACACCTACCCGGATAAATGATCCATCAGGATGCTTTTCTTTTTGCATCAATTCAATTGCCTTTTCTTTGGCTCTTTCTGTTACGGTAATCATTTTATAATTAGTTTTCTTCCTTAAAATCAGTCACAAAGGTACAAAATTATCGCCGTTTTTCCTACAAAAATCACCATTTTGAACAGGTCGTATCCGCCAATAATTTAGATCCTAAGTAAGGGATTTGCCATTTTTTTGATGATTTTTCCATTATTCTGCACTGAGCATAAAATACATTTCAGAGTCTCATAGCAATGTATCTGTGTCGAACAGGCACCAATTATCTGTTGATGCTTGAAATGATTGGCTATTTTTGTGCTCCTTTTAAGAAGAAATCATGTTTGAAAATAAGATCACACGTACAGAACTTGAAAATTTAGGCGAATTTGGGCTCATTGAGCATCTCAGGTCAAACATTAAGTTGCAAAATGAAGGCTCGGAATTGGGAATTGGTGACGATGCAGCAGTGATAAAAAATGAATTGAACAGAACAGTGGTCAGTAGCGACATGCTGGTTGAGGGTGTTCATTTCGACCTCACTTTTCACCCTCTTAAACACTTGGGATACAAAGCTGTAGTAGTAAACCTGTCTGATATTTATGCCATGAATGCCATTCCTCAGCAAATATTGGTAAACATGGCACTTTCAAACCGATTTTCCCTTGAAGCTATTGAAGAACTATATGAAGGAATGGCCATGGCCTGTGAAAAATATAAAGTAGACCTTGTTGGTGGTGATACTACATCTTCTACTTCAGGACTCATACTGTCTATAACAGCTATTGGTCAGGCAGATGAAAAGGCTTTGGTTTATCGCAGCGGTGCAAAAGAAAACGATCTGCTTTGCGTTACCGGTGATCTTGGTGGAGCATACATGGGACTACAAATTTTAGAACGTGAGAAAAGAATTTTCTTAGAAAACCCAAAGATCCAACCCGACCTCAGTGGTAATGATTATATTTTGGAAAGACAACTGAAGCCTGAAGCAAGAAAAGAAACAATCGAAAAATTAAAAGAACTGAAGGTAATTCCTACTTCCATGATCGATGTTTCTGATGGACTCTCATCTGAAATACTACATCTCTGCAAAGCTTCGAAAGTCGGTTGTGATATTTACGAAGATAAAATTCCCATTGATCCTCAGACAGTGGAACGCTCTGAAGAATTCAACCTCGACCCTACAGTTTGTGCATTAAGTGGCGGAGAAGATTACGAACTTTTATTTACAATTCGACAGGAAGATTATGAAATCCTTCGACCGGCTATGGACATTTCCATCATTGGTCATATGCGTGATCAAGCATCAGGGGCAAATCTAATTGGTCGTTCCGGTAATAGTATACCCCTGAGAGCGCAAGGATGGGATGCTTTGATGAAGAAGTAATTCTTTTTTAATCAGGACGGAGTATTGTGCCTTACTAATTAGCTTTTAACAGCCATCCATAGAAAATCTCACAAAAGTTTTTCCGTCGTAGCGACATACACCATTGCGTGTTCCGAACCACATATTACCCTCATTATCTTCCATAATACTAAAAATTGTATTGTCATTTAAGCCGTCTTTTGTGGAATAATAAGTAAATGACTTCCCATCATAATAGGCAGCACCCGGATCGGCATTTTTAACTGAACGAAATCCAAACCAAATATTTCCGGACTTATCTTCGAATATGTTTTCGACATAAATATTTTTCAAGCTACTTTCTTTGCTGAAATTTTTAAATACTTTCCCGTCATATTGAAACACTCCATTGTCTGTGCTAAACCATATAACACCTTGTTTATCCTCAATAAGTCCGCAAACTTTTTGAAATTCCGGTTCAGCCTTATCTCCCATGACTGAAAATGTCTTACCATTAAACATGCATAGCCCACCTTCCATTCCAAACCAAATGTTTCCTGCCCTATCTTCCAAGATAGAATTGACAGAATTATTTGCGAGCCCATTTATTGGCGTGTTTCGAATAAACTTTTCTCCATCATAACGTCCAATTCCGAATTCGGTAGCAAACCACAAAACGCCATTCCTGTCTTCAAGCATATCTGCAACAATATTTCTGGCTAAACCCATGTCTTCTTTAAACATATCGATTTCATTATAATCAGGATAATCAAATCCAAGATATGGTCTTATAACAGCACGGGGATCCAGATAGAACTTAAGAACTCCCGGGACATCAAACCTATTCGCAATAAAAGCGTCCACACCACTGACCGTTCCAAACCACATATTACCTGAGCGGGTTTGCATAGTTGTGAACACCCTGGAATAGTTAAGACCCTCCTGATCACTTATGCGGATGAATGACTTTCCATCATATCGGAATGCGCCTTCAAAACTTGAAAACCATAAATTCCCCGACTGATCTTTCATGATGCTTCTGATGATACCCCGAGGTCCGTTAGGAACTTCTTTACCTATAATGGCCGATCCTTTTACGGCATTCGATTTCTTTTTAACAGGAGTAACTGTATTTACCTCCAGGTTGTCGGATTGTTCTGATGGCTTTCTATTTGCATGGGGATCCTGCGTTTTATTTAATCCATTACAAGAACTAAAAAAGATGACCATTAAGAGAGTGCAGATGTTTTTCATATTTCAGAATTTTAGTTTTAAAATACGAATATGCTATCTATTCTAAATCAACCTTGTTATTGAGGAGTTATTCTGTTGTTAATGACTTGTTATTACTGCTATGAAGCAGTATAAATAGACTAATTTTGTGAAACATATGAAATTGAACCGCACGTATTTCATTTTTGCGATTTCATCCATTGCCTTAACAATAGTCCTCATTATTCAGGTAAACTGGATCTATGAAACGGCCAGGGTTAAAGAAGAGCTTTTTAATGAACGGGTAAATTTAGTATTAACCAAAACTGCTGAAGCACTTTCCTCAGATAAAGAGACGCTTAGAAATTTACATATCCTTGTTGGGAAGGATGAGGTTCACAAAATAGATTCTCTTCTCAATCATTACATGAATTTTTACAATATCCTTATTAAATATTCATTTGAACTCCAGACAAAACCTGTTGCAGAAATAGATCTGACCCAATATGTTTATAAAGACCCTCAAGGTTCATTCGCTGCTTGTTTGTCTGAATCCGAATTGAATGAAAAGCCAAACTCCAGTGAAAGACTGGAGTTAAAATTATTCTTCCCTAAAAAAGAAAAGTACATACTGGCCGAAATGGGGATGATGTTTATAACTTCGGTCATACTTATTCTGGTTGTTCTTGTAATTTCATGGCGTACAATATTATCATTATTGAATGAGAAAAAAATCTCTGAACATACAAGGGATTTCCTGAACAATATGACACATGAATTTAAAACACCTCTCACTAATATTTCATTAGCCGGTAAAATGATCACAAAGGACTCCAATATCGGTCAACCGGAAAGGATAAAACATTACTCAGGGATCATTCTCGATGAGAACGAAAAGCTTCAGCATGAAGTTGAACAGGTTTTGAATATGGCAGCGCTGGAAAAGGGAGAGATTCCATTACAAAAGACAAATTTTGACCTGCACAAACTTATACAGGACATATTGAAAAGTCTAAGTCCGCAGATCGAGTATAAAAAAGCTTCAATTTCGCTTGACTTAAATGCTTTAGAATATAAAATAAATGGAGATCAGATTCACCTATCAAATGCGATTTGTAACTTAATAGATAATTCCTTAAAGTATTCTAAACTTGAGCCACGAATAAAAATCTCGACCCATAACAAAGATGAAAATATTGTTATTAAAATATCCGACGAAGGAATTGGAATTGAGAAAGAACACCAGCAAAAAGTCTTTGAGAAATTTTTCAGAGTCCCTACTGATGATCTTCACGATGCAAAAGGTTTTGGGATTGGATTAGCATATGTAAAAAGAATAATTGAATTACATGGAGGAACAATCAGGCTCAATAGTGAAAAAGGTCATGGTTCAACATTTAAGATCACATTAACATATGTCTGAAAAATTCAAAATATTACTTGTTGAAGATGATAAAAATCTCGGAATCCTCCTGGTCGACTTTCTGGAAGCAGAAGGCTTTCAATTGAAACTTTGTACTGATGGCGAAATGGCTCTTAAAGAATTTCAAAACAATAAATTTGACATCTGCCTGCTGGATATTATGATGCCAAAAATGAATGGTTACAACCTGGCAAAAGAAATTAGAATTCAAAATAAAAATACCCCCATCATATTTATAACAGCTAAATCATTAAAGGAAGATAAACTGAAAGGTTATGCATTGGGTGCCGATGACTATATCACAAAGCCCTTTGACGAAGAAGAGCTGCTCTGGAAGATCAAAGCCATAGTTCGTAGAGTCCGGGAAAGCAATTCTGAAGACACAAAAGAAATTATTCACCTGGGAAAATACCACTTCGATCAAGCAAACCAATGTTTGTTGTTTGATGGAAAAAAGAAACGAATGACCGAAAAAGAAACGGCTATTTTAAAATATTTATCGTCTCACCGAAATAATATAATCAAGAGGGAAGATCTGTTAAAAGATCTTTGGGGTGAGAACGACTACTTCCATGGAAGGAGTTTAGATGTTTTCATTACCAAGATAAGGAAATACCTGAAAGAAGATCCAGATATTAACAT
>DAOQWA010000065.1:0-13449 GCA_035341855.1 Bacteroidia bacterium
AGATAAATCAAGTAAGAGGAAAGCCTCTCCGGTCAACGGAGGGGCTTTCTTTGTTAGTGATGAAGACCATAAAAAGGCGTAATGAAAACATGTCGGAGGCTAAAAAAGTGTACAGAAATGCACAAAAAAGAGGGTTAAAACAGTATGATTATTCATTCAACAGGCTCCTCGCAAACCCTTTAAATACAAGAGAAATGGGAGAATTCTAAGAAAAAACTACATTTACCAATTAATTTAATTAAATCGCCAATTAACCATTGTTTAATTGGATTTATGGCGTACATTAGTAGTAGCGAAACTTGGGCGAAACTGCTCGTCAACCGGAGCTAAATAGATCAACAAATCCGAAAAACATGAAAAATAAATTACGCCGGAAGGCTATCTTCCTACTTTCATTATTATTTGTAAGCATTAGCACAGGTTTATATGCACAGGATCCTTCTTTTTCAATTTATATTGATAACCCCCAAGGTATAGGAAAAAAAGTATTTGAGTTTGATGTGATGGTAAAAGCCTCTGGGTCCTCATCATCATTTGAACTACGCACCTTTCAGGGGGGCATTTGGGTAAGTCCTTCTTATATAAATGGAGGAACGATCAGCTTGCAAAATCTGACTGCTGAATCAGAGATGACTACA
This sequence comes from Bacteroidia bacterium, assembly GCA_035341855.1. Classification (GTDB taxonomy): domain Bacteria; phylum Bacteroidota; class Bacteroidia; order AKYH767-A; family 2013-40CM-41-45; genus QQVM01. The sequence continues at coordinate 639 of DAOQWA010000065.1, forward strand.
CCTAAGCACAATGGAAGTGTGCAATGGAATGCGACAGACAACTTTATCAATCTTACTGCAAATATTGGAGTAAAAACTCCAAGTTCTTGCATATCCACCAACGTAACTACAGCACCAATAAGAGTTGCAAGAATTCGTATGACGAACACAGCAGATTTTGGATGTACTACTCCTGACCTGAAGTTCAATTACGTTCAAAACGGAAGCCCGCTTAGATTTCGCACAAGTGTGTCGTGGAGAGCTAGCGGTTGCAATTTGAATTATGACATGTATTATCCTAACCGACCATATACTGGTTCGGCATTATTTAACGGCGAATTATATTCTACCCTTGATGCTGATGGAATGTCTCCTACAAATCCGGACGTAAACGATCCGGGATGCCAGGCAGTATTGAACCTTACTGCTTTCCTTGAAGGAAACTACATGGGTGGATCTACAATGAATACAACATTGTATGATCTGGAAACCTATTTCGTTCTTCCCGGCCCTTATCCAACAACAGCTACAGATAGCATTCTTGTAGAATTATATGCTGTGGGAAATACATATGTTCCGTTTGCAAGTACATCAACGATTCTTCATAATGACGGTACAGCAAAAGTATTATTTGCCAACAATAATGATATTAGCGGTAACCCTTTCTGGGTAGCACTCAAGCATCGTAACTCAATGCAAACATGGAGCAAGAATCCGGTTGACTTCACAAGCAATGTTTCTTATGACTTTAGTAATTCCTTAGCGAAAGCATATGATGATGGATTCAATCCACCAATGAAAGATATGGGCTCAGGAGTTTTTGCACTTTATGCAGGCGATGTGAATCAAGATGGTACGATTGATTTGTCTGATATGATCGATGTTGATAATGACAACAATCTTTTTGCATTTGGATATAATATCAGTGACTGTAATGGAGATGCTGCAACAGACTTGAGTGACATGATTTATGTGGATAATAACCAACAATTGTTTCTCTTTTACGCACAGCCATATCAGCCATAAGATAGGCTGGAAAAATCTTAATCCCGGACAGAAATTCTTTAGAGTTTTTATCCGGGATTTTCATTTAATTGCGGACATGAAATCAAGTTAAAGAATATTCGTATTAGAGAATCGGGATTCATAAGTAATATTGCAGTTTAGGGTCTGGAGAAATCAAGTAAAATAATAAATCAGGATCAATTCATTTCAATGAGAATAAGGCAATCTTTTATCAACTTTAAAACCGGACTGGTAATTTTACTTGTCTCGTTATATTCTGTGATTTGCAGATCACAAATACCTACGTATAAACTTTTTTTGACAAATGAGAACCAGGTTTCTCCGAATGATTATGAATTTGATGTATATCTTTTAAGGACAAGTGCTGCGACATTTGAGCTGAGTGGCATTCAATTCGGTTTGGCTTTTGATACCAGCATAGCGAATGGTGGAACATTATCAGCTTCGATTGTACCGGGTTATTCACAGCTGCCTCCAAACTACACCAGTGGAAATGTTATCATTGGTGTAATGAACTACAATGTAGGCGGAATCATTTGCAAATATTTTAATGCAGCAGCTGGAACTATTCCATCCGGCGGACCCGGCTCAGGATTTTTAGTTCCGGATGTGAACAATGGTTGTGCATCACCCGGGGTAAGAGTTGCCCGCTACCGAATTTCCAATACACAAACTTTTAGACCAAATAGCAGTTGTAAGCACACCTGGTCAACCGGACCCGGAAGTCAAAGGACTAATACTACTGTATCAGCATATGTGGGCTCAACAAATACAATTATCACAGATTATTCGAATCACCTGACTTATACTGATACAGGAACTTGCATCACAAACGTAGTTTTGAACCCTTCAAATCCTTGTGCTGTGTTTGTAGGGACGACAACAACGTCTGCAAGCTGTTTTGGAGTAAATGATGGTTCTGCGAATATCAATCTCACCGGTGCAGGATCAGCATCTACCGGAACATATTCAATTGATGGAGGTGCGACAGTAGCGTTTTCTTCCAATCCTTTTCTCATAAATAATTTAAGTGCAGGAAGTCATACATTGACTATTCAAACTTCTACACCTTGTTCTGCCGGACCGGTGAATTTCGTAATCGGTGGACCCACTAGTCCGGGTTCTTCAAGTCAAACAGTAAGTGCCTGTGATTCTTATACATGGTCTGTTGATGGAAACACTTACACTTCAAGTGGTACCTATACTTTTAATGGTACACAAGGTGGATGTCCTCATACCTATACTTTGAATCTTACTGTCAATTCAAGTACGATTGCCAATTCAACAAGAACCGAATGCAATACCTATACATGGCCGGTGAACGGAACTACGTATAGCAATAGTGGGATATATACTTTTAATGGAACCAATGCTGCAGGTTGTCCATTGACGTCAACCTTGAATCTGACAATCTCTAACGTATCTGTAAACGCTACTCCTTCAGGAGTCTTGAATTGTTTTGATTCAATGACCCCAGTGCAGGTGAATGCTACCGGTGGAGTTTCACCTTATACAGGAACAGGAACATTTAATCAGGGTTCAGGGACAATTACCTATAACGTAACTGATGATAATGGTTGCATGGGGTCTGCCATCGTAAGCCTGACAGCACCATCAAGAATTTCCGGCGTGGTGACTACAACTCCCGCAAACTGTGGAGCCAGTGACGGAACTGCAACAGTAAGTCCTGGTGGCGGAACCGGTCCTTATACCTATTTATGGTCAAATGGACAGACAGGAATATCTGCAAGCGGTCTTTCTTCAGGATCACACTCATTAAACATTACTGATGATAATGGCTGTGTCGAAACAATTAATTTTAATGTTGCGGGGTCAGGCGGGCAACCTGATCCGGCAGGACCAATTAGCGGACCGCCGGGAACATGTGTCAATCAATCCGGTTTGGTGTATTCAATTGCGCCAATAGCTAATGCAGTCAGTTATGTTTGGACATTACCTACCGGAGTGAGCGGTACTTCGACAACTAACAGCATAACGTTAACTGTCGGGCCAACATATGCAGGTGGATTTATATGTGTAGCTCCTGTAAATAGTTGCGGACAAGGAATTCAAAGTTGTTATAATATTCCTTTAATTACCTTAAGACCGTCACAGCCCGGACTTATAAATGGTGATGATAAACCATGCGGCCCTAATGTTTACACTTATTCTATACCATCTATTTCAAATGCACTATCCTATACCTGGTCAGTTTCAGGCTCAGGTGCTACGATCATAAATGGTCAAGGCACAAGAACTATTGAAGTAAGTATCCCTGCAGGGTTTAGCCAGGGCTCAGTCTCGGTCAAGGCACAAAATTGTATCGGGTCTACTGCTACCAGAACTCTGCAATTGACAGGTATTCCGGCTCACACAAACAATCTTATCGGACAGGCTTTTGTTTGTCCGGGTAGCCAGGCTATACCATACAGCATAGGAGCAGTTGCAGGAGCAACATCATACACATGGACTGCCAGTGGTAGTATGCAAATTCTTTCTTCTGTGCAAGGCAGTTGTTTGGTGGACTTTGGATCAGGATTTACATCAGGCGTTTTAACAGTAACAACGAACGGAGCTTGTGGCAACTTTAGTAAAAGTTTTACCATTCGTTCAACACCCTTCCAACCCCGGATGATCAGTGGTCCGGGTACTGACTTATGTAGCTTATCTAATATAACTTATAGTATAAATGCAGTTTTGGGAGCAAGTTCATATAGCTGGACAGTACCGGCCGGAGTGAATATTATAGCCAATACCGGATTGTCGATCACTGTGAATTTTACTTCAGCTTTTTCCGGTACAGGTTACATCTGTGCTAAAGCATTGAATGCTTGTGGTAATAGTGCTGCAAGATGTTTTACTATAAGTAGCAGACCTGAAGCACCGGGAGAAATCGTCGGGGAATATAACCCTTGCAGATCAGCTACTGAAACATATAGTATAGCTCCGGTTAGTGGTGCTAGCGGATATCTTTGGTCTGTAAGTGGTGGTGCAACCATTACATCAGCAGGAACGTCAGCAACCGTAAATTACAATTCTATGAATGTGCCAACAGCTGTCTTAACCGTGAAAGCTTCAAATGCCTGTGGAGAAGGAATGGCTTCAAGGAAAAACATCCTTGTAAATTTATTATGCAGGCAATTCAAAGTTACTCCGGCAGAACATCAGGAGGCCTCTTTGTTTCCAAATCCTGCTTCGAAGAGGACATTGCTAAAATTCCATTCTGCTTCTGACCAATTTTGTACTACTTATATTTCTGATGTTAGCGGAAGGGTAATTTATCGCAATACAATTCATAGTGTAGAAGGATCTAATTTACTTGATCTGGACATTTCTTACTTCAAGCCGGGATTATATATTATTTCAGTAGAGCATGAAGACGGAATCATGCAGTCAGACCGATTGATTGTCCAATAATACCTGAAATGCCAACATAGTGCTCTGGTTTTATCTGACAATTGTTAAAACGTACCTTCTGCAACTAATAACGATAATTTAGAAATTGTCGGTTTTCCCGTCAGTTTTTCTTAAATTTGTATATGCAGATTACATTTGCAAAATATCTTTTGTAAATATCTAATGCTGCGTTTTTTATAATGCCGTTCCGGAATTGCGGACTGGAAAAATTATTCTAATAAAGTATGTATTCAAAGGCATTCAATAAATTCATCCACAATTCAGACAATCATTTTAACCCATATATGATCATGAAAAAAGTTGTTTTCATTCTTCTTTGCATTTTTATTTCTTCACTCACTGTTTCGGCTCAAATACCACAACGGTTTAACTACCAGGCTATCGCCCGGGATGCAGGAGGAAATATTATAGCGACACAAAATATTTCAGTGCGATTCAGTGTATTGGACGGATCCCCATCCGGTACATCTGAGTATACAGAAACACATTCTGTCACTACGAATGTATTCGGACTATTCACTCTGCCGATTGGTGCAGGAACACCGTTGTCAGGATCATTTGGAGGAATTACCTGGGCATCGGGTGCGAAGTTTTTGAAAGTTGAAGTGGACCCGGCAGGAGGAAGTACTTACATAGATCTCGGAGCTTCTGAACTGATAAGTGTTCCTTATGCTATCTGGAGTGAAAATAGTAACACTCCGGGACCACAAGGTGTCGATGGTTCAACATGGTATATTGGTGCCGGAGCACCGGCCGCAGCTACTGGAGTAATAAATGATCTGTACCTCGATAATAGCAACGGGGACTATTATAAAAAGACCGGAGGAAGTGCATGGACTTTGCAAGGAAACCTGGCAGGACCTGCCGGACCGATGGGATTACCGGGTGATAAATATGCTACAACGTCGGTGACTTCGCTTGGAATTTCTACCGGATCAAAAAACCTGACAGTTGATCCCGGTTTATCCTATTCAATCGGACAAACAGTATTGATCTCTAATTCTTCCACTGCTTATATGGAAGGAACTTTGACAGCGTACAATCCTGTTTCAGGGGCCATGAGCGTAAACGTGACTACCATCACCGGAAGCGGAACCTTCGCTAGTTGGCAGGTTAACCTGAACGGAGCACCCGGTCCTGCAGGAACAGCCGGATCAATTTGGCTCGTTGGTTCCGGAGCACCTGCAAGTGCTCTTGGATCTGTCAATGATCTTTATCTGAATACAAATAATGGTGACTACTATTTAAAAACCGGAGCTAACACTTGGACTTTTCAGTCTAACCTCACAGGTGCAACGGGTCCCGCAGGTCCTGCAGGTCCTACGGGTCCTACCGGTCCAATTGGATTGTCCGGTCCGCAAGGAGCAACCGGACCTGTTGGTCCCAGTGGTCCGACAGGTGCAACAGGGCCTATTGGTCTTACCGGCCCACAAGGTCCGACAGGTCCACAGGGGCCGGCAGGTAACGATGGTGTGGATGGGGTCAATGGTGTGAATGGCGTGAATGGCGTGAATGGTGCAACATGGTTTACAGGAGGTACTGCGCCATCAGGCGTTACCGGTGTTGTAAATGATTTATATCTGAATACAACAAACGGAGATTACTATAAAAAAACCGGAGCCAGCACATGGACATTGCAAGCGAACCTCACAGGTCCTGCCGGTCCTGCCGGAACAAATGGAGCCAATGGAACAAATGGAGCTACTTGGTTCACAGGCTCAACAGCTCCGGGGGGTGCAACAGGTGTTGTGAATGATCTTTACCTGAATATTTCTACGGGAGATTACTATAGAAAAACAGGCGTATCTACCTGGACGCTTCAGGCAAACCTTAGCGGCCCGGCCGGACCTCAGGGATTGCCGGGTGATAAGTATGCAACAACTTCTACAACCTCTATGTCAATTTCAATTGCAACAAAAAATTTCACGGTTGCAACCGGTCTCTCATATTCCATTGGTCAGAATGTTCTAATCTCTAATTCTGCGACAAATAGAATGGAAGGAACATTAACATCATACACAAGCGGAACAGGAGCAATGACTGTCGATGTAAATGTCATCAACGGGTCGGGCACTTTTAGTTCCTGGCAAGTGAACCTTAATGGGGCACCGGGTCCTGCAGGTACATCAGGAGCCACATGGTTGACAGGCACCGGAGCACCTTCATCAGGACTGGGTATTTTGAATGATCTTTATCTGAACACGAATAACGGCGACTACTACAAGAAGACGGGTGCCAGTACATGGACACTACAAGGTAGTTTGGCCGGACCTACCGGACCTACGGGTGCAACAGGTCCAACGGGTGCTACGGGCGCAACAGGTCCTGCGGGTCCTGCTGGTCCTGCCGGCCCAACCGGTGCAACCGGTCCTGCGGGTCCTGCCGGAGCAACAGGAGCAACCGGGCCGGCGGGCCCTGCCGGAGCAACAGGAGCCACAGGAGCCACAGGAGCTACCGGACCGATAGGTCCTGCAGGTCCGACAGGTGCTACGGGAGCTACGGGCGCAACAGGTCCACAAGGACCAATTGGTCCTACCGGCGCTGCCGGAGCAAATGGAACCAATGGTGCAACATGGCTAACCGGAACAACTGTTCCTGCAGGCGGTCTTGGTGCTGTGAACGATCTCTATTTGAATACGACCAATGGAAATTATTATAAGAAGACCGGTGCCAGCACATGGACTCTTCAAGGCAATATTACCGGTCCTGCCGGTGCCACAGGTCCTGCAGGTCCCGCAGGCCCAACAGGCCCAACAGGTCCGACCGGCCCAGCAGGAGCAACAGGTTCGATATGGCTCACAGGAACGACGGCTCCTGCCGGAGGACTCGGTGTGGTGAACGACCTTTACCTGAATACGACGAATGGAGACTACTACAAAAAGACAGGAGCCAGCACATGGACATTACAAGGGAATCTGACAGGGCCTCCGGGTAGCGGTGGACTAGCCGGAAACACGAACTATATCATTAAGTTCATTGGCTCATCCACTGGAGGTAATTCCAACATGTATGATGATGGTTCACATATTGGAATCGGCATAACTTTACCTGAAGCAAGACTACATGTAAATGGCGCTACAGACGAAACACAATTAATTGTATCAGGAGGAACAGGTCAAACGAATATGAACCCCTTAATTAGACTGCGTGATGTTGGTGGTACAGATCTCATGAGTATAAATTCGGATCACGTTGATAATGTATTCGTAGGACTGGATGCAGGCTTAACTAATCAACAAGCTAACGGTGCAACACTAAACACCTTCCTTGGATCCTTTGCCGGTGGTTCGAATACACAAGGAAATAATCTTACAGCAGTAGGTCATAATTCTTTATTTACAAATAGCACAGGAGTAAATAACACAGCCATTGGTTCACAAGCTCTATTTAGCAATACGCAGGGGGCTTCAAATTTTGCAGGTGGATTTTTAGCGATGTACACAAATTCAACAGGTAGTAATAATGTCGCAATAGGAAATCAGACTTTATTTTTGAATTCGAACGGAAGTTCAAATACTGTCGTGGGTGCTGAGGCTGCTTCCTTTAGTATGTCGGCCAGCAACAATGCTATTTTTGGATTTCGTGCATTGCAAACGGCAACAGCTGCTTCGTTTAGCACAGCTATTGGTTCAAATAGTTTGTTGAACACTCTCAATGGAGGAAACACAGCTATTGGCTATGCTTCCGGTGGAGGTTTTGCGAATGGAACAAACAGCACTTTTATTGGATATAATGCGGATGCCAGCGCAGCAGGGTATAGCAATTCATCTTGTCTTGGTTATAATTCAAGAGTTACAGCAAGCAATCAGGTTCGCTTAGGTAATTCATCTGTTGGATCGATCGGTGGTTTTCAGGATTGGACAAATGTATCAGATGGCCGTATTAAGCGAAATGTGAAAGAAAATGTGAAAGGCCTTGACTTCATCATGAAATTACGACCGGTTACTTATAATCTTGACATCAATGCGATTGATGAAATGCTCAATCCTCCGGGAAGTATCATGCGCGACAAAGACGGAAAAATTGTAGAAGGTAGAGATGAGAGTTCTGAAATGATGGAAGCAAAACGTCAATCTGCGAAGATGATCCATTCAGGTTTCATTGCACAAGAAGTAGAGGCAGCAGCAAAAGAAAGCAACTTCGAATTTAGTGGCGTCGATCTGCCTAAGAACGACCAGGACTTATATGGCCTTCGTTATGGTGAATTTGTCGTTCCTATCGTGAAGGCTATTCAAGAGCAACAGGAGATAATTAGCACTCAACAAAAAACAATTGACGCTTTGTTGAAGAGGATTGAACAGCTTGAAAACAAAAAATAATATCCAAAGAAAATAATCATGAAAAAAATAATTTTCGGAATTTTATTCTTAGGGTATACAGGTGCTCATGCACAATCGCTCGATCGCAAGGTTGTGGCAAGCAGCGGAGCCTACACTCAAGGAGCAGGTATTAATCTTTCATCCACAATTGGAGAGGTTTCTGCTACTACATTAGCAGGAGCATCATCATTTTTAACCCAGGGCTTTCAACAACCCGATGGCCTTTTTGTTGGTATTGTTGATCAAACAACAGGACATGTGAATTGGAATGCATATCCTAATCCGGTTTCATCTACCTTAACACTGGAACTTAGTTCATCTAAAAACGAAAGCCTGGTTATTATTTGTCATGATATTCTGGGTCGGACTGTTACTCCAATTTACAATCAAAGTTTAATTGCCGGAGAAACGACGCGATTGCAATTGGATGTACATCATCTTGTTCCTGCCATGTATTTTGTAAGAGTATCAAGAAAGAATGATGATAGACCAATAGAAACCATCCGTATTATAAAGTCACACTAATCATTTATTGAATTTATACAACAGCCCGGTCATTCCGGGCTGTTTGCTTTTGTACACTAAAGTCTTTTATCTTTGAATGAATTGAATAAGATGATAATTGCACGCAAAAACTTTTTTACGACACCTGTCCTGTTAAGTCTTTTATTTGCTATCATCTATTCTCTGGTTTCTCTTCCAAACCACTATTTTTTTCGAACGGCAACATTGGATCTTGGACTGTATACAAATGCATTGTTTGACTATGCACACTTAAAGCTCGCAGATACTTCACCGTTCAAGGAACATTCAGCAATATTATTATCTGATCATTTTGATCCCATTCTAATTTTGTTTTCACCTTTATCCTGGTTGTTTAAATCCTGGACTTTATTGTTAGTTCAGATCCTGGCCTTAGTTTTCGGAGGACAAGGAGTTTACAGGTTTTTAATGGAGAGATTTTCTAATCGAAATATTTCTATTACGGGAATGTTGGTCTTTTATTTACACTATTCAATGTTTTCCGCTCTAAGCTTTGACTATCATAGTAATGTGATTGCGGCATCAATGGTTCCTTGGTTTTTTCTGTTTCTGCAAAAGGAAGAAGCGAAAAGATTTTGGCTATTCTTTATTTTGATTTTGATCTGCAAGGAGAACATGGCACTGTGGTTATTTTTCATTTGTCTTGGATCAATGTTTCTTTTTCATAAGACGACTGTCAAAAAGCAATTGTTTCTGATGGCAACAATTTCGCTCTTTTATTTTTTTACAATCACAGCTTGGCTGATGCCCTTACTGAGCAATGAACAAGCCTATGTACAATTTAAGTATTCAGTTTTAGGTTCTAATTTTAAAGAAGCATTTGCTACTATTATTAGTGAACCGGTAAAAATTTTTAAAACCTTATTCATAAATCATTCCGGAAGACATTTTGGTGACTATACAAAAGCAGAGAGCTGGATTTTCTTTTTAGTATCCGGAGGAGTGTTCCTATTGTATCGGCCGATATGGCTATTTATGTTGATCCCTATATTCTTACAAAAGTATTTGCATAACAATATTTCCATGTGGGGAGTTAATGATCAATATTCGATTGAGTTTGCTCCCATCATAGCATGTGGTGGAATGGATGCAGTTTCAAAGATCGAAAGAAAAAAAATTCAAAAAATTGCTTCAATAGGACTATTGATCCTGACTTGCGCAATTACAATAAGATTGATGGATCGTACATCAGCAAGAGTTCCAAAGACAAATGTCAGATTGTATCAGTCGGCACACTGGAAAAGCGACTTGCCTCTTGCTGACATCAGGGAAATGCTAAGCTTGATTCCGGAACAAGCCGGCGTATCTTCTCACAGTATAATTCATCCTCACGTGGCCTGGCGGGACAAAGCTTATATGTTTCCTATGCTAAAGGATGCAGACTATGTTTGCTTTATCAGGAAAGCTAATCCTTACCCTCTTTCTATGGAAGAGTTCTTAGTTCTGGCTGATAAGATTGAAACCTCCCCTGATGTATGGGAGCTTATTTTTTCGAAAAACGACCTGAGACTTTTCAAAAGAGTGAATGCTGTAAGGTAAATAATGACACAAAGGATGAATATTTTTCACGCTTTATATTTCATTTGAAAAAATCTCCTATCATTGAAGCTTACAGTTTAGATTTCCAATGACAGATCTCGAACTTTTTATTAAGATCCTTTTAGCGCTGATCTTGATTGTCGGCATGGCACAGATTGCCGGCAGACTGATTTCTTTTATCGGCCAACCCTTTGTCGTTGGAGAGATGATCGCAGGGGTCTTGCTGGGGCCTACAGTTTTTGGGTACTTCTTTCCCACACTGTCTGCAGCAATTCTACCAAAGGAGATCATGCCAAGTCTTTTTATAATCAGCAATCTCGGTCTGGCTATATATATGTTTATTGTCGGGGCAGGGCTGGACTTGAAATTATTTACCAGACAAACATTCAAGGATGCTTCTGCACTTTCTGTCGCTGCTATTGTAACCCCTTTCTTGATGGGGGGGCTGGCAGCGCATTTATTCGATGAAGAAATCAATACAATGCGCATTGATAAGATATCGATGTTCATTTTTCTTGGTTCTGCCATGGCCATAACTGCCTTTCCGATGCTTGCAAGGATATTGCAGGAAAAAGGAATTGTTCATACGAGGATAGGGGTCTTGTCTATCCTTTCTGCCAGCATTCAGGATATTTTTAGTTGGATTTTGCTTGGTCTTGTTGTGGTGATGTCTACTACTAAAGATTACTCTTCCGTCTTTCTAATGCTAACTGGAGTAGCGGGGTTGACATTTGTACATTTTTTATTAGTAAGACCTTGGCTAAGCAAGTTTGCAGTCAAGGTTAATAGCTTTGAGGATCTTTCCGGTAAAACATTTGGTATCGTAATTTTGCTCCTGCTATGTTCTGCACTTATTACCGATGTTTTGGGTTTGTATTCGGTCTTTGGTGGATTTATTTTTGGATTAGCTCTTCCACGAAAAGGTTTTTTTATTCAAGCCATTTTAATGCGTATCAAGGATCTGACTATATTAATTTTGCTTCCGGTCTTTTTTACTTTTTCAGGGTTAAATACAAATCTTCAGAATTTGGGAAATCTGAATATGCTGATCCCAACAGTTGTCATATTTTTGTTTGCTTTTGCCAGTAAATATGTGAGCTGCACATTGACCATGCGCTATGTAAGTGGCTTTAGCTGGAGGGACTCTTCTGCCATCGGTGGTCTGGTAAATGCAAGGGGACTTATGGAATTGTTGATCGCAAATATCGGTCTTTCCTACGGCTTGATAGGAGGCGACCTTTATTCTATTCTTGTACTTGTTGCAGTCTGTTCCACACTTGCAGCTTTGCCAATTTATACTTTATCAAGACCATCTACGGATTTAAAAAATTGAGCAAGCCTTTCTAATTGACCTTTACAATTAAATCCCAGAATTTAACAGCAAATTTATCCCAGTCAAAATTATTGACATGATCTTTTTGTTGCTGTGCTATTTTTTCACGGAGGTTTGGATCGCCAATAATTTTATTCAACTGCTCCGCCAATGCAAAAGGATCATTTGCATCGAAATAGAAAGACACCTCACCACCTGCTTCAGTCAGACTGGAATTATTGGCAGAAATAACAGGAGTACCACAGCTCAATGCTTCCAGTACAGGAAGCCCGAATCCTTCATACAGTGAAGGATACACAAATACGGTAGCCTGCGAATATAAAGTGGGGAGATCGCTTGTGTCTATAAATCCTGTACATATTATTTCGTCTTTGTATGGATGATCTTTTAGTTTATTAAAAAACAAATCAGATTTCCATCCTGTTCCGCCGGCTATTACCAGTGAAAGAGGGCTTTCATTTTTTTCTTTAAAAATCCTGAATGCTTCCAGAAGTACAATTAAGTTTTTACGCGGTTCAATCGTACCTACAAATAAAATGTATGGCCCTGAAATGTTATATTTTCCCGGTACACCGGCTTTATTTGTTGGTTCGTAAATTTTATTTTTTCCGGGATAGATCCTGTGTACTTTATTACAGTTCTGCGGGTAGACTTT
>DAOQWA010000066.1:0-13209 GCA_035341855.1 Bacteroidia bacterium
GGATTCATTAGGTGTTATGACTTTAGTGTTGGATACTTATAGTGCTGATAGTAGTGTTTTAAATTCCAATCAACAGATGCATGAAAGTAATGTTGTTTATATTTTTAGTGATGACAAATTCAACAATAAAGAATATACAGTAAGTATAAATCGAGTCAAACATTCATTGCAATCCGGTAAATATATACGGCATACTATTGAGCAAGGAAAGCAAGTAAGAATCGATAAGGGAGGACGAATCGGTTCATCTCTTATTATTCATTGGGAGAGCGACAAACCGGCACAGTATGTTACTGTTTCAGGCTTTGCTTTTACGGAAGGACCTCCGAATCGCTCGGGTGGAAGTATTGGAGTGACAAGTGGAATTATCAACAGCCTCGACTCAAATTTGGGAATGCTTCTCGCTGCTATTTTAATTGAGCAGAAATAGAATTGAATTTCCATGACAATAAACAATATTGACTGATGTAATTTCAACATTGGTTTGTAATCATTGTCAATTTCTTCAAACCATTTTTATTTATCATGTTCCGGTAAATTCGGTATACGATATTTTGTTAGAACTTATTTTAAATTATATATTATGAAAAAATTAATCGTATTATTGGCATTGTTGATATATCAAAATGCCTTTTGCAGTCTTGATACGCTCAGACTGAAATCTAAGATCACTGATGTTACCGTGTTTTTTAGTGGAGCACAAGTGAGCAGAGAAATTTCTCTAAAACCTTTGAAAGGAAGTTATATTCTTGTGGTCGATCGACTACCGCAAGAATTAAAATCTCAAAGTATTCAGGTAGTCGGGTCAGCAAAGTGTAAAATAATTTCGGTAAAACACATGCTGGATCAACAAGCGGACGGGAAGAAAAATCTTGAACAATTGGATATTGAAGCAAAAGTTGAATCTCTTGAAATTATCAATCAGGATTTGCAGAGCAGAATCAAAGTTTTTGAAATCGAAGAAAAATTATTGATTGATAATAGCTTTCTTGGTCAGGATGATAAAGGTAGTTCCGTTGCTGTTATTAAAGAGGCTGCAGATTTTTATAGAGTAAGAGTAAACGAGATTCGTCATTCAATACTTGTACTTAGCAGAGAAGCGCAGAAGAATATCGAAAGAATTCAAGATTTTTATACAAGGGTAAATGAAATCACAGCTGAAAAGAGCCAAATGTTTAGCCGGATTATCGTAGCGGTCGATTGTGATATGCTTGTTGCAGAAAAGCTAAAACTAAATTATTATACAGCTTCTGCCGGCTGGGAGCCATACTATGATTTTAGAGTTGATGATATCAGTCAACCTTTTGTCTTAGTGTATAATGCAAATGTTTATCAAACAACCGGAGAGGACTGGGAGAATGTTAAAATCAACTTGTCAAGCAATAATCCATCACTATCCGGTGAGAAGCCAAAATTGCTCAACTGGTATTTAGGAAGAGCAAATCCATATCAGAAAGCTACTTCTTTTGTCGGGCCGGCAAGCTTAAAAGGTCGCGTGCTTTCAGAGATGGAATCGGTAGGCATTCCTTTTGCGAATGTCCAAGTTTATCGGGGGAATAATTCAATCGCGGCTACGGTGTCGGATTTCGATGGAAATTATAGTATCAAACCCATTCCTCCCGGAGTATACACAGTCAAAGTGTTGGCTGTAGGATTTCAGCAGGTTGAAATGAGAAATGTAGTACTTTCGACTGGCAATAACACCTATCAGGAATTTAAATTGCGTAGTGGAGTTCAGTTAAGTGCTGTTGAAGTTCTGGATTATAAAATTCCTTTGAGATCTCCGGGTAGTTCATCTCAACGTACAGTATCTTTTGAGGAGATCCAGGCTGCTCCAACAAGAGATGTCAATTCCATAGCTTCCCAAACTGCCGGCATATATCAGCGTGATGATTTAGGAACGTATGATCAATTAAATATCCGTGGATCAAGAAGTGATGGACTGTCTTATTACGTAGATGGAATTGCTTTAAGAAGCCCGCAAAGCATAAACTACATTTCTAATACACTTAAACGTGCTGTGGCCAATCTAGAATACCATATTGAAGTTCCATATACTATTCCATCAGATGGAGAAGACTATGGATTGAGAATAAAGGAAGTAACTATACCTGTAAATTATCATTATTACGTCATTCCAAAGCTGGAAAAAGTTGCATTTCTCACAGCAGAAATTTTAAACTGGACCGATCTGGATCTCTTATCCGGTAAAGCGAGCATTTACTATCAGGAAACTTTTATTGGGAACTCTGTAATTGATGCAGAGCAATTAACTGATACTTTAATTGTATCTCTTGGCAGAGATAAAGAGATAATAATTAGCAGAGAAGGAAATAAAGAACTGATTGAAAAGCGTATTATTGGAAATAATATAAAAGAAACGCTTGCATGGGATATCAGCATTAAGAATAATAAAAAATCATTGATAAAAATTACCGTAGAAGATCAATTTCCATTGTCGCAGGGGGATTTAATTGAAGTAAATCAGATGGAGTCTTCAAATGCCATTCTTGATGACTTAACAGGTAAACTGACATGGGAACTGGAGCTTGAACCGGGAGTAAAGAAAACTGTTAATTATAAATATTCAGTGAAGTATCCAAAAGGGATTTATCTGGCTATTGAGTAATAACGAGTTATTGTCGGTTGGCACATAATGGATGCAGTATTAAGCTGTTAAAATTTGGGAATACAGTACTGACTCAACTCAATGATAAATACTTATTTTGCACTCATATTTGATGATCATGTTAAGAGCAATTATATTTTCAACTTGTATATTATTTTGCTGCAGTGCTTCCGCACAGAAGCTAAGTTCTGTCGCTGAGAATGATAGTGCTTTAATTATCACTCGCGATCCGAAGTTGGTAGAGCTCATCGACAAACAGAAACAGGAGAATCTTGAGAAGCAAAGTATGCCCGGTTATCGTATTCAGATCTATTTTGGAGGCAACAGACAAAAAGCGGCTGAGATCAAAGTCGAGTTCAGCAGTCGCTATCCGGAGGTTTCGGCTTACCTCACTTATCAGCAGCCAAATTATAAAGTAAGAGTTGGGGATTATCGCTCTCGCTTTGAGGCTAAAAAGCTTTTATCTGAACTAGAAGGTCAATTTCCTACAACCTTTGTTGTACCTGATGATGTGCGACTTCCACCCTTGAAATAATATGGAGGAAAAAAGAAATCCCCGCAGATTAATCTACGGGGATTTCTTTTTTCAAAATACGTTGGCTTGTCGAACTATGCCAATGTTCTTTTTACTTCGACCATTTCATAACCTTCAATGATATCTCCTTCTTTAATATCGTTAAAGTTGGTAATGCTTAGTCCACACTCGTATCCTGCTGAAACATCTTTCACATCGTCTTTGAAACGCTTCAGGGAAGCTAATTCACCACTGAACACGACGATACCATCTCTAACTACGCGAACTTTAGTGTTGCGTGTGATCTTTCCATCGAGTACCATACAACCTGCGATCGTTCCAACTTTAGGGATTTTAAAGATCTCACGGATCTCGATATTTCCAACGATCTTCTCCTGGAACTCAGGAGCTAACATTCCCTCCATCGCCTGTTTAAGCTCAGATATTGCGTTATAAATGATAGAGTAGAGGCGAATTTCAATTTGCTCGCTCTCTGCAAGTTTGCGTGCATTTATAGAAGGACGAACCTGGAATCCGATAATGATTGCATTTGATGCAGAGGCAAGCAGTACGTCTGATTCAGAAATTTGACCGACAGATTTATGGATGATGTTGATCTGGATCTCAGCAGTTGAAAGTTTCAACAATGAATCCGCAAGAGCTTCTATAGATCCATCAACGTCACCTTTTACGATAACATTCAATTCCTTGAAGTTTCCAATAGCCAAACGACGACCAATTTCATCAAGGGTGATGTGTTTGTGTGTACGAATACCCTGCTCACGCTGTAGTTGCAAGCGCTTGTTTGCAATGTCACGTGCTTCCCGTTCATCTTCCATTACATTGAAGAGGTCACCGGCTTGCGGTGCACCGGTCATACCTAAGACCTGCGCAGGATAAGAAGGACCTGCTTCTTTGATCCTGAAGCCACGCTCATTATATAAAGCTTTTACTCTTCCGCTATAACAACCGGCAAGCAAAACATCACCAACACGAAGTGTTCCTGTTTGTACAAGGACTGTCATCACATAGCCGCGACCTTTATCAAGCATCGACTCGATAACCGTACCGTTGGCACGGCGGTTTGGGTTTGCTTTGAGTTCTAAGAGTTCAGCTTCGAGTAATACCTTTTCGAGGAGGGCGTCAATATTTAAACCTTTCTTAGCAGAAATTTCCTGACACTGATATTTTCCACCCCAATCTTCCACGAGGATATTCATTTTCGCTAACTGTTCTTTTATCCTCTCAGGATTTGCCCCCTCTTTATCAACTTTGTTGATAGCAAATACCATTGGAACATTTGCTGCCTGAGCGTGATTGATTGCTTCTACTGTTTGAGGCATCACGTTATCATCAGCAGATATTACGATAATGGCTATGTCGGTTACTTTCGCTCCACGTGCACGCATCGCCGTAAAGGCTTCGTGTCCCGGTGTATCGAGGAAAGTCATTTGTTTGCCATTTTCAAGTTGTACTGCATAGGCTCCGATGTGCTGAGTGATACCACCGGCTTCACCGGCAATAACGTTAGCTTTTCGGATATGGTCAAGCAATGAAGTTTTACCATGGTCAACGTGTCCCATCACAGTGACGATCGGTGCTCTCTCCGTGAGATCAGCAGGGTCATCTTCTTCAGTCATGATGGTTTCAGAAACATCGGCAGAAACGAATTCTACTTCGAAGCCGAATTCTTCAGCTACAACTTTCAATGCCTCTGCATCCAAACGTTGATTGATTGAAACAAACATTCCTAGTGACATGAATGTAGAGATAACTTCGGTCACGGAGACATCCATCATCTTTGCCAGTTCATTCGCTGTAACGAATTCAGTTACTTTGATTGTCTTTTGTCCTGATTGCTCTTCAGCTGCCAGTTCTCTTTGTTCTTCAGCACGTTCTTCACGACGAGCTTTACGCATCTTAGAGGATTTCGATTTTCCTCCACTACTGAGACGAGCAAGAGTGGCTTTGATCTGATCCTGAATTTCTTTTTCTGTAGGCTCAGCTTTAGGTGTGGAAGTAAAACCACCTCTTCCTCTTGGAGGACTGGTACTACGTGTTGTATCGCGTTTATCCTGTGGAACAGGTTGTGCTCCGCTTTTCCGATCTGTACGTTTACGTTTTTTCTTGCCTCTGTCTTCAACAGCTCCGGAAGAAGATGCTACCGGCTTTCGTTTGGCGGCAGGAGCAGGAAGGTCAATTTTTCCCAATACAGTTGGACCGGAAAGTTGCTTGAAGCTGACACGATGAATTTCATCTTTTGGTTCTTCCGGTGAAACAGTCGGAGGTACATCAGGACTAACTTCAGGAGATGTAGTATCACCACCTTTATCGGTATCGTCTGCAGCCTTGGATTCTGCAGAAATTTCTTGTGGAGTGTCAACAGGAGTTTCAGCTGTTGGTGGCACTTCAACTTCGGCTATCGGAGTTTCTACCCGGGGAGCTTCAATTATTTCTTCTTTCTCTTCCTTTTTAGACTTTCCCTTCTTGGTAGTTTTAGCTTTGTCAGCAACTTTTTTCTCTTCGACTTCTTCAGTCTTTTTCTTTGCCGCAGTTTTTTTCTTTTCCCCCTTAGCAGGTTTTTCTTCTATTTCAATTTTTCCGACAAGCTTGATACCACCGACTTTATCAGCCTTGGCTTTGATAACTTCTGGTTCTTTCTCTTTTTCCTTCTCCTTGGCTTTTGCCTTTTCTTTAGGTTCAGCCTTTGCTGCAGCTTTTTTCTTGGCAGGTTTCTCTTCCTTTAAAAGATCGGCAACACTAATATTTTTTATCAGGATTTCACTTCCTTCTTCTTCTTTTGGTGAGGAAGGTTTCTTGCTGTCTTCCGCATCAAGAACAACCGCAACATCTTTTCGTAATTTAGATTGTGCCAGTTGTTGGGCTTCTTCCTTCGCTACCTTGTCTCCCTGAAATTCCTTTAAAAGCAGGGCATAAGCATCCCCCGGCAACTTCGTGTTGGGGTTGCTTTCCACGTCGATCCCTTCATTCTTGAGGAAATCAACAATGTGATCAAGGCTTAGGTTAAATTCCTTGATCGCTTTGCTTAAACGGATTGACTTTAATGTTTCTGCCATAAATTTTAATCGGCCTCTCAGGTATAAGCGTCAGAGCTCCTGCAAGGTAAGAATTATTATTGTTGGGAAAGGGTGTTGTACATCCACTTTCACCGGTATATTTATTCAAATTCAGATTTCAGAATGCGTATAACCTCTTTGATCGTTTCTTCTTCAAGGTCTGTACGTCTCACCAGATCTTCAATAGGGACATCAAGAACACTCTTTGCTGTATCACAGCCGATATTCTTAAGTTCATCGATGATCCAAGGTTCGATTTCATCTGAAAACTCGTCGATGTCGACATCTTCTCCTTCTTCATCTGTATCACGATAGACATCGATTTCGTATCCTGTTAATCTTCCTGCAAGTTTGATATTATTACCACCTTTTCCGATAGCTAATGATACCTGATCCGGCTTTAAAAATACCGAAGCGCGTTTCTTCTCTTCGTCCAATTTAATTGTCGTGATTTTAGCCGGAGCCAGTGCACGGGATATGAAAAGTGGGTTGTTGGTAGTATAATTGATTACATCTATGTTTTCATTGCGTAATTCGCGAACGATACCATGGATACGGGATCCTTTCATTCCAACGCAGGCTCCAACAGGGTCGATGCGATCATCGTAACTTTCAACAGCAACCTTTGCACGCTCTCCCGGTTCACGAACAATTTTTTTCAAAGTGATCAATCCATCGAATACTTCCGGTACTTCCAGTTCGAATAATTTTTCGAGGAAAAGTGGTGAGGTACGAGAAAGAATAATCTTTGGTGTCCCATTGATCATTTCAACACGTAATACGACTGCGCGAACGCTATCGCCTTTTTTGAAAAAATCACTCGGGATCTGTTCGTTCTTAGGCAGGATAAGTTCATTACTGTCGTCATCCATAACCAAAGTTTCTTTCTTCCACGTCTGATAAACCTCTCCGGTAATAATTTCTCCCACACGGTCTTTATATTTTTTGAAGATGCCTTCTTTCTCAAGCTCCTGAACGCGTGCCATGAGATTCTGACGTGCAGCAAGTACTGCACGGCGTCCGAAATCTGAGAAGCGGATCTTTTCAGAAAAATCCTCACCAACTTCAAAGTCAGGTTCAACTTTGATGGCTTCGGAATACGATATCTGTGTAGCTTCATCTTCCACTTCATTATCTTCTACAATCAGACGATTACGAAAGGCTTCAAGGTCTCCCTTGTCAGTATTGATGACAATATCGAAATTATCGGCGGTGCCGTATTTCTTCTTGATCATATTTTTAAACACGTCCTCCAGAATGCTCATCATACTGGCACGGTCGATGTTTTTTAGTTCTTTAAATTCTGAAAAGGCATCTACCAATTCAGCATGTTCGTTTTTTTCCAGTGTCTTTTTCATTTGTGTCAAATGATTTTGTCGAAAGAGAAGTTAACTTTAGTTTCCTTGATCTGATCGAAGGGTATTTCTATTTTGTTTTTTTGAATTTCTTTTTTCTTTCCTGTTTTGATGGTCAGCTCTTCTTCCAGGCTGAGCATTTTTTCATCAGCTGCCAGGAGAGTTCCTAACTTTTTCATTCCATCAAAGGTAAGAACAGTCACCTTTTGTCCTATGCGCTTATGGAACTGTTTTAACACTTTTAGAGGCTCTTCCATTCCAGGTGAACCCACCTCAAGTTCATGCTTTTCGAAAACATCGCTGTTCTCTAATTCTTTTTGCAAATGACGATTTACAGCAATGCAATCGTCCAGTTTCATGCCATTTGGATTATCCAGACTGACAATGATTTTTGAAGGGCTCACCTTTACTTCGACTAGAAAGTTCTGAGTTCCTTCCAGTTTAATGTTCACCAAATCAATGATTTGTTCTTTGAGGTTCATGAGATGCTAATAAAAAAGGGGACTGTGGTCCCCTTCATTTATCCTTCTAAAATCTTCGCAAAGATAGAAAAAATATTCTGCAAGCCAAAGGGCTTTGATAGCTTTTTTGGTCCAAAATAAGCATATCCAATTCGGGTTTATGTGCCTTTTTAGGCTAAAAACGATTGTTTTTATTTTGCCTCACAAATTGAAGACAGTTTGGATCGTTTTTTAAAGCCTGATAAGTTTTGAAAAAATGAATTTAGCACGAATAGATAAGTCTGCTGTTAAAACTTATCAAAGACCCTTTCAATGCAGAACATTGTAAGCTGTTTAAAATTAATTCAACCAAGCCGGAAAGTTCTGATGAGAACAATTTCTATCTGATCGTTCCTCCATTATCCATAGGTTTAGTTGGAGCAACAAAAGACAGTTCCCCTTTTGCATTTTCGGCCATGAGTATCATACCTTGCGACTCTATACCTTTAATTTTTCTTGGAGCCAGGTTTAATAATATGCTTACTTGCTGTCCGACGATATCTTCAGGTTTATAATCTCCGGCAATTCCTGAAACGACGGTGCGTTTATCAATGCCTGTATCGATGATCAGCTTCAAAAGTTTGTCCGTTTTAGGTACACGCTCTGCAGACAATATTGTTCCGACCCTGATATCCATCTTTTGAAAGTCATCAAAACTTGTCACTTCTTTTGAAGGAGCAGGTCCTGACCCGGCGGCCTCATTTTCGGCTTTACTGGCTTCAAGTTTGTCCATTTGTTTTTGTATTTCCGTGTCCTCGATTTTTTCAAAAAGAAGGGAAGCTTCATTCAGTGCATGACCGCTTTTGAAAATTCTTTGTCCGATGATTTTTATCCATGATTGTTCCTTGAGATTTAGCATGGACAATAATTTTGCGGAGGTGAATGGAAGAAATGGCTCCATGAAATAAGCAAGTGATGCAGTGATCTCAAGCGAAATATTTAGAATGGTTGCTACTCTTTCCGGATTACTTGCATGCAATTTCCATGGCTCCTGATCGGCCAGGTATTTATTTCCAACCCTGGCAAGATTCATCAATTCAAACAATGCATCCCGGAATCGGAATTTTAATATATTTTCCTCAATACGTTTTGGTGTTGTTTTAATGAGCTCCAGACATTGTTCATCTTCTTTACTAAGTTCACCTTGTTTAGGAACCTTTCCTTCAAAATATTTTTGAGTGAGCACCAATGTTCGATTGACAAAATTTCCAAGGATGGCAACAAGCTCATTGTTATTTCTGGCTTGAAAATCTTTCCAGGTGAAATCATTGTCTTTGTTTTCCGGGGCTGTCGCACAAAGTGTATAACGTAAGACGTCTTGCTTGTCAGGAAACTCTTCAAGGTATTCGTGAAGCCAGACAGCCCAGTTTCGCGATGTAGATATTTTTTCTCCTTCGAGATTCAGAAATTCATTGGCCGGAATATTCTCAGGGAGAATAAATTCTCCATGAGCTTTTAGCATTGCAGGAAAGATGATACAATGAAAAACGATATTATCCTTCCCGATAAAGTGTAACAAACGGGTGTCTTTATCTTTCCAGTATGGTTCCCAACCTTGTGGGTTAGATGTGTTTTCATAAAGTGCTTTTGTAGCAGAGATATACCCTATCGGGGCATCAAACCATACATACAGAACTTTTCCTTCCGCATCATTCAAAGGTACCGGAACACCCCAGTCAAGGTCACGCGTTACTGCACGAGGTTGCAAACCCTGATCAAGCCATGATTTGCATTGACCATAAGCATTATTTTTCCAGTCATTCTCATGACTTTTTATCCAATCCTCTAACCATTCCTTTTGAAAACGATCAAGCGGAAGGTACCAGTGTTTTGTTTTGCGCAGGATAGGAGCCTTGCCACTCAGCTGCGAATGAGGGTTTATCAGATCGGCCGGCGAAAGGCTCTTGCCGCATTTTTCACATTGATCACCATAGGCATTGGGATTGCTGCAATTCGGACAGGTACCCGTAATATATCGGTCAGCTAAGAATGTTTTAGCTTCTTCGTCGTAATACTGTTCCGTAGTTTCTTCCGTAAATATATTTTTATCATGCAGGGTTGTGAAAAAATCAGCAGCTGTTTTATGATGAACAGGAGAAGATGTTCTGTGATAAATGTCAAAGCTGATCCCAAAATCCTCAAAACTTTTTT
The DNA here is from genome assembly GCA_035341855.1 of Bacteroidia bacterium. Lineage (GTDB taxonomy): Bacteria > Bacteroidota > Bacteroidia > AKYH767-A > 2013-40CM-41-45 > QQVM01. The sequence goes on from DAOQWA010000066.1 coordinate 10,227, forward strand.
TTATAATTCCATGATATTTATCGACTACCTGCTGTGGTGTGATCCCTTCTTTTCTGGCACGTAGCGTGATCGGAACACCGTGTTCATCAGACCCACAGATATACCTGACATCTGTCTCCATTGCACGTAAGTATCTTACATATATATCGGAAGGCAAATAGGCACCTGCGAGGTGACCGATATGCACAGGACCATTTGCATATGGTAAGGCTGCAGTAACGAGTGTGCGTTTCATAATTATTTTTCTAAGCTGTGAGAATCAGCATATAATATGGTTAATGAGATCATTGGGGTCATTTGTCTTTCTCTGCCCACAAAATTCCATAACTTCGCGGCAAAGATAAGAATATGATTCGACCACCCTATTTGAAAGAAGGTGATTCTGTGACGATAGTTTCAACGGCCAGGAAGGTTTCTAAAGTTGAGCTGAAAATGGCCGTCGATACGCTACAATCCTGGGGTCTGGATGTGAAATACGGCAAGAACTTATTTAAAACCGACAGACAGTTTGCCGGAACCGATGATGAACGCAGGGCTGATTTTCAATCGGCTTTGAATAGTAAATCAGCCGCCATTTTATTTGCACGTGGCGGCTATGGAACAGTTCGGTTTATTGATCAGATCGATTGGAAACGTTTTTCAAAAAATCCAAAATGGCTAATCGGCTTCAGCGATATTACGGCCATTCATTCTCACGCCAATAAAATCGTTGAAGTTGAAACTCTTCATGCACCTATGGGCCTTACCCTTGCAAAGGTGAATGCAAATTGTCTGAGTGTGATCAAGGATGCACTTTTCGGACAACGATTGCGTTATACTGTATCTAAACAATCAGAATCCATGGCAAAGTTAAACCGGGCCGGTTCGGCAAGAGGAACTTTGGTTGGAGGAAATTTGTCGTTGCTTCATACTTTGAGTGGTACTCCATCAGATATTGACTGCAATGGAAAGATTCTTTTTCTTGAAGACCTTGACGAATACCTGTATCACATTGACAGGATGATGATGCAGTTAAAACGCAGTGGCAAGCTGGCATCTTTGGCGGGATTGATCGTTGGTGGGATGACCGACATGAAGGACAACGATATACCTTTTGGAAAAACTGCGGAGGAGATCATCCACGAGGCTGTTGAAGAGTACAATTATCCTGTCTTTTTCGGATTTCCTGCCGGACACATTCAAAATAACTATCCCTTAATTTTTGGCAGAGAGGCAACCATAAAGGTTGGTGATAAAATGTCGCTCACTTTTCATTCCTGATGAATTCAAAGGAACTCGGTAAGGTAGGCGAGGAAATGGCTGTAAAACATTTGCAGCAGAATGGTTATGTGATTTACGAGAGAAATTATACCTTTGACCGGGCTGAAGTTGATATTGTTGCTGAACAAAACGGAATGCTTGTTTTTGTTGAAGTGAAAACCAGAACATCTGCTTACCTGAGTGACCCTTCTTTATTAATTTCTAGAAAAAAACAACGGCAGATCATCAAAGCTTCCGATAATTATGCACGTGAAGTACATCCGGGAAAAGAATCCCGATTTGATGTTATCATTATTGTAACCAATAGCAAATACAGCTCCCTGGAACATATCATTGACGCTTTTTATCCAATGCTTTAAGCTCATGAAAGGGGCGGTTCACGACTGAAATACTCCTGAAAATAAAGCTCAGAAATACCCTTTATATTCACTAAATTTGCCCCACAAAATACATCCATGGGAAAGTTCAGGAAAGCAAAAGCACCCGGCCGTAAAGGAGGTACAGGGAAGAAGTCTGCGGGAGCCAAGGCAGGAGTGCGTAAGCCAAGTAAAGGCACAAAGGGACGGGGTAAAGGACAATCAAAAAGTTTCATACCTGCAAAAGAAACTCAGATTGTTGGGCGTGGAACGAAGCGAAGATCCTCCGGCTCAAAATCTGAAAAGCGTGAGGCTGATACAAAGCCCTTACGGAGTCGTGATGGTGAACATAAGGAACGTGGGGGAACCGGACTGTATCAAAGAAGAGCTTCCGGTGGGCGTGTTGATAGTCGTGCTTTTGATGATAAAACTCAGGGTAGAGGTGACCGTTCAGACAGGCGATTAGGTGATGATCGGAAACCTTATTTCAAGAGGGAGGATAAAGATAAAACTGAAAGAAGGAGTTTAGATCGCAATAGCCCGGCACGGAGTGAAGATCGTCGCTATTCAGGATTGCGGAGAGACGATTCAAACTCACGGAAATCAAATGACAAATCGGAGAAATTCTCCAGACCCGCAAAAGGTCGTTCGGAAGGAAAATATTTTCGTCCTGATGGTGATGGCACAACAGAAAAGCGAAAGCGTGTAGGACAAGACGACAATTATAAGAGATCTGAGCCGGGAAAATTTGACAGACCCTTACGAGAAGGCGGAGACAAGAAGTGGAATCGAAAAGAATCACACGAACTTTACGGAGACAGAAAAAAGGCCACAGCGAGTTCAAATAAGAAAAATAAAGATGCTTTTGCAAGTGAAAACCTTGCTGATGGTACCAGACTGAATAAATTTATCGCCAATGCAGGAATATGTTCCCGCAGAGAAGCAGATGAGATGATCAAAGTGGGTGTGATCACTGTAAATGGTGAGGTCATCACCGAAATGGGATACAAGGTTCAAAGCGGAGATGTTGTAAAATATAATAATGAAACTTTACGTGGAGAGCGATTGGTTTATATACTTTTAAATAAGCCAAAAGATTTTATCACCACGACTGATGATCCTGAAGAACGAAAAACGGTGATGAACCTGATTGCAAAGGCATGTAAGGAGCGAGTCTATCCTGTCGGCAGGCTTGACAGAAATACAACAGGGGTGTTGTTATTCACTAATGACGGTGATATGGCAAGAAAATTAACCCACCCAAGTTTCGAGGTGCATAAAATTTATCAGGTTGAACTTGATTCTCCTCTTAAGAAGGAAGATATGCAAGCGATAACAGAGGGAATTACTCTGAATGATGGCTTCAT
>DAOQWA010000067.1:0-13081 GCA_035341855.1 Bacteroidia bacterium
GCTCATATTCTGCCTCTCTTGCTTTGAAAATTGCCGCAACACATGAAAGAGTGAGCGCTGTTGCCTTATTCAGCCCGGGAGAATATTTCAGTGACAAAAACTATATCAGGGATGCAATAAAAACTTTTGACAAACCATTATTTGCAACATCGTCGAAAGCAGAAGCAGATAATGTTACCGACCTTCTAAAAGATGTGAATTCAAGAATTAAAATTCAGTATATCCCTAAAAAAGAAGGCGACCATGGCTCTAAGGTATTGTGGACCTCTGCTCCGCAAAATCAGGAATACTGGATAGCACTGATGAGCTTTCTTAATAAAATCAAAACTCTTGAATGATCTTGGAGATTAAAGGATGATAAAGGTGTTCTTTAGAAAACTTTTTTTTATCACATTGCTTTGCTGCACTTGTCATCTCACACAAGCTCAAAGGAATGTGACAACTGTTGGTCTTCAAGTAAAGCCGATCTTTCCTGTAAACTTCATCGGGACGGGTGAAACTTTGAACTCAGACTTAGATGTAGATTTTACTCTTGGTTTAAAATCAGGATATTCTTTCGGTATGGTCGTTCGTCGAGGATTTTCAGACCTGATCAGTCTTGAGTCAGGAATAAATTATGTTAAGAGAAAATACAACTTGAAAATTCAGGATCAGGATTATTCCCGTGAAGCAAACTTCAGAATAATCGGCTATGAAATTCCTGTATCAATGCTCGTTTATATTCAGCTCAGCGAAAAATTATATATGAATGTCTCCATGGGTTCCAGTCTTGATATGTTTGCCAGTGCCGTACAGACATTTGATACGAACTTTAATCAAGTCTCGTTCAGAAATCATGTTGCTCAAGGGGCTGTTATTGCAAATATTGGCTGGGAATGGAGAACCGAAAAAAGCGGATACATTTATATTGGTGCCTCTTATCATCGTCCTTTTAACTATATCTACCTGAGCAGGACCGAATATGTAAAACCGAATAAGTTGCCTACTGACCCGAACGCGTTTTCTGAAGTTGAACTATTGGGAAATTACCTGACAATTGACTTTAGATACTTTTTTCATGAAGACCCAGAGACCCGAAATCAACGACGGGCGAAAAGAAAGCAGAATTAGTTCATTTGAAGACTGTGTCATTAATAGTTATAAATTCTCAATACAATTCTAAAAATTTTGCATGTGAGAGCAAATCACAAACTTACATTCATTTAAGCTTCGGATTGTAAAGATGCCTGTCCTGATCCCTGCTCATTTTCTTCTCCAAATTTTTATGAAAGGCTTCATTGAGATCGATTCCGGTTTGGTTTGCCAGGCAGATCAGCACAAACAAGACATCAGCCATCTCGTCGGGAAGGTTTTTTTTCAGATCACTATCCTTTGAACTTTGTTCACCATAAGTACGGGCAATAATTCGTGCAACTTCTCCAACTTCTTCGCTTAGAAGTGCCATATTGGTCAGCTCATTAAAATAGCGTACACCAAACTTGTTAATCCAATTGTCAACAGCCTTTTGAGCTTCTGAAATAGTCAGAGATGAATAGTTGTTTTTCATGATGAGGTAAATTAATTCATTACTCTTTATTTTTAGTATCGATCAGGATCGTTACCGGTCCGTCATTTACCAGAGCGACTTTCATGTCTGCTCCAAATTCACCTGATCCAACCTTTTTATTGAGTATCGATTCAAGAGTTCTTATAAAGAGATCATAAAGAGGGATAGCCTTCTCAGGACCTGCGGCGTGAATATACGAAGGTCGGTTTCCTTTCTTTGTCTTTGCATGCAATGTAAATTGGCTGACCACAATTACATCTCCTTGACTTTCCTCGATCGATCTGTTCATTACACCCTCTGAATCCGGCATGATCCTCAGGCGGCTGATCTTTCCGGCAAGCCAATGAACATCTTCTTCTTCGTCGGCTTCTTCTATGCCTAGCAGAATGAGAAAACCCGATGCTATTTTGGATTTTACTTCCCCTTGAATGCTTACCGAGGCTTCGCTTACACGTTGGATGACTGCCCTCATTGTTTATCAGTATTTTGTCGGATATACGATCCTATTTAAAAACATCCTGTTTTGTTAAAATGCTCAGATAGCTGTCAAATCTGCTAGCGGAGATCAAACCTGATTCAACGGCTTTCTTTACGGCGCAATTTTTTTCATTAAGATGAATGCAGTTGCCATACTGACATTGTTTAGAAGCTTCAAAAATCTCAGGAAAGAAATGAGAGACCTCATAAGTATCAAAATCTATCATACCAAATTCTCTGATACCCGGTGTGTCGATAATATATCCACCTTCGGGCAACAAATGCATTTCAGCGAATGTAGTGGTATGTTTTCCTTTTAAATGTTGAGATGAGATAGCGGCAGTTTTCAGTTTCATGCCCGGGATGAGAGCATTGATAAGCGATGACTTTCCAACCCCGCTATGGCCGGAAAATAAATTCACCTTGCCATTCATTTCGTCAATTAATGCCTGAAAGCCAAAACCATTTATAGCAGAAACACTAAAGACTTTATATCCGATACTCTCATATAAATTTTTTGTTTGCTCAACGTATTCCCAGATCTCGTCTGTATAAAGATCCGCCTTATTCCAAATTATCCCTCCGGAAATACTATATGCTTCTGCTGTAGCTAAAAAACGATCAATAAAACCTAAGGATGTTTTAGGCAACAAAGGAGTTGCAACAACAAAAGCCCTGTCGATATTAGCAGCCAAAATCTGAACCTGCCTCGATAATTTGACCGACTTTCGTATGATATAATTCTTCCTGGGCAACATATCCGTGATTTGCCCAACGTCATCGCCCTTCTTCCACTCTACTTCAACGATATCACCCACAGTGATAGGATTAGTCGCTTCAAAATCTTTCATCCGCAGATTACCTCTGATCCGGCACAAAAGAATCATGCCATCGTCGAACCTCACCAAATATTGTGACCCTGTGGATTTAATCACCAATCCCCTCATGGAGCTAAAGTAAAAAAATGTTAGCGACATGCTCTAATTTTTTAATAAAGCATGTACCCAAGCGGGCAGATCTCCGGGCGATTTATAATTTAATCGGACGAACCTTACGGAGAAAACCGTAAATTTGCCAATCATCTTAGAAAGCTATTGAAATGTCTGTATCTGTCAGAAATATCACAAAACTTTATGGAAGCCAGAAAGCCCTGGACGACGTAAGCTTCACCGTTGAAGCAGGAAGTGTTGTTGGTTTTCTTGGGCCTAACGGAGCAGGCAAATCAACGATGATGAAAATCATAACTTGCTTTATCCCACAGAGCATAGGTGAGGTTGAAGTCTGTGGCTACGATGTTACTGAAGCATCTCTGGAAGTCAGAAAAAATGTTGGTTATTTACCCGAGAACAACCCGTTATACACTGACATGTATATCAAGGAGTACCTGGAGTTTATTGCAGGATTACATCATCTCAGTGGTTCAAAGAGCAAAAGAGTGGCAGAGATGATTGATATTACCGGTTTGGGCATTGAGCAGCATAAAAAAATCGGAGCGCTGTCAAAAGGTTTTCGTCAACGGGTAGGCTTAGCACAGGCATTGATTCATGATCCGAAAGTGTTAATATTAGATGAACCTACGACAGGACTGGACCCGAATCAGTTGGCAGATATTCGTCAGCTTATCCGAACTTTAGGAAAAGAAAAAACGGTTATCCTTTCGACTCATATTATGCAAGAAGTGGAAGCCATCTGCGACAGGGTGATTATAATTAATCACGGCAAGATCGTTGCTGATGGTTCTACTGAAAGTCTAAACACAGGCAATAAAGCCGCTGATATAATTCTGGTAGAGTTTGATAAGCCGGCAGATAAAAACTCAATCCTGCAGATAAATGGGATTTCGTCAGCTGAAAATATTTCCGGCAACAACTGGAAAATAAGTGCTCAAGCTGGAAGTGATGCGAGAGCCACCCTGTTTCGTTATGCCGTTGAAAATGATATCGGGATCCTTTCTTTACAAAAGCAGGAACAAAAGCTCGAAGATATCTTTCAGCAACTCACCATGAAAAGCGGTTCCAAAGAAGAAAAAATTAAACCTCTTCAATAATACCTGATATATTTTGAAAATAATTTCACTGTTCACTTATGTTCTGCTCTTAATAATTCCTCTTTATTCAGGTGCTCAGAATATTTCAGCTTTCACCGACTATAGGGGATACCTGCAAGCCTTCGACAATGGGCAGTTCAAGCAATTGGAGTATATGCCGGTAAAGTCATACAAGTTCGGTCAATCTGCCATAGCCTATATAGACAATAAGAATGACTTTAAAATTTATTACAATGGCAAGTCAAGCTATCAATTAAATGCGGCAGATTTTTCCTACCAGGTTTCCGATTACCTGATTGCATATAAGGTTGGCTCGGTACTATACGTCTTCGATAGAGGTGAAAAAAAACTATTAAGCTATTACAATAGTATCGTCGTGTTAGATGATAGCTTGCTTGCTTATTTTGACGATTCAAAATACACGTTATCTGTTTACTATGATGGAAAAGAAGCATTATTGGAAAACTCATTACTTGACAAACCCAGAAGCATTGATGCCGGAAGCAATACTCTGGCATGGGTAAATCAAAGTGGATTTTTCAACGTCTTTTATCAAGGGAAGATTCATATACTCGACAATATTGCTCCACTGGCCTATGAGGCGGGAAGAGATATTGTAGCTTACGTGGACGACTACGATCAGTATTTTCATTTATTCTATAAGGGCGATTCAGCCATTGTTGAAACCTTTCCTCCTGACTCTTTTAAAGTCGGATATGGTATCATGGCTTATGTAGATAACCTCGGAGATTTTCGGATCTTTTCTAATGGTGCCACCAGACGAGTGCTTGCAGATCGGCCTGACTTTTTTTTCGTTAAAGGCAATGTCATAGTTTATGCATACAACCGGATGTTCAACGTAATATATGAGGGCAAAGAATACACACTGGAAAATTATACTCCCGGAGATTTTCAACTTGGAACAGAAGGTGTGGCATGGATCGACGAAAGTGGTAGGCTGAAATGCTTCGATAAAGGCAAGATCTACCCTGTTTCTTATGAGATCATTAACTCGTACAATCTGACCGGATCTGTACTTAAGTACGAAACCGGCAACAATACTGTGAACATCTTTTTCAAGGGCAAAAATAATTGATCCACTACAGGCAGCCTTTTTACCTGAATTTTGGAAAAAATCAAGGTCAGGACGGTCATTGATATCACCGGGAATAGAAAAAAAACAGTGTTTTAGAGATATCGCAGTGTTTTTTTTCAGTACTTTTGCACCGCAAGTGGAAAAATTTGATTGCTCTGTGTATGCAGAGAACAATATTGCAACCACGGTAAAAAATGCTAATACGCATTTTTCATTGTGTTCGCCGGATCCCTTCCCTTTCATCTTCTTAAATAATTACTTAAAAATCTAAAGAAAAAACATGTCTTATTTGTTCACTTCCGAGTCAGTTTCTGAAGGGCATCCGGACAAGGTCGCAGACCAGGTATCCGATGCATTGATCGATTACTTTTTAGCTTATGACCCACAGTCGAAAGTTGCCTGTGAAACATTGGTGACTACCGGACAGGTAGTCCTGGCAGGTGAAGTTAAATCTGAAGCATATCTTGATGTGCAGGAAATCGCAAGAAATGTAATCAAGCAAATTGGATACACTCAAAGCGAATATATGTTCGAAGCCAATTCATGTGGTATACTGAGTGCAATCCACGAGCAATCTGCAGACATCAACCAGGGTGTAGAAAAGAAAGACCCATGGAAACAAGGGGCAGGTGATCAGGGAATGATGTTCGGTTATGCATGCCGTGAGACTGATAACTACATGCCACTTCCTTTAGAGTTGGCACATACCCTACTTCGTGAGCTTGCCGCTATCCGTCGTGAAGCAAAAGTGATGAAGTACCTTCGTCCTGATGCTAAGTCACAGGTAACAATTGAGTACGATGACAACAACCAACCTGTGCGCATTGATACTATAGTTATTTCAACTCAGCATGATGATTTTGACAAAGATTCTGCTATGTTAAAGCGGATAAAGGATGATGTTATCAATATTCTGATCCCGAGGGTGATGAAAAAATTACCTAAGCGTGTTCAGGCTTTGTTCAATGATAAAATTAAGTACCATGTAAACCCTACCGGCAAATTTGTGATTGGTGGACCACACGGTGATACAGGATTAACAGGCCGCAAAATCATCGTAGATACTTACGGAGGAAAAGGCGCACATGGAGGTGGAGCATTTTCCGGTAAAGATCCTTCAAAAGTAGATCGCTCTGCTGCATATGCAACAAGGCACATTGCCAAAAACATGGTTGCAGCAGGATTGTGTGATGAGGTATTAGTTCAGGTGGCTTATGCTATCGGTGTAGCTGAGCCTGTTGGATTATATATCACCACCTATGGAACTTCAAAATTGAAAATGAGCGATGGCGAACTAAGTCGTAAGATTGAAAAACTTTACGACATGAGACCTTATGCCATTGAGCAGCGCTTCAAATTACGCACTCCTATCTATCAGGAGACTGCTGCTTACGGACATATGGGTCGAGAAATGCAAATCAAAGAAAAGACTTTCAACAAAGGCAAAAAGAATGAGATCAAAATGAAGGTGAAGTTGTTCCCTTGGGAAGAATTGAACTATGTAGATATATTAAAGAGAGAATTTACATCATCTCCTGAAAAAAAATCCGTCAGTAAAAAAGGAAAAATGGAGATCGTTTAAATAATTTTCTCAAATGAAATAAAAAAGGGCTCCCGATGGGAGCCCTTTTTTTATGCAATAACCAAGAAAAACAAAAATAATTTTTTTTTTTCTTGACAGGTTTCAATCTATATCGTAATATTGCGATATACAATTAAAGATATGGGGGCTTCTAAACTAGATTTTTTTACGAAACAACAGAACGAATTAGCAATAGCGGCCAAGGCATTATCGCATCCTGCCCGTATTGCAATTGTTCAATATTTAGCCAAGGTGAATGCCTGCGTATGCGGAGATATAGTAGACAAACTCCCACTTGCTCAACCGACAGTTTCGCAGCATTTGAAAGAACTAAAAAACGCCGGACTCATTAAAGGCACCATTGAAGGAAATGCTGTCTGCTATTGTCTGGATCTTAAATCAATGAAAAAATTTCGTGACATATTTAACGGACTATTAGAGCCGGAAAATGTAAAGTCATCATGTTGTTAATATTTATATAGTGTATTATGAAAAACCAGCTAATCGTAAAAGCAAAATCAGCAGTAAGCAACACACATGTATCAGCAGACAGTAAAAGCTGCTGTGATCCGACTTGTTGCAGTGATGAGAAAAATGAAAATATCCATAAGAATGAAGAAGAGTTAAAGGAAATAGTCAGAGAGAAGTATGCAGAAATAGCTCTGGCCGATCCCTCTGAAAACAAAAGTTGCTGCACGCCCGCATGTTGTGTTGATGGCAATAAGAACAGCATGGCTGATAGTTATGATGGCCTTAGTGGCTATGAACCAATCGCAGATCTGGGATTAGGTTGTGGACTTCCTACTGAATATGCAGGAATTAAAAAAGGAGACACCGTTGTTGACCTGGGAGCAGGAGCAGGTAATGATTGCTTTGTGGCAAGAGCCGAAACGGGTGAGACCGGTAGAGTGATCGGTATCGATATGACATCGGAAATGATAAAACGTGCAAGAAAAAATGTTGAGAGTCTCGGTTACAAAAATGTTGAATTTCGTCTGGGAGAAATTGAAAACATCCCTGTAGAGGCAGATGAAGCGGATGTCGTAATTAGTAATTGTGTTTTAAATCTTGTACCGAATAAAAACAAGGCATTTAGAGAAATACACAGAATTCTAAAGCCGGGCGGACATTTCAGCGTATCCGACATCGTGCTAACCGGACCATTACCACAGTCTCTCATCAAAGTAGCAGAGCTTTATGCAGGATGTGTAAGCGGCGCTGTTTCAAAAGATGAATACCTGAACATGATCTCTGAAAACGGATTTAAGAACATTAAAATTCAAAAGGTTAAAAAAATTGAACTCCCGGAAGAATTTCTGCAATCACATTTAAGCGATGAAGAAATGGAACTGGTCCGCAATACTAAAATTGGGATCGAAAGCATCTCTGTTTATGCTGAAAAGCCATTGAATTTTTAAACTCCAACGCATATTTGAATATGAAAAAAATCCTTGTCCTCTGTACAGGTAACTCATGCCGGAGCCAAATGGCCGAAGCCTATTTGAGAAAATACGCCAATGAAAAAGCTGAAGTTTACAGTGCAGGTGTTGAAGTTCATGGCCTGAATCCCCGTGCAGTGCAGACAATGAGTGAAGACGGAATTGACATATCCGGACAAACTTCTAATCATGTCGATGAATATTCGGATATCAAATTTGATTTTATTATTACTGTTTGTGATCATGCCAATGAAGTTTGTCCTTTCATTCCGGGTAATGCCAAAAGAATCCACCAAAACTTTAATGATCCGGCTAAAGCAAGTGGTACGGAAGCTGAAATCGCTGAATCCTTTCGCAGGACAAGGGATGAAATCAAGATCTGGTGCAGGGAATTCATCGACAAAGAAATCGGCAATTAATTCAGATTCTTTCAGCATTAATAATTCATTGACTTAGAATTTTAGAATATGGCAAACAATGATTGCGCAACAATAGTATCGAGAAAAAAACTGAGCTTCCTGGACAGGTACCTTACCCTTTGGATATTTCTTGCGATGTTACTCGGAGTAGGTATTGGTTATTTCTATCCATCCTCATCAGATTTTATCAATTCCTTCTCTTCGGGAACGACAAACATTCCCATTGCAATTGGACTCATCCTTATGATGTATCCTCCACTTGCCAAAGTACAATATGAAAAGATGTCTGAAGTTTTTCGTAATACAAAAATTCTTGGCACATCATTACTTCTTAATTGGATAATCGGACCAATACTCATGTTCTCATTGGCGATCATTTTCCTACATGATCATCCTGATTATATGATCGGGCTCATATTAATCGGATTGGCACGTTGCATTGCCATGGTAATAGTCTGGAATGAATTAGCGGATGGTAACCGGGAATATGCAGCAGGTCTGGTAGCTTTGAATAGTGTGTTTCAAGTACTCCTGTATAGTGTATATGCCTATTTCTTCATCACTATTCTCCCTCCCCTGTTTGGTTTAGGAGGACTGGAAGTAGATGTTAGCATCAAAGAGATCGCGAAAAGCGTAGGTATATATCTTGGTATTCCCTTTGCAGCAGGGATTGTAAGCAGGTACGTACTAATTCAATTAAAAGGAATCGATTGGTTTCAGAATAAGTTCATTCCAAAAATTTCTCCGATTACCCTAATTGCACTTCTGTTTACCATCATTGTTATGTTCAGCCTAAAGGGTGAACTTATTGTAAGCATTCCTTTCGACGTATTTCTTATTGCACTTCCACTCGTCATCTATTTTGCTATCATGTTTTTAGTCAGCTTCTATATCAGCAAGAAAATGGGCGCAGACTATTCTAAGAACGCCTCCATAGCATTTACCGCAGCCGGAAATAATTTCGAGTTGGCTATTGCAGTTGCGATAGGTGTTTTTGGCATTAATAGCGGCCAGGCATTTGTAGGAGTAATCGGACCACTGGTTGAAGTTCCGGCACTGATAGCTTTAGTAAATGTAGCATTTTGGTTAAGAAAAAAATATTACCCTGCTACATAAAAGCAATTCAATCAGGTCAATTTTTTTTTATAATTCAATCTGCGATTTGTGTAGATTGGTATTTATCCCCGGATGATTTTTTTAATTTTTCAGAACTTCCTCTTTTAGCTTCAATTAATTTGGGATGAAAAATTGAAGCTTTTCTTACAACAGATTCAACAAGAATATTTCAAAATTTCGATCTCAACGGGTTTTTATTAGCGTAATAAATTGAATTATCTGTTTTTCCTGAGAGTGATCTCAGTGTTTTCTTACATCACTATGTAAGAAAACACTGATAATACTTCATCAAATTTTTCAAGACTCCGTACAGCAAGTCAAATCAATCTAAAATTTATGAAAAAAATCTACATCTTATTGAATGCTATTGCATTGTTATTATGCGTCAAGGCGAACGCTGCGATTTTAAGTGTAAATCCTGATGGAAGTGCATCTTATACAAGTATTACGGCTGCTATATCGGCTGCATCAAGCGGCGATACTTTAAATGTTTTCGGCACCATCACGGGAGAAGGTGTAAGTGGCGAAGGGATCGTCGTTAATAAAAACCTTACCATTACAGGTCAGGGTGCAGAGAGTACAATCATAGAAGCGGCAAGCACGCAGAACACAGCAAACAGACGTGTCTTTACGATATATGCTGGACGTACTGTTACAATAAAAAACCTGACCATCCGACATGGTAAAACTGCAAGTTCAGGTTACCCGGCACAATGGGGAGGCGGAATTTTGAACTATGGTATTCTAACTGTAGATAATTGTGTGCTTAGAAACAATAATGCTAACAGTTCCGGTGGAGCGATCTATAATGATAAATACAACCAGGTTGGTGCGAACGGAGTGTTGACAGTCACAAATTCCACGATCATGAATAATGTAGGAGGAGACTATGGTAGTGGAATCTGTAACGGATACTTTGGCACTGTGATGACTCTGACAAACTGCACAGTTTTTGGAAATACGGGATCATCTGGTATAGGTCTTGACAGATCACAAAGTAGTTATATTACAAATTGTACAGTCTCCGGAAACACTTCCGGTATTTGGACATATGCAGGTGGAAACACACTCTATCTTAAAAACTCAATAGTTGCAGCGAACACAGGAAATGACTTCACGCTTCTTAGCGGCGCATCAGTTGTTGAAAGTTACAATATAGTACTCACAAGCTCAGGCTATTCATTTACCGGCACAGGAACTTTAACAGGCGTACAACCCTATCTTGAACTTAGCAACACTTTAGAGCCAAACAATTCATTCAATCCGACACAAACACTTGCATTATATACGAGCAGTATTGCAATAGATGCGGGAAGTTCTGCAGCACCAAATGGAATTGTTGCAATTCCTTGTAAAGATCAAAGAGGATACATGTCAAATGGAACAAAAGATATTGGCGCATACGAATTCGATGGCGCAACAAATGTTCCGAGCGGAATCGTTATTGCAAGCCACCCAAGTTCTCAAAGCACATGCCTTGGCTCAAGTGTTACATTTTCTGTAGATGCAAACACAAACTACAGACAATGGAGAAAAGACGGAGTAGTTATCCCGGGAGAAACAGGAGTTGATCTGGTAGTCTCAAATGTAGATTTCAGCAGCCTGGGAGATTACGACTGTTTATTATTTGAAACCTGTGCTGTCACGTCAACTAATCCGGCGACACTAAGTATGTTCACTGATATCACCGCACCGGTAGCTGACAATATCACCCTGCCTACAATTTATGGAACATGTACAAGTCCTGCTGTAGCCTCAGCACCAACTGCTACTGATGATTGCATCGGAACCGTCACAGGTACTACGAGCAATGCTACCTCCTATTCTAATGTTGGAAACTATACTATCAATTGGTCTTATGAAGACAATAATGGAAACATAAGTACACAATCTCAACAAGTTATCGTGATTGACACTGTTGCTCCTGTACCACAGTTAAGTTCACTACCACAAGTGAACGGAACATGTTCAGTCACTCTTACTCCTCCACAGGCAGTTGATGCCTGCGAAGGAGTTGTAACAGCTACCACGACAGATCCATTAAGCTACAGCTCTGCAGGAAACTACCAGGTCACATGGACTTATGATGACGGATATGGCAATACTACCGAGCAGGTACAAGATGTTGTGATAGCTGACAACCTTGCACCCGTTCCCGATGTTCCTAGCCTTGCACCGGTTAATGCGGTATGTGATGTACAATTGACCGCACCAACTGCTACAGATAACTGTTCAGGAAGTATCACGGCAACGACAACCGACCCTACATACTATTCCAGTCAAGGTAGCTATTCAGTCACCTGGTCATACGATGATGGGAATGGCAACGTAGAATATCAGGTACAAAATGTTAACATCTCCGACAATATAGATCCTGTTCCTTCTCTTTCGAGCCTGCCTGATTTGAATGAAAACTGTGGATATGTTGCAAGCTCACCTGAAGCAATGGATAATTGTAGCGGACAGATCTTTGCAACTTCAGCAGATGCAACTTCATTTCCATCACCCGGAACATACACTATCACATGGGAATATTCTGACGGGAACGGGAACACTGTGACTCAATCACAAAATGTAAATATATCAGACAATTTACAACCTGTCCCTGATATTACAAATCTTCCTGAAGTAGTGTCAATGTGTAGTGCAACTTTAACTGCACCTACAGCTACAGATAATTGTGCGGGTAAAATTATTGCAACCACTACAAATCCGACCATATATACCAGTCCCGGCAATTATACGGTAACATGGGAGTACAGTGACGGAAATGGAAATACAAGTTCTCAAAATCAAACAGTGATTGTTCAACCTATTGACACAGCAGTATCAAGTTCAGGAAACGCATTGCAAGCGACTTTAGGTGCTACAAACTATCAATGGTTAAACTGCGGAGATAATTACTCGGAAATTACAGGTGAAACTTCAAGCTCTTTCAGCCCGATCCAAAGCGGATACTACGCAGTCAGAATAAGCAATGGAAATTGCATAGATACTTCTTCATGCCATTATCTTGTCGTTATTCAAACGGGTATTGAGTCCTCAAATGCATCAGATCAAATAGAGATCTTCCCTAACCCATCAAAAGGTGCATTTAGAATTAATATGAAATCCGGTGAATCAATACGATCTTTCGCATTAATAAATCACATGGGTGCGACCATTCTGGATTCAGAACACAGCGGGCAGGAAAATTATCAGGTTGATTTAAGTGATTATTCCCCGGGAATCTATTATGTACGAGTGTATACTGACAAAAATGTAATTGTCAAAAGAATTATCGTTAACAACTAATAAATAAATCAAATAAAAAAAAAGCGGACAGTGTCCGCTTTTTTTTTGTGATCAAATTAAATTTA
>DAOQWA010000068.1:0-12060 GCA_035341855.1 Bacteroidia bacterium
GTTGTTGCCTTTGAAATCTTTGTAATTGTTTTTTTTTATCAAAAATCGCAAATCAGCAATCGTCCTTCTAAAACTTCAAAAATCAGAAATCGCAAATCAGCAATCGTAAATCAAATGCTCTTTGATTTTGGAATTGGGATTTTTGAGTTGTGATGTTTTTTTGATTTTTGATTGATGATTTTTGATTTGCGAATAGCGAAGTTTTTTGATTTTGGAATTGGGATTTTAGAAGGGTGATGTTTTTTTGATTTTTGATTTGGGTGCTTGAAGGTGCCTGCTGCTGATCCTTAATTGTCCTCGGTTTATTGATTGACTTTGAATACTGCAGTCTGTGATTTCCTGATCAAAAAAAGTGCTTAAATTGAAAGTATTCAGCTTTTTTGTTCAAATTTTGGATGGTTCGAATGCTTAAACGGTCTTTTTTGTTGAAATCAAGTGATGATTTTCTCCTTTCGGGACAGAGACGCCTTTGTAAGAATTTGGTACATTTTAAAGAACAAAGCCTTATAGTTAATGTATTAAGTGTTAGCGGTAAAAACCATGATTTTGTGGATTTAAATAAATCTTGAGTCTTAAATGAGGGACTCAAAATGTGGAGGGGGGGTAATTGCTGCAACGAACTTTTAAAATTTTAAAATTTATCAGTTAATCAACCAAAATGAGAACAAAAATCGTCAACCGCATGAGATTGCGGACGAAAATGAAAAAAGTGGTTGTTGCCGTTTCATTTGCAACTCTGGCAATCTCTGTGGGCTTTTTATTGTATTTTAATTTCAGCGGTTCCAAGGATGCATATGCTGCTGTCTCCAATGATTATAGATCAATTACATCCGGCTCATGGAATTCAACTTCGACATGGCAGCGCTACAATGGATCATCCTGGGTTGCTGCAACTTCAGCTCCAACAAGTTCGCATAAAACGATCACTATCCAATCGGGTCATACCGTCAATGTAACTGCTAACGTTACTGTAGACCAGGTTGTCATTGCTGCAGGTGGTACTGTTAATATTAATTCTGGAGTGACATATACAATTGCAAATGGAACGGGAACCGATTTATCTGTAGCAGGAACTCTTCGAAATGCAGGGACGGTAACATTAAGCAGTTCCAGTATTTCCTATTCTAGCGGAGGTACGTATCAGCATAATTATACAACAACAGCAGGTGTGATCCCCGCAGCCAGTTGGTCGAACGGTTCAACTTGTGAGATTATTGGATATACAACCAATACATCTGCACCAACAGGAATGCAATCATTTAAGAATTTTACATGGAATTGCCCATCTCAGACAAGTACCATTAATTTAAATGGAACATTGACCACGGTGAATGGTGATTTGTCGATTGTTTCCACCGGCTCCGGAGAACTAAGGATATCAAATAATTCTTCAACAATTAACATAGGTAATGATCTGCTGATATCCGGAGGAAATTTTGGTTTTTCTGTAGCCGCTTCTCAGACTTCAACAGTAAATATTTCCGGGAATTTTAATATGAGTGGAGGGAATTTTTCAGCAGTGAATGGCAACAACAGCACAGCTAATCTGAATCTCTCAGGAGATTATATTCACTCTGATGGAATTATAACACATGGCGGAAATTCAGCTACTTCTGTACGATTTAATTTTTCCAAGTCGGGAACACAACTCTTTAACTCAAGCAGCACTTCGGTATTGCAGAATGTTGACTATGTTGTGAACAGCGGTTCGATTCTGTCAATGGGCGAGAACATTTGTTATGGAAGAAATTTTACACTCTCTTCGGGGGCTGGAATAGAAACCGC
The DNA here is from genome assembly GCA_035341855.1 of Bacteroidia bacterium. Lineage (GTDB taxonomy): Bacteria > Bacteroidota > Bacteroidia > AKYH767-A > 2013-40CM-41-45 > QQVM01. The sequence continues at coordinate 1,786 of DAOQWA010000068.1, forward strand.
TTCCGCAGATGGGATCTCTGCCAGTGGTTCAATTGGTAATGTACAATCGAGCGGAACACGAACGTTTAATTCAGGCGCAGACTATACTTATAATGGTACATTTGCACAGGTCAGCGGAAGCGGATTGCCCGGAACAGTCCGACATTTGAGGATCAATAATTCGTCCGGTTTGAGTCTGGATAATTCAACCATAGTTACCGGGGTCTTAACACTCAGTGAAGGGCGGATATCGACCGGGGCAAATACATTACACGTGTCGAATACATCAACATCGGCAATCACCGGAAATTCAAACACAAGCTACGTCATAGGAAATCTTCGACGTTCTGTCTTACCGACCGGTAACTACTCATTTCCTCTAGGTACAAATGAATATTATGAACTGATCTCATCCAATTTGGTTCTGGCAGTAGGATTCACAAGTATATTGGCGACTTTCGTGCAAACTGATCCTTTGTTGCCTGCATTTCCTCTGAATAGTATTAAATCGAATAATGTTGAAATTGATAGTATGTTAAATTATGGTTACTGGACTCTCACACCTAATAGTCCTATAACAGCGGGTGTACATACTGTTACATTAAGTGAGCAAGGCTATAGCAATTCTGTTGGAAGTAAAACTTTATTCTTTGCATTGTCAAGACCAAGTACTTCTTCATCCTGGGGATTGACAGGTGCAAACATAGCCGTTGCAACACCTTTGAGTGGAGGTGTCGCGACCGCTTCGACCGGAGGATTACTATCCTTTAATCACTATGCCATTGGATATGGAAGTATATTGGCCTTTACAAATCCTACTCTTATCTCCGGTAGTGATGGGCAAGTTGGCGCAATTTATAAGTTTCCGAATGTTTGTTCAGAAGTAGATGCATGGATGGAAATCGTTGAATTGGCCGGTGGTGCAACTTTGAGTTCAATAGACGAAAGTTCGACCGGATATAATGAAGCCTTCCAACCATTCATAAATATTCCTGGGCATTCTACGGCATCAATTCAATGGCGCATCCGATTTAAAGTTGCCGGTACCTCTACAGATACAACATTGGCTAAAGTTCAATTGACAGGAGTAGACGTAGACGGAGGTGGAGGTATAAGAGAATTTATTGAAGCTACATATCCAACCAGTTATTCTTTGAACAGTCCCACCATATTAACCGTGACAAATTCTAGTGGAAATTACCGGGCAGTGAGTAACTTCAGCACGGTATCTAATATTGATACATCTGCAAGACAAGCTATGTACCAAATGAATTACAATAATGTAAATAGTTTCTTGTACAGGACAGGTGCAATTTCGACCAATTCAGGTTCAGAGACCCGACAGACTTCATTATACTTCGCTTCATTCTTAACTGGAAATATTGCCTTGCCTATTTCTTTGACAAGATTTGAGGCAGAATTGAGAGAAGATAGAGTGTTTTTGGTATGGACAACAGCTTCAGAAATCGATAATGATTATTTTACCATAGAGCGTTCTTCCGATGGTGAGACCTTTGAAGAATTGAAGAGAAAAAGAGGGGCGGGGAACAGTACAAGTGTATTGAACTATTCTCTTTATGACAAATCACCTTTGAAAGGTTACTCATATTACAGGCTTAAGCAAACTGACTATGACGGAAAATATTCATACAGCAATATCGTAAAAGTAAAGAACGGAAAGCTGGTAATGAACTCTGACCTGGACATTTATTCCATTTCACCTAACCCCTTTTCTGAAAGGTTCACAGTCAGATACACGATCCAACAAGATTCAGAGGTGGATTTCATGCTTGTTAATTCCGCAGGAAAAATTCTGGCAAGTCAAAGATTGTATGCAACCAAAGGGTTCAATGACTTTGACCATGAAATCAATGGCAGACTGGAAACAGGAATATACTTTGTTGTTTTGTCAAATCAGGAACAAAAGATCGTCAAGAAGATCTTAAAGCAATAAAACTATCCTGCGCACCAGCTTAAATGGTATTGAGGTCTATTGTGTTTTGATTAGTCGTAAGACTCGAATCTAATTTGTTTTCTGTCGTAGCCCATATTTTTTAGACGTTCCCGGGCTTCGTGGAGCATATCTGCCCAACCGCAAATATAAAAATTTGCAGGTCTTTTATCTGCAAAGAGATTCTCATAGACAGGGTGAACATAACCTGTCGCACCTGTCCAACCATCATTAGTTCTTGACAGTACAGGTATGAATTTAAATTCAGGATGAGCAGCTTCAAGCTTTTCCATTTCTGTTCTATAAATAATATCCTTTTCCCATCGGTTGCCAAATACCATATAAATATTTTTATGCGGGATATTGTGATTGAAAATATGCAATAGCATCGAACGCAATGGGGCAATTCCTGTACCGGTACAGATAAAGCATATATCATTTTCAATTGGTTCGGTGATGGTGAATTTTCCAAGTGCCTTGGAAACTTTTACGCTTGACCCTTTAGTCGCATTTTCAAAGAGAAAAGGAGTGCCTTTTCCCTGAGGGTTCAAGACGATAGCCAATTCAAAAATATTGTTCTCAGAAGGAGGGGAGGCTATGGAATAGGCTCTGTTCGTATATTTAGCAGGTATTGGCAGGTCAAGCATAACAAATTGACCCGCTTTAAAACGAAATTCAATCTCATCGGGAAACTTTATAAAGTAGCGTTTCACTACATCACTTTCATCCTGTATATCTACAAATTTGCAATCAGTATAAGTATATGCCATATTCTATATTATCAATTTTGGTAAAACACTTAGTATATGATCAATCATTTCATCCGTAATGTTTAAATGAGTTACCATACGGATATCATTTTTTCCGAAAGGTACGGCCTTGATCCCATTTTCATAAAGAGCATCTATAATTTTTTTAACCGACAGGTTCTTAGAAACTCTAAATACTATTATATTAGTATCTACAGGCATAACAAAATCTACCCATGAGCAAGTCTTTAATGTTTCACCTATTGTAGTTGCTCTCAGGTGATCAGCCTTTAATCTCTCTATATTGTTATCTAAAGAGTATAAACATGCTGCTGCCAGATATCCGGCCTGACGCATCCCGCCACCGAATGCTTTCCTGATTCTTCTCGCCTTGTTTATATTCATCCTGGATGAAACAAGCATTGAGCCAACAGGAGCGCCAAGTCCTTTTGAAAAGCAAAAAGAAAGTGTGTCGGCATGAGCTCCAATTTCCGAGGTTGGTTCTTTCGTCTCTATCACGGCATTAAATATCCTCGCACCGTCGATATGAAACTTTAAGTTGTTTTGTTTACAAACTTTCCCTATTTCTTTAATATCATTTAAGGTATAATAACTGCCACCACCCTTGTTACAAGTGTTTTCGATACAAACAAGTGATGAAACAGCCAGGTAATTACTTTCAGTGTCGTTAATATTCTCAACAACCTGAGTTGCATTAATGCGTCCACGATCTCCATCAACCAAGCGAATCGAAACACCGGAATTTGAAAATGTCCCACCACCTTCGTAATAGTAAATATGAGAAAGTTTATCGCATATTACCTCATCCTGCAAATTTGTGTTTAGTCGGATAGCAATTTGATTTGCCATTGTTCCGGATGGCACAAATAGTCCGGCCTCCATTCCAAAAATTGCTGCAGATTTTTCCTCCAATAGATTGACGGTAGGATCTTCTCCAAAGACATCATCACCTACCTCAGCGTTAAACATTGCCTCCAGCATTTCAGCTGAGGGTATTGTTACAGTATCACTGCGCAGGTCGATGTACTCTCTTTTTGACATCTTCCAAAGGTGAGAAGATTTTTTTTGAATTCACCCTTGAAATGGAAAAAATTGAGAAGATTTGGGATTAACTTGAAAAACAAACGGTTGTTTTCAATTTCTACATAGTTAAGATGAAAAAGCTCAAAAATTATTGTTTCTCATCAGGCTCAGGGTCAGATGGCATGTGCATTCTTTTTTGTGAGGCTTTCCTCTGACCTTTATTTTCCTTACGCTTTGACTGAAATTCCTCAAACTTTTTTGATTGGTCAGGATCTAGAATGCTCTTAATGTTTGATTCATGTTTTTTCAATCGCTCTTTTCGCTTTTCATTTTCCTGTTGTTCAAAAGTTAAGTGCTCAAGATTGAGCTTGTAAACCTTTTCACTTTGTTCCTCACTTAAATTGAGCTTTGTCTTCATGTGATCAGTCCTTGATCGTGCTAATTCTGCCGGCGACTTTGGTGTCTTAGTTTCTTGTGCATTTACTAATGAGATACACAAAAAGCAAGCGAGATAAAAGGGGATTTTTTTCATTTTATTTTGATTTAAAATGTATGACCTGTGATTTGTCCGGTAGTTTAATTGGAGAGAAAAAAAAGTATGAATTCACAAACGGCCGACATGAATTTGTCAATCAATAAATGACTAGACCTTACGCATTATAAACAGTCCATCTCTGACAGGTAAAAGTACTTTTTCGACCCGTTCATCTGTTTTTATTTTCCTGTTAAATGTCAAGAGCGCTTTGGTGTCTGAGTCCATTTTGTTTTCCTCTTGAAGAACTTTTCCACTCCATAACACATTGTCAGCTATTATAAATCCACCTTTTTTGACTTTGTCAATCACAAGATCATAATAGTTACTGTAATTAATTTTATCCGCATCGATAAAGACAAGATCGAAAGGTCCCGAAATTGTTGGAATAAGTTCTATAGCATTTCCATAATGAGTGGTTATTTTTTTTTCCATTTCAGCCTTTACAATTGATTGATGAACCAATGGTGCCAATTCGTCATTGATATCAATAGTGTAGAGGTGACCATCTTCGGCTAATCCTTCGGCCATGCAAATAGCTGAATAGCCTGTATAGGTACCGATCTCTAAAATTTTATGGGGCTGAATCATGTGACTCAGCATGCTAAGAATTCGTCCTTGTAAATGCCCACTCAGCATGCGAGGCATCAATACCTTCGCATTGGTTTCACGATTTAGATCCTGTAGTACTTTACTTTCAGGACTGGAAAACTCTTCAGAAAATGTGATAATTTTTGGATCAAGAAAGTCCATTGATTTAATTCCAATCTTTTGCCTCTCCGACATTAACCATTTGCACGTTTTCTATCCTGTGCGACGTACCATCACTTCCAAACTTATCAACGAAAGCTACGATCTTTAAACCGGTTTGATCAATTCCTGTCAGGTCAACAGTAAAGGTTTTAACAAAATCATTGCTTCTATACATGCTACCTGCAGGAATAATATCCCCTTCAGGACCGTTGTCGTTAATTACTTTTCTTAGGAAATTTTTATAGTTGTAGTTTACAAGTATTGGAGGTTGGTTAAAAAAGACACTATTACTGTCCGGAGTAGGTCCCATTGAGCTAAAATCGTTCAGTTGAGCATATAGAGTGTCTGTGGATCTGAAAGATCCCCGTACCAAGTAGGCATGCAATCTATATTCGCCACTTAGATTAGCGCTAAAACCTGTGTGAACTTCCACTTTTAGTATATTTCCATTCAATGTCTTTGCATCGATAGCCAGGCCGCAACGTGGTATTGTTCCTAATGATGAGTTAACATTTGATCTCCAATTCGCAGGCGAAAGGTCTGAAGTGCCACTTATCTTTCTATTGATAAATCCTGCAGGATAAATACCTGAAGGATTATAAAGGCTATCCATATAATTTATTCCTCCAATTGTGGTACTTGATTCATCTATTAATAGATCATTAATATGTATTGATACAGCATATAAACGTCCAGGGTTTTCTGATACCAGGGAATCTCTTAACAGATTTATCTCCGGACAAACACCCCAAGAGGCCGAAGTAAAATATTCTAAAAGTATTTTCTGGTCAAAGCGATCCGGTACCAGCGAGATATCGGGCGCGAGTGCAGGGTCTTTTATTTCGGCAACTTCATTCTTGTTACAAGAAATAGAGATGGTCATTATTGTAAGGACCAGGATACTATATATACTTCTTTTCATTTTCAATTATGGATGATTAGATGAATCCGAAAGGTAAGTACATTCATGGAATTTTACATGATTTTCCTAACTATTTTTCTGTTTTTTTTCCCTGATCTTGTTCATTCTACTATCTTTGGCCAATAACTGATAAAATGAAAAATTTCTCCGGTATCCTTCAGATAATTTTGATTCTTGCTGTTGTTGGTTTGTATGTTCTGCATTTCACGGATAAACCTGATAAAAGTGTGATTCAGGTTGCTGACAACTCTGAAAAAACAACAGCGACCATAGCAGCTCCGGCCGGTGGCTTGGTATTTATTAATTCAGACTCTTTGTTGGACAACTACGATTATTTTAAATCGAAAAAATCGGAGTTTGAATCCAGACAAAACAGGGTCAAGTCTGAGCTAGAAGCTGAAAGTATCAAATTACAAAAAGATGCTGAGTCATATCAAAGACGTGCCCCCGGCATGACAGATATACAAAGACAAATAGAAGAAGAGCAACTTATGATGCGCCAACAGAAATTAATGGAGCGCAAGGATGAATTACTCGATAAATTGGATGAAGAGCAGGCTAAATCTTCGGAACAGTTGTATGATCGCTTGTCTGCTTTTTTGAAAGAGTACAATAGGGATAAGAACTATCAATTCATCTTGGGCTTCCAAAAAGGAGGAGGAATATTGTTTGCTAATGACAGTCTGGATATTACATCAAGTGTACTTCAAGGGCTTAATGAACAGTATCGTAAAGAAAAATCAAAGTAAATAAAGTTTGTCTCAATTGTCGTTTCGGAGACTGAGCTTTCGTGATGTTTTTAGTTTTGAACACTTTTTACTTACAGCGGGGGTTATTCATCCACCTTGAAAAGGCTTGATATCACTGATTTTCGGGCAATATGCCTAAATTTTGGCGTTATAGTCAAAACCTGGAATTGATTAGATTTTTTTAATTTTTTATTCAAATTGAAATGCAGCGGTTTATGAAAAATACGTACATTAGATTTCTATTTTACCTTAATGTGAAAAGTGAAATGGACTCACCATTTTAATATGGCATTTTTCCGTTTCACTTAGAAATTAATATCAGTATTTGAATTCTTAGGATAAATGTCGATCGGATATATCCTTTTGACCTTTATTGAATATATGTCGCACTTTTTATCTAATAACCATGAAACACAACCACATCACTCCACAACCAAACATTAGTATTAGTAATCAACGAGAATTGATTCGATTTATTTACCTGAATCGTATTTTAACTTCAGCTTTAACTTTGATGTTGATTTTTGTTGGTATGAGTCTTTCTTATGCTCATTCACCATCAGGAAAGAATACCGGAGAAGTTTCCGTTGATCATCAGATCAGTCCCGAGTTGAAGGAAATGCTCCAACATTTTGATAAGGAGATTTATTTTACACAGAATATCGGTCAGTGGCCTGCACACGTTTTGTATAAAGCAGATTTTCCTCTTGGGCAAGCCTTGGTAACCCGTCAGGGAATGATTGTTGGTACTTTTGATCCGGTTGGGATGGCTTCAATGCTATCTGCTGCAGACAGCATTGAAGCAATGTTGGAAGATACTGCCGGAAATCCACCTGCCAAAGTAGATATAAAAGGACATGGGTGGTTATTGAATTTTTTAAATTCTTCGCCATCTATGAGGATTAGCAGTCACAGCCCTTATAGTGATGTTAGAAATTACTTTCTTGGAAGAGACGGCGAAAAACATGCGACTAATGTTCGAAGTTTCAAGGAGATCTGGTATAATGATGTTTACAATAACATAGATGTAAGATATTATCCGTCAGCAGAAGGTTCACTTGAATATGATATCATATGCAGACCGGGTTCTGATGCCAATCAGGTTGCAATTGAGTTTGATGGTATTGATAATTTATTTATCGGTGAACAAGGTAATTTAGTACTTAGAACAAGTGTTGGAGATGTTGAATTACCTGCACCTGTTGTGTATCAACAAATTTCCGGAGTAAGAAAAAGTGTAGAATCAAAGTACCTGCTTGCCGATAATGTTTTAAAGTTTGATTTAGGAAAGTATGATCATACTGTGCCTCTCATTATTGACCCAATAGCCTTAAGATGGGCTACCTGGCTGACCAATAACTCTACCGGTGACTGTCATATTCATGGAATTTGTGTCGACTCAACGGACGGATCCATATACACAATCTCAAGGGTGAGTGGAGTAGGTCTTATTACTGTAAACGCTTTTCAGAACAGTTCCGGTGGTGATATGGATATCATTGTAAGTAAATATCAGGATCCTGCAACCATAGGTGGTGCCGGAACAAGAGTCTGGCAGTCTTATTTTGGTGGAAATGATTATGACAATGCTTATGCACTGGAGCAAGGAGACGATGGAAATTTATATTTCACCGGTATTACGAAGAGCAGCAATTTCCCATTATTGGTAGGTTCAGCTTTTACGGGTAGCAGTGTCGATAAAAGATCGCAGTCGAATTATAATATTTTTGTGTCTAAACTCAATACTTCCGGCACATCTGTGAAGAGTGCAGTAGTTGGTGGAAACAATATTGATCTTGCATTTGATATCAGAGTAACCAATACAGGAAACGTACTTGTTTGCGGCTATACAGAAAGTACAAATCTTTCAAGTCAGTTTTCCGGTTCAGGAGCTACCAATACAAACTATGGAAATGCGGATGTTTTGATCTTTTCGATTAATTCTGACATGAGTTCTATAAATTGGATAAAAAACTATGGTGGAGGAGGAGATGATAAGGCAAGAATAATGTTGGTACATCCAACTACCAATGATATTTATGTGGGCGGACTAACAATGTCGTCCAATTTTCCTACAGTAAGTCCACGTCAAGGTTCTTTAGGTGGAGATCAAAGTGGGTTTTTGCAAAAGTTAACGTCTACCGGTTCTACCACTTGGTCCTCCTATTTCAGATCGAATTCGTCAAAGTCCACTATTATTGAGTGTATGGATTTTAATGCTGCCAAGGATAAAATTTATTTTGGCGGACTTTCTAATGGCCTTAATTCATCGAACGTTTCTTCTTCCGGTGTTTATAGTAGTTCAATTGCCGGCGGCATGGATTATTTTATTTGTAGAATGACCACAAATCAAGTTTTTGAATTGGGTACATATTTAGGTGGCAGTGGAACTGAAGAAAATTTGATGGGCTTGAAGTTGGATGCGAATGATGATGTATTTGTATTCGGATACAGCTCCAGTTCAAATTTCCCTGTAACTGCAGATGCTTTACAGGGTACTAATAATGGAAATTCTGACAAGACTTTTTCTAAATTGAGTTCAAACCTTGCAACTCTTGAATACAGTACTTTCGTAGGTGGTTCTGATGAAGAATACGACCCAATTGGAGAACGTGGAATCCAAATGTTGGGATGTAAAACGTATACAATTATTTCTGCTGAATCTGATGATATTCCACTTACTGATGGAGCAATAACCACCAATAAGCTAAGTTCAAGTTCAAGAACCGAACCGGGCTTAATGGTTTGGTCAGTTCCACCAGATCTTTCTGCCAATACCATATCTTCTTCTCAGAACATATGTTCCGGAAATATTCCTGGAAATTTTACCGGTAGTACTTCAAGCTATGTACTTCCGGATATTACAAGAGGCGGAAATGTTTCTGCTCACCCATCTGTTTCTGCCTCTGTGATATACAAGTGGCAAATAAGTACAGATTCGTCTACGTGGACAAATGTTGCCGGAGGGAATACACAGAATCTTTCAGGTTCTTTACTAGGGACAATAAGTCAGAAGACTTTTCTCCGAAGAATTGTTACAGGAGAAAGTTGTAATGCAAGCGATTCAATCAGTAACACTATTACGATCAACGTATTGAATTTGTCATGTTCCGTAGGCAACCATGTTTCATGCAATGGTGGTGACGATGGCTCAATTCAGGTAACTCCATCCGGTGGAACAGCACCTTATACATATTCGGGCCCTACCACCGGATTAAGTGCAGGAACTTATACGATAACAGTTACTGATGATAATGGATGTACTGCTTCGTGCACAGTCACAATTTCTGAGCCTGCAGCAATTGGCTCTTCATATGATGTCACTCAGTGTGACAGCTATTCCTTGCCTTGGGGAGGAACTGTGACCTCATCAGGCAGCTACTCACATACCTATACTTCGACAAATGGATGTGATAGTGTTGTTACAGCTAATGTTACGATTGATTCAGGAACTACTTCAACCAGCACTGCTGATGAGTGTGACAGCTATACCTGGAACGGTACGACTTATACCATGAGTGGAACCTATACCTACAGCACGACCAATGCAGCAGGATGTGATTCTACAGCGACATTGAACTTAACGATCCGCAATA
>DAOQWA010000069.1:0-11783 GCA_035341855.1 Bacteroidia bacterium
TGAGGCAAATACCGGTTGAGTCAGGCAAGTCAATTACAAAACCCGAATTGTAATGAGGAGATCTGTAGTAAAAACATTCCTTGTAATAATCATTGATTCTTGAGTGGGTTTCAAGGAAATAATATGTTTTATGGTTTTGTGAATTAAAATTAGTTTTGTTTATACTGTGATATTCTGATCCGTCAGTTACAGAGAGTATATTATTTCCAAATGAATCAAAATAATCCCTGCTGACGGAATAGGAACCGGAGTTAAAATCTTTTTGATAACCATAATATATGCGAGACAAAGCGTCAAGACTATCCAAATTGAAATTCGAAGTATCCCAGACAGCTAAGTGTTTATCCCAAAAAAAGGAATAGAAAATTTTCCAATCATCCGTAGGGCTGAACTCATTTTTAATCAGGTAGTGAGGTTCCCAAAATGAGCTTGAATCTATGATCCAATAGTCTTGCTGTATGAACACACTTCGACCTGTGGAGTCTTGATCATAAATTGTTCTGGTGTAATTTTCAAGTGCAGTACCGTTCCAAATTCTTCTAATAAGTGTGTCTAGCAAATCATTTGTATCATATATACTTGTATTAACCTCAGTAAAAATCCATGCCGTACTATCCCAAAAACTTCTTCTCTCTTCGACCAGCTTACCTGATGCATTATAAAAAAACTCATATTTGATATAATTTTTGAAGGTGGTTCCTGCACCAATTTCACTTAAGCGTAATGTATCATTCCCGGCTGTGTCTTTCCAGATTGTAGATCTATAATGAGGGTTCCAGTTTCCGCTATCCAATTTCCAGCTGGTGGAAATGCTAACATTTGAAATAGAGTCAAAGAAAGTTGCATTGCCGGTTGTCGCCGTAAATGTTCTGGAAGAATCAATAGTCCCGGAGCCGGATGGTTGATAAAAGATGTCTTTTGAGATAGTCCAACTTGAAGTAGGAATATCCCAGTTTTCTTCAAGATAGTTTGTGACTTGATTTAAGGAATTGTAGGTGTAATTGATTCTTTGTTTCGGAGTATAAATAGGGAATGTCGGAAAAATGAAATCATAAACAGAAGTCAACCTGCCTTGAGAATCGTAACTGTATCGTGTGCTATCAGAGATTTGAAGGCTGTCAAAAATTGTTTCCTTTTCAAGGTAAAATTCGAACAATAGTACGCCAAGGCTGTCATATCCCGTAAAACTTTTTGATTGATGGGGATAGCCTGGTCCGACCGGGCCATCATCTCCGTAATAACAGTGTTCAACCACTATCGAATCTGCCTGCTGAGAAAAAGAGGGACTTAAATTAAAAGTGAAGAAGGCAAAGAGAAGGGAAATATAACGCATGGTAAAAGTTTTAATTCACCATATAAATATATACTTTAATAAATATAAAACCAAGTGCTTATTTTGTTTAGAATGGCCCTTCAAGGAATTGCCAATTGTCTCAAAAGGATTTCAACTTCATAATAGTAGCACTTGGATCAGCCGAAGAAAACACAGTATTCCCTGCCACCAAAACATCAGCACCGGCACTTAATAATGCTGCAGCATTCTGCAGATCGACTCCGCCATCAATTTCAATTTTTGCAGATGAATTACGACGTATAATTAAAGTTTTTAGTGATTCAATTTTCTGAAAAGTATTTTGGATAAATTTTTGCCCGCCAAATCCGGGATTTACACTCATCATACATACAAGGTCAATATCAGAAATTATATCCTCAAGTAAAGCAACAGATGTGTGAGGATTAATTGCTACTCCGGCCTTCATTCCCGCATTTTTTATTTCCTGAACTGTGCGATGTAAATGAGGACAAGCTTCAAGATGAACACTCAGAATAGCAGCACCTGCATCTTTGAATTGTTGAATATATTGCTCCGGCCTTACAATCATAAGGTGAACGTCTAAGGGTTTCTTTGCATGTTTTTGTATTGCTTTTATAACCGGGAAACCAAAAGAAATATTTGGAACAAATACCCCATCCATCACGTCCACATGAAACCAATCTGCTTCACTCTTATTGATCATCTCAATGTCGCGTTGAAGATTTGCAAAATCGGCAGATAGGATGGAAGGAGCAATAATGGCCATATTCTTGATTTGTTTAGGATGACTGGGCGAATTTAAAAAATAATAGGTTGGGTATTGGCATCAATTTTAATTCTTTATCCGGAAGCTAACATTGCTGCAGCCGGGTACTCTAGTTTCTTCAAAAAATAACCTTCTTTTCTTGCCTTGTCCCTTTTTCTCTAATGATCCATATTTACAAAGTATTGATCATCGAATAAAATGCCAGGCCATTTTGATTTGCAATTTCGTTGATTTAATTATTAGCTGAATGGAATTAAGGACTATCGAATCCAAGATTTATAACATCCGCTCATGCAAGGTGATGCTAGATCATGACCTGACAGAATTATATCAAACAGAAACAAAGGTTCTCAAGCAATCAGTCAGAAGGAATATCGATCGCTTTCCTGGCGATTTCATGTTCGAATTGAAAAAGGATGAATACGATTCTTTAAGGTCACAAAATGTGACCTTAAAGAATCGAGGTCAACATTCTAAGTATCTGCCATTTGCATTTACGGAACAAGGAGTTTCAATGCTTTCCAGCGTACTAAGAAGCCGGAAAGCTATTACCGTTAATATTGCCATCATGAGAACTTTTGTATTCATGCGGCAATTTGCCCTTTCTCATGAGGAATTAACTCCCCAACTGGAAGAACTTGAAAAGAGATTTAACAAACAATTTAGTGATGTGTATGAAGCCCTCCCTTATCTGAATAGTGACAAAGATCGAAGAGAAGAGTGGAGCAAAAGAAAGAAAATTGGATTCTAGTTTATAGGTCCGGCAGTGTGGATCAATTCTTCAATACTACTATAAGTCGTAAAAAAAATTGGACAATAAAAAAGAGGAAATAACATATGTTATTTCCTCTTTTCAGCGGGATCACCAGGCTATCAGCCGAGATAAGTTTTTAGGATCTTACTGCGGGATGTATGTTTAAGACGTCGGATAGCCTTTTCTTTAATTTGACGCACTCGCTCTCGCGTGAGGTCAAAACGATCGCCAATTTCTTCCAGTGTCATTGGTTGTTCACCAACCGCTAATCCGAAATAGAGGCGAATAACATCAGCTTCACGCGTTGTAAGTGTCGATAAGGCACGTTCTACTTCACGACGAAGTGATTCAGTAATTAATGAGTGATCGGGGTGTGGTTGATCTTCGTCACCTAAAACATCAATCAGGGTACTTTCTTCTCCACTCAATAATGGAGCGTCCATCGATACATGTCGGCCTGAAGTTCGCATAGCGTCTTTTATCTCATCCTGAGAAATTGACATTGCGGTTGCTAACTCCTCTGTACTTGGCTCACGCTCGAATTCCTGTTCAAGCTTCGAAAATGTTTTGTTGATCTTATTGATAGATCCGATCTTATTCAAGGGAAGACGAACAATTCTCGATTGCTCAGCCAATGCCTGAAGAATAGACTGGCGGATCCACCATACTGCATAAGAAATGAATTTAAACCCTCGGGTCTCGTCAAATCGTTGTGCTGCCTTGATCAGTCCCAAATTACCTTCGTTGATCAGGTCACCTAATGTGAGACCTTGATTCTGATATTGTTTTGCAACGGATACGACGAAGCGCAGGTTCGCCTTGGTCAGGCGCTCTAATGCCTTACCATCTCCTTTTTTAATAAGCTGGGCCAGTCGGACTTCCTCTTCTGCCGTAATCAACTCAACGCGCCCGATCTCCTGAAGATATTTATCAAGTGATGCCGTTTCACGATTGGTGACCTGCTTTGTAATTTTTAGTTGTCTCATTTAAGTTAAAGTTTTATGAAAAAGAATATGCTCTTGAAACGACATCATTGCAGGTATGTTTCAGCAAATTTTAAAAAGGCTTCTTGCTTTCTTACAAGTGACAGAGATTGAAACTTCCTTATCAAAAAGAAAAATTGACCAAAGTAACTGAAAATGAGATGTGAAGGCCATTAAAAAGACATTATTTCAACAAAAAAGCAACCCTGTTATAGGTTGCTTTTTTGTTAATCGGATATTGTATTTTATCAAGATTGCGGCTGACGGCGTTCTTTTCGTCCTTCAGATTCAGGCATATTTTCAGGTTTTGGTAACAGAACCTTTCTCGACAATCTGTATTTTCCGGTCTTTTTGTCCACTTCAATAAGTTTCACCTTGATTTTGTCGCCTTCATTAAGAGCACCTTTCATGGACTCTAAACGTTCCCAGGTGATTTCTGATATGTGAAGAAGTCCATCTTTTCCTGGCATGAATTCTACGAATGCTCCAAAGTCCATGATGTTCTTCACCTTTCCTTCGTATACTTCACCAACTTCGGGGATAGCAACAATACCTTTGATCCAGGTCTTTGCAGCTTCTATACCATTTTTATCTGAAGAAGCAATCTCTATGATTCCTTCATTGTTCACTTCTTCTATAGATATAGTAGTGTTAGTCTCGCGCTGAATTTCCTGGATCACCTTTCCACCCGGTCCGATAACTGCTCCAATAAATTCTTTTGCAACTACAAGTTTTTCGATACGTGGTGCATGTGGCTTATAATCCGTTCTTGGTGCAGAAAGCGTTTTCTTCATTTCATTGAGAATATGAAGACGACCTTCTCTTGCCTGTGATAATGCCTGCATCATTATGTCTGCAGGCAAGCCCTGTATCTTAAGGTCCATCTGACAACCGCAAATACCTTTCTCTGTTCCTGTAACTTTGAAATCCATATCACCCAGATGATCTTCATCGCCAAGGATATCACTCAGAACAGCAAAACGTCCTTTCTCATCGATGATCAAGCCCATTGCAATTCCGGAAGCAGGACCGGTGATCTGAACACCTGCATCCATCAGCGCCAATGTTCCTGCACATACTGTCGCCATCGAAGAAGAACCATTCGATTCAAGAATATCAGATACTACACGTATAGTATAAGGACATTCTGTTTCTGAAGGAAGGATTTGCTTCAAAGAGCGCATTGCCAGGTTACCATGACCGATCTCACGACGTGCCGGTCCGCGATTAGGTTTTACTTCTCCTGTAGAAAAGGCAGGGAAATTATATTGTAATAAAAACTTGGTGTGACTGTCCTTCATCGGAACATCAATGTACTGGACATCAAGTTTGCTTCCAAGTGTAACGGTCGTCAGCGATTGTGTTTCTCCGCGTGTAAATATTGCAGAGCCATGAGTAGAAGGGAGGTAATCTACTTCACTCCAGATCGGACGGATCTGAGTAGATTTTCTGCCATCAAGACGAATTCCTTCGTTCAGGATGCAGGCGCGCATTGCTTCGCTTTCAACGTCGTGGAAATATTCTTTTAACATCCCTGCTTTTTCTGCTAACTCTTCTTCTGTCATGGTAGCAGCAAATTCTTCATGCACTTTTTTGAATGCCTCTTTGCGCTCTTGTTTATTTGGATTAGCTGATTTAGCAATGGCATACACCTTATCATAGGCAAATGCCTTAACCTTTGCACGAAGCTCTTCATGATGTACCTCATGAGAATATTCTCTCTTCTCTTTATTGCCACACAGCTCACGTAATTCGATCTGCGCTTTACACTGAATTTTAATTGCATCATGTCCGGCCTTGATGGCTTCAAACATATCGGCTTCCTGCACTTCTTTCATTTCTCCTTCGACCATCACAACACTATCCATAGAACCTGCAACGATAAGATCGATGTCAGCGCGTTCCATATCTTCAGTATGTGGGTTGATCACAAATTTACCTTCGATGCGAGCAACACGTACTTCAGAAATAGGACCATTAAAAGGTATATCTGAAATTGTGATAGCAGCAGATGCTGCCAAACCTGCTAATGCATCCGGTTGGATCTTCGGGTCACCGGATATGAGAGTAACCATCACTTGCGTGTCTGCATGATAATCTTCAGGGAACATTGGACGAAGAGCTCTGTCAACTAATCTGCTGATCAGAATTTCATATTCAGATAATCTTCCTTCACGCTTTAAAAATCCGCCCGGGTAGCGGCCTACAGAAGCAAACTTTTCCTGGTAATCAACTGAAAGCGGGAGAAAATCAGTTCCCGGCTTGGCTTCTTTGTTAGATACTACTGTTGCCAATAACATTGCGTCGCCCATACGGACTACAACAGCACCATCAGCTTGCTTAGCTAAACGGCCTGTTTCAATACTGACCTTTCTTCCATCGCCTAAATCAAATTCTTTAATAATCGCTTTTTGAGACATCGTCATCTTAAATTAATAGAAAAGCAAAAAAGGCAATCCGGTGAATTGCCTTTTTGTCTTCTTGTGAGTTGAAATTATTTTCTGATATTAAGATCAGCTATGATCTTACGATATCTTTCGATATCTGTTTTGTGTAAATAGTCTAATAAACTTCTGCGCTTTCCAACGAGACGAATCAAAGAACGCTCTGTTGAATGATCCTTCTTAAAAGTTTGCAGATGATCGGTCATGAATGCGATTCTTTGTGTAAACAAAGCGATTTGTGCTTCTGATGACCCGGTGTTCTTAGCGGATCCACCGAATTTCTTAAAAATTTCTGTTTTTGCTTCTTGATTCAGCTTCATTTTTCTTCTCTTTTACGCATTTTTTCAGGATTGCAAATGTACGGAATTATTAGATTACCGCAAAAAAAATCGCTAATTTTTAAACATGCGTAAAACCTGTGCAATCTTGCTTTTCAGCTCTCTACGGTCCACGATAAAATCTAAAAAACCGTGTTCCATGACGAATTCTGCAGTTTGAAATCCCTTGGGAAGGTCTTTACCTATTGTTTCTTTAACAACTCTGGGGCCGGCAAAGCCGATGAGTGCTCCGGGTTCAGAAATGTTTAAATCGCCAAGCATTGCATATGAGGCAGTTACACCACCTGTCGTAGGATCTGTTAATAAGGATATATATGGCAGCTTAGCATCGGCAAGGAGTGTGAGCTTAGCCGAGGTTTTTGCCATTTGCATGAGGGAATAAGCAGCCTCCATCATTCTCGCACCACCTGATTTTGAGATAACCATCAAAGGTAATTTGTGTTTGATGGCATAGTCTATTGCTCTTGAAATTTTTTCTCCTACAACAGAACCCATCGATCCACCGATAAATGAAAAATCCATACAGGCAATAACAAGTCCTTCCCCTTCAACTGTACCTGCACCTGAACGAAGAGCATCTTTTAATCCTGTCTTCTTTTGTGTTTCAACGACCCGCTCAGTATATTTTTTGGTATCAACAAATTTTAAAGGATCACCAGATGTGAGTTCTGAATCCAGCTCGGTATAATTATTGTCGTCAAAAATAATTTCAAAATACTGTGCCGAACTAATCCTGTTGTGGTAACCGCATTCAGTACAAACATATTTATGTTCTATATGGTCTTTTGATGTAACCAGGTGCTTACATTCGGAACACTTGTGCCAGAGCCCTTCCGGAGTCTCCTTTTTTTCCTGTGTCGATGTAGTAATACCACCTTTATTTCGTTTGAACCAGGCCATATTAAATGTTGATTTGAACCGGATATAATGATTAATTGATTAGGCTATAGTGACGTCTTTTGAAAGATACACGTCCTGAATCGTATTCAACAAATCAATTCCTTCTTTCATTGGTTTCTGGAATGCCTTTCTTCCGGATATCAATCCCTGACCTCCGGCACGTTTATTAACAACAGCTGTTGTAACAGCTTCAGTCATGTCACTCGCTCCTTTGGATTCACCACCTGAATTAATAAGTCCGGCTCTTCCCATATAACAATTCATCACCTGATATCTGCAAAGATCTATTGGATGATCAGTAGTAAGCTCGCTGTAAACCTTTGGATGTGTTTTACCAAATTTTATTGCTGTATAACCACCATTGTTTGTAGGTAATTTTTGCTTGATAATATCTGATTGTATCGTTACTCCTAAATGATTTGCCTGCCCGGTAAGATCTGCAGATGTATGGTAATCAATACCGTCTTTTTTAAATTCAGAATTTCGCATGTAACACCAAAGGATGGTGGCCATTCCCAGTTCGTGTGCAAATGCAAAAGCCTCGCTTACCTCCTGGATCTGTCGCGAAGATTCATCAGAACCAAAATAGATAGTTGCACCTACTGCTACAGCTCCCATATTCCATGCCTCTTCAACATCACCGAACATGATCTGATCGTACTTATTTGGATAGCTCAGAAATTCATTGTGGTTTAGCTTTACTATGAAGGGAATCTTATGTGCATATTTTCTTCCTACAGATCCTAATACACCAAAGGTTGATGCCACTGCATTACAACCGCCCTCAATGGCCAGCTCGATAATTTTTTCCGGATCAAAATAAATTGGATTGGGTGCAAAAGAGGCTCCTGCCGAGTGCTCAATACCTTGGTCGACAGGTAAAATTGAAACATATCCTGTTCCTGATAAGCGGCCATGACCGTAGATCTGCTGCAAGCTTCGCATGACAGGAATGGAACGATTGCTGTTCATGAAGATTCTGTCTACAAAATCAGGACCGGGTAAGTGTAGTTGTTCCTTGCTGATGGTCTTGCAGGTGTGACCAAGCAGTCCTTCTGCATTTGCTCCTAATAACTCAACGATTTTTTTATTTGACATTTTTTTGATCTTAATGGATGGCAAAGCTAATAGAGAATATTGAAAATGGAAACCTGCTTTTCATCAATTCTTTAACCGAAAATAGGATTAAAGGTCTGTGAAATAGCAGCTTTTATCAAAAATTCAGCAATTAATAAAGAAGAGAATTGATCTCACAAATTCATCCCGGACTTCAATAATCTAAATGAGAAACTTGACATTTATTTGTATGTCAGTCAAATAGAGGCGGGGAATTATTCGGATAAATTAGAGTGGTGCTCCAACGGGCTTTGCGCAATCATGACCCGGTTCACCATGTGGAGGATTTACTTTTCCGCTTGTTCCTGCAGGTGATGCATTATTGGATGGAGTTGCCATTATAGGTGCCGGCGACGCAGGGTTTATTACTGCCGGACCTTGTGCGGGAACTACATTATTCTGTGCCGGAACCGAATTATTTTGTACGGGATTGGTCATTTGAATTGTCTGACCGGCATCTGATTTTGCAGAATTAAGAGGAGCGCCTACAGCGATAGAACAGTCGTGACCCGGTTCACCATGTGCCGGATTTAGCGCACCACTGCTAAAAGTTTGTGATCCTGCCGGAGCAGTATTAACCGGAACTGTCACAGGGGGTATGTTTTCTTGAATTATTCCGGGATCATTAACCTCTCCTTCTTCCGAAAGAGTCTGAACAGCAGGTGTATCAATTGTAGTCTGAGGCTCTTCAATTCCTGCCTCGTCTGTAGCTTGGTTCTCTGATGTGTTTTCAGTGCAGGCAAATGCTACAAACACAAATGAGGAAATTAGTAAAAGTGCAATTCTTTTCATGTTGATTGTTATATTTATCTTCCGGGGTGAAATTAAGATTGTAAGATAAGAATTTTTTTAGAATCCCGGAAATCAATGTTAGTTGATGCTTTCAGCTGTTCTAATAGCAGAGGTGACTAGTTTTAAATTTATGAACTTACCCGGCAGGACGGCCTAATTACGTTCTCTTCATATTATTCAATCTTATTGAATTTTCAACAAAAATTAAAAAGGATAACCAATTGCAAGGTTCGGCACTATGTCACCGATCACAAACTTTTGATTCGGATATACCCAGCGTTTACTTAAATTCAATGATGGATCACGCAGTTTGACAGCGGCGTCGATTCGAAGTATAAAAAATGAAAAGTTAAACCTCAAGCCAAGGCCGGCTCCCATCGCCATCTCTTTAAACATATTCTCGAATTCAAATTCTGCACCCGGTCGTGAGAGGTCTTCATTCCTTGTCCAAATATTTCCTGCATCAACAAAGGCAGCACCTTCCAGCAAAGCACCTTCAAGGACTTTAAATAGAAATGAACGGTATTCAATATTAGCTTCAATTTTGATATCTCCGCTTTGTTCTATGATATTGAACCCTCTTTGATAGGAGCCTGGGCCGAGTGTTCTGGCATTCCATGCTCTAATACTGTTGGCACCTCCTGAAAAAAAACTTTTTTCAAATGGTAAGGCGTTGGAATTTGCAAATGGAAATCCAATACCTGATGCTATCCTGTAAACCAGTGTATTGTTGTTATCCAAAATGTGATGGAAGCTGATATCCAGATCAGGCTTTATGTATTGAGAAAAAGGTATTCCGAATACTTTATAGCTGCCTTGTTCATCTTTGCTAAGGTCCAGGGCCGGAGCAAGAGATCTAAAAATAAGTCCTGATAGCTCCAAGTTGCCCCGAACAAAGAAAAAGCTTTTATTTCCTTTTGCCGGTTTGGAATTGAGTATCCAGGTAAATCTACCGCTTGGTATGAGATGCGTTTCGTAACTGTAACTCAACCTCGGATCTTTCAGGCTGTCAAGTCTGGCCTGAAAACCCGGAGAAGGATCAACACTGACAGAATTAATATTGAGAGGAAATACCATCCAGCGTTGTGTCCTGGTGGACTGCCAGTTGTAACCAAATGAAGCATTCAGGATGGTACGTCTGTAATCAGGTCTGTCTTGAAAATTAAATCCGGCTGACAGCACGCTTCTCGGATTAAAATACCTTGATGTGTTCTTGGTAATAAAACGTGGCAGCAGGAACTTTTTGAAGGTCAGAGTCATCTCCGGACCAACTTCATATGTGTTGAATAAAAATATTTTCTTTTCATCAACACTATCACTTAAATTGGGAAGTGCTTCCAGTGCTCCCTTGATCTTTAACTCAAAAACTTCAGCTCCTCTGAAACTGTTTTTATTTCTATATCCGAAACTTCCTGCAATACCAATGTTTGATCCTGTATTGGTGACTTCTGCTTCTGTGGTAAAATCCTGCTTATCCATTGGAGTAAGAAGGATAATTACATCTAACAAATATTCTTCCTGTTCAGCATCGCGGGGTACTTCTGTGAACTGGATATTAATAAACTTAAAGACGTTCAGATCTTGCAACCTTTTATAGGTATAGTCAAGGTCACGCTGAAGGTATCTGTCACCACGGTTTATAAAAATATTATTTATAAGTACTTCATCTCTTATAGTGCGAATAGAGTCTGCAGAAAGAATGTGAATCCCTCTTAGATATGTCGTGTCAACCGGAATTGATCCAAAAGGATCCCTGGGATTATAGTCAGTCCTGATGTAAATATTCTGCAAATTAAATGAATGGTGGTTTGTGATAGGGCGATAGTCGATTGTAGCCGGATCAACATTTTCATTTATACTATTAATATATAATAAGACATCTGCCTGATGGCTCTGTAAAGAGCTGTCGACCTCGTAGGTGATGTAATTTTTGCCGAAGTAATAAAATCCCCGATCCTTCATTTCAGCGGTGATTCTATCTCTTTCAAGGTTCAATAATTCTTCGTCATACAAATCACCGGGCTTTATCAGTGTTGTATGCCTGATGAAATCCATGTAGAACTGAATGTTCGGATCCTTTGTGTCAAAATTTACTTTTCGTAGTGTGTAAGGTTGATTTGAATCAATTTTATAATAAACTCTTGCTCTCTTTTTGCGGTAAACTATGGAATCACTCACCTGTGCATGGAAATATCCTTTTTGATTCAGGAGCAGCTTTAATTGATTCTTCGATCGTTGTGTTTGATTGCTGTCAAGAACAGCCGGTTCTTCACCAATACTTTTTAACCAGTTTTTAAATTTCGTTTCTTTTCCTCTACTCCCCAGATTATACATGCTTAGATGAAACTGGAATATCCCCAGGATCTTCCTGTTAG
>DAOQWA010000070.1:0-11394 GCA_035341855.1 Bacteroidia bacterium
GACATTTTGGATTTGACCCATCTAAAATAGATTTTCTGATCCTATCTCATGCACATATTGATCATTCCGGGAATATTCCCAACTTGGTAAAACAAGGATTCAGGGGTAAGATCTTTTGCACTGCAGCCACCCGGGATCTCTGTGCCATAATGCTTGCTGATTCAGCCCATATCCAAGAGTATGACATAAAGTATTTAAACAAAAAAAGGGCAAGGCAAAACAAAAGCATCCTCAAGCCGATCTATACGATGAAGGATGTCACTGAAGCCATGCACTTCTTTCACACGATACCATTTAATACTCCGCATCAAATAGACAAAGGGATTAATCTGGAGTTTACTCATTCAGGACATATTTTAGGTGCTGCAGCCGTCAGTATTTGTATTACAGAAAAAAGAAAAAAGAAACGATTGTTTTTCTCTGGTGATATAGGGAGGCCGAATGACAACATTTTAAGAAGCCCCGCCCCTTTTCCACAGGCGGATTATATTATTTGCGAATCAACTTATGGAAATCGTATTCATGAAGATCGTGAAAAAACAGAAAACCGATTGCTTGAAATAGTTTCTGAGACTTGTGTCAATAAGAAAGGGAAATTAATCATCCCAGCTTTTAGCTTAGGCAGAACACAAGAGATCGTGTTCGCACTAAATAATTTACACAATAAAAAAAAACTCCCCAATATAAAAGTCTATGTAGACAGCCCTCTTGCAATTAATGCAACCGGCATCATGCAGGCACATTCAGAATGTTTCAACGAGAAAATGCATCAAGCTATGCTTGATGATCCTGCTCCATTCGGATTTGACAATCTTTTCTACGTTAGAAAAGCTGAAGATTCAATAAGGTTGAATGAATCTAAAGAGCCTATGATAATCATTTCCGCTTCCGGTATGGCAGAAGCAGGAAGAGTGAAACACCATATTCGAAACAATATTGAAAAACCGAACTGTGGAATTTTAATGGTTGGATATTGTACACCGGATAGTTTGGGTGGACGACTCCTTGAAGGAGCAGCAGAAGTTGTAATATTCGGCAAAACCTACCAGGTTAAAGCTAAAGTGCACGTGTTAAATTCGTATAGTGCGCATGCAGATTATAATGAAATGCTTGAATATTTATCATGTCAGAAACCTAACAAAGTCAAGAAAACCTTTTTAGTTCACGGTGACTATGATGTTCAGGTTGACTGGAGAGAAAAACTTAAAGATTTCGGATTAAAACATATTGAAATTCCCGAAATGAGTAGCAACTGGAATCTCGATTAATAGCAAACTGAACTTAGATTTACCTGATCAAATTCTTTACAATACTTCAATGAATGATATTCCGGGAAATTAAATACCTGATCAAAAAAGAAATACTACAGGAGTGGAAACAAAAGTATGCTTTCCAGGGACTGTTACTTTACGTAGTATCAACCGTTTTTGTCTGTTACCTTTCTTTCCGTCATATAATAGATCCCCCTACCTGGAATGCACTTTTATGGATAATCTTGCTTTTCGCCGGTGTAAATGCAGTTGCCAAAAGTTTTATGCAAGAAAGCCGAGGGAGAATGCTTTATTATTACACGCTCGCCAATGCCGCTTCAATCATCATGGCAAAAACTATTTATAGCCTTCTCCTGATGATAATCTTGTCAATAGTCAGCCTTGCTTTTTATTCCCTATTTGTAGGAAGTCCTGTTCAAAATTACCAAATGTACTTTGTAGCCATGATCCTTGGCAGTGCCGGGCTTGCTTCAGTACTTTCAATGGTCAGCGCTATTGCATCTAAAGCAGGAAGTAACACAACCTTAATGGCAATTCTCGGCTTCCCGATTCTGATTCCACTGCTGATGACAACTATACGATTTTCAAAAAATGCAATGGACGGCTTGGCATGGTCAGTGAGTTACAATTTAATGATCATTCTCATCGCATTGAATGTGATGGTCATTGCACTTTCATATTTATTGTTTCCTTATCTTTGGAGAGAATGACAGAAATAAGTATATAATTGACATACAGTTTCGACATAAATAAATTTCGTCAACAGAAAGTTTCAATTGGAAAGCAGAATCTCCATGAAAAATAAATCAAAGAACACAGTGAAATTTCTTGGTCTGCAATGGTGGAAATGGCTTTCTGTCATTTTGGTATTTTACACTATAATAAATGGATTCTTAATTGAAGTACCAAGACTTCCTATACTTCACGAAAGCATAAGAAACTTATTTTTTCACGTGACGATGTGGTTTGCCATGCTTATCATGATGATCGCTTCCGTGCGTTACGGTATTACTTATTTAAGAAGCGGAAAGATAGATGATGATATTAAGGCAGAACAATGTGTTCATACCGGTATTTTTCTTGGCATACTTGGAATTATTACAGGTAGTCTTTGGGCTAAATTCACATGGGGAGCCTGGTGGGTTAATGATGCCAAATTAAATGGAGCTGCTGCAAGCATGTTAGTCTATCTCGCCTATATTATCCTGAGAGGCTCAATGGACGATGACCATAAAAGAGCAAGGATTTCTGCAGTTTATTCAATATTTGCTTTCACTTTAATGATAGTTTTTATTATGATCCTGCCCCGTCTTACTGATTCGTTGCATCCCGGGAATGGAGGAAATCCAGGATTCGGAGCATATGATCTTGACAGTAGAATGAGAACAGTATTTTATCCTGCCGTTATAGGATGGGCACTCCTTGCAGCATGGATAGCAGAAATTCGAGTAAGAATAAAACGACTGGAATATCAAAAAGATAACAAATGAAAAGTAAAGTTTTCTTTTTTGTGTGTATTCTATTGTTACATGCAGATCTTGATGCTCAGCATGTATTTCAGATTAGCTCTTTGACCCGACAAGGATCAGGAATGGTTGATATGAAAAAAAGTTTTGATGAAGGAATTATTTCCTTAGGTTATTCTTATTCAGGCTCTGCTGACAGTTCACACATTCAACTGGAAAAATTCGACTCTAACTATGTCAGCCAATGGGTAAAATCATATTCTGTAATTTCTGACACGTTGATGCCGGGAAATTTTATTGAGACGGATGCCGGAGATATTATCGTTTCCGGACAGTTAATCACAGGAGGAACGAGCGACATAAACTTATTTAAAACTGATCAATCCGGAAATCTCTTATGGAGTCGTCAGATAGATCATTACAATGATGACAAACCAATGTCATTGGCAACTACAGGCGATGGTTCAATATACATTGCTTCAATTGGATATTCTTTGCCCACCTCGAAAGTTATTTCTTTAATTAAATGTGATAGTCTGGGAAATTCGATCTGGTCAAAATCTATAAGTGGAGGAAACAATGACATCCCGTCTAAGATGATTCTTTCAGCAGACACGCACCTTGTCATTGCAGGAACAAGTAATAGCTTTTCTTCTGGTACAAGTTTTTTTCTTTCAAAATTTGACAGCTCAGGTAATTATCTTTGGTACAAAACATATTTTACCGGCCTTTCCGATACTTGTCATAGCCTAATCAGAACGAATGACGGCGGTTATCTGATGGTAGGAAGTGGTGGAACTGATGGAAATGATGTGTTGATCATTAAAACAGATTCAACAGGTATGCTGCAATCATCTTATTCTTACAACCTCGGATTTGGCAGCAACGGAAATATAGATAGAGGAATGCATTTAATTAACACGGCAGATGGTGGCTATGCCATAGCCGGAGAAACAGAAGCCAATGGTTCAGGACTCCCATTTTATTTCCTCCTAAAACTTTCAAGCAACTTTGTAATTGAATGGCATAACACTTTTGGCTTCCAGTCTTACAATTTACTGGGTGCAATTTTACAAATGAAAGACAACGGATATTTATTATGTGGTCTAAGAAAAGCATTTAGTTCAACAACTAATAAGAACATTCTGGTAAAAACAGATCATCTTGGTCAAACCGCATGCCTCCAAACAATAGTAGACTTAACTACCGGAATAGAAAACCCCTTCTCGGCTTCGGCCGGTCCATCTGTATTGAATACAATAACAAGTGAATCGAACTTACTTCTGGTAAATATTAATTCATCAATTTCAAGAGACACTATCTGTTATCTTATTACAGCGATTGACGAAACAATCAACAACTCATTACCGGATATTTACCCGAACCCTTTTAGTGATAAGTTATTTCTAAAGTTGGAAAATAATTCGTTTGGCCACTCCTTCGAGATTAGAATATTTGAATTATCAGGGCGTTTGATATTTTACAATTCAATCATACAATCAGATCAAATCCAGAATCTAATTAATACAGTTAGATTGGAGGATGGGATGTACCTGCTGAATATTTATGAAAACAGACAATTGATAAAATCTGTCAAAATTTTCTGTCAACATTAAATCAAAAAAAAACAATGAGAGAAACCACAAAAGCAATTCTGTACATTTTTATGGCAGGCCTTTTTATTTTCATCACACCAATCATCAGCTCAGCATCAGACATAGAAATGGCTGATACAATGAGATCGAATGGGATGATTTATGTTGTGATAGGTGTACTCAGTATCATATTCTTGGGAATCCTGGTTTTTTTGATGATTATAGAGAGACGTCTTAAAGCACTTGAAAAAGCAAGTGGACGAGAATAAAATCTACATATTTTCTTCATTTTTAAGATTTTTTCTAGCTTTTTAAATGCTACCTTTGCAGATACGCAAGGATTAGAAAGATGAAAAAATCACATATTTTAGCAATTGTTGTGATTGCTGTGGCCATCGCAGCAATCATGAGTACGGTAGCCGACTCAAGCACATATGCTTCCTTTAGAACTGCTTCTGAAAATCCGGATAAAACCTTCCATGTGGTTGGACACTTAAACAAGGATATGCCTCAGCTTTACCAACCGGAAACCGATGCTGATTTGTTCAGTTTTTATTTGAAGGATAATGAAGGAGCTGAGAAAAAGGTTTTGTTACAAAAAGCAAAGCCCCAGGATTTTGAAAAATCTGAACAAATAGTAGTCATTGGTAAAATGCAAGGAGATGAATTCGTAGCGAAGGAAATATTGATGAAATGTCCTTCGAAATACAATGACCCCAAGGCTGAAATCGAATCAATGTCAGCATCCTGAGTTCATCTCTAATCACCTATTAATTATTGAAAATGGAAATCGCCTACATAGGTGAACAACTGATTTGGGGCAAGATTGGCAATTTGCTGATCATGCTTGCATTTGCTGCTTCCCTCCTGTCTTGCTTCTCTTATTTGTTCGCAATCAGAACTGGTGATATCAGTTGGAAGAAAATAGGCAGAAGCGCATTTGCTGTTCATACCCTCTCCGTCTTTGGAATTATAGCCATCATATTTTATTTGGTCGTAAACCATCGCTTCGAGTATCATTATGTCTGGGAGCATAGCAATACTGCAATGCCTCTAAAATATATTTTTGCTTGTTTTTGGGAAGGACAAGAAGGAAGTTTTCTTCTCTGGATTTTTTGGCACATCATACTTTCCTGGGTACTCATTTTCACGGCCGGAGAATGGGAAAACGGTGTGTTGATGGTTATTTCCATGGTTCAAATATTTCTAACCTCCATGATTCTCGGAGTAGTTGTCTTTGGACATAAGATCGGGACTAATCCATTTATTCTTCTTCGGGAACATCCGGATTTCTCAAATCTTCCTTTCATTCATCTGCCCGATTATTTAAAACGCATCCATGATGGCCGTGGCCTCAACCCTCTTTTGCAAAACTATTGGATGACGATTCATCCACCGACATTATTCCTTGGATTTGCATCTACCGTTGTTCCATTCGCTTTTGCCCTAACAGGATTAATCAGAAAAAAATATTCCGAATGGGTGAAGCCTGCTTTGCCATGGACATTTTTTGGTATTATGATCCTGGGCACCGGAATTTTGATGGGTGCTGCCTGGGCATATGAGTCCTTGAGCTTTGGAGGCTTTTGGGCATGGGATCCTGTAGAAAATGCTTCACTCGTACCGTGGATGACCTTGGTTGGATTAGGACATGTGATGCTCATCAACAAGCACAGAGGCAGTGCAGTTGTATCATCAATTGCACTTGCAGTAATCACCTTCTTCTTTATTCTTTATTCGACATTTCTTACCAGAAGCGGAGTTCTTGGCGATTCATCCGTGCATGCTTTTACCGATCTTGGAATGAGTGGACAGCTCATTATCTACATGCTTTTTTTTCTGGTCCTTGCCGCAATCCTATTGTTCGTTAACCGGAAAGGACTTAAGAACAAAGAACCTGAAGAGCATTTTGCATCCAGAGAATTCTGGATGTTTATCGGAATGCTTGTGTTAGTAATGGGTAGTCTTCAAATTACATTTACAACATCCATACCCGTTATCAACAAATTACTAGGCACAAATTTAGCACCTCCATCCGACGCAATAGACCATTATAATCGATGGCAAGTACCTGTTGCCATAATGATCTGCTTGCTGATCGGTGCAGGACAGTTTTTCAGGTACAAAAAAACAGAATGGAATGACGTTTTTAAAAAAACGAGCCTGGCATTTAGTATCTCCTTATTGATAACACTAGGCTCAATATTCATTCTGAAAAGTTACCCTGTACCTTACTATGCCTTGCTCTTTGCATCCTCTTTTGCTGTCTTAGCTAATTTGGATTATCTGATACGCACTTTAAAAGGTAAATTGAAAAATGCAGGATCCTCAATTGCACATATTGGAATCGGACTAATACTTCTTGGGGCACTCATTTCCAATTCTCAAAAAGACGTAATATCCCGAAACTTAAAAAATATAGATCTGGGTAAGGATTTCCCTAATAAGGAAAATATACTGATCGAGCACAGGACAGATACACTTCCAATGGGTGAATACTTTGTAACCTACTCAGGGAAGGAGCAGATTGGAGTCAACGTATATTACACTATAGAATATTTCAAGAAGAACGAGCAAAGCGGGATTAAAGAAAAAGCATTTGAACTTAAGCCCTTTATCCAATTAAATGAAAGAATGGGAAATGTGGCAGAACCTGCAACCAAACATTTTATCGACAGGGACATATATACACATATCACTTATGCTGAATTGGATAAGCCATCTACAGAAGCCGGAAACGAAGATTATCTGGAACCAACAACCAAGATGATTACGGTCGGCGATACGATTGATGCTAGCAATAGCTTTGTGATATTGGAAGGGCTTAACAGAGATGTAGACAAAGATGACCTGCATCTGGGTGAATCTGATATCGCAGTAGGCGCAAAGATCAGAGTTGTTGACGTAAACAATAAAAATTACACTGCTGAACCGATATTCCTGATAAGGGACTTTAGCATTTATAACAAAGATGCAGAAATTCCCGAACTCGGTTTAAAAATCAGTTTTGACAAAGTTGACCCCTCCTCAGGTAAAATTGAATTATCAAT
This sequence comes from Bacteroidia bacterium, assembly GCA_035341855.1. Lineage (GTDB taxonomy): Bacteria > Bacteroidota > Bacteroidia > AKYH767-A > 2013-40CM-41-45 > QQVM01. The sequence goes on from DAOQWA010000070.1 coordinate 7,383, forward strand.
ACACGAGAAGAAATCAAACAAAAGAAATTTTATAATCATGAAAGCAATTATTTTCCCCGGAATAAATATTCTATGGATTGGTTGCCTTCTTATGATTGCAGGATCTCTAATTGCTGTTAGATACCGCATCAAGCAAAATGTAAAATCAAATAGTTAAACCATCAGCCGATGAAGATAGTATTGGTTGGCTCAGGAAACCTTGCTGTGCACCTGGGTCCGGCATTAATTAATGCCGGGCACATTGTTGTGCAAGTTGTTGGAAGATCGGAAGAAAGTGCATCCAAATTAGCTGCAAAATTAAATTGCAATTTTACTATTTCTGCGCAAGAAATTTCAACAAAAGCAGATGTTTACATACTTGCTCTCAGAGATGAGGCCATTGCAAACTATGCAAAGCTGATTCCAAAAACGGAAAAACTAATCCTGCACACATCAGGTACAGTTAGCATCAGTGTCTTAAAGCCAGCAAGTTCAAATTTCGGTTGCCTTTACCCTCTTCAAACTTTTTCGAGAAACAGGAAAATTAAATTTTCTTCTGTGCCAATATGCCTTGAGGCAGGCAGCAAAAAAGCTAGTGGACAACTAGAAAAACTTGCCAAATCTCTCAGCAAGAATATTCATTGGATCCCTGAAGACAAGCGAAATACATTGCATCTTGCGGCAGTCTTTGCCAATAATTTTAGTAATCATCTTTATGTCATTGCAGAAGAACTATTGAACAAAAAGGGCTTGGAATTCGAATTACTTAGGCCGTTAATTGCAGAAACCGCTTCAAAGATCATAAACAATCATCCTCATAATATGCAAACCGGTCCGGCACGGAGAGGAGACACAGGAACTATCAATAAACATCTTGCACTATTAAAAAATAAAGATCAAATTCGTAAAATCTACGAAATCCTGAGTAACAGTATCCTGAACCATGACGGACCTCGTCTTTAGTTAAGTAAATTGATATTTTCTATGTCTGACAATTTCAAACAAAAATTACAGAACGTTAATACATTCATCTTTGACGTCGACGGAGTATTAACAAATGGAACACTTCTGGTCTTACCGGGTGAACTTCATCGCACGATGAATATAAGAGATGGATATGCACTTAAAGAGGCAGTTACACAGGGATATAATGTATTCATCATATCAGGCGGAAAGTCTGAAAGTGTAAGGAAGCGCCTTACGGACCTTGGAATTAAAAACATTTATCTGGGTATAGAAGACAAGAAAGCTAAACTAAAAGAAATCACGGAAGAGTTTAATCTAAATATTGAGCAAGTTCTTTATATGGGAGATGATCTTCCTGACTACGAAGTTATGCAGGTTTGCGGGATACCTTGTTGTCCGGCAGACGCTACGCATGAAATAAAAAACATATCACTCTATGTTTCACCGCAAAAAGGAGGTGATGGCTGTGCGCGTGATGTAATAGAACAGGTTCTTCGTCTGCAAAATAAGTGGCCATATTCAAATAGAAACTAATAAGTATGATATTCAATTTTTTTCGACTTATCAGACTTCCCAATTTATGCATTATAGCCCTATCGCAAATATTGATACGCTATTTCATTATTCTTCCTGCTTTTGAAACTGAATCCATTATCACCGGTGAATTTCCTGCACATTTATCATTATTAGATTTCATCCTACTTATCACCTCTACCCTTGTAATTGCAGCCGCCGGATACATTATTAATGATGTCTATGATATTGAAACAGACCAAATAAATAAACCCGGTAAAAATAAAATCGGCTCCCTTTTAAAAATCAAAACAGCGAGGAGAATTTCAATAATTCTAAGCCTTACAGGAATTGTTATGGGATTTTACCTTGCATGGAAAATAGACAGATGGATCATGGGAGGAATACATGTGTTTTCTGCTTTTTCATTATGGATGTATGCAAGTCAATTTAAAAAGAAACTTCTGAGCGGAAATATTCTCATCTCGATACTCACTGCTCTATCCATACTTATTGTAGGTCTGTTCGAACCTGAGTTTTACAGAAATTTTATTTATCTGGCATTGTATGCAGCATTTGCATTTTCTATTACGCTGGTCAGAGAAATAATCAAGGATATGGAAGATCTCGAAGGAGATCGGCAAACCGGTTGTGATAGTATTCCTATTCGATTCGGATTAAAGAATTCCAAGTTAATAGTGTATGGGCTGATAATAATGAATATGTCATTATTAGTATATGTCCTGCACTATTTTTTTGCAAGCAACAAAGTAATTGACTTTTGGCTACTTGTACTTATGTTCATCATCCCTTTTGTTGCTCTGGGAACTTTAATCAAAATGGCTGATGTAAAAAAAGATTATTTCTATGCAGGGATCTTTACAAAAGTAATAATGATCGCAGGTATATTAACGATGATTCCACTCTACTATTATTTCCTCAGGTAGTTTCATATAAGTTCCTTTATTCACATTATCACCTGATCGAATGGATCTCAAATCTGTCAAACTCATACTTGGCTCCGCTTCACCAAGACGAAAAAAACTGTTGGAAGAACTTGGCTGGGAGATTGAAGTCCGGGTAAAAAGTACAAATGAAGAAATCCCAAACGGTTTGGTAAGGGAAGAAATAGCTATTCATCTAGCTGAAATGAAAGCTTCTGCATTTGACGGCACATTGAAACAAAATGAATTACTAATTACAGCAGATACAATAGTTTGTCTTAGGAATGACATACTGAACAAACCCGCAAACGAGAAAGAAGCACAAAAAATGTTAGGTATGTTGTCAGGGAATTCACATCAAGTGTATACCGGGGTGTGCTTAACGATGTGCAATAAAAGAAAGTGTTTTTATGAAGAAAGCACGGTACTTTTTGAAGCCCTCTCGGAGAGTGATATAAAAAAATACATCCACGAATTTCGGCCTTATGATAAAGCAGGGGCTTATGGTGCCCAAGAATGCCTGCCGGAGGGCATGAACCCTTGCTCAATAGCCGAAAAGGAATTCCTCTCAGCCTTAAACCTTCCGAATTACCTAAAAGCTTCACTTGATATGAGTGACAAAAAACATATTCCAATGATCAAGGAAATACAAGGCAGTTTTTTCAATGTAATGGGACTCCCTGTTGCAAAACTTTCTGAACAGATCAGAGAATTTATTGATTATTAATTTAGTTTAGATCCAACATTTATTTTCCGATTATATGAAGTCAGCGTATTTAAAAATGCACACTGCAATATTTTTGTGGGGCTTTACAGGTTTGTTAGGTAAACTTATTCACCTGAATGAAGGAATGCTTGTATGGTATAGGATGATGATCAGTGCTGTTGCGATCGGCTTGATACTGATGTGGACCAAAAAACTGCCTAAACTAAAGGGTAAAGAGTTGATTAAGATCAGTGGCATCGGAATTATAGTGATGTTACATTGGGTAGCTTTTTATGGCTCTATAAAACTGGCAAGCATCAGTGTTGCGATGATCTGCCTTTCTTCAATAGCACTTTTTGCATCTATCATAGAACCGATAGTCAACAAACGTAAGTTTGACTATACCGAAATAATCTTTAGCATATTTGCTCTTGCAGGAATAGCAACGATATACCATTCTGATACATCTGCATCATTAGGAATCATAGTCGGAGTAATCAGTGCTTTGCTGAGTGCAATATTTTCAGTTCTTAACAGAAGGATTGCTTCAAAATATGAATCTTTGACCATTAGCTTCATTGAACTGGGTAGCGGCTTTTTATTTCTTTCGATTCTCCTTCCATTCTATTTTCTAATTCAACCAACAACTTCATTTGTTCCTACTCCATTAGACTTTTTCTATTTACTAATATTGTCATTAGTCTGCACGGTTTTAACATGGATACTTTCATTACAAGCTTTGAGACACGTATCAGCATTTACAATGGGTCTTGCTTTGAATCTTGAACCAGTTTATGGTATTATATTGGCAGTTCTCTTTGCAGGAGAAGCACAGATCCTTAACACAGGATTTTATCTGGGAGCTGCAATTATTTTAGTAACCGTTCTATTGCATTCAATTTAT
>DAOQWA010000071.1:0-11338 GCA_035341855.1 Bacteroidia bacterium
TAGCTGCGCGGATGGAAAGACCTACAAGATACCTGATTATGATGACGATGAAAGCCCGGAAAGTTATGAAGAGATTACTGTGCTTCCGGACGAGGCGAACATACTGGGGCTGACCATTCGTTTCTATGCAGGTTGCCTGGTGTTTGAAACCGCAAGCCACTATCTGGGCGCCCATGTAGCGCCGCCAGCTTCTATAGACATCCAGGAGAATCTCGGTTTTCTGCAAGAACCCATTGAGGGCTACATTTCGAGATTCGTTATTCTGTGAAGTGTTACATAACTATGTTGCTGGCTCCGAAGCAACTTTGATTAGCCATCTATAATAGCTGCAGCTCTATGGGAGCTTCCAATCAACGGCATTGCATTTACAAGTTATTCTTCTCTTGTTGTTGCCAACCCTACACAGTTGCAGTATTTCTCCGCATTTCTCACATGTGAATGAGTTGAACAACCTCTTAAATGCTTCAACAACAGGTTTGAAATCGCTTACTGAAAAGTCTGTCCACATTTCATTCCAATGAATGTTGCGGTTAATGGCCCATTGATCGATTTTCGCAACTCTTACTGCATCGTCAATTATTTCCTTTTTCTTCTCTAGTTCAACGCGCGTTTCTTCATCAGCAACAGATATCGCGCCGCATATTAAGCACTTGAATTCTCTTATTACCGAATCCAGCAACTCACCAAAATCCCACTTCGCGTCGGATCTATAAACCACGCTTGACGCAAGTGCATTACATACTCTTCCAAAGAACTCTTCGCCCCCTCTACGCAGGTAATAAGCTGCAAGAGACACGCTGTTGACTGCCAAAGATTCATCAATCTTTTCCCACATATTTTTCACTCTATTCGCTGTTGCCCCTATTTCTATCTTCCAGTTGTATAATTCCCATATGTTTTCGCTATTCACTACTCGAGTATTCAGGAGTTGTTGTTTCCAGATTCTGTCATGTGTTGTAATAATAAACTGCTTTTCTGAAAACTCTTCTTGCATTAAGTCACACAGTTTTCTTCTATGATCAGCGTCAACAGACATAACCACATCATCCAGAATTATCAAATCTAGTACTCCGGCTGTTAGATATTCTGACAAAGCAAAGTACAGACAAAGTCCCATACTATCCTGATGACCCTCGCTATGCAAAGCACACGGCGGATATAGGCCGCGATTGTGGAAGTCAACACGGAAATTTAAGCCACTTTTGCTTGGTTCAAGTTTCGCTCTTAACTTTCCTTCGTCATCATGCAATTTCTTATACAGGGAAACGAATCTATCTTCGATTTCTTTATAGACTTCTTCGAGCACCCTGTTTCTGCTTTCCATAAATGTGCTTAAAAGAACCGATACTCTTCCAATTGATTCTTTTGCTCTTTTGAAGTCTAATTCCGCGTTGTTAAGTCTCTTTACGTTTACTTCCAACTGCGTTAGAGTATCCCATGCTGTTTGTTGATTTGTCGGTTTAGGTATTCTGCTTTTTATGTTTGACTCAACCAACTCTAATTTCTGTAGCATCTCCGAAGGGGCAATAACGTTCACAACCATTTCGCTGTCATATATGCACTCTCTATACTCGGCTATAGATGTTTCTATCGAATCCAACAAGCCCTGCAGATTTTCCTTCCATTCCAAAAGAGTATCGATGCCTTCAGTAAGCTCAATGGCTCTCAGCAAAGAGACTAAGTTTTCTAGACTTTCTATGGGAACAATAAGGCTGTTTTTTATTGATCGAGATAGAGAATCTATTTTGTCACGTGTTTCCCTAGCTGACTCCGCTAATTCTAGTTTATTATCTAAGTATGTCTTCAATTCTCCCGGTGCCCACTCAGTATCGCATAACGGGCATTTCCCGTCTGTCTCTAATAGCTCTACCCCCATCTTTATTAAGTCGTATTGCTTCAAAAGATTCACTAATCCAGGTTTCACACTAATGTTTGTTATCAGTTCACGCAGCTGTTCTACATCTTTGAACAGCTTTTCCCTGTTTGCGTCAGACAATGCATTGCATAAATTCTGAATATCTCTGCCAGCAAGAACAGGGTTTACTTGTTTGTTGATTGCCGCATTCTCTAGTTGCAGTAACCCGTTCTTTATTTCGTCGAATGCGAGTTTAGAAATTGGGCTTCCACCGAGTGCTAATCGATTCTCGTTTATGAGGTTGATCACGTTTGACTCACTAAATGTCTTCTCTTGCGTGGTGGCATTTACTGATTCTTTAGCCTTTGTCACAAATTCAGCAGTGTTGTTGATTTGTCCGTTCTTACCGGGATACTGAAGAATGGCACCGAAGTATGAATTGTCCAGATCTGCAGCAGGGCTGCCGATAACAAGTTCAATTCCCAGTGGTTCAGAACGGGTTTTCAGGACGTCAATAGTTTGCGGAAAACAATCGTCAGAAACAAACAATTTTTTCGTATTGGCTTGTATCGACTCTTTCGTGCGGCTTGCATAAAACATGTGCATTGCCTCTGCCGCTGCGGAAGCTTCGTCAAGAAGGGATGCATTGGCGATGTCCATTCCTGTCAGGTCCATGACCATAGTTTGGAAGTTCAAGAGCGCTTCCAACCGACCTTGAGAAATTTCTGCCTGATAAGGGGTATAAGCTGTATACCATCCCGGATTTTCCAGAATATTTCTTTGAATTACTCCCGGCACATGTGTTCCATAATAACCCAATCCGATATAATTCTTGAATACTTTATTTTTTGAAGCAAGATCACGCAGATCTGTTAAAAATTCCTGCTCACCCTGAGCTTCCCAGCTAAGTTCTTGTTTTAGTCGGATAGAACCCGGTACGGTTTCCGCGATCAGTTGCTCCATAGAACTAACACCGATCTGCTTGAGCATAAGTTCTAGTTCATGCTTGTCAGGTCCAATATGGCGGGATTGGAAATTCAGAGATGACATATGTTTTGTGATTTTGTGGCGTCAAAGGTAATGATATTTGACCTTGTTAATAAGAGGCTGATAGCTCGATTTATTATTCGGTTTCAAATGAATGATTTTATGTAGTTTTGGAGCAGAACGATACCAATAATTATGTTTCGAAAGCTTCTTCTCCTTTCTGTTGCAATGATTTTTAGCCTGGAAGTATTCTCGCAGGATTCTTTGATCCTGATCAGTGGTCGTGTGATTCCTGTTCAGAGTGTTGATTTACAGGAATTCAGGATTGCTTACCGAAAACTGCCTAAGGAAAGCTTGAAAGCAAAGCCTTCTCAAACCGGTTCTGAAGATGCAGGTAAAAAAAAGAAGTCCCGCTTAAAGACCATTGATCCGTACCGGGTTTTTTCTGTTAAGTATAGTGATGGAACCGAGAAAATTATCTACAAACCTGATTCTTTGGACCCTCTTGAATTCAGTCAGGAACAAATGAGGATTTTTATCAAAGGAGAGCAGGATGCTGCCAAATATTATAAGAATAATCTCAATAAAGGAATAGGTCTCGGTCTGGGAATGGCGTCAGGATTGCTTGGATTTTACGGCCTTGCCGGTCCACCCTTGTACGCTACTATTATGGGGTCTTTCACTCCAAATCTTAATAGTCGTTTGAAAAAACAAAATGCTTTGGAAAATGCCAGAATTCAACTGGAAAAAACGCCGGCTCCGATAGCACCACCTGACCCGGAAACAGGTTCACAGGCTCAATTGGATTATAACATTGCTCTTGAGAAACATGCTGTTGCTGAAGCAAATTATAATCGTGCCTTAAAGGATCATCCTAAAAACATTTCTTTTTCAGATACCAGACTCCTTGAGTTAAGTGAATACCGGGAGGGCTATGAGCGGAAAGCCAGAGACAGAAAAATTCGAAATACAATGTTAAGTGGCCTAGCCGGATTTATTATTACAGTTGTAGGTTTGCCGATAATTTATTGATGAGTATTCGCAACAGATTGCTTCAATCTATAGAAATGAAATCAGATCCGCATTTGTAATTTGTTGCATGGATCCTGCGTTTAATCTTAAATTAAATATCAATAGCCAAAGCAATTGCAATTTCTGATACGCATTTTTAGGTTCATAGTTTTTAAAAACATTTTTATTGGCTTCTGTGCTCTTGCAATTTTTCAAACTACAAGATTAATAAATGGACTTAACGTGGAGTTAACTCCGGCTGCTGTTCTTGCTTTTGGATCGACAGTCCTTTATTATAATTTTCATGATATTTCTGCCAAAATTGATTTTAGTTCTTTTCGGGCATTTAAAAATTCTCTTCGAAAGGATTTACTCTCAACTTCTGAACTGATAATCATCGGGTTTTGTATCGCACTCCTGATTACAAATGCATTATTATTGCATCCCGATGTACTGATAATTATTAGCTTGATAGCCGCACTTAGTTTGCTCTACTCTGTACCATTGATCCCATTCAAGGGAAAGTGGATACGTATAAGGGAAATTTTATATTTCAAATTAAGTGTAGTAGCATTTTGCTGGGCTTTGATGGCTGTCTTATTACCGGTATTCGAAGCAGGAATTGGCCTTAGAGAGCACATCTTATATATTCAATTAATAGCAGTAGGCTTATTCATTTTTGCACTATGTATTCCTTTTGAGATTCGTGATGTTAATTTGGAAAAGTCGAGAGGTCTTAGAACTATACCTATCGTTCACGGTATACGTGTGGCCAGGATGAGCGCTGTCTTGGCATTGTTTCTTTCCGTTGCTTTGTATTTTTACCTATATAGAATAAACATAATTTCTGTATACTTCTTTTTTTCCTTCTTGATATCTGCTCTTTTATCAATGCTCATGATATCGTATTCAAATAATAAGCCCTCTGATTTTTACTGCAAATTTTATATTGACGGACTTATGATTTTTCAATTTCTTCTTGTATTGTTATCTTTGAACTTCCGATGAAGCAATATCCTCCTGAAGTTTATACTGAATTAGTCAAGCTCATCAGAGATGATGATGCAGACTCCCGCAAATGGCTAAATGATACGGGTTGCCGTGAATGGGTAGAATTTTGCGATGCCAACGATGGTCAAGAAAAAGCTTTTCAGTGGCTGATGCAAAATGGACATCGTGCCTTTGCTGCTACAATAGATGCTCTTTCAGGAAATGATAGTGCAAAAGTTTTTTTAATTCGCTCCGGACAAAAGGAATTGGCAGCTTTTGTGGATGCTTCAAGAGGAAATAAATCTGCCGTGGCTATATTATTGCGACTGCAGCAAAAAGGCTTAATCCAAATTGCTCACGAACTTTATCTGAGAAACAAGAAAGAAGAGAAAAAGAGTTTTTGGAGTTTTTTAAACTTTGGAAATCCCTTCAGGTAATTCTGCAAAAACAGAATCTAATGCGTTTTGTATAACCTCAGCTGCTTTGGCAAGATCTTCATCTGTATGAGCTGAGGAAATGAATCCAACCTCATAACCCGAAGGCCCAAGATATACAGAGTTCTCAAGTAATAATTTGTGCAATAACTTAAAATATTCCATGCTCTGCGGATCTATATCTGCTGCACTTCGAATATGTTCCCGGTCTGTGAAGGCTAACCAAAATATTGACCCGATATAGAAAATTTTGAATTTATATTTGTTGGCAAGTGCAAAATCATTTATTGTATCTGCAAATGTTCGGGTTTTAGTCTCAAGATTTTCATAAAATTCCGATTGCAATAGTGACCTTACCTGTGCTATCCCGGCTGACATTGCAACGGGGTTTCCACTCAATGTTCCGCCTTGATAGACATCTCCATCCGGAGAAATGCGGGACATAATTTCTGCGCTTGCTCCATATGCACCTACCGGCATTCCTCCTCCTATAATTTTACCATAGGTCAGTATGTCGGCCTGTATTCCATAATATCCTGAAGCACCCGTGAAACCAAGTCGAAAGCCCGAGATCACCTCGTCGAAGATCAAAAGTATGTTGTTTTCCCTCGTTATCTTCCTTAAAAATTCCAGGTACTCTCTTGACTGAACAAGTAATCCATTGTTTGCAGGAACGGGTTCTATAATAATTGCAGCGATGTCATCTTTGTAATCAGAAATAGCAATTTCAACTGCACGCACGTCGTCTAATGGGAGCACGATCGTGTCGGATGCAACGGCTTCCGGAATACCGGCAGAGGAGGAGATCCCGAATGTACTCAGTCCACTTCCTGCTTTCACCAATAGTGGATCAACATGACCATGATAACAGCCTTCAAATTTGATGATCACAGATTTTCCGCTCACTGCACGTGCCAGACGAATTGCTGACATAACTGCCTCTGTACCTGAACTCACAAAACGAATCTTCTCAATGAACGGATTGTGCTGCAATATCAACTCAGCCAGTTCGTTTTCATGCCTGGTAGGTGCTCCGAATGAAGTGCCTTTTTCAACGGCACGAATAACACTTTCCCTGATAACTTTCGCATTGTGTCCCATGATCAAAGGACCCCATGAACCACAAAAGTCTATATATTTATTATTGTCAGCATCCCAGATATGACATCCGTCACCTTTCTCAATAAACAGTGGTGTTCCACCTACCGAACGAAAGGCTCTCACAGGAGAATTTACACCTCCCGGAAAATAGTTAAGTGCTTTTTTGTATAGTGCTTCTGATTCAGTACGTTTCATGTTCTTTTTGAGAATATTGATTTTAATTCTGATCTTATGGCTGCAATTTACCTAACTCAATCCGCATTTAGAATTATTTCAAAAAAATCTCCCACCTTTGCGGCTTATTAAGAATTTTTACGGCGATATGACAAAATTTCAAAACAGTATTGATTTTGCCCGGGAGATGGATCAGAATGATCCTTTAAAAGATTTTCGTGCAAAATTTTACTTTCCTCAAATGAATGGTAAGGATGTAATTTATCTTACCGGAAATTCATTGGGATTACAACCCAGAACAACACAGGATTTGGTTCTGCAGGAATTGGAGGATTGGGCAAGCTGGGGTGTTGAAGGGCATTTCCATGCCCGCAATCCCTGGTTCTCTTATCAGGAAATTCTTACTAATCAAATTGCTGAAATTCTCGGAGCAAAAAGTTCAGAGGTGGTGTCTATGAATTCTCTCACCACAAATTTGCATTTGCTCATGGTGAGTTTTTACCGTCCAACAAAGACACGATATAAAATAATTTGCGAGTACGACGCATTTCCTTCAGATCACTATGCATTACAGTCTCAGGCTTCTTTTCATGGCTTTGATCCGGATGATGCAATTATTTTATTAAAGGCAAGAGAAGGGGAACATACGCTGAGGACTGAAGACATAATAAGAACTATTGATGAGAATAAAGACAGCCTTTGCACGCTCATGCTTGGAGCTGTAAATTATTATACCGGACAATTATTTGACATCGACAAAATCACCGACGCTGCTCATAAAGTTGGTGCAACGGTGGGGTATAACCTTGCTCATGCAGCAGGTAATGTTCGCCTGCGTCTGCACGACTGGGATGTTGACTTTGCTTGCTTCTGCAGCTACAAATACCTCAATGCCGGTCCGGGTGGTGTTTCAGGTATCTTTGTTCACGAACGTTTTGCAAAAGATAAATCATTAAAACGATTTGCAGGGTGGTGGGGTAATGATCCGGCAACGCGTTTTAAAATGCACAGACATTTTGAACCCGCCGAAGGTGCAAGTGGATGGCAGCTTAGCAATGCTCCTGTACTCTCTATGGCAGCCTTGAAAGCATCATTGGATATTTTCAGTGAAGCAGGAATAGATAAGCTGGTTTCAAAAAGCATCTTGCTCACAGGGTACCTGGAGTATTTGATCAATACAATCAATTCAGAAATAAAAAATACCGGGGCGGAAGCTCCAATAAATATAATCACTCCGTCAGATCCTGAAGAACGAGGTTGTCAACTTTCTCTTATCTTAAAGAATAATGGAAAAGAAATTTATCAGAACCTTATGAAGGAAGGTGTCATCGTCGACTGGCGTGAACCTGATGTGATCCGGGCTGCACCTGTTCCTCTTTATAATTCATTTATTGATATATTTAGATTTTCAGAGCTGTTAAGAAAGTTCGTCATCAAATGAAATTTGAGTCCATTAGATTTTAGTTCATAAAGACATTTACAAATGAGAAATAAAACGAAGACAAAAGCGAAGGAGCATTATAAGAAGAAAACCCCCGCAAAGAAGGCTCTTGCAAAGAATGTTCAGCGCAAGCCAAAAAAGGATACAAAGCGAAGACCAATGCTGAGCTCTTCGAAAAAGAATACGATCAAAACAAAACTGGGTGTACAAGCAGCAACGGGCTCAAAGCCGAAAGAAGTGGTGATTTTAGGCGCAGGCCTCGTAGGCAGCTTGTTGTCTATATATCTTGCAAAACGAGGATATAATGTATCCATATATGAACGACGTCCTGATATGCGGAAGACAGAAATCTCTGCCGGACGTTCTATCAATCTTGCTTTGAGTGATCGCGGTTGGAAAGGCCTCAGAGGAGTTGGAATTGATAAAGCAGTAAGGAAGATTTCTATCCCAATGCATGGGAGGATGATCCATGGATTGGACAAATCGCTGACCTTCCAGCCTTATGCTGAAAAAGGGCAGTCGATTTATGCTGCATCTCGCGGTGTGCTTAATTCGGAAATGATGACTTTGGCTGAAAAGCATGGTGTTAAAATACATTTCAATGAAAAATGCATTGCCGTTGACCTGAAAAATGGTGCAGCATGGTTCGAAAACCAGGAAGATATTTCAAGTTTTAGCGTGGAGGCCGACTTGATTTTTGGTGCTGATGGCGCATTCTCTGTGGCACGCCAACATATGCAGGTAACAACTGATAGGTTTGAGTATTCGCAAAATTATTTGGATCATGGTTATAAAGAATTGCTTATTCCGGCCGGACATAATAACAGTTTTCTTATCGAGAAGAATGCTTTGCATATTTGGCCACGCGGTGGTTACATGCTGATCGCCCTTCCTAATCTTGATGGAAGCTTTACCTGTACTTTGTTTTTCCCATTCAAAGGAAAGGATTCATTCGAATCGATCAAGGATAAAAAATCCTGCCTGAATTTCTTTAAGCGAGTATTTCCTGATGTAGTTCCCCTTATGCCCGGATTGCTTGATGATTTTTTTAGTAATCCTACCGGCTCCTTGGTAACAATTAAATGTTTTCCATGGACTGTTGATGATAAAGCATGTTTGATAGGTGATGCGGCACATGCACTTGTACCGTTTTATGGACAAGGGATGAATTGTGGATTTGAGGATTGCACTGTTCTGGATGCCCTTATGAAGAAACATAATGACAATTGGAAAAAGATACTTCCGGAATTTGAACGTTCAAGAAAGCCAAATGCAGATGCAATCGCAGAGCTGGCTGTAATGAACTTCTTTGAAATGCGTGACAAGGTTGGAAATCCTGAATTTTTGTTAAGAAAAAAAATTGAAGCACATATCCATAAAAAGTATCCTAAGAAATGGCTGCCACTTTATTCACAGGTCACTTTCAGCCACATTCCATATTCCGAAGCCTTGAAAAGTGGAATTAAGCAGGAAAGAATTATGGATCTGGTAATGAAAAGAAAAGATATTCGTCAGAAATGGAATTCTGTGGAAGTTGAAAAGTTTATCCTTGCAGGAATCTGATTTTTGATGATCTTGTTCCCTGGAAATAACCTGACAAATGATATATAAATATTTCATGATAGCTGCCGGATTATTCGGCTTGATACAGTATTTCCGCAATCCTGATCAGTTTGTTCGTCTCATATTAGGTGGACAACTCATAGCTATTACTCTCACTTTTGTTCCGATACATAATTTTGCCAGTGCAGGATTTCTCTTGTTTGCCTTGACTGTCTTCATGACTATTATTTACGCCTTGACAAAGCAACCAATTATCAAAGGGAAAAAATTATTAATATCATTGATGGCTGTTCCTATTCTGTTCATCAATATTTACACTATCCAAAGGTTGCCGAATGCCGGAATATTAGGACTGATCATGATCATACCTGTTCTGGCTTACCTCATTATCTTATTCACTAATCTTAAGAAGTATAAGAGTGAAATAGGTTTCCTTACCTTAATGGCAGTGGATGCAGGAATTCGTCTGGCTATGGCTATTGAGATATTTCAGATGACACCATAAGTGCGATTTATAAAATGTATTGTCAATCTTGTAAAAAGGGATTGTGTTTTCTTTCGTGACCAATAGTTGTTTCAGGTCCGTGGCCGCAATAGATCCTGACTTCATCTCCAAGCACCAACAATTTTTCCCGGATACTTTTTATCAGTTCAGAATGATTCCCTCCTGGCAGATCGGTCCTTCCTATACTGCCGTTGAACAAAACATCTCCGACTACAGCAAATTTGTCCTGCTTGCTATAAAAACTAATGCTTCCTTTGCTATGTCCGGGTGTAAATAAGATTTCCAGCTCAGATTGTCCAAAATTTACAAACTCGCCGGGTTTTAGAAGATTCGAAGGACCCGGAGAAGGCTCCGCCTGTATACCCCATACTTGTCCATATACCGGTGCCGCTAATAACAATTCAACATCATCGGCATGCATTTCAACTCCGAGATTGTATTTAGAAGAAACATAATTATTACCAAGGATATGATCGATGTGGGCATGTGTCAGAATCAGTTTTACAGGTTTTAACTGCTGCTTTTCGATGTAATTTGAAAGCATGTTTTTTTCTTCAGCATCATAACATCCGGGATCTATAATGATCGCTTCTCCGGTTTCGTCTGAAAGTACAAAGGTGTTTTCGGCAAAAGGATTAAAGGTAAATGATGCTACTTTTATCATTTTGCAAAGATACGATATTATAAAGTTTAAAAAGCTGCCTCATTCCTGTCTTCAGACCGGAACTATAAAGCATCTGTAAATTCGGTAATATTTTAATTGTAAAAAAAATGATAGTATTTGTACAATTCTGAAAGCAATAATGTCTTTTTTATCTATAAAAAACTTACATTCGCATGTAATAAAGCCACAAGAACTTTGTTTGTCATATGTATCAACCAAAGAGTTCATCACATCTTTTGAAAGTTTCTATCTGTCTGATCTTTTCAGTGCTTTTTTTATCAGGCCTAAATTGTGCTGCACAATTTTACAATGGCTATGAAATGCAGTTCGGAAAGAATCGTGTCCAATATGACCAAAGATTTTGGTCATTTATGAAATTCAAAAAATTCGACACGTATTATTATCTGGGCGGTCTCGAACTTGCAGCATTTACCGGAAGAACGGCTGACCAACATCTTGAGGAAATTGAAGAGCTATTTGATTATAAGTTGGATGGAAGGATTCAATTTATAATCTATAATAAATTGAGTGATGCAAAGCAATCTAACATTGGACTGCAAACCGATGAGACGAATAATAACACAGGCGGAGCTACCAAAATAGTAGGTAATAA
>DAOQWA010000072.1:0-10750 GCA_035341855.1 Bacteroidia bacterium
AACAGTATAAAATGTTTGGCTGGCAGTAAGATATGGTGTTGTAAATGTTGCTCCGGTATCGAGTAAATTTCCTCCGACCGCAGCATCATACCAATACACAACTGCATCTGAAACAGCTCCGATCAGCACAGTTCCCGGTCCGCAACGTGAACCATACTGAACTATCTGAAATGAATTTTGTGGAGAAACAACTGCTTCTACAGGGACTCTGGTACTTACACACTGATCACCTGCTTCAACATAATATGTACTGCTGAAGTTCAAAAATGGAGTAGTATACGTTGACCCTGTACCAATCAATGTGCCACCAAAAGGATCATCATACCATTTTAGCAAGTCTGGTGAGCTGGCCATTAAAGTTAAGGTGCCTGCACCACAAATTGAATCATTAGTTACCACAGGAGGAAAGGGCTGTGGTAATACCACCGCTTCAACGGCAACACGGGTACTCGGACATTCAAGTCCGGCATCAGCATAAAATGTTGTTGTTGAAGTAATGCCGGGAGTATAAAATACATTTCCTGTATCAAGCAGTACTCCTCCGATTGCTGAATCATACCAATTGATACGACCACTTGCAGTTCCATTTAATATTACACTTCCCGGTCCGCATCTTGATCCGTCAGAAATTACCGGTGGTGCAGGAGTGTATATTACAATGGCTTTTACGGGTACTCTGTTGCTTACACAACCAATACCTGCCTGAACATAATAGGTAGTAGTTGTATTGATCGGCTGTGTCGTGAAAAATGGCGTAGTGTCCAGTAATGTTCCGCCAACAGCAGCATTATACCAGGAAAGTTGTGAAGGAGAACTGGCACTTAATGTTACAGTACCTGCATTGCATCTGCTTACATCTGCAGTTAGCGGGTCAGCCGGTATTGAACTTATAATTGCCTGAACTTCTATCCTGATGGTCGTACAATAAGTATTTCTTGCTTCTACATAATAAGAAGTTGTGATACTCAGTGGCGGAGTGGTAAAATTACTCCCGGTATGAAGCAAGTTGCCACCTGCAGGTGAATCATACCAATACAAAGTTCCATTTGAACTTGCACTAAGCAATACCGTTCCCGGACTACATCGAAATACATCTGATGTGTTGGGTCCGGTCGGAAGCGGAAGGACAACAGCTCTGATGGCTGTTCTGCTCGCGCTCGGACAACCATTATTGGCTTCTGCATAATAAGTGGTTGTGTTACTGATAACAGAAGTATTGTAAGTTGGACCTGTTCCTATTAACGAGTTTCCTGTTGCTGAAGAATACCATGAAATATTCCCGGCTCCTGTTACGCTTAGTGTAATTGTTCCCTCTCCACAAAGTGAATCATCACTTCCGACAGGTGCAGCCGGAGCACTCAGAATAATCGCCTGAACAGGTATTCTTGTACTACGGCAGCCGTTGCCACTTTCTACATAATATGTCGTTGTAATATTAATAACAGGTGTCATATAGGAAGAACCTGTATCCAGGTAGTTATTCCCTGAAGAACCCGAAAACCAGAAGATTGAATCAGTAGAATTTGCAGTTAAAGTTAAGCTACCGGGTCCGCAACGACTGTTATTAGTTACCGTTGGTGGAGCAGGACTTGTTGTGAGCACGGCCATCACCGGTATCCTTGTACTCCTGCATGCTTGTCCGCCTGCTTCGACATAATAAGTTGTTGAAGCACTTATAACAGGTGTAGTATATGTATTACCTGTCTGTAATAAATTACCTGCCGCAGGGGCATCATACCAAAAAATACTATCCGTTGCAGTCGCAGTCAGTGTCACATTAGCGGATCCGCAGAAGCTAACATTAGCCGCTAGCGGAGCAGGTGGGTTGCCGCTTATGATTGCCTGTATTTCTATTCTGGAACTTCTGCAATTGGAATTACCTGACTCTATATAGTATGAGGTTGTAGTATTGATGAAAGGTGTTGTGTAGGATGGACCGGTGTGGATAAGTACTCCTCCTGTCATGGCATCATACCAAAAAATGGTATCACTTGATTGAGCATTCAACAGTACAGTTCCTGGATCACAACGACTCGAATTTGTCGCTACCGGAACCTGAGGGATTTGATTGATCACTGCACGAATAAGAATTCTAGAACTCCTGCAATCTGCATTTCCTGATTCTACATAATAGCTTGTTGTAGAATTTAAAAATGGTGTGGTGAACGTACTGCCTGTATGTATTTGATTCCCACCTACAGGTGCATCAAACCAAAATAAACTATCTACAGCTGTTGCAGTCAAGGTCACCTGTCCTGAGTCACATCGCACAACATCAGAACCTGCAGGGGCAATTGGTAAAGCGTATATTATAGCCTGAATTCCCGTCCTGGTTTGACTGACACAGCCATTATTGTCTTCTGCATAATAGGTGGTAGTAGAGCTAAGTACAGGACTTGTGTAACTTGAACCTGTACCTAAGAAGGTTCCGCCGACAGAATCTGTATACCAGGATATGGTTCCGGTTCCTGTAGCAGCAAGGGTTACAGATGAAGGACCACATTTAGATGAATCGGATCCTGTAGGCGAGGGAGGAGAATTTATAATGATCGCCTGAACAGGTATTCTGTTTGATCCGCAGGTATTGCCGGCTTCGACATAGTAAGTCGTTGTTGCAGTCAGTACAGGGCTTGTAAACATCGGACCGGTAGCAACAGGTATTGTACCCGCCGGTGCATCATACCAGGAAAGGGATTCTGTAGCAGTCGCCATAAGTGTCACAGTTCCTGAGTCGCATCTGCTTACGTCCGAGCTGACAGGAGGTAAAGGAAGTGAATCAATGATCGCCCGAACCGGTACACGGATACTTCTGCATACCGAATCACCGGTTTCAACATAATATGTGTTTGTAGAATTGAGTAGTGGCGTCGTAAAAACCTGTCCGGTATAGAGCAATGTTCCACCTGAGGATGCGTCATACCAATACAAGCTATCTGCTCCTACGGCAGTCAGTTCAACAATACCACTATCACATCTTGATGAATCGGCAGCAAGCGGGGCTAAAAAGTTGACTTGAATAACTATTGAATCAGAGTCGGCAAGGAGGCCTTCATAAGCATATAGTTTGACTTTATAGGTGCCTGCTGAAGTAAAAGTATGAGACACAGTTGTATCGGTAGAAGTTGTTCCATCTCCAAAATCCCATAAGTAATTCGTGGCACCACTCGACAGATTGAGAAAATCTACGATCAATGGAGCGCAACCTACACTGTCATTCACTGAAAAATCTGCGACAGGTATTAATGAACTCGATCTGATGGAATTGAGAGGACCCGATGACTTTTGAGAAAATACTTTCAGTCCGGTGAGGCAGAGAAACAAAAGGAAATAAACGGGTAATTTTTTATTCATCTGAGGACGATTCTCCTGATTGCTTTTTCAAATTATATTTAAATAACTTTATGTTCGGTCAATAGCTTTTAACCTTCAAATCAATTGAGGAAGTCATTAATTATAAAAACAGGGCTTTGGCGAAATGTACTAAAAAGATTATTCTGAATATAAGAAATTTGGCTAAATTCAATGAGAATGGGTGAATTGCATTTCTTTTTATTTCGAACCAAATCCAATCTGCAAAATTACAGGATTTGATTATAGATTACCATAGACCCATATATTTTTTTGAACAAAAAATTTTACGCTTCAATGACACAAATCGAAAAGACCCTGTTTTTCCTTCATTAATCAGAAATGGATTGGGTTGATTTGAAAATTTATCAATGCTCTTGTCTTATTTTTAAAGCAGAAAATTCATAAACATATCACAGCTATATAGTGATCATTCCAATTCAACTGTTACTTTTGGCTTTCTCAAAAAACACAAGGATTCAATGCAGAATAAAAGGTTTTTTACTGTACTGCTGATTTTGTTGTCATGGCCATTTCAAATTCTTGTCGCCCAATATTCCTTAAGTGGTATAACAGGAGGTGATGGAAAAGACACTCCATTACTTGAAGGTGTCAGCATACACATTACGGAGCTCAATCGCAGCGACATATCCAAAGATGGAGGAACATATATCTTTAGAGGTATAGGAGCAGGGGTCTATCACGTTGAATATTGTAAAGAAGGTTTTCAAACTGAAATGAGAACAGTTCTCATCAAGGATACAGCTACTGTGGTGCATGTAAATTTAAAAAGCACGGCAGCAGGGAGTAAATCTGTTATTGCATTGCAGGAAGGTATCGGAATGGATTTCAGATTTCCCGCTACACAGAACCATACATCAAGAGATGCTACTCAAAGGTCAGGTTCGCTAGATCTTTTAGATGAATTATCTGCCAATCCCGGTATCGATATACTCTCAGAAGGGCCCGGCTTTACTAAACCTGTCATTCGTGGATTATCACATGGCAGGATTCAGGTTTATCAATTTGGTACCCGTATTGAAAACCAAAGCTGGTACAAGCGGAGCTCATTTACAGTAAATGACAATGGCTCGTCAGATTTTCATGTTATCAAAGGACCGGCATCATTACTTTACGGAGCAGATGCAGCCGGTGGTGTCATAGTTATTAATGAGGAGAAGGCTCCGAAAAGTGGTACCATGGAAGGGGATCTTTCCGGGACTTATTTTTCTAACACCTTCGGTTATGATGTCAAAGCAGGAATTAAGGGGATGTCACAATCAGGAATTTTTTATGGATTGAGACTTGGGACAGAATCTCAGACAAGTTATGTTCAGGGTGAGAATACTGAAAAGAGAAAGAATACTGAAGATCTTGAATTTGCAGTGAATAGTAAATACAGGCGGCAAAATATGAAAGCTTATGTCGGGCTTTCCAAAAAATGGGGCTTGTCGAAAATTTCTTATTCCCGTCTCTATCAGCAGGCCGGAATAATAGGCTTTGAAGATTCCATTTACAACGACCCCCTTCGCTTCAATGAAATACAAAGAGAGCGAAAAGTTGATAGTCCATACTATGATAACACTTCCGATATTATTTCGTCAGAAAATTATATAATTCTTGGTCGTAATAATCTGAAGATTGATCTTGCCTATCAGAATAATAAGATAGAGGAGATTGAAAGTCTTTCGGATCTACAGTTAAGCAGATATGCCTTGAAACTTGTCACAACATCATTTGGATTAAGATATAGTACTGACCCTTTGAAGAAATTTGGATTTAGCATCGGGACACAAGGCAGCTTTCAGTCAAATAAAAATTCCGGCCTCAACAGCTATGCACCTGATGCAAATACAAATACAATCGGAGCCTATTTACTGCTTCGTTACGATCTGAAGAGATGGAGTTTTTTGGGTGGAATCCGTGTGGATAGCCGTCAGACTGAGCTTAGCAGATATGGCGGACTCAGCGACAGTTTAGATTATCGCTCTGATAAATTCAAGAGAGATTATCTTCCTTTCAGCGGTTCAGCCGGAGCAGTATATAAGCCCGCAGATGAACTCGCACTCAGGTTTAATATTTCAAGTGGATTTTCGACACCTGATCTTAACTCTTTATATGCTTACGGAATATCAATTGATAGTTCAAGATTTGAGCTTGGAAACGATTCATTGGATGTTGAGCAAAATGTTAATCTCGAATTTGGCATAGGATGGCAAACCGGCTCAGTTTCATTGAATGCTTCAGTTTTTTATAATCAATTGAATAACCATATTCACCTTGTCAATACAACAGGATATCGCATAGTTGGCATCGATTCTCTCACACCGGTTTATTATTATGATCAGAGTCTTGCCAATATTTCAGGAGCTGAAATTTCATTCTCGATTCATCCAATGACCTTGAAGTGGATCAAAGCAGATATTAGCTATGCAATGATAAGAGGCGCTTTGGATTCCGGTGGCGATTTGGCATATATGCCTGCTGATAGAATCGGTTTTGCTTTACAGTTTCGGTCTGAAAAGATGAATTATTTACACCGCCCTTTTCTGCGGATCGGACTGAATTATCATTCTGAACAGAAAAGAATTGCTGATTTTGAAAGTTCCAGTCCTGCATATTCACTTTTGGAATTGCAGATAGGAGGAGATATTAAATGGGGTCAAAGATTTTTGAGTCTGACTGTATCTGCAAATAACCTCCTCAACGAGTATTATTATGATCACCTTTCTCAACTGAAGAGTTTAGGTATTGGTAATATGGGAAGAAATGTGATGATTCGGTTTTCTGTGCCCTTTGGTATCGTCAAAATGAAATAATCCTGAAGGGATTAAGCAATTAGCCTTAAAAGGTTGGTAATATTGTCTTATTTGACATTTTCTTAACAAGATAGCCTCTATCTTTGTTGTATATTGTTTGAAACCCCCAAATCTAAAGAGAATGATTCTATCAAGTTTTAGCAAAGTTCGTGTGATATTAATGTCAGCATTTGTTCTGTGTAATACATTTTTTGCGAGTGCACAATTTATTCAACCAAGTAAGGTTGACCATGCAATGGAGATCATCAAATACTACTATGTAGATACGATTAATGAAAATAAGCTCTTGGAAAGTGCATTGGTAGCCATGATAAAAGAACTCGATCCGCACTCCTCATATATTCCATTATCAGAAATTCAGGCAATGAATGAGCCACTTGTCGGTAAGTTTGAAGGTATAGGCATACAGTTTAATATTCATGAGGATACCATTATGGTCACTCAAACGATCCCTGGTGGCCCATCAGAGAGATTGGGTCTCAGAGCCGGTGATAGAATTGTCAAGATAGACACGCAAAATGTGGCAGGGATAAAAATCACAAACAATGACGTCATCAAGAAACTCAGAGGCGATAAAGGAACAAAAGTTACCGTCAGTATTTATCGCAGAGGAAATGAAGGACTGATCGACTATACTATCACACGCGATCAGATTCCGTTGTTTAGTATGGATGCTTCTTACATGGTAACTCCGGAGATCGGATATATTAAATTATCACGCTTCGCCGACGCTACTGTAGAAGAATTTAAAAAAGGACTTGCAGATCTTAAATCAAAAGGAATGACCAGCCTCATCCTGGACCTTCAGAACAATGGTGGCGGGTATTTGAACCGGGCAGTTGAACTGGCAGATGAATTCTTGTCGGAGTCTAAAAAAATTGTTTTCACCCGGGGAAGAACAAATCCTGACGAAGACTTTATGTCTACTTCAAAAGGTGGTTGGGAGAAAGGGAATATTGCGATTCTCATTGATGAAAGTTCTGCCTCAGCTTCGGAGATCGTTTCCGGTGCAGTACAGGATTGGGACCGTGGTCTTATTATTGGAAGAAGGTCATTTGGAAAAGGACTTGTTCAGAAACCATTTCAGTTACCTGATGGTTCGATGATCCGTCTCACTGTGGCTCATTATTATACTCCATCCGGAAGAAATATTCAGAAACCTTATACTTTAGGCGATGAGGAAGACTATTATATGGACTTCTCAAATCGTGTAAAGCAAGGTGAGTTGTTTAATGAGGATAGCATTCATTTTGCAGACACTACAAACTACTACACTAATGCAAAAAGAGTTGTCAAAGGTGGGGGAGGTATTATGCCCGACCTGTTTGTGCCTCTTGATACTTCTTACAATAGCACATTTTATTCTGATTTGCTGCGAAAGAGTGTTTTTAATGATTTTTGTCTGACTTATGTTGATAATAATCGGGATGATTTAAAAAGCAATTATCCGGATATTGCAACATTCCGTCAAAAATTTACAGAGAAAGGAAAGATCTACGATGATTTCATGGCTTTTGCAGAGAAGCAAGGGGTGAAGAAAGATAGTGCAGGTCTGGCTATGTCTGACCCTCTCATCAGAGTTCAGCTCAGAGCCTTGATTGCAAGAAATATTTGGGATACAAATGCCTACTTTGAGGTGATCAATGAGTTAAACTCATCATTGAACAAGGCAATCGAAGCAGTGCAAAATAAAACTTTTGAGAGAATGAAATTGGCAGGAAAATAGATCCTGTCAAGCCTCAAAAGACGAGAAGCATTGTTTTTATCCGACTTCATTTATTCCTATCCTTGATCACAGTCTAATCAAATTGAATGAAAAAATATTTTATATTCTTTCTACTTGCCTTGTCATCCACACAGATATCTGCACAGGTTTCTTCAATTCGGATCATGAGCTGGAATCTTCTCAATTGGCCGATAACATCAAGTGCAGTATCCGACAGCAGCACACGTTGTCCCCATTTCAGGACAGTTCTCAATGAAGTGAGGCCAGATATTCTCGTAACCCAGGAAAATGCTGCAACATATAGTACAACATGGTTTCTGAATTGTGCGCTTAATGCAAGTGGAAATGTATATAGCCAGGGAAGTTATATTCATGGATACGATACCAACAACGGAATATTTTATAAAGATTCTTTGTTTGAATTCATAAGTAATACGAGGATACCAACTGAATTGAGAGATATAAATGAGTTTAAGCTTGTGTTCAGGGAGACAGGAGATACACTTCGTATCTATTCTGTCCATCTTAAGGCAAGCAGCGGTTCTCAAAATGAAGCAGCAAGGGGAGCAGAAGTTGATTCTCTCAGAAAGGTAACCAATCAACTACCATATGGAACAGACTTTATTGTCTGCGGTGACTTTAATATTTATGAGACATTTGAAAGTGCATTTATAAAATTGTTGCAGGTAAATGCTTTTGATGAAGGATATTTTATCGACCCTATTAATCTTCAGGATACAAGCTGGAATAAATCTATTTACAGACAACACCATACACAGTCTACACATGATCAGCAAAGTGGAGGATTCGTTGGAGGCGGACTCGATGATCGTTTTGATATGATCTTGATTTCAGAAGCCGTTTCTGCACCAACCGGTGTTTATTATGTAGCCGGTTCGACGACTCCATATGGAAATGATGGCAACCATTTTAATAAGTCAGTCAATGATGGATTTAATTATGCAGTATCAGGTGCAGTTGCTGATGCCTTGTACGGTGCATCTGACCATCTACCTGTCTTTGCACAGTTTGACATAGGTCCTACTTCAGGCTTGAATGAAAATGAGTCTGAGTTGCAGGATTTGGTGCTCTATCCTAATCCGACCAATACTTCGGCTTATGTTGAGTTTACTTCAACAGGAAATGCGGAAATCGAACTAAATATTACTGATATAAGCGGACAAGTCGTTTATTCCTGGAATGGTAAAAATCAATTCAGAGGGAGATTGAAAAAGGAAATTAAAGAGGTAAAAAATTTAAAATCCGGCATATATTTCATTTCAATATCTACAAATAAATCACTGATTAACAGAAAGTTAATTATTGTCGATTGATATTCGCATAAATTTCTTGACTCCGCCTTTCTAAGGATGTATTATTGATGAACACATCGGCTATTCAAGTTCGGTAAAACGGAAGGGGGAATTATGGCAAAAAAACAAAATAAGAAGAACGTAGCACCGAAACCGAAAGTTGGAGCATTACTGATTTCAGAACCATTTAACCCTGAGCCAACTTTTAAAAGGTCTGTCATTATCCTTAGTCAGCATGGACGAAAAGGAACCATTGGATTTATAATTAATAAACCGACACCTCTTAAAATTCACGAAGCTCTGGAAGATTTTCCAGAATTCGATGCACCCGTATACTGGGGAGGGCCTTTACGTCTTGATTCGATTTATTATGTTCATTCAATTCCGAATCTGGAAGGAAGTTATGAGATCACGGATGGCGTCTATTGGGGTGGAAATTTCAAGCAACTCAAACTGATGATTGAAGCTGATGAAGTGAATCCTGATCAGATAAAGTTCATAGCAGGTTATACAGCCTGGAATCCCAAGCAATTGCAAGAGGAGATAAAGGATGAAAACTGGTGGCTCACCGAAGCAGATATCTATAGCACGCTTATAGAAGAACCGACTATTGTCTGGGGAAAAGTTTTAACCAGAATGGGTCATGTCTATGGCATCATGAATGACTTTCCTGAAGATCCCGGAGTAAATTAAGGCCAATTAATAAATAGATAAATTGATTGATTTTGAGAAGAACGCCGGATGAATTTATTCATCTCCTTTTGTCTGCGAAGAAAAAAACCATCGGATTCCCGGTGGTTTTTTTTTATCGTGATTTAAAGGATTGTCTTTCTCAAGAGTAATTAATTCCATTATCATCATCACACTATTTTACCATTAAGGCAAAATGGTGGCTTGTTATGTTATAACCTTTGTTGAGATAAAGTCTGTGAGCGTTATATCTTTCCGGCTTACATCCTGAGTCGAGGTGCACCTGTGCACAGTCATTTTGTTTTGCCAGTTTATGAATATGATCGAGTAATTGAGATGCATAACCTTTCGATCTTTCTGATTCGAGTGTACTGAGATCATCTATATAAATCGCCCTTCCCCAGTGAAGCAATTCAGTAAACCTGAAGCCTGCAGCCGCTACAGGTTGTCCCTGATCATTGGCTATGTAGATGAGTTTGTAGCCAAATGAATGCATCCTCGTGATGCGCTCAACAAAAGTATCTTCTTCCAAATAAGGTCTTAATTCCTTCATCACTTGAAAACAATTTTGAATTTGTGAAGGACTAATAGCTTCCTGAATTATTTCTAATTTCTGCATCCTTGTCATTTTAAATATATTAAGAGCGTGGCTCGATAAGTTGAAGATCAAAATTATCTTATTTTTCAATTATTTTTCCACAAACTATTGCAGAATCACAGAGATTACTATTTTTGCACCCGCTTCAAGAATAAAACGATTCCGTAGCTCAGTTGGTAGAGCAATACACTTTTAATGTATGGGCCCTGGGTTCGAGTCCCAGCGGGATCACAAAAGTAGAATTTAAGTTCCGAAT
>DAOQWA010000073.1:0-10697 GCA_035341855.1 Bacteroidia bacterium
CCGTGATCTTCGTTTTGAAAAAGACATGGATAGATCAATTACCGAAGTGATGACGAAAGAGAATCTCATCACAACGACAGGAGTGAAAAACCTGAAAGAGGCTGAGCAAATTCTGCAGAATTATAAAATTGAGAAACTTCCTGTGATTGATAAAAAAGGAAGACTCATTGGTCTCATCACTTACAAGGATATTTTAAAAGTTAAATCAAGACCAAATGCCTGTAAAGATGAGTTTGGCCGTTTGCGCACAGGGGCTGCAGTAGGTGTTACCAAGGATACATTAGAGAGGGTAAAGGCATTGGTTGATGCCGGAGTAGATGTTATTACTATTGATACAGCTCATGGTCATTCTAAAGGTGTTGCAGAGACACTGAAAAAAATCAGAAAGTCATATTCAAAATTACAGATTATCGTGGGCAACATAGCAACTGCTGATGCAGCCAGGTACCTCGCAAAAGCCGGTGCAGACGCAGTGAAAGTTGGTATTGGTCCCGGCTCAATATGTACGACGCGCGTTATTGCAGGAATAGGTGTACCTCAGTTCACCGCAATATATGATGTGGCAAATGCATTAAAAGGAACAGAGGTAAAAGTCATAGCTGATGGCGGAATTAGATTCAGCGGAGATATCTCCAAAGCTTTAGCCGCCGGTGCCGATTCGGTGATGCTTGGTTCATTGCTCGCAGGAACTGAAGAAGCGCCGGGAGAAACAATGATATATGAAGGAAGGAAATTCAAACTTTATCGTGGTATGGGTTCCATAGAAGCCATGCGTGAAGGTTCAAAGGATCGATACTTTCAGGCACAAACTGATGATGTTAAAAAACTTGTACCTGAAGGAATTGTCGGACGGCTACCTTATAAAGGTTTGGTAGGAGAGGAAATTTATCAGCTCGTCGGAGGACTTAGAGCAAGTATGGGTTATTGTGGTACGAAGAACATTGCTGCTTTGAAAAAAGCTTCCTTCATTCGCATCACATCGGCCGGTGTGAAAGAGAGTCACCCTCATGATGTAACCATTACTAAAGAAGCACCAAATTACCATCGCTAATCGCTTGATAAACAGGGCTATTTAATCGCGATCGTTTTTCCTTTTATTTAACATTTATAACTGCTTCATTATCTTTGCGTTCATGATTACTTCATTGAAAAATGTTGAAATAGATTGAAATTTGACACGTTTTTATAAACCAAGGTATTATTAAATTTGCGCTCCTAAATAAATTGAAGAAAACCATGAATAAAAATCGCTTTCTCTTATTACTGATCCTTTTTAGCCTGAATAATTTTCTTTTCGCCGAGGATGCCAAAGATCCTATCATACTGACAATTGCCGGAGAAAATATCCCTAAGAGTGAATTCGAAAGGGTATTTAAAAAGAATAATAACAAAGACACTGACTATAGCAGTCAGGCTGTAAAGGAATATCTTCAGCTTTATATTAACTATAAGCTGAAAGTTAAAGAAGCCCTTGAGACAGGAATGGATACAGTTCAGGCTTTTCAGGATGAGCTGGGTGGTTATCGCAAGCAACTTGCTCAACCTTACCTCGTCGATAAGGAAGTCACAGAGAACCTCTTGAAAGAAGCATACAACAGAATGAAGACAGATCTTCGTGCAAGTCATATTCTGATCAAGTGTGATCCTAATGCCTTACCTAAAGATTCACTTGAGGCTTATAACAAAGCATTAAAAATTCGTGGTGAGATTATAAGGGGTGCTGATTTCAATACAGTCGCAAGAAAATCTTCTGAAGACCCATCTGCTAAAGATAATGCAGGTGATTTGGGCTATTTCTCTGCGATGCAAATGGTTTATCCATTTGAATCTGCTGCTTATTCTCTAAAGGAAGGGGAGGTTTCTCAACCTGTTCGTACCCGTTTTGGTTACCACATCATTAAAGTCACAGAATCGCGTCCGGCACAGGGTGAAGTTCGTGTTGGTCATATCATGGTGAAGATCGCCACGAGTGCCAATGCTGAAGATTCTGCCAAGGCTCATCAGAAAATTAATGAGATATATTCAAAACTTCAGGCGGGAGAAAGGTTTGATGACCTTGCGCGTCAATATTCTGATGATCCAAGCTCAGCAAAAGCCGGCGGTGCCTTGCCGATGTTTGGTACCGGTCGGATGGTTCCGGAATTCGAACGTGCGGCTTTCGGTTTAAAGGAATTGAATGATTATACCCAACCTGTTCGTACCAGCTATGGATGGCACATCATTCGATTACTTGAGAAAAAGCCTCTTGGCACTTATGAAGAACTTCAGTCTGATATAAAACAAAAGGTCGGAAAAGATTCCCGCTCCGATCTTAGCAGATCATCTATGATCTCCAAGATCAAAAAGAAGTACGGATTCAAAGAGATGCCCAGATCAAAGGCAGAATACTTTGCCCGTGTCGATTCTTCACTTGTTGAAGGAAAGTGGACAAACGAGAAGGCTGCAGGTTTGAAGAACAATTTATTTGCGCTGGGTAATAAGTCATATTCTCAGATGGATTTTTCTGAATATATGTCCAACCACCAATCAAAAAGGCCGAGTGGCGGATCACCTTTGGTCATTGCAGAGGCCTTATACAATGAATATGTTTCAGAATCATGCCTCGCTTATGAAGAGTCAAAATTAGATTCACTATATCCGGATTTCCGCAATCTGATGCAGGAATACCGTGATGGAATCTTGTTATTTGAACTTACCGATAAAAAGGTGTGGTCGAAGGCAGTTAAGGATACTGTCGGACTGAAGGAATTTTATGAAAAAAACAAGCAAAATTATATGTGGCAGGAGCGCCTTGAAGCAACGATCTATACTTGTGCAAATGCCGGTATAGCATCTGAGGCACATAAGCTGATGAAAAAAATCAGCGATCCGGATACCTTGATGGCTCGTTTGAATAAAACATCTCAGTTAAATCTTCAGGTGAAATACAAGAAATTCCTCAAAGGTGAAGAAGAAGTCATAGATCAGATCGAATGGAAAAAAGGAATGACAAAGGATATCGCAAAGGACAATCAGGTTATTTTTGTAGATGTACATAGTGTGTTACCTGCACAGCCAAAAACACTTGAAGAGGCAAAGGGACTTGTAACTGCTGATTACCAAAATGCTCTTGAGAAGGCATGGATAAGCTCATTACAGGCAAAGTATCCCGTAAAAGTGTATGATGATGTAGTTGAATCAGTCAGCAAACGTTGATTTGAACGAGCGGAAGTTTACAAACGGCGTCCATGAAAATCGGGCGCCGATTTGTGTTTTTAATAGGGTCATTGATTTTTTCTCTTAAGTTAATTCGAAATAATAATTTGAGAACAAGCCTGAATAAATTTGCATTTCTTTCGTTTTGCAGTAGCATCGTACTTTCCTGCACTATGAAGAAGACTGCAGATGATAATGAGGGCAGAGTTATGGTGGCAAGAGCTTTCGACTATATTCTTTATAGTGAAGATCTCATCGGAATTGTTCCCGCAGGTGCATCAGAAGTCGACAGTATCAGCATCACAGGGAACTTTATCGAAAACTGGATCAGACAGAAATCTGTCTTGCATAAAGCGGAGAAAAATCTGGATGATGAAAAGAAGGATGTCGCGAAAAAACTGGAAGAATACAGGAACTCACTGCTGACTTATGCTTATGAAACCGAACTTGTCAGGCAAAATCTGGATACTGTTGTCACTGAAGATGAAATTGAAAGTTTTTATGATAAGAACAAGAATAATTTCGAACTAAAGGACAATATCATTAAGGTAAATTATCTTAAACTCAATAAAAAATCGCCTAAACTTGCCAAGGTAAAGGATTGGTTCAGGAGCTCCTCTGAGAAGGACCGAAAATCACTTCAGGATTATTGTCACCAGTACGCTCTCAATTATTTCCTTGATGATAGCACCTGGCTGCTCTTTGACGATCTGCTCAAAGAAATCCCGATCAAAACATATGATAAAGAACAATATTTACAGAATAACAGAAATATTGAAATCGAAGATTCTGTCAATATTTATCTGGTGAGCATAAAAGGCTTTATGATGAAAAACAGCCTTTCTCCATTGAGTTTTGAAAGGAACAATATTCGTACAATGATCATCAACCAGAGAAAGCTCGCCCTGGTCGAAAGGATGGAGCGGGAGGCTTATGAGGATGCCAGAAAAAATGGGGACGTAGAAGTATATTAAAACCGTACCTTTGTGAAAATTATGAGAAATAACAGTGCTTTTTACCAATTTATGTCGAGGAAAATAATTTTAAAGGGAATACTGCTTTCGTTGCTGTTTACAGGTCCGATGGTCAAAGCACAGGTTGTTGTCGACGAAGTGATGGCCGTTGTTGGTAGTAAGATCATTCTGCATTCCGATATTGAAAAACAATTCGTACAATACATTGCTCAGGGTGCCGAGGCAAGTACAGAAACCAGGTGCCTGATCTTCGATCAGATCCTGCTTCAGAAACTGATGCTTAATCAGGCGGAGATCGATAGTGTCACAGTTTCTGAAAATCAGGTTGATGGGGAATTAGACAGAAGGATGCGATTTTACATTAATCAAATTGGTTCTGAGGAAAAGTTGGAAGAATACTTTCATACTACCATCCGTGAGTTGAAGGCAGAACTTCGGGATATGATCCGTGAGCAACTGGTTGTTCAAAGTATGCAAAGTACTATTACGAAAGATGTTGTAGCAACTCCCAGTAACGTAAGGGAGTTTTTTGAGAGTATTCACCCGGATAGCCTGCCATATATTGATGCTGAGCTGGAAGTTGGGCAGATCGTTAGAAAGCCACCTGTAAGTTCGGAAGAGAGACGGGCGGTAAAAATGAAGCTCGAAGAGTACCGTAATAAAATTATGGCCGGTGAAGATTTTGCTGTCTATGCAGCATTGTATTCAGAGGATAAGTCAACAGCAAAAAAAGGAGGAGAGCTGGGCATGTTCGAGAGAGGAACTATGGTTCCTGAGTTCGAAGCAGCAGCTTTTAATCTAAGATCCGGTGAAGTATCTCCTATCATTGAAACCAAGTTTGGATTTCATATTCTGCAACTCATCGAAAGACGTGCTGATCAGATCAATGTCAGGCATATTCTTCTCCAGCCAAAAACTGATGAGAAGGATTTATATAAATCATTCACATTTCTTGACAGCCTCCGTAAACAAATTGATCTTGGCACAATATCCTTCGAAGAGGCAGCACAAAAATTTTCCGATGATGAAGAAACTAAAAACAACGGAGGACTTCTGATCAATCCGGAAACAGGTACATCCAGACTTGCTCCCGATAAAATGGATAGGTTGCTGTTTTTCCAGGTTGATACCATGGCTTTGAATAAAGTATCTATGCCCCTGGGAATGGCAACATCAGATGGAAAGCAAGCTTACAGACTTGTTATGGTAAAAACAAGGACTGCGCCTCACAAGGCTAATCTCAAAGATGATTATCAACGTATACAGGAAGTGGCTTTGCAAACAAAACAGAATTTATTGCTTGAAGAATGGGTGGAAACAAAAAAGACAAATACCTATATACATTTTAATAATAAATTTGATGACTGTGCCATTTTGAAAAGGTGGTATAAAGCAGAGTCTGTAGAAAGCGCAGAATAATTTGTCAATTTTTAATTAATAATATTAGTTCTAATATATGTCTACGAATTATAAGAGTGATGTAGAAGCAGTTCAGGATCTTGTTGCAAAGTATAAGCAACTGAGAAATGAAATTGGTAAAGTGATCATCGGACAGGATGAGGTTGTGAGAGATGTACTCATATCTGTATTCTCACGCGGACACTGCTTGTTGGTTGGCGTTCCCGGTCTTGCAAAAACACTTCTTGTAAACACAATAGCTCAAACATTAGGATTAACCTATAACCGGATCCAGTTCACTCCTGACCTGATGCCGTCTGATATTATTGGTACAGAAATTCTGGATGAGTCACGACATTTTCGCTTTATCAAAGGACCATTGTTTGCGAACATCATCCTTGCCGATGAGATAAACCGGACACCTCCAAAGACCCAAAGTGCATTACTTGAGTCGATGCAGGAGTATGCCGTTACCGCAGCCGGAAAAAGGTATGCTCTTGATTTACCCTTTTTCGTTTTGGCAACACAAAATCCAATAGAACAGGAAGGTACTTATCCACTGCCTGAAGCACAGCTTGACCGATTCATGTTCAATGTTATGCTCACATATCCGAATCTTGAACAGGAAATTTTGGTAGTAAAGAATACGACTTCTGACTATAAACCTAAGCTTGAAAAGATCATCGATGCACAGGAAATCCTGTTCTTCCAGGAACTGGTGCGACGTATACCTATTCCTGATAATGTTTTACAGTATGCAGTGCAGTTGGCAGCTAAGACAAGACCTCAAACAGATTCTGCAGCGCCTGAAGCCGATGCTTACTTGTCATGGGGTGCGGGACCGAGAGCTTCGCAATACCTGGTGATTGGAGCTAAATGTCATGCAGCTTTAAATGGTAAATTCTCCCCTGACATTGAAGATGTGCGTGCAGTTGCACTACCTATTCTCAGACACCGTATTGTGCGCAATTATAAGGCAGAAGCAGAGGGTATGACGGTTGAAAAGATCATTGAAGCATTTTTAAAATAATTGCCCGGCTTCATTCATCGGAGGAGTCAGATTGTTTTACTATCTGTAAATTCTGTATCGCAACAATAGCCCGGATAGCTCCGAACTGAACGACTACATCGTTTTTCCTGATCTCTTCAACGATTCCTGTTTGTTTACTTTTCAGCATTCGAACATGCGTGCCGACGCTGATCTCTGCTTTTAGTTTTTCAATTAATGCCTTTGTTCTTTTCTCAACTTTCTCCGGAGTATTTTCGGCTTTTTTACGTTTGACTTCGGCAGTGAGATTTCCAACAAATTTTTTAATAATGGCTTTTCTGTCCCTGGTCTTTTCCCATTCATCCAGATAGTTATTCATCTTTCTGCCAAGCTGGGCAAGTTTTACTAATTCCTCCCGCTTGGTCTTATCTCTTTCGATCTTTGCTTCCAGGTTTTTCAGAAGGTCTTTATAATGCCGTTCTGCAGCGCTGCTTTTGGCTTCCTGGTATTTGAGGGATTTACTTTGTTCTTCCTGTTTGTTCTTTTGCAGATGCAAACCTGCAAGCAGTGTATTCAACTTCAATTTATCCTTCTGTACCTTTTGTTTGGCTTTTTCAAGAACATGTTGTGGCAGACCGATCCTTTCTGCAACTTCAAAGGTATAGGAACTTCCGGGTTGCCCTGTTATGAGCATATATTTTGGACTTAAAGTTTCAGGATCAAAAAGCATTGAAGCATTTTGAACTCCCGGTAGGTTCTCTGCTATCAGTTTTATATTTGTATAATGTGTGGTGAACACTCCGAAAGCTTTTCGTTTATTCAATTCTTCCAGGACAGCTTCGGCAATTGCACCACCAAGCTCCGGATCTGTGCCTGTTCCAAATTCATCAATAAGAATCAATGAGCGATTGTTTGCCGAGCGCAGAAAATCATTCATTCTGATCAGCCTGGAACTATAGGTGCTTAATGCATTTTCTATCGATTGACTATCGCCAATATCAGCCAGAAAATGATTAAAAAAACACATCACTGATTTTTCTTTTGCAGGGACTAATAGCCCGCTTTGAAGCATCAGCTGAAGCAGCCCTACGGTTTTCAAGGTGATGGATTTTCCTCCGGCATTCGGTCCGCTTATGATAAGGATCCTATTTGTTTGGTCGAGAGAAATACTTAATGGAACGACCGATTTGTTCAGTTTTTTATTCTTTACATAGAGTAGTGGGTGTAGTGCATCATACAATTCCACTTTCGAATGCTTCTCGATCTTTGGTAAATGTGCATTGAGTTCAAGTGCATATAGTGCTTTTGCCCTCACAAGATCGATTTGTGTCAAGAGGTTATGATATGCAAGTATTAATGGAGAATGAATGCGAAGCTTTTCAGTCAGCTCTCTCAACAAACGTATTATCTCCGTTCTTTCATCCTGCTCCAGTTCCGATACGGCATTATTCAGTTCAACAAGTTCTTCAGGTTCGATGAACGTCGTTTTCCCGCTTTCACTTTTTCCATGTATTAAGCCCTTCACATTTCTCTTGTACTCAGATGGTATGGCAAGAACCCGTCGGTTATTGTAAAAGTTCTCTTCATTCTCCCTTAACCAACCTTTTTTATTCAGTTCATTTATAAAACTGCGAAACCTTTTGTCTGCTTCTTTTCTCTTGGCTTGCAGTAGATTTCTGATCTCCTGAAGTTCTTTCGATGCATTGTTTTTCACGATTCCATGTAAATCAATGATACTATCGATCTCAGAAATTATTTCCTTGGTCTCATAAACATTAGAAGTAAGTTCCGAAAGAGCCGGATAGAAAGTTTTTCTTTCAGATAGAAATTTTAAGAGCGCATTAACAGTAGTTGAAGCTGAACGTATGCGACTGAATTGCATTTCACTAAGCATTGAGCCCTGCTTGGAAAGAAGCTGGCAGTCATCTTCAAAATCTTCGAAAGAGGTGTCAGGAAAGTGTCCTTTGTTCGCAAGACTATTTCGATACTCATCAGTCTGCTTCAATCGGATCATAAGATCATCCCGGTTCTCAATCGGTTTCAAAGCAAATGCCAAACGCCGGGAGGCTGCAGACCTGCAGTAAGCGGCTAAGTGCTCACAAACTTTATCGAACTCAAACAGCTTGAAAATATCGTCCCCGTGGATCTTCATTCAGCAAAGATTTCATTTTAAATTGAAACACAAAAATCCATCGGACTATTCAGTAAATCGGGAAACCAAATACCTGTTGAAAGATTCTTCAAGAAAATATCGGTAAATCCGTATTGATATCGGGTAAAATTATTCTTTTTTCGTTCATTGCAGCCGGATGAGTGAGGTAAAACAAGGAAAAACTGTAGTTGTTATCGGCGGTGGAGCTGCCGGATTTTTTTCAGCCATAACATGTGCCGGAATGAATCCTCATCTCAAGGTGATCTTACTTGAAAAAACATCTAAAGTCCTTTCAAAAGTCAGGATCAGTGGCGGTGGCCGATGCAATGTAACGCATGCTTGTTATGAGCCACGAGAATTAGTAAACTATTACCCCAGAGGTGGCAGGGAGCTATTAGGACCTTTTCATACTTTCTCACCAAAAGAAACCATCGATTGGTTCAGTTCAAGAGGAGTTGAACTGAAGGTTGAGGCTGATGGAAGAATATTCCCGGTTGCAAATGACTCTTCTGTCGTCGTGTCTTGTTTAATTAATGAAGCTTATGAGACCGGTGTTGATGTAAGGCTTAACTCTTCTGTAGGCACTCTTAAAAAGAGGAGTGCTGATCAATTCGATATTGTCTTGCATGATGGTAATAATCTGATCGCTGATAGAGTGATCCTAACTCCGGGTGGTTTCCCGACATTAAAATCATTTGAATGGTTTGCAGATCTTGGACATACAATTATTCCTCCCGTCCCATCATTATTTACATTCAACATGCCGGATAACCCGATTACAGAGTTAATGGGGGTGAGTGTTGAAAATGCAAGAGTGAAAATTCAGGGTATGAAAATTAGTAATTCAGGTTCTCTGCTGATCACTCATTGGGGTATGAGCGGACCATGTATCCTGAAGTTAAGTTCACTTGCTGCCAGAGACTTACAGCAATTGAACTACCAATTCAAAATTAATGTAAGCTGGTTGCCGGATATTTCTGAAGAAGAGATGCGGAGCAAACTGCAGAATTTGCGATTGGCAATGGCCAGAAAAAAGATGAGCTCATCTAACCCATTTCATCTACCTAAAAGATTATGGGAACACCTGCTTTTCAGATCAGTTGAGGAGAAAGATTTAGAATGGGCTCACCTTAGAAAAGAAGAGCTAAACAAGTTGGTTAATGCTCTTGTCAATGATGAATATAGTGTAAGCGGAAAGACTACCTTTAAGGAAGAGTTTGTCACCTGTGGTGGCGTTGACCTCAGGGAGGTGGATTTTAAAAATATGGAAAGTAAAAAAAATCCCGGTTTGTTCTTTGCCGGTGAGGTGCTGAATATTGATGCTGTTACAGGCGGTTTTAATTTTCAGGCAGCATGGACGACAGCGTATCTTGCAGGAAAGTATCTTGCAGAAAGTTTGGACTAGCTTTTTAAAAATTCCGGTTCCTGTTTTCTTATCTTTCAATAATAAATCTCTTGCAGAGATTTATTTCTCCTAATCTCATCATCAGGAAATAAATTCCCGGAGAAAATTTGGACAGGTCAACATTCAATTGAGGTTCTCCACTAAATTCATTTATTGCAAGGATCATCCTTCCCTCAGGTGAGAAAATACTGATCGATAGATCTTCATTCTTAGCATGTCCGAAGGCAATGCTAAGCTGATCTCTGGCCGGGTTAGGGTAGATGAGAAGTTCCGGTTCTTCAATAGATTTTTCGGTACCGACGAGTACTTCAACAAAAATAATATCTGAAGAATAACAGCCATTGTGATCTCTTACTGTAACGAAGTATGAACCGGTAGAGTTGACTTCAATAGTTTGAGTGGTCTCTCCTGTTGACCATTGGTAATTACTAAACCCCGGACCCGGATCGAGGGTTATTGATTGACCGCTCTGTATCACAACAGAATCAGGACCCAGGTCTATAAAGACAGTAGAGAAAACTGTTGCCAGTATAGAAACAGGAGCACTTGGACAAATATGTCCTGCAACAGCATAAAATGTTTGGC
>DAOQWA010000074.1:0-10592 GCA_035341855.1 Bacteroidia bacterium
CATTGCTGGGATAATCTGATAAGGAACCTCCAAAACATTGCTGGAATTGTATTTGAGGTTGGCTATACAATAAGTTTGTTGTCAACAAAAAGATAACTATAAAAAGATTTTTCATTATTGTATTTTTGTATTTTAATTATGTGTCTTCACAATTTTTACAGAACCATTATTGGAATCAATTTTAATGTAATAGATTCCGTTTGCAAGATTCTCGATATCAATTATATGATCTTCGCTTTCTAGTCTGCCAACCTGAACAATTTTTGCCAATATATTATAAAGATAAACTTTTTTCCCAACTCCCCGCTCGTTGGGTTGTTGAGTTGTGCAAGTGTGACTACTTTTATCTTCCTCCAATTTTTCTTACCTTAGTAAAAACCAAAATCTACAGAAGAAAAATATTTATGAAAATAGCCATCATATCATCCAGCGTGAGAATCGGAAGAAAAAGTCATTGGTTGGCATTATACTTTAAGAAATACATAGAAGATAACAAACTAGCTGATGTAAGAATACTTGATCTTATGGAATATCAGTTTCCACTTTTTGATGAGAGACTAAAATTTCAAGAAACTCCGGATGCAAAGACAAAAGAATTTGCATCAGAAATTGTGAATAGTGATGGGGTGATATTTGTAACTCCTGAATATAACGGAGGCTATCCGGCTAGCCTAAAAAATGCTATAGACCTGTTACATGCTGAATGGAAACGGAAGCCAATTTCTCTGGTTTCAGTCTCTTCAGGAATGTTCGGTGGCGCGCAGGTTACAACCTCTCTTCTATTCACGCTATGGAAAATTGGAGCATGGGTTGTACCTTCACCTTTTCCTGTACCCAAGGTGGCAGAAAACTTTAATGAAAAGGGTGAAGCACTAGATAAAGAAGACGCCGATAAGCGAGCAAAAATATTTATGGACGAATTACTTTGGTATATGGAAGCAGGAAACAGGATGAAGAACTAATTGTGAGCAGGTAATAAATTTTTCACCATGATTATTTAGATCAAAAAAAATATTCTTAATTTTATTTTACACTAGTGGTTTAACAATCAAATTAAAATATCATGTTAAAAAAACTACTCATTCCATTTTTCTTAGTGTTTTTAGTTAATAGCAATACGGCACAGATCATACAAAACATTTCTTATCAACCACCATATCCCGGGCCGCTTGATTCTGTTACAGTGTATATAGATCTTCAATTCAACTCAGGAGGATGCGCATTGGAATATGGAAGCCATTCTATTTCCGGAGATACTATTCGTATTAACTTGCACCATTGTCCCGGTGCATTGACAGTTATATGTAATGTTACCGATACAATAGAACTTGGCACATTGGCAAGTGGAAATTATTTTACTGAGGTAATCGTTTCCGTGAGCGATCCTTTTTCTCCCGATCCATGTACAAATCCTGTTCCGGCTGATTCAGGCGATATTCAAATCACGGTATTACCCGGCACAGGAATTGATAAAACTAAGACCGGGAGTATAAATCTGCACTTCGATTCTGATAGCCGGGTACTGATTTTTAAAGACAATCCTGCTGAAGGAACTGTGCTAACACTCTATAACATAAATGGTTCGATTGTGCTTCAGACTGAAGTTCCTGCATCGGGATTTGTAAAGACACCGGCTATAAGTCAGGGCGTATATTTTTACAGGCTAGATAAAGATAAGACAGAATTGACGAGAGGTAAAATACTCATCGATTGATCATAAAAAAGATCCCGACAACGACGGGATCTTTTTTTATTCGATTAAATAAGTACTGAAACAGGTTTTAAGAAGATTGAGATTAATTTATTTTAACAACTATAGAATTTTCTTTAAAATTTTTAACAAGGCTTCTATATTTTTTAAAAAAAACAAAGAATAGATTTCTCAAAGCAACAATCTTTTACGATAACATTAACGATGCTTTTTTTGAAATAGCTATGAAGGCAAATTAACTTTAAGGCTGGATACAGAGTACACATTCCTCTGCAAAAATTACACTAACCATTTTAATTCTTCCAGCCATGACAAAAAATCTACTAGCCTTCGCATTCGTATTATGCAGCTTTGGAACACAAGCTCAATACATTCAAAACATAAGGTTCGAACCACAATACCCGGGACCCACTGACTCAGTCCTTCTTATACTTGATCTACAGTTTACTTCAGGTGGGTGTGAAATGAGTTCTGCAAACCACATTGTTTCAAATGATTCGATCCGGGTAGATGTATTCCATTGCCCCGGCCCTTTAGCCTATATTTGTGATGTCACTGACACTATTAATCTCGGGGTGTTGACAGAAGGTCATTACAGTACTGAAATAATTATCCATAGAAAGATTTATATTTCTCCGGATCCATGTCTGGGTAGCAATCCTGTTGACTCAAGTACCCGTGAATTGATCGTGTACTCTTCTACAGGAATAAATGAAGCGGGTTCAAATAATATTATCGTGAAATATTTTTCCGGCAATAGAGAGTTGCTCGTCAAAAGCTCAAATGAAAAAGATGCCACTATTATGATTTTTAATACTGTCGGTTCTTTAATATTGGAGAAAGGAGTAGGATCTTCAGAACGCATCTCAATTCCTGCATTGGGTCAAGGTGTATACTTTTATAAACTGATCGATGAGGATGGAGAGACGGCATCAGGAAAATTTCTTGTTCAATAGGTAGCCGGGACAGAAATATTACCTACTTGTATTTCTCAACGTAGGTGTCCAGACGCTACTTCTAACCCCTTTAAGGTATCTAAAAAAACCCTTTAATAAGGCAAGATTCATATAGCTGAAATAAGATACATATCGCAGTAACTTCCAGTGAACCCCGACTCTGCTCAACACGGAATCAATGAATGGGGTGAGTAACATTGCAAGTTGCAGGAAAAATAAATATAGAAATAGCTGTTCATAGGTTGCCAATAGTCCCAGGCATAGGAGTGAAATGATCAGAAAAAAAGGTGTCAACCATCTCAGCACCTTATGACTGATAAAACAAAAACCTAAAGGACTAAAGGGCTTAAATAGATATTCTGAGAATGTGCGGAGGTTTTGAAAGTTCCCTGCGCTGATCCTTGCTTTGCGTTTATATTCCTGGGCAATATCATTTGAGACATCTTCATAGCATATTGCCTGCAATTCATTTATCGATACAAAGTTTTGTTTAAGAACCTGCATACAGATATAAAAATCATCAACTAAAAAATTCGACGGGACATCCTTATATAGTTTTTTACGGAGCGCAAAGCATCCGCCAAAAGGCCCCATCATCACACCCCAGTGAATACCTTCGTAATATTTTATTCTATTCTCTCTAGCTATATAAGAAGTTTCCTGATGACTGATACCATCTTCCATTTGTCCAACATTTAATATGTTAGCGCCAACCAGACCAACTTTTTCATTTCGAAAATGCCGAAGCATCATGTAAATTGTATCTGGATTGAATAATACATTAGCATCGGTAAGAATAAGGATGGGATTCTTTGCGAAAGAAACCAGGTCATTAATCACGGCAGGCTTGCCTCTACGCTCTTTAAAATCATGAATAATAATGCGTGGATCTTTGGCAGCTAAGTCTTGTATGGAGGCAATTGTCTTATCAGTAGATGCATCAGAACCTATTAGTATCTCCAATTTATTTGAGGGATACTCAGTTGCCAAAATTGATCGGAGTTTCTCTTCGATTACTTTT
Organism: Bacteroidia bacterium; assembly: GCA_035341855.1. GTDB lineage: Bacteria > Bacteroidota > Bacteroidia > AKYH767-A > 2013-40CM-41-45 > QQVM01. The sequence continues at coordinate 3,689 of DAOQWA010000074.1, forward strand.
TCCTCATTGAAAGCTGCGATCAGAATTGATACTGCAGGAATGTCTTCTGATTGCGACCAGGTTTCCCGGTTCATTTTATCATTTCTGGAAATAAAGCCAATTATCAAGGGAAAAAGAACATAAGTATAAAACACCAAAAAGGTGCATAAGAGGAACAGAAAAAGTGCCGAAATGTACATATCTTGAATAGGGCCAAAAGTAAGAAAACAGAATGAGTCAAAGTCATTCTTTCGCAGGCAATGCCGGACAAATATCCACCGGTCATAGTTCTGTTAAAATTCAGGGAATCATGAAAGAATTGGCAAAATCTGCTCTGTTTTTCGTAATTTTACTTTCAAAGCAGAAATCATGAAAAAAGTCCTCGTCATTCTATTCTTACTGAGCTCTGAGCTTGGCTTCGGGGCTTTGAATGCATATTTTTCCTATGCTACATTCGATCGACCGGGAGAAAGTCCATATATAGAAACTTACCTGAATGTTTCCGGAAGCAGTGTTGTACCTGCCAAGAACGCAGAAGGGAAATATCAGGGCAAAATTGAAATCCAATGGATATACAGTAAGGGAGACTCGATCGTTCACTTTGACAAATATAATTTACTCAGTCCTGCCTCTGAGGGTGAAAGCCAAAATATAGGTGATTTTATTGATCAACAAAGGGTCCCGCTTCCATCAGGAGATTATTCTGTCCGGCTTAAAATCCTGGATAAAAATTCCGATAATCCTGCCTTCGATGCTATTCAAACGATCAGCCTTAGCTATCCGACTGACAGAATTTCCATTTCTGACATTGAGCTGCTAGAATCATATGAGGTTACTAACGTAAAAGGTAAATTCAGCAAGAGTGGATACGATGTTTTCCCGATGGTAACTGCATTTTATCCGAAAGAAATTAATTCTATAAAATTTTACTCCGAAATATACCGTGCCAAAAAGATTCTCAATGAAGAGTATATCCTGCGTTATTCCATTGCGAATAGTGGAAACAAACGTATCCTAAATGAATTTGCTTCTATGAAAAAACAAGTGCCGGAGGATGTTACCGTCTTACTGGCCGAAATTCCTATCCAAAAATTATATTCCGGAAACTATTTTCTCACCGTTGAAGTCATCGATAAGAGAAATGTTTTACTTGCAAGCAAACAGGTATTTTTCCAAAGAAGTAATACTTCACATACTACTATGACAGATGAAGATCTTGCAATGATGGATCTTGAGAATACTTTTGTTGCTGATATTAACGACAGTGAAACGATAGTGGAATATATATCATGTCTCTACCCTATCTCATCCAGATTTGATGCACAGATCGCTGAAAACATTATTAGTCAGAATGATCCGGAAAATATGCGCAGGTATTTCTATTCTTTCTGGGTAAAAAGGAATCCTGACAATCCTGAGCAGGCATGGCTTGAATATAAGGAAAAGGTGAAAACCGTTGAAGAAGCTTTCGGTGCGAGAAATAAAAAAGGTTACGAAACCGACAGAGGCCGTGTATATCTCCAATATGGTCCTCCTAACAGTATTATCACTGAAGAAATGGATCCCACAACCCGACCATACTCTATCTGGCATTATTATCAGCTTGATCATCAAAGCAATCGTAAATTTGTATTTTACAGTCTGGGGAATTCAACGAATGATTATCAGCTCATACATTCTGATGCAGTAGGAGAACTTCAGGATGCTGCTTGGGAGTTAAAAATTCACAGCCGCACGCAACAATTTGGATCGGATATGGATATGGAAAAGGCTATCGATACATATGGCACCAAGACAAAGGACAATTTTAATCATCCAAAATAAAAATCGCACTTTGTAAAAAAGCAAATAGGTTTTATACAGCAACAAGACCAGTATATCAGGGTAAAACATATCTTTTTAATAAGCGGAATTATATTACTCCTAAAATTTAAATTACCTTGCATCTTTGCAGGGTAATTTTATTTATGACAGACGCTTCCTCCCGCATTGCTGTAGTGATACTAAACTGGAATGGCAAATCCTTTCTTGAACGATTTCTACCCGGTGTTCTTCTTTCCTGCAAGGGAATAGCCGAACTGATCGTAGCCGATAATTCCTCCTCCGATGATTCTGTAGTGTTTCTCCGTCAGAATTTTCCCGAAGTGCGCATCATTGAGTTACAAGAGAATCATGGTTATACAGGCGGTTATAATGAAGCTCTTGCTCTGGTGAACAGTGAGTATTATATTCTTTTAAACTCCGACGTAGAGGTTGAAGGAGATTGGATCAATCCGGTGGTACGATTGATGGATTCCAATAAAAAAATTGCTGCCTGTCAGCCAAAGATCCTTTCGCAATCCACTACTGATGAATTTGAGTATGCCGGGGCTGCCGGAGGATATATAGACAAGTTGGGATTCCCATTTTGCAGGGGAAGAATATTTAACAGCATTGAAAAAGACAATGGGCAATATGATGTCAGTACTCCTGTCTTTTGGGCTAGCGGTGCATGTATGTTTGTGCGAGCCTCCGCCTTTCATGAGTTTAATGGTTTTGACGAACATTTTTTCGCGCACATGGAAGAAATAGATCTCTGCTGGAGATTACAAAATTCGGGATATGAAATATGGTACTGTGCTGATTCAAAGGTGTATCATGTTGGTGGAGGAACATTACCGAAACACAATCCGAAAAAAACATATCTGAACTTCAGGAACAATTTATTTCTGCTTTACAAAAATACCAGTGTAAAAGAATTCAAAAAACTAATATTCTATCGTCGAATTCTGGATGCAATAGCAGCAATAAAATTTTTACTTAGTAATGGAAGCAAGGATTGTTTAGCTGTTTTCAAGGCTCACAGAGACTTTGAAAAGGGAAAAACCCGATATCGAATGCAGCCATCAAGCACAAAGAATCCTGAAATTCAACAAAATAGAATGATTTATCAAAAGTCCATTCTTTTTGCTTACTATTTTCGGGGTATTAAAAAATTTTCTGACCTTAAAGGCTCCTTAGGAAACCCCGTCAAAGCGCCCGAATTGTAAGGGTTAGAGCATAATTGCGGCAACAAAAAGCCCAATTAACCTTATAATTCAACTTCCTGCCCTGCCTTCTTCGGCAGGGACAGAAATCTATTAAAATGTCGCATTCGAATATTGAAAATTTAGTACAGCGTTCAAAATTGCTGAGGCAAAGAAATCACTCCCAAGCATTAGCTTTATTGGATGAGGCACTTGCATTGGCTTCAAATGAAAACAATCAGCACACTGTTGCCTGGATCATTCGTGAAAAAGCCACTACTCATCTTGAGTATAACAATTACAAGCTGGCACTCACAGGCTTCTCTGAGGCTTTGCAGTTTTATAATAACCTGAATGACCTGTACGGCCAATTGAATTGCCTGCATGATATCGGAAATATTTATAGAAAGCTAAGTGACATCCCATCTGCATTGAGATATATCCTTGAGGCATTGAGATTGAACACCGAGGCAGGAGACTCAGAAGGAATTGCTCATAGTTTTAATGAAATCGGAAAGCTGTATATCTATCTTAAAGAATATGAAAATGCCATAGATCATTTTAAGAAGTCGCTCAAAATCTTTGAAGGCTTGAAACTTAAAAAAGAAATGGTGAACAGCTATTCTCTGCTGGGAAATGCATATAACTGGATAGATGATACAGACAAGTCTCTGTATTACTTATTGCGGGCAGTCAATTCACTTGAGCAGCTTGACAGTAGTGAAGCAAGAGCAAAAACTTTAGGAAGCCTTGCCATTCTATATACCAAAACGAAAGATTACGATAAATCCCTTCACAATTTTAAAAAGGCGTTAGAGATAGCTGAAGAAGGAGATAACCTCTTTGTCGTTGCTCAGCTAAAAAAGAGTCTTGGCAATCTATATATTGAATTGACCCAATACGATAGAGCTATAGAAACTCTTCAACAAGCATTAAAAATTGCTGCTGCTTCACCAATGGAGGCACAGCTCATAAAAATTCATCAGTTTCTTGCCACGGCATATGAAAAAATTGGCGATCACAGTACTGCTTTAGTTCATTTCCGGAAGTTCTATGATCTTGACAAGCAGGTCACATCCGATGAGATTAACTTGAAGACAAAAGCCCTTCACATCAAATATGATCTTGAGGAGTTACAAAAGCAAAAAGACATAGCTGAATTATCTGATAAGTTGAAGGAACAATTCTTAGCTAATGTAAGTCATGAAATACGGACTCCAATGAATGGCGTTTTAGGCATGGCACATCTCTTAAGCAAAACTCATCCCACCCAGGAACAAAAAGAATATATAGATGCAATAAAAATATCGGCAAACAACCTGATGGTCATCATCAATGACATCCTTGATTTTTCAAAAATAAATGCCGGCAAAATTGAGTTTTCCGAAAACGAATTTGATTTGCGGGAATTGGTGAAAGGCGTAGTACAGATTCTCAGAATTAGAACAGACGAGAAAAGAATTCAACTTGGTTGCACTTTTGATTATCACATCAAAGATATGTTATGTGGGGATCCTATAAGATTAAATCAAATCTTAACGAACCTCGTAGCGAACGCTGTTAAATTTACCGAGAAAGGTAAAGTGAATATCGATATTAAAGTTATTGAAGAAAAAGATTCTTATTGTAAACTAAGATTTAAGGTAAGTGATACCGGAATTGGAATACCTGAAAATAAATTAAGCAGCATCTTCGACAGCTTCGAACAAGCAGAAAATAACAAACGCAGGTATGAAGGTACAGGGCTGGGTTTGACGATCGTTAAGCAATTAGTTGAACTCCAGGGTGGAAATATCCATGTAAAAAGTCGGGTAAATGAAGGCTCAGAGTTCATTGTCGAGATGACATTCCGGTTGGCAAAGAACAGGAAACAAACTTTGCCGGAACCTGTTCAGGAAAACACAGGTCAATATGATTTCTCTTCGATAAGAGTATTGATCGTGGAAGACAATCATGTGAATCAATTGCTTGTAAAAAACATGTTGAAGAATTTTGGTTTCACAAAATATGATTCGGCAGAAAACGGCCGGACTGCTTTAGCGAAATTACGAGAAGAAACATATGATATCATTCTCATGGATATTCAAATGCCTGAAATGGATGGCTATGAGATCACTCACGAGATAAGAACACGTCTAAATAAATCGGTCAGGAATCTTCCAATCATTGCGATCACAGCAGATGCTTCCGAAAAGGAAAAGACAAAAGCCAAGGAAGCAGGAATGAATGACTATGTTGTTAAACCATACACAGCCGAAGAATTGTATGCTTCTTTAATTAAATTTATCCCGGAGGTTAAAGCTGCGCCTGAGAAGGAAAATCAAATAGCTGAAAGCGGAATATCACCGGCCGGAATGAATCTGGACTTTCTTGATAAATTTACCGGGGGTGATCAGGATTTGACAAAACAATTATTGGAAATAATTTTAAAACAACTACCGGAAGCAATTGATAAATTAAAGTACGCAATTGCAAATAAAAACTGGAAAGAAGTTCATGCTGTTTCGCACAAGGTAAAATCAAGTCTTGCCATTTTTGAATTACACGAACTAAAAAAGCTTAGCACGAATATAGAAGAATATTCACGTGATGGTGAGCGCCTGGAAGATATCCCTGCCCTCTTTGTTAAATTTGAAAGCGAATCTCAAAAAGAAATCCTCAATTTAAAAGCCGAACTGGACAATCTCAATTCAGTCAATCAGGTGAAGCGGGTTTAAAAAGGAAAGATCAACGCTTATTTCTGTGGTATTCGATGAGACCGGCAAGAGGGCTCTGAGTAATATTTCCCAGAATCAATGAATGCTTTTCGACCTCCTCTTTCAGGATATCAGAAAAGATATATGCAACCGAGCCTGTAAAATACAGAGGTGTTTTGTGAGGAAGACTTTCATAACGCATGATATGTTGCTGCAGGAAACCGGCAAAAGCACTGTGTACAAACCTGAAAAGACTTTCATCTGAATGCTCATTTATAAATGGCACGAACGAGGCGATATACCTATTGGGCATAGCTTTTTTATAAATTGCTTCCAGCACATCATCTTTACTTATCTTATATTTCAGTTCAAAAGCATTTTGTAATTCAGGCTTTAATTCCTTATAACAAAAAGCCTTTAATAACCTTTTTCCAATATCAGTCCCGCTTCCCTCATCACCCAAAACATAACCTAATGCCGGGCTTTGTTCGATAATCTTTCCGCCACTGAATGCACATGAATTTGAACCTGTTCCAAGAATAGATACTATTCCGGGACCTTCTCCACATAATCCTCTGGCAGCAGCTATCATGTCAGACTGCACTTCAATATTTGCCGTTGGAAAATGAGCAAACAAACCTTGTCTTACGATCTCACACATTTTGCTCGTGCTGCAACCTGCTCCGTAAAAATAAATATCGTTAATTGATTCGGAGTTATTAAAAGCGGGCAAGACATTCTGTGTGATTGTATCTGAAATTTTTGAAGAATCTACAAAGTATGGATTCAAGCCAATACTACTTACCTTCTGCAGCACTTCTCCGTTTTTTATAAAGCACCAGTCGGTTTTAGATGAGCCACTTTCTGCTAGTATGATCATGTGATTATTCTATAGTAAATCGATCTCCTTCCAGAGCCAGTGTTGTATTGGGATAAATAATTCTCGCCTCATCCAGAAGCGGGTACAAATTTTTATAGCGGGCCGAAAAATGTCCTATGATCAATCGCTTCGCCTCTGCCTTTACTGCAATTGTTGCAGCTTGAGCAGCTGTAGAATGAAAAGTTTCCTTTGCTCTTTCTTCTTTTTCATTCATAAATGTTGCTTCATGATAAAGAAGATCAACATTTTTTAGTATTGGAACTAGTCTTTCATCAAAAATTGTATCCGAACAAAAAGCATAGGATCTTGGAGGACGGGGATCTGTTGTTACCTCTGCATTGGAA
>DAOQWA010000075.1:0-10473 GCA_035341855.1 Bacteroidia bacterium
ATAGATCAAATCATCCTCATCGAGGGCCCCCTTTTTATTCTTAAAATCAAAGAGATAAGCATCTAAGTCCTCAACACCGAGAGACAACTCTTCCAATAGTGATTTGTCTGCACCCAGACCCGCCATTTCTTCTAACCAAGAACGCAGTACTGACTGTGCATAACTAAATTTACCGGCCACAAGACTATATGTAAATTTTTCACCTTTTTCCCGGTCAACAAAAACGGGTAATGAGTCTAAATTTGGGTACTTCTCTGAGTAAATATCGGGTTTATCATCTGGCGCTTCTGCTTTGGTGTCACCCGATCCGGCTTTTTTCATTTGGACAATTTTCTGCGTGCCTGAAGAAGTTAAATGAAATTCCGGTGGCACCTGCATATTTTTGATAGATGCCGAGAAGGGCCGCCCACTCGAAACTTCTGACAAATCAGAATCCGTTCGAATCGGACGATGACTTATCGGTGGATACAGATTTCGGCGCATAATAATTGAAAATTTTTATTCAGAAAATCTACAAAGCCGGATAATAAAAACAAAAGAGATTCTCTCAGTGTGGCATTTAACGAGCCTTCAAAAATACAAAATAATGCTGGTATTAATTTATTTGTTTAATTCCTATTTAATTTAGGAAAGTGCTGCCCAACAGTCGCTTGAACCTTCTTTCTCCTTACCGATGTCTCCCAACTTAGAGGTAAGGCACTTGCACAAAAGCTCAAAGCGAATCACGATTGCCCTATAAGCATGTATAGTCCCCCAAAAGTCAGGTGCTTTTACGAAGACACAATTTTTACCTTAGGATGCGAAGCCGGAAAATTAAAGAAAGGAGTACGGCAGGCTCGTTGATGTCTATATTTTTCATAATGACACAATCGAAATCCGATTTGTAAGAGGTTTATTATTTCGAAATTAGTTATAAAATACAACTTCGATTTCCGGTTTGTCATTCGCCTCAAACGCCTATAAACAGGGGCTTTCTACCATTCTTTACCCGTTTGTAAGCGCTTACAGTCGTTTACAAACGACTACAAACGTTTATTTACCGGATAAATATTGACATGTGTTTCATCTTTGCCTTGTCAATCGGAATGAATGACTTTTGGGAATAAATCCGGGCATCAATTCATTGCGAATAAACTTTTAATTCATATCATAAACTTTTTAAATCATTACATTATGACAACGCTAAGCAACCAAGTCCAACTGATCGGAAACGTAGGTCAGCAACCGGAAATCAAAACTTTTGACAATGGTGGAAAAATCGCACGGGTAAGTCTGGCAACCAATGAGAAGCGCAAGAATGCGACGGGTGAGTATATCACGGAGACCACCTGGCACAATCTCGTATTCCGGGGAAAACACGCAGAAATTGTGGAAAAGCACGTCGAAAAAGGTAAGGAAATCCTGGTAGAAGGAAAGATCATTAATCGTTCGTATGAAGACAAAAATGGTGATAAGCGGTATATAACCGAAATCCAGGTCCTTAACTTCAAGTTTTTGGGAGGGCGTAATTAGATCGGGGCCGGTGTCGGCTTGGTTAATCTGACTGAGTCACACCTTTCCCGTCTTGGCATCAATGCCTGAAATCATCTACAACCTGACTGTTTCCGGTGTTGATGCCTTTCGATATCAATGACAATGCTTTGGATTGGATGGCCGGGCGGATGAGGCACTATTGTTTGGTAAAACACAGAACCGCTTGTCTGCTGATACCATTGCCTTTTGATAAGAATGTCATCCGGGCCAATTGTAATTTGGTTATCCAACTTTCTCTGTTATGGCTTCTTTGCTCTGGTGTGCCGGTGCCTGGTCATCGGCCTCCAAACAGAAAGGGCACACTACGAATTGAATTTGTTTCAAAATCCCGGTAAATATGGGAAACGACCTGCCCCAAGTGATGAAAGCATTAACCCGGCTATACTTTTGATTCAGACAACGAGGTCTATGGAAGCATGGAGGATAAAGACAACCGGTGTACGGTATGGTTTGGCCTTGTTTTACCCGGGAGGGATTGGTTGTCATTGACGGTCAAGAGCACAACACAGCTTCAAATCAGCAATCTTCAGGTAGTGTGGTAATGTTCGAAAAAGGTAATGTTCAAAAAAGGTAAGGGAATGTTCAAAAAAGCAACTGTATACCAGGATGATTCATATAATAGTCCATAAAATCTAGGAATACTAGTCCCGGGATGAAACAATCCGGGGTTCAGATATACTTTTCCGGATTGCTATGCTACTAGAGCGCTGCTCTGTCCCGGGAGTGAAACAATCCGGGGTTCCGGGATACCGAGGTTACAGTCGTATAGACCAATTTCATTGATTTATAACGAATGTGCCTTCGGTTTTATCTTCAATTTGCGTTGAAACGTGTTGAGTTTGTTAAATTTGGGTTAAAATCGTGTTGAAATCGTGTTGAAATCACACAAAATAAAAAAGGGCTTCATTGCTGAAACCCTTATCATCATTGAGTAGCGAGGGGGGGGCTTGAACCCCCGACCTTATGATTATGAATCATACGCTCTAACCAGCTGAGCTACCTCGCCATGGTTTGGGGCGGTGAAGATAAATTCATTTTTTCAAACCAAAAGCTTTTTCTGGTTTTTTATTCTGTAATACTCTGTACCAGGAGAGAAATATTGTTGTTAAGAACTTCAATAAAGCCTCCTTGTATTTTAAATGACATCAGCTTGCCTTCTGCGGTCTTTACTTCTACCTTGCCTTCGGCAAGTGCTGACACAATTGGCGCGTGATTATTCAGTATCTGAAATTCACCGGACACACCGGGCACCTTGACTGAAGTAATCTCACCGTTGAAATATTCAACGTCAGGGGTCAATACTGATAGTTGCATCTTCCGATTTTTATTATTTCTTGTTCCTCTCTGTTATGCATTAGCTTCTGCAAGCAACTTTTTACCCTTGGCAATGGCATCATCGATGGTTCCTACCAGGTTGAAGGCATTCTCAGGATATTCATCCACCTCTCCGTCCATGATCATATTGAATCCGCGGATAGTCTCCTCAATTGGAACCAAAACGCCCTTAAGTCCGGTAAACTGTTCGGCCACATGGAATGGCTGAGACAAGAATCGCTGTACCCTACGAGCACGGTGTACCACCAGTTTGTCATCTTCTGAAAGCTCTTCCATACCAAGGATGGCGATGATATCCTGCAATTCATTATAACGTTGTAGAATACCCTTTACCCTTTGTGCACAATTATAATGCTCATGACCGATAACATTCGGGTCAAGGATGCGGGATGTCGAGTTCAGTGGATCTACAGCCGGGTAGATACCAAGTGAAGCAATCTTCCTGTCCAATACCGTTGTCGCATCAAGGTGAGCAAAGGTTGTTGCCGGAGCCGGGTCGGTCAAGTCGTCAGCAGGCACATAGACCGCCTGTACGGATGTAATGGACCCCCGCTTGGTAGAAGTAATTCTTTCCTGCATAAGACCCATTTCAGTAGCCAGTGTTGGCTGATAACCTACCGCTGAAGGCATACGTCCAAGTAGTGCGGATACCTCTGAACCCGCCTGCGTAAATCGGAATATATTGTCGATGAAGAAGAGGATGTCCCTTCCTCCGTTTGGATCATTAAGGTCTCCGTCGCGGAAATACTCTGCAAAGGTCAATCCTGACAATGCAACACGCGCACGTGCTCCCGGCGGCTCGTTCATCTGACCAAACACGAATGTCGCCTGACTGTTTTTAAGCAACTCTTTATCCACCTTGCTGAGGTCCCATCCTCCTTCTTCCATCGAATGCTTAAATTCGTCGCCATATTTTACGATGCCTGACTCTATCATTTCACGCAACAGGTCATTTCCTTCCCTTGTACGCTCTCCAACCCCCGCAAATACAGACATACCGTCATATCCTTTCGCAATATTGTTAATCAGCTCCTGAATCAATACCGTCTTTCCTACACCGGCACCTCCGAACAAACCGATCTTACCACCCTTCTGGTATGGTTCGACAAGGTCGATAACCTTGATACCGGTATAAAGAATCTCCGTCTCTGTACTCAATTGCTCAAAAGTCGGTGGTTTCTGATGGATGGAGTAAGCATTGCTGCCTTTCTCTACTTCACCGATACCATCGATCGCGTCGCCCACGACATTAAATAAGCGGCCTTTGATATGGTCGCCCACCGGCATGGAGATGGTGCCACCGGTATCGATGACTTCAGTACCCCGCTGCAAGCCGTCGGTAGCGTCCATCGCTACAGTACGCACACTGTCTTCTCCCAGATGTTGCTGAACTTCAAGGATAAGGTCATTGGTGCCTTCTCTCTTGATAACCAATGCATTAAAGATATCCGGAAGCTTAGAGCCTTCTCCGGAAAAGCTAACGTCAACTACAGGACCAATGATTTGTTTAACGCGACCTATGTTTGCCATGTTTTTTTCTTGATAAATTTAGTAAAATCAATGGTTTAAGTGGCCTTGCCCCAAAAACGGTGCAAAAATATAACAACCAACGCACCTAACCAAAAAGTTTTCACTATTTTTATAAATTACTGTAAGATAGAACAATGGGTCTTGACAAATTTCTGTCATTACAGCTTCCTGCTATGCTTCAACGTTTTGTTCCGCCCGGATACAAATTTTTCAATGCTTCCCGTCGACTCAATCCCGACATTTCATGATGCTCCACAAATGACCGAACACGTGCAGGTTCCGTCTTGGCATATTCCCGCAAGGCCCAGCCAATGCCTTTTCGGATAAAGAAATCCTTGTGCAAGAGGTGAGGCAGAATAAATTGCTGAAGCATTTCCCAGTCAGTGGAAGACTTGTATTTCAGTTGCGTGAGGATTGAAGTCCTGATCAGCCAGATATTTCCGGAGGAATTCCACGCATACAGATCGTCCGTAGTGAGCATCCCGTCTTGATAGGATCTGCCTGCAGTATGTGTGGCAAGAAAATCTACGGTGTCCCACCAGGACTTTTCGGTGAGTGCTTGTTCTAATGGTTTTTTGATGTCTTTTCCGAATTTTTTTCGGTACGTATCCAACAGTTCCATCCCCGTATATTGAAACTCCCTTTCTTCGTTTTGCCAAAGTAATTCAAGAAGGATGGTTAATGCTTGTGTGTCAAAAATACGGGCATTCTTAATAAAGGGTTTCACGATAAGACGCCGTTCTCCCTGCTTGATACCAAATGACCCGAATTGTCCCTTCAGGTATCTGATGATATGCACGGCATTGGCTTGGTTGCGATGGCCGGCCAGCTGTGATTGCAGTTCGGAAATCCAGATTTCAGGCGTCATGGCTTAGTACTTTTTCGATTTCATTGTATTCAAATCCACGGGACATAAGATATTGTGTCAGCTGGTAGGGAGACTGGGTTTTCTTTTCCTTCATTCTACGCTCCAGGAGTCGTCTGATGAGCTGCTGATATTCTTCTTCATCTATAACTTCCAATCCCTTGCGGATACTGTAATCGGAAACCTGCCTTTGCTTCAAGGCATAGGTGATCTTCTGACGCCCCCAATGATTGATGTTAAACTTGCCCGAAACAAAGGCGCGGGCATACCGTTCTTCATTCAGGAAGTTCTCACTAATCAGGGTGGCAATGATTTGTTCCAGTTCTTCTCCAAAAATCTTCCACTCAATCAGCTTGCTGCGCACCTCGGAGTGGCATCTCTCCTGATAAGCACAATATTTTCTGGCCCTTTCCAAATTGATCGCTAACATTATGCAAAGGTAATCGGGAAAAGGTAAGAAAGGATTGATTGATGTGTATATTTAATTGGATTAAACACGACAACCATCCTCCCGACACAACTATCTTCCAATTATTAGGTATTAATGACGGAAATGTTATCTTCGCATACTTTACAGCAAAAATTTTTATACCATGCAGGTCAAAGTAATCAACAAGTCGCGATATTCTCTTCCTCAGTACGAGACTGCCGGTAGCGCCGGCATGGATTTACGGGCCAATACGGATATGACTCTTGAACTAAAACCCCTGGAACGCGCCCTTATCCCCACCGGATTATACATCGAACTTCAACCCGGTACAGAAGCTCAGATAAGGCCCCGAAGCGGACTTTCCATCAAAAAAGGACTGACCGTAATCAATGCGCCGGGGACAATCGACAGTGATTATCGCGGCGAAATCAAAATTCCTATGATCAATCTGTCCGATGAACTTCAGACCATCGATCCGGGAGAGCGGGTTGCACAAATGGTTGTGGCAAAATACGAAACCATCTCGTGGATGGAAGTCGAAGATATCAGCCCTACGGAACGCGGCTCCGGCGGATTCGGTTCCACCGGGGGGTAATCCATGGACAAAAGCTAAAGGAAGGAGAGCATCCGGATGATTGAAAAGTCCGGCGCCCAAGACAGAGATCAAATCCCTGCGATAATATGTGGCGGCGCAATCTTGTCAATAAAATCCCTCCAACAGGAGTTCTTTATTTCTCAACATCATATTCGCTGCGTCTTAAAACTTTTTGATTAGCTATATCGTATTCTATATTATAACGTACTTGTTTACTGGCCATTTTTCTATCCATACCCCAATGAACAACCGCAGAAAAGTATGCTTTATCGTCTGTACAAGCTACTAAATTGAGCTTTGTTTTTCCCAAATCTGTTTCTTTAATTTTTGTAGTATAAAGCACTTTACCTGTTTCAGCATCAATAATATCGTCATTGACCAAACCGTCCTTCAAGTATCTGTTTGCGAAAAGCTTTTGACCTATTAGATTAAGTCCATTAGGGTCGGCGGGCTGCGGTAAGGGATAATTGTAAGTCCACAATACACTGCCATCTTCAGTACTCAACCTGCTCACTTTGTTCGTATGGTTTACCTGAAGCAAATATTTGAGGTCATAAATAATATAGCCGCCATTGGTGATTTCTTCTGTTTTGATAATCTTTCCTGTTTTTGGTTCAATGATTGAATAGCAGCCCAGTTGCGGATCGCCAAAGCTCGATTTTAATTGTATCAATTTTCCATCAATAAGTGTAGGTACTTTCAGCTGTATGGTAGCATCATTGACCTTAAACGGCGTAAAAGCAGGGTCGTCATAATGCAAATGCCATTTCATCTTTCGGGTTTTAATATCGAAGGCTGTTAATCCGAGATAAGGTTTTCGGAGTTCGGCTTCTTCTGGAGCAGATTTCAACAGACCCACCGACGGTTTCATGCTAACATAAAGGTTTTCATCATCCATTGTCATAAAAAATACCGCATCATCGCGATAATTGAACGGAAGTATTTTTGTAGAGTCAATATACTTTTTGTAGTATGTATAATCTACCTCCTTTTCGTGATAGATAGGCACTTCAAATGTATCAATCTTTGCATCATTTGCAAATCGCTTTTCTTCAGTAGGAGGCGACATACAAGCCTTAAAAATCCATGATAGCAATCCCATAAAAACAAAAATTTGATATCGCACAATCATATAATTAGTTGAAAATTTAGCATATAAAGTTATAAAAAAGAAAAGAATTTGGTATTGTTAAATTAGTATAGGCAATTCATTATTCAGTTTCAAAAACAGAAGATTCAAAGATTTTTCAATCATGTGTTGAGCCTTGCTGTAACATTTTCCTTTTCTCTTAAATCGTGCAAGGTAGTGTCGAATTCTGCTATTGTAGCCTTCTACTGAGTAGGTTTCTGCTTTACTTCTGATATGAAATTCTGATGCTAAGATTTCTTCGTATGCCTTCCAATGGTCCATACAGTAAAACCCTACTTTTATCTCTTTAAGATTATTGTAGAGCTTTGTTCCTGTTTCTGTGCCTCTGCTCCCACACACAAACGAGATGAACCGTCTTGCAAATCGATCAACAGCAATCCATACCCAACAATAGTTTTTTTTGAACCGACATAGCTATGCAGTTCGTCTATTTCTACGACTGCAATGGGTTGGCTGTTTTGAGGAAGGCTCACTTTGCTACCCCATTCCTTTATCCACCGATATACTGTTCCGTAGCTTATTTTCAATATGCGTCCAATAGCCCGAAAACCCAATCCTTCTAAGTACATTTCTAATGCCATTCGTCTAACTTCTGCCGTCTTGACATCAGATTTCTTTTCAACAGTATAGTGCATTCCACATTCTTTACATAAATAACGCTGCCTTCCTTTTACAATTCCGTCTTTGCAGTGTTGTGCGCTTTTGCATTTGGGACAATTCATAGTGATAATTTTTTACCACAAAATCAATAATTCTATATTAAATTAACAATACCCTTTTTATAATTGTCCTCCAACTTCCTTAAACTTCTCTACAAAGGATACCAGTTTTTGAAATACGCTTTGCTTCTTTGTCAAATACTGAGGATTTAAAGGACTCATCTTCGGCAGAAGTGCATTCAATTCTGTTCCGTTTTCACTTGCATATTTTCGTTTTAATGATGTCGTTATATATCGCTTCGCTTCCTCAATATTCAGATTTTCTTCTGTGATTAATTCCAATGCTTCCGCTTTCTGCCTGGCTTGAGCAAATTGCAAAAATGAATCAATAACATTCGCTTTGTCCTGAAGGGTGTCAAGGTCAGTTTCATGGATGAAATCAACTATTAAACTTTCTTTAGCCCTATTCCCGACACTTGCGCGGATAATCCTGCGTATTTCAGCTATTAATTCGTCTTTGTCCTTCGTTTTCTTGTTATGTTGAAAAATCAATTCAAGGATGTAGTCAAGATTTATCTCCTGTGATTTTAGTAAGTCAACCTCAAATACCACATCATCCCAATCAATGGTAGATTTTTCTGCCTCCCTTCCGCTTCTTTCACGTCTTAACCAGTCTCGTATGTCATTGTAGGTGGAACGATAATCCTGAACGTTCCTATCTTTAAGCAATTCAATGTTGCGCATTGCAGCAATGTCCTCATCGGTTATAAAATGAGCCTTTTTAAATTCTTCAATTGCTTCCGGGTCATTTTTGTCTATTGCCTGAAATGCTTTTAAATGGGTAAATTCATCGTAGTTTTGGAGGATATTTTCTACTCTTAAATATTCTCCAAACAGCTTAACAAATTCCTTTTTGTCGCCTTCCTTTACAATCTCGTCCGGGTTGGGAAATTTTGTCTTCAGCTCATTTACTATTTCATTATAACCTCTGCGTGCGTCACCGGTAACAATATCCGTAAAGCCTTCCAAATATTCTTTGTAGCTCTTTTCGAGAACCACGTTTTTAGTGTTGCTGTCGCCAAAAAGTGTAATGGCGTCAATGGTCGCTTTTTCCAAGTCACGGAAGGTAACAATATTGCCAAATGCCTTATTGGGGTAAATACGATTGGTTCTTGAAAAGGCCTGAATTAAGCCGTGATAACGCAAATTCTTGTCAACAAACAATGTGTTGAGTGAGGGTGCATCAAAACCGGTCAGGAACATTCCGACGACAATGATTAAATCAATCTCCTTGTTCTTTACACGTTTGGCAAGGTCACGGTAATAATTCTGAAATTTACCTTCTACATTGAAGTTCATTTTAAACATTGCATTGTAGTCGCTTATAGCTTTGGTTAAAAACTCTTTGGCACTAACATCCATTGCCGTAGGCTCAAAAGTCTCATCCACTATATCGCCGATGGCACTTTGTTCTTCGTTTGGTGCAAAAGAGAAGATGGTTGCAATTTTCAAAGGCTTGTAATTAGTTGCTGAGCTTGTCGAAGCATCTTTTTGCAGATTGTTTAATTCCTCATAATAACATTTGGCTGCATCCACACTACTTACGGCAAACATGGCATTAAAACCGTTGTTGCTTCCCTGATTTCTGTGTGTTTTTATTCTGAAATTCTGTAAGATGTATTGAGATATTTCTTTGATACGTTCCGGATGAAGCAAGGCTTTTTTGTTTTCTGCTGCGCTCAGTTTCTGCTCGTCTTGTTCGGTTTCGATGCTCTTAAACTGAGGTCTGACATCGTTATAATCCACTTTGAATTTCAGTACTTTGTCATCACTGATGGCATCCGTTATTACATAAGAGTGTAATTCACGACCAAAGACACTTGCCGTAGTTTCAGCGCCTAAAGCATTTTGCGGGAAAATAGGCGTTCCTGTAAAACCAAACTGATAGAATATCTTAAACTTCTTTTTCAGGTTCTTTTGGGCTTCCCCAAATTGTGAACGATGGCATTCATCAAAAATGAAAACTACCTGCTTTTGATAAATTGGCAGGTTACCCTCCGTCTTCATCAGGTTGTTTAGCTTTTGTATGGTGGTAACGATGATTTTGTTGTCGTCCTTTTCAATATTTCGCTTTAAACCTGCTGTACTGTCCGAACCATTCACGCTGTCGGGAGAAAACCGCTGATATTCTATTATGGTCTGATTGTCCAGGTCTTTACGGTCAACCACAAAAAATACTTTATCGATAAATTCCAATTGTGTGGCTAAACGAGCCGCCTTAAAACTGGTCAATGTTTTACCCGAACCTGTTGTGTGCCATATATAGCCGCCACTTTCGGGCTTCGACCAATTTTTGGCGTTATAGGAACTTTCAAT
>DAOQWA010000076.1:0-10393 GCA_035341855.1 Bacteroidia bacterium
CTGATGTAGTTCTAAAGGTGAATGCACCATCTGTAGCGGAGATTGGCCTGATGAAAAAAGGAGCTGTACTCATATCTTTAATGTATGCAGCTACAAATCCTGACCTCGTTAAAGCTTGTGCAAGTCAGGGAATCTCTGCATTTTCCATGGATGCAATTCCTAGAATTTCCAGGGCTCAGAAGATGGATGTATTAAGCTCGCAGGCAAATCTTGCCGGCTATAAAGCAGTTATCATAGGTGCGGCAGCACTAGGTAAAATTTTCCCGATGCTTATGACTGCGGCAGGAACAATCAAGCCTTCAAAGGTTGTTATAATGGGTGCCGGTGTTGCAGGTCTGCAGGCTATTGCTACGGCAAAACGACTTGGCGCTATAGTTGAAGTTTCTGACATAAGACCGGAAACAAAAGAGCAGGTTGAATCTTTAGGCGGAAAATTTATTGAGTTGAAAAATGACGATTCTGTAAAGCTCGAAGGAGGCTATGTTAAAAATGTCAGTGAGGAATTTTTAAAAGCACAACAGGAACTTGTAGGAAGGCATATAAAGGAAGCAGATCTTGTGATCACAACAGCATTGATCCCCGGCAGGAAGGCTCCTGTCTTAGTCACAGAGGATATGGTAAAAAAGATGCGAATGGGATCAGTTATTGTTGATATGGCCGTTGAACAGGGTGGAAATTGTGTACTGAGTGAAAATAACAAAACAGTAAATAAACACGGCGTCATAATCATTGGAGAGTCAAATCTTCCAAGTTTGTTGCCACTGAATGCAAGTGAACTCTATGCCAAAAATATCTCAGTGTTTCTTACTCATCTTGCAGATAAAGATGGTTTCAAATGGGAGCTTGATGAAGAAATTACCAAAGGATCATTAATAGTTCACAATGGCTCAGTATTAATTGCGTAAAATTTTCGATTTAACTTTTTTATAATGATCAAAATGAAAAACGTACACTTGTCAGTCTGGACTGAGAATTTCACCCAGAGTATTGAGGCTGCCTCTATGTCAAAAGGCAATCATCACGAAGAAAAATTCCTGTTCAAAAAGCTTCAGGAATCTGTGGCAGCAATGAAAAAGATTTGTAAAAAGCTTCAGGAAGCTGATGACCCGACTAACTTCTATAATAATCTGTGTATTTATATTCAGGAAGCTAAGAATTGTATGTACTGGTACGAACGCAGTTTGGATTATGAGATCGTAAATCTCAGCAACTCACAGCTCATTCTTTCACAAGGGAATAGCATGATCAACGTACTTGAAGCCACATTAAGAGTAATAAAATATCAATACACAATCAATTAAAAACACATGCAAAATTTGATCACGTTTATTGGCGAGAATATGTCGATGATTTACATCGTCATCCTTTCCATCTTTGTCGGTGTGGAGGTCATCGGTAAGGTACCTTCTGTTCTACACACCCCTTTAATGTCCGGAGCGAATGCCATTCATGGTGTGGTTATCATTGGATCGATCATCGTTATGCTGAACACCGAAGCCGACAACATTTTGCTTCTTTCACTGGGTTTCATTGCCGTGGTTCTCGGAACGCTAAATGTGGTTGGAGGTTTTGTTGTCACAGACAGAATGCTCGAAATGTTCAAAAAGAAACCAAAGAAATCTTAATATCAACTAACGAATCCGGAAATACAGTACTAAAAAATGAATCAATACATTTTAGAAATAATATACCTGATCGCATCTGTAACTTTTGTTGTGGGACTTAAGATGCTTAGTGAGCCGCAAAGTGCTCGCAAAGGAAATCTTTGGGCTGCATTTGGAATGACACTGGCAATTGCAGGTACAATCTTTTTATACGAGTCCAGAGACCCTGATACTCACACCTCTCGGGAGAGTATCAAGCTTGCATTTATTTTTGCCGGTATCGGTTTGGGAACGATCATTGGTTGGGCTACGGCTAAAAAAGTTAAAATGACGGCAATGCCGGAACTTGTTTCTTTATTTAACGGTATGGGTGGAGCCTGTGCAGCATTAATTTCATTACTTGAGTTCCATCATAATGTCGGACATCCTGAAAGAATAGCAGTGATCATGGCAGGGATGATCATTGGAAGTGTTTCATTCTCCGGTTCTATTATCGCCTTCATGAAACTTAATGGAACTCTGAGTAAGTCATATCGGATGCCTAACTATAATATCATCAACACTATTCTTATGTTGGTGACTATCGCTGCCGGAATTTATCTCACCGTTAGTGGAACAGATAGTATGATACTGCTTTTATTGGTATTCCTGCTTGCATTAGTCTACGGAATTTCATTTGTTGTCCCTATCGGAGGAGCTGACATGCCGGTAGTGATCTCTCTGCTCAATTCATTCACCGGACTGGCAGCTGCCTTTGGTGGTTTCCTCTATGGTAATCAGGTAATGCTGACAGGAGGAATTCTGGTTGGATCGGCAGGAACTTTACTTACCGTTGCCATGTGCCGTGCAATGAATAGGCCACTGTACAGTGTGATCTTCGGAGCATTTGGAGAATCAACTGCGACGGCTTCCGGCGGACAAGCTACGGGTAGCATCAAGGATATCAGTATTACAGATGTTGCCGTTCTCATGAATTATTCAAAGAAAGTGGTTATCGTTCCCGGATATGGATTGGCTGTAGCACAGGCTCAACACGTAATACACGAACTGGAAGAGCTTTTGGAAGAGCGTGGTGTAGAAGTTAAATATGCTATTCATCCTGTTGCCGGAAGGATGCCAGGCCATATGAATGTACTCCTTGCTGAAAGTAACGTGGATTATGGGAAACTGGCAGAGATGGATGACATCAACCCTGAGTTTGCTACCACAGATGTTGTTCTTGTCGTTGGAGCAAATGATGTCGTAAACCCCGCAGCCAAAACTGACCCCTCTTCTCCTATCTATGGAATGCCGATTCTGGACGTTGAAAATGCCAAACACATTATTGTCAACAAAAGAAGTATGAATGCCGGATATGCTGGAATAGAAAACAACCTGTTCTATAACCCAAAAAATAACATGCTATTCGGAGATGCTAAAGAAGTTCTTACCAAATTAGTTGCTGAATTGAAGACCATGTAATTCAACTCCAGTTTTATCTCATCAATTGATTTGTAATTTCATTACCTTCGCAGCAAATAAAACCAATAATTATGTCTAACAGAACATTTACGATGATCAAACCTGATGCAGTTGGGAACAATCACATCGGTCCGATACTCGCAAAAATTAATGAAGCAGGATTCCGAATTGTTGCCATGAAGTACACTCGTCTTAGCCCAGCTCAGGCAGGTAATTTCTATGAGGTACACAAGGCACGTCCTTTTTACAATGACCTTGTGAACTATATGTCTTCAGGACCAATAGTTGCAGTGATCCTTGAAAAAGAAAATGCCGTTGAAGATTTCAGAACGCTAATCGGTGCAACAGACCCGGCAAAAGCTGCTCCGGGAACAATTCGAAATTTATTTGCTAAGTCAATCGAAGCAAATGCAGTTCATGGAAGTGATAGTGATGAAAATGCTGCTATCGAGGGTAACTTTTTCTTTTCTCAAACTGAAAGATTTTAAAATACTCTTTGGAATATCAGTCAAGAGCCTGAAGCCGGAAATAGCTTGCAGGCTTTTTTTATCTGAAAACAACTTCATCAATAACAACCTTTCCAACAGCCTGATTGAGAAGTTCAAGAATCTTGTCTCTTGCCTGAAAAAGCTCCTGTCGTAAAGAAGCAGAACTCAAACTCACGTAAAGTTTTTTATCCCTGATGATTAACTCTGTCGTCCGATTAGCAACCGCTTTACCCATGATCTCTTCCCAGGAATTTACGAGCCTTACCTGCCCCATTTTTTCTTCGAGATGATAAGTCTTCAGCAGTTCGTCGACCGCAGATTTAATTGGACGATCATTGTTTTTTTTCATTTCAAAATCGATCTGTCATCACACTTTTACTGAGTCAATCCTTGTCACCTGAGAATTCTTCACGTGGTATATCGGGAGTTCAATTCCCATCTCATCAAAAATAATTTTCAATCTGTCAATATGTGAATCTGTAATTATCAACTGACCAAAGCCATTTTGAGTAACTAGCTCCATAAGTCTAGTAACTCTATTTTGGTCAAGCTTGTCAAAGATATCATCCAAAAGCAATATAGGTGCCGCTCCTTTTACTTGTGCCATAAAATTAAACTGTGCAAGTTTCAAAGCGATTAAAAATGATTTTTGTTGCCCCTGTGAAGCATATCTTCTGACCGGAACATCATTAATCAAAAATACCAGGTCATCCTTATGCACACCCACACTGGTATATTGGATCACCTTGTCCTTATCTCTTGCCGCCATCAAGGTTTCATCAAAAATGCCCGTACTTAAATGTGAATCATACCTTATGCTTATTGCCTCCTTATGACCTGAAATCGTTGCATAGAGTTCACTGAAAATAGGCACTAGCTTCTCAATAAACTCCGCCCTGACTTTGTGGATCCTTTCAGCAAGGGGGACCATTTGATCATCCCATACGGACAATACATCAAAATCAAATTTTCTACTGATTGCTGCTTGCTTCAAGTAGGCATTTCTCTGGGAAAGTACCCGGTTATAATTGATCAGATTTTCGAGGTAATTACTGTCATATTGCGAAACGATGCTGTCTAAAAACTTTCGTCTTTCTTCACTCCCTTCCGTGATCAAAACCGTGTCGGTCGGTGAGATCATCACAACCGGTAATAATCCTATATGATCTGCCAGACGATCGTACTCTTTTTGATTTCTCCTGAATACTTTCTTTTGACTGCGTTTCAATCCACATGAAATATTCTCTTCATGACTCTCAATTTCAAAGAGTCCCTGAACTACAAAAAAATCCTCTCCAAATCTTATGTTTTGAGTATCAACCGGGTTAAAGTAACTTTTACACATAGAAAGGTAATGTACAGCATCTAACAGATTGGTTTTCCCTTCTCCATTACCACCCAGCAAGGCGTTAACGCCCGGCTCAAAATTTAAGCTTAGCTCAGCATAGTTCTTGAAATTCAGCAGGTTGATTTTCTTGATAAACATATCCGTAGCGAAGTTACGCAGGAAGAATCAATTCCCCTCAGGAAGATCCAATTTATGGTAAAGGAATTTAGGCAAATTAACCGTATTGTGTGAATAACTCAACATAAAACTGGGTGAAATCCCTTGTCAATACCTATCTTTGGGAAAGCAATCCTTTTTCGAGAACAAAATCCACTATGGAAGAAGAAGAAGAATTCCTCAGCCCCCGGGACGAGAATAATCACATAAGGAATTCCATCGAACGGTACGAAGAAATGATCCGCAACAAAGATGCTTACTTCTTTGATGTAGATGCCTTTCTTAATATTATCGATTACTACATAGAGAAAAATGATCCCGTAAAGGCTTTGCAGGTTGTAGAATATGCACAATCACAACATCCGGGATCTGTTGAATTCTTATTACGTGAAGCGCAACTCCTTGCAATGGTTGACAGATTTACCGATGCACTTCACATTCTTGATATAGCTGAAGAAATTACTCCTGCCGATGCAGATATTTTCATGATCAGGGGAAGTATTTATTCACAACTGCAAAAATTTGAACTGGCCATTGATAATTTTAATAAGGCAATACCGCTGGCTGATGAGCTGGATATGTTATATCTTAACCTTGCCTATGTTTACGAAAGCTGGGGTGATTATAACAAGGCCATCGAATACCTTATGTTAAGCCTGGAAGCCAATCCTTCAAATGAAATCGGTCTCTACGAGTTGGCATTCTGTTTTGAATTTACTGAGAGGTATGATGACAGTATAGATTTTTATAAGAAATTTATTGACAGACAACCATACTCCTATGCTGCATGGTATAATCTGGGTAATGTCTATAATCGAATGAACAGACATGAAGATGCATTGGATGCATATGATTACTGTCTTGTTATTAAAGATGATTTTTCTTCAGCATATTTCAATAAAGGTAATACCCTTGCTAACCTTCTTAAATTCAGTGAGGCTATCGAATGTTATAAAAAAACCTTTGAGTTCGAAGCTCCTGACGCCTTAACATACTATAATATTGCTGAGTGCTACGAGCAAATGGAGGATTATCATCGCGCCCGTGACTATTATAAAAAAGCAACTAAACTTGACCCGGCCCTCTCAGAGGCATGGTTGGGGATTGGAATAACTCTCCAATCTGAGGAACGTTGGTTTGAGGCAACGCACTATTTAAGAAAGGCCATTGAGATCGATGATGAAAATGCAGAATACTGGTTTGCATTAGGTGATGCCGAATACCACCTGAATAATTTTGTCGCAGCTGAAACTGCCTACAGTAAGGTAATTCAAAAGGAACCGGACAATCATGATATCTGGCTTGAATATTCCCATCTCTTAATGGTTGATAATCGTGCCGATGAGGCACTGCAATTGATCAACGACGGACTCGTCTTTCACCCAAATGATGCTGAGCTTTTGTACCGCCTCGCATGTTATCACTATAGCATAAATCATATTCAGGAAGCTTATCGGATACTTGAAGCCGCACTTGATAAGAATGCTGACCTTTGCCATACTATTTTCGAATATACTCCTATGATGGAGAACGATAAAAATGTTCTTCATCTCATTGACATCTATAAGAATCGTTTATGAATTTCACTTTAGATAAAATACCCAAGCGGACAGCAAAGCCGCGCGAAAACGGAATGACCATGATTATGGATAAAGGTCTAAGTCTTCGACAGGCAGAAGACCTTGTTGATGGTTCCGGTCCAATGGTTGATCTGGTAAAGCTTGGTTTTGGCAGCTCATATATTACTCCAAACCTTGACAAAAAAATTAAAATTTACCGTGCAGCCGGTATTCCGGTCTATTTCGGAGGCACTCTTTGGGAAGCTTTTGTGGCAAGGAAGAAATTTAATGAATATTTGAAAGTCCTCGATAAATTTAAAATGACTCATGCTGAGATAAGTGATGGAAGCATCACATTACCTCATGATGAAAAACTAGAGTATATTCGAAAGCTTAGCAAACATGTGACAGTCATAACAGAAGTTGGCTCTAAAGAAGAGGGAATAATTATCCATCCTAATAAGTGGATAGAAATGATCAGTAAAGAACTTGAGGCAGGTGCATGGAAAGTTATAGCAGAAGCCAGAGAAAGTGGCACCGTCGGGATCTTCAGACCCAGTGGCAAGGCACATGTAGTATTGATCAATAAAATTGTCGCTAAAATTAAGCCTGAAAAAATAATTTGGGAAGCTCCTACAAAGGCAGGTCAGATTTATTTTATAAAGCTGTTAGGTGCCAACGTCAATTTAGGAAACATTTCTCCTAATGAAGTTATTGCTGTTGAGTCATTAAGACTCGGACTGAGAAGTGATACCTTCTTTCAATATTTATAAGGCCCGGCAATTGACTTTAAAAAAAATCCTCAGTCAAATAAGACTGAGGATTTTTTATTGTCGCTCATTTCGTTCTTAATGGTGAAGAACAGACAATGGAAGTATTGTCCGTGTACTCTCTGAACGAATTACAACATGGTAAATTCCATTTGAGAAATTTTGTGTATCAATACTTATTTGATTCTTTCCTTTGAGCCATTTAGCACTTTGGCTATAAACAAGCTGGCCAAGGGCACCGATAACTTCAATGCTGCCTTCCATCGCCGAGTTCGAGATGAAGTCTAAAGAAACTAATGAGCCGGCAGGATTTGGGTACAGGCCGGCAACGATTTCATTAGAGAGGTCTCCTACAGATACATTACTTTCAATATCCAGTATTTCAATATCATCGACGGCAAGTTCGACTATGCTTCCATTGTTGGCATCATCGGCAACGAATCGCATCATAACCTGCGTTGCTCCCGGGAAATAGTCATGCACTTTAAGAGCAAATCGTCTCCATCTGTGATCAGGAATCTTCAAATTTTCTACAGCCAGAAAGTTTACTCCATCATCAGAAATGTATGTTCTCCAAAAATCTGTTTTAGGGGCACTACCCTGATCGTTTGTGAACCACCTCCAATAGGAAATAACCGGTGAAGAATACATGGATATGTCGAGCATCGGCGACTGCAGTGTTGTCTTACCTCCATCAACATCATTGTTTCCAACTGAAGAAGTCGATGATAACGCATTTCCCGTAATCGCACATTGAATTCCTCCCGGAGTATGCTGATGATCGGTTTGACATAATGTACCATTCGATTCGTAGCTGGGAACGGGAGCGTCTATGATCCAAAACCCTGAACTCGCATTATCTGTAGGTAATGAAGTAAGCCAACCTGCAGATTGATTAGAATCGAAATCTTCTATCACTTGTCTTTGCAGATCTACAAGAATAAAATAAGGAATGTTTATGTCAGTCCCTATTGCCTCCTCGGGATTGGTACTTAATGTTACTCCGGATCCATCTACTGATTCAAGGAAATAGGATATGACAGTCCCTGAAGCTTGTCCGGGAATTGAAGCAGTGAAAGTGCCTAATCCTGA
Source organism: Bacteroidia bacterium (assembly GCA_035341855.1). GTDB lineage: Bacteria > Bacteroidota > Bacteroidia > AKYH767-A > 2013-40CM-41-45 > QQVM01. Next base: position 8,479 of record DAOQWA010000076.1, read on the forward strand.
GCTTGTCATTGGGATCTGAGTATAAGCACCCGCGCTCGTTCTGTAGTTCAGTCTCACATCAAGAGTATACCATGGATATTGTGCAGCCATCGTGGCATCAATCACAATAGGAGCTAATCTTCCAGCAATCAATATTTCGCTGTGTTGAATGTCAACACTATTAAGAAGTGTTATCCCATGTAGTTCAAATGCATCTAGTATTGCAAGGTCATTAGGTGTTCCATTGGATAGGTCTCCATCATTGTCGTCGTGATTTAAAGCCGAAAGTAAAATATCCGTGTATATCTGACCTTCTGTTCCATCCGGACCTGTTACAAGATCAAAATATGTAGAAGCAAATAATTCTGTCATGGCAGACCAGGAACCAAAATTCAGGGAAACATCGTACCATGCACCGGCAATGATCTCACCATCATCATGTACCTCTCCTGTGAGGTGTTGAGGATAGACTTTTCTGTTTGAATCATAGCGACGTATGTAGCTGGTAGATGAACGGTATCCGGTTCCTAATACAGGACTTTGCGTAATGGAGAATCCCCAAACATCTGCATAACCCTCGTGCATCCCGCCGTTATCCCAACTTGCACCCTGCCATTGATAAAACTTGTCATTAATACCATGGCCGTATTCATGATATACTATATCACCAATCTGAGCCATGCTGTTACAGCCATTTCCGGCAGCATAGAAATTAATACTGCTTCCATTATAATATGCATTACAAGAACTTGAAGTCCGGTCGATCTGTGTTGGTAATGGCATATCCAGTGACGGGAATGAGGGAAAAAAGCTCTTCATAAAATCATGGATGATATTTACATGGTAATATCCGGAAGTATGTGAAATAGTTGTGACCGAATCAAAGCTCATGACAGATGAACCCGGATTGAACATGCCACTTGTCTCAGGAGAAACCGTTCCGCCATCCGTGAAGACCTTGCTCCATAATCCTGCAAGAGTAAAAGTACCTGTCACCGATCCGGCACCTGCAATATTCACATTACCTGAACTATCCGTATATTGAATAATTGATCCGAAATCCACCTTGAGATTAGGTAAGGCCTTCACCACAGGAGGATCATAAGGAGAATACATTGAAACCGTCGCAGTGACATTAATATCAGAATTTAATGGATGACTGAACTTGACACGATTCTGTCTGTAAATCAACTCACCGCTATGAGCATCCAGGAGGGAATAATATTGTCCGGGCACATCATGCTCATCCTTTGTAACTACAGTTAGTTCATAAACAAGCCTGAATTCATACATTCCTTCTGCCGGAAATGGTAATACCTTTAGTACTGGCTGAGTTACTTTTTGTATTTCTATATCAAAATCATTCTGTGCTTTGCCTGTGATCTGAGATTCAGACAATGTAGGAATCACAGACAAGCCATCAATTGTAAATATGTCAAGTCCGAAGGTTGATACTTTCAAATCAGGCAATAATTTTATGAATACGCGACTATTCAAAACATCGAGTCCCAAATACTTTTGAGTATAAAAAACATTAAAATATTTACCCGAAAAATTCTCCGTTTGAAAATGCAGATCATTAACAGGCACCTTGAAGGATGAAAGCTGATTCTGTATAAATGCATAAGCTGCATCTGTAGCATTAGCTCCTGCAACCGCAATTGGCTTACCACTTGCTCTGTGAGGCATACCACTCCTCTCGTCAAATTGAACATACCAGTTTCCAAAATTCAGGCTGAACGATTTCCATGCTTCAGACGAACGCAGATTTTTTTGAACTTTAAGATCGGGGGACTTAGCTGCATCGAGAATATACCTTTTCTCAAAACGGTCTTTTCCTCCATGGATATCTGTTGCAAACATATTCCATGTACTCATCAATAAAATGATGAGAAATAACTTCATAAATTTCATGTGTCGATTGTTAATATTTTAA
>DAOQWA010000077.1:0-4924 GCA_035341855.1 Bacteroidia bacterium
GGATAGAAGTTTTAGATGCATCAGGCTGCAGATCGATTTCAAATATTTCCGGTGAACTATTCCGTGACCTGCAACCACCGACACAACCTGTATTGGATTCTGTAAGTCTGGACATAAATGGTAATGTCGTCGTTGGCTGGAATCTGAATCCTTCACCTGACACAAGAGAGTATGTCGTGCTTCAGGGCACAGCGACGGTAGACACGGCAAGAGGAATAAACAATACCATGATGAACACCAGTATCTCAGGTAATAGTGCTTCGATTCCTTTTTCTGTCTATGCCGTTGATTCATGTAATAACCCGAGTGCCCCCAGCGTGTCTCATGCGACCCTTTATGTTAACGCGTCTTTTGTCTTATGTGAGCAGTCGGTACACCTTAGTTGGAATGCCTATTCTTATTGGCCCAATGCTGCGGTCTATGAGATCCTTGTCAGCCTGAATGGAGGCGGAGAAACAATTGCAGGTACTACAAGTGACCTGTTTTTTGATGATTCCAACCTGATCTCAGGGGCATTTTACTGCTATAGAGTGAGGGCAAGAGAATCAGGCTTGAGTACTCGTTCTTCAACTTCCAATAAAGTATGTGTAGTGCCGATATTCCCTCCGCCACCTATGTATACATATATTCGGAGCGTTAGTGTGGTGAATTCATCAACAATTGAAGTGAGAGCTTTTGTAGATGATGCGGCAATAGCAATTAAAACCTATCAATTATTACGGTCAAACTCAGCGGCAGGACCTTTTGGACTTGTTGCTTCACAATCCGCTGCAGGAGTGGCGAATATTCGTTTCTTCGACACATCGGCTAATACAGAAGCATTTAGTTATTACTACAAAGTGCGAACCCTTGATTCCTGCGATGTGAATGTATCGGAGTCACAGATCAGCAGAAGTATTTTGTTGAAAGGCATCGCCGACCCGGAATATACAAATACCCTAAGTTGGATCGGCTATCAGGATTGGTTGGGAACTGTGAGTCATTATAACCTATATGTAAGAACAAATGGTGTACTGTCTGCAGTTCCTGTTAAAACCTTTGATCCGTCAGATCCTTTTTTTTATGTCGATACAGTCTTAGATGATTTTTTCAGTGATGGTAAGTTTTGCTATGTGATAGAAGCAGTTGAGGCCGGAGGGAATCCGTTTTTCTTTTTAGATTCTGCACGCTCTAATGAGATTTGTTTGAATCAGGATCCTGCAATATTTATTCCTAACGCTTTCCATCCCGGCGGTTTTTTGAATGAAATATTTTATCCCAGCAATGGATTCGTAAACACAGAAACTTACAGTCTTTATATCTTTAACAGATGGGGAGAAGTCGTTTTTGAAACCAATGATCCACATGTCGGTTGGGATGGCAGCAGCAATGGAAAGCGATCGCCTGAAGCAGTTTATATCTACCTCCTGAAAGCCACCACAGCCGACGGTACACCTATTGAAAGGGTGGGCAGTGTGACTTTAATCCGATAAGGGAAACCGGGATTTGTTCATCCGATTTTAATGATCTTTGTCATGTGTATTGTGAATATTAGCTGACAAAGGGCAATTGTTGGCTTTTTAGAATTTCTTATCTTTGTATTATGCGTAGGTTCATTTCGGGCATATTAATGTTATCAATACTTTTCAGCAGTCTGGGATCAGGTTTGCTTGTGATTCATTATTTGATGAACAAGGAATACTATGCCACGGTGCTTTGTGAGAATGTTGATAAGCCCAAAATGAAATGTCACGGAACATGTCAGCTTCAAAAAGAAATAAAGGAGCAAGAGAAAAATGAGAAAGGACCTCTCGCAAGTTTGAAATTAAAACACGAAGCTCCACAGTTATTTCTTCAGGCGATCAAGTCAGTGGATCTCAGTCTGGAAGTTAAACCAAAATACGGCAGTTTTATATTAGTTCAGGATCCTGTCACTTTTCACCATTCAATTTTTCAGCCGCCCAGGGTTTGATTTTATCTTTTACCGGGATCACATTGCCTGGTTTTTGATCCATGCAATTTGCTTGCTTTCCCGGTTCCGAACAAAACCTTTCATGTTATTCTTTAACAGAATTGAATTTCTGTTAAGCATACCTGCTATAAAATTAAATCAATGAAAAAATATTTAGTGCTTTCAATAGTACTATTGTTTTCTCTGGCCGGCATGGCATGTGATTTCTGTAATTGCTATCTCGGATTAAATCCGCATTACAAGAAAAACAGCCTTAGCCTGAGACATAGTATCACGAATTATAAAGGCACGCACCATGATCTCGGGGAGTTTTCGGATGTGGGGTTAAAAGATGAAGATTTCCTCGAAACACGGACTGTGACCGAATTGCACGGACAGATTTACCTTACACCCAAAATTCAGCTCATTCTGAATATCCCATACATGACCAGTCATGAATCGATGTCTGAGGCTGCTGAAATGGCAATGAGTAATCACTCGCACGGACATGACGGAACTGCAGGAGAGACGATGCATGGGATTGGAGATCCGCTTATTATCGGACATTATCAGTTGTTCAACAAAGTAGGAATGGATAGCACATCTTTTGCGCAGCGTTTATTCGCAGGTGGAGGTCTTAAATTTCCTGTCGGAAGCTATAAACTTGGTCCGAATGCAGATCCAAGCGAAGCTGCGCACAAGCCGGGGACAGGAAGTTGGGATTTTCTTATAAGTGCCTCATATTTGGCTAAAATGCATAAAGCGGGGTTGAACATTAATGCATCCTATATGTTGACAACTATGAATAATGAGGATTTCCAGTTCGGGAATAGATTTAATGTTAATGCGATCGTATATTATCAATGCAAATTGCAACATAATTATTTATTTCCCGGTATAGGTATTTTTCTGGAACAAGCTGCGGAAGATTGGAGCCGTCGTTCTTACATGAGAAATTCAGGTGGAGAAATACTCTATGCACATGCAGGCCTGGATTTCTATTACAGAAGGCTGTCCTTCAACCTTGCATACCAGATGCCTATAAAACAAAGTCTAAATCAACCGCAACCTGAACTGAGCCGGAGGATGATCGCCGGAATAGCAGTAGCATTAAATTAACTACAAAATCAGCTTAACAATTAATCTAAAACAAATCTAAAAATGAAAAATAAATTAACATACGCCGTGCTTGCCTTGCTCGCACTATCAGTAACTTTCACAGGATGTGAAGAAGATGAAGATCCGCAACCACAAAACCCTACGACAGCAGAATTGATATTTCATCTGCATACACTCGTTGGGAATAATTCGGTAGCCTATGGCACAACTTACCAAACGGCTTCCGGAAGAAGTTTTAATATCTCGGATTTTCAGTATTATCTTTCTAATATTGTCTTGATTAAGAGTGATGGATCTGAATTGCCTCTAACAGGTAAAGTTATCCTTGCAAGACCGACCCAGACAGCTTACAGTCTTGGTGAAGTGCCGGCAGGTAATTATCTTGGCTTCAAATTTATCATGGGTCTTGACAGTGCAACTAACCACATGGATCCGACTACTTATCCTGCAGGAAATCCACTGGCCATTCAGACTCCTTCGGTTCACTGGGCCTGGAGCAGTGGTTACATATTCATGAAAGTGGAAGGAATGGTTGACACAACATTGGCTGCCAACGGACCACTTGATCTGGAGTATTTCTACCATATCGGTATGGATACGTTTAAAAGAAATATTGATTTCAGTACAGATGCCTTCACAGTTACAGGAGGTGTGAAACATGAGATAGGTATTGAATTTGATCTTTTGGATGTATTAGCTAATGTGGATATGCGCACAGAGAATGAAACTCATACAATGAACAATATGCCGCTTGCAATGAAAATTGCAAACAATTGGCCATCATCATTTACACTTGAATAGTGAATAGAAATTCAAACAAAGCATTGGTTCAAAGTCCGGTTCCCTTTCATTTTAAAAGGGGACTGGGCATTGGACTAATTATTACTCTTCTCTTTAGTCTGGGTTCCTGCAAGCGTGATCATGACATGCCGGATTTCGGGAATGAGCCTATAGAATTAAATATTCCCAAAGGCTTCCCTTATCCATCGATTCCTGCAGACAACCAACCGACCAGAAATAGAGTAGAGTTGGGTAAGAGACTTTTTTTCGATCCGATCCTTTCACGTGATTCAACGATTTCTTGTTCTTCGTGCCATCATGTAGATAAAAGTTTCACCGACGGTTTGCAGTTTAGTTTTGGTATTGATTCCAATCGTACTACACGCAACTCAATGACTATTCTGAATTCGGCATACCAGCCGAATATGTTCTGGGACGGCGGAGTACCTAATTTAGAGCAGCAGGTTCTTGCTCCGATTGAAAGTCATCTCGAAATGGATTTTGATGCAAACAAAGTTGTTGCCAGACTCAAAGTGCATCCGGAGTATCCTACATTATTCAGGAATGCTTACAAGTTAGATCCCAGTGTTTATACGCTCACCCGTGCCATTGCATGCTATGAACGGACATTGTACACGGGCAGATCAAGATTTGATGATTACCAGTATTATAATATTAGTTCCGCACTCAGTGCTTCGGAACAAAGAGGGATGACATTATTTTTCGGCGAACGTGCGGAATGTTTTCACTGCCACGGCGAATATAATTTTACTGATTATAGTTTTAAAAATAATGGTGTGTACCTGAATTATGTGGATAGTGGAAGAGCCAGGATCACAACATTGTCAACTGATGTAGGAAAATTCAAAGTGCCATCACTCAGAAATGTTGGACGTACAGCGCCTTATATGCATGATGGCAGCATAGCCACGCTGGAAGAAGTGATCGATCATTATAACAGCGGGGGTCAGCCTCATCCGAATAAAAGCAGATTGGTTCAGCCTTTGAATTTAACAGTACAGGAAAAACAAGATCTTGTCAACTTTTTAAGAGCCTTGTCGGATCGCTGAGTTTTCAAATTTTACAGCTTACCTT
>DAOQWA010000077.1:4934-10021 GCA_035341855.1 Bacteroidia bacterium
AAAAACACCAGTTTCTTTGTTCCGGAAATGATCTCGCCGGCTTCTGTTTGCAATCGAAGGAAGTAGACTCCCGGAATTTGATCCCTGATGTGGATCTCGCTTGTTGATCCGGAAAAATTATAGGCCTTCATCAATTTTCCATCAATGGCATACAAGATTATTTTTCCATTCTGCAGCAACTGATTCGAAAATTGTACTGTACTGTTTCCATAGCCCGGATTTGGATATACTATTATGAAATTGTCTATTGACATTTCAGAAATACCGATGCTACTTTCAAAAATAGTATCCTGCTTGCATACCGAACAATTATTTCTGTCATTTACGCAAAGAGTGTATATGCCTCCCGGAAGATCATAAATTTTTGTCCCTGCCTGCGTTCCTTGTCCGCCTGACCAGGTGATCTGATAAGGAGCTTGTCCACCCGAAAATGACACATCAAAAAAACCATTTGGACACCCGATGCATGTTGTGGAATGAGTTGAACTATAAATTTGAAGAGGAGCAGGCTCTGAGACATATATTGAGTCCAAAAATGTACAAGCTGCAGCATCGGTAATTTCAATGAGATGATAGCCTGCTAGAAGCCCGCCAAGCATGGCAAAATTACTGTCTGCGATCCATGGAGATGAAATAACATAAGGCATAAGACCACCCTTGATCTCAAGATAAAGTTGTGCATCCGCATTACCCGGGCAAGAAATGTTCGTTGAACTGCTATCCAGAATTTCAATAGTTACAGGTCTTACATTTGAAGCTACGAGTGCATATCCTTGTGTGCTGCATCCCTGAGAATCGCTTACTACTACCTTTACAGATCCTGCCTTTAAGGATGCTGCCGACATTCCTGTCTGTTGCAAATCATCATTCCATAAATAGGTATATGGGGGAGTTCCTCCGATAGGGGTTACAGTTGCGGTTCCATTCGAATTATTTGCACATGTGCTAACAGGAGTGGTGCTGATATTTTGTATGCCGGGAGATTCATTGTCTGCTTCAACCTGAAAACTGAAAAAATAATTGCATGAATTGGCATCAGTCACCCTTAATGAATAGGTGCCTTCAAATAATGAGAATTGATCTTGTGAATTTCTTTGATGAATTGAGTCATCAGGAAAGTTCTCCCAATAAAAAGTGAAGGGAGGATTACCGCCGCTGAGTAAAAGTTCAATGCTTCCATTATTTCCTCCACTACAAGTCACATTATGAATGTTGGCTGTTATTGTTGGTGGATCGGTGGGCTCTGTCCCTACGACAATTGTTGAATAAGAAGTACAACCAAATGCCCACACATTCATAGCGACGGAGTAGGTTCCCGGAGGGACATTTGTAATTGTTCGTGTTGTTTCTCCTGTTGACCATAAGTAATTGTTAGGCCCTCCTGAAGAAAACAGATTAGCTGTTAATGTTCCATTGGCAGAGCAAGAAGAACCCGGAGGAGTATTGATCGTAATGGAAGAAGGGTAAGGCGTTGTCAATGGCGACCGAAGAGTGATTTGTCCTGTTCTTGCACAACCTGTGTACGGGTCAGTGACATTAACTCTGTATCCCGTATTGCTTGTCGGTGGAGTCACAGTTATCTGATCTGTTGTCTCACCGGTATTCCAACGATAAATAACTCCACCCGGTCCTGATGTATTTGTTGATCCGATGTTTGGATCGTTGAGATTAGTTTTCAATGTTGCTGTCCCGTCTAAATTACAAACTGCATTGACGGCAATAGCTGGATTGGCAAGGACATGAACATGGACAGTGTCAGATAAGCCTGTGCATCCGGTGCCTCCTGAAACAGATGCTGAATAGTAACCATCTTCTGTAACTTTCAAATTGGCGGTAGTGCCCGGGATGCTAAGTCCGTTTCTGTACCATGTGACCGAGCCTCCTGAATTATTTACTTTCAAATATGTGTAACGACCCTGACAAAAACTTGCTTGTCCATTTATGTTTATTCTGGGTCTGGAATCGATGGTCACCTTATTGGTACATGTATAGCTGCTTCCCTTGGCCGAATCATAATGCAGTACCAAATGTGCCGTATAGTCTCCCGGCGGAAGCTTGCAAGGAGTAAATGCGCTTGTGTCGGAAAAATTTATATTCTTTTTAATATTGCTACCGCTTGTCTGTGCAATGTATTGACCTGAGATCCCGTTAACTTTTCCTCCGGCAGCAGGATACACTATACTGCTGTCTGAATCTTTTGTGATCCAAAATTCATATACTATTCCATTCTCAATAGGCCCATGATAATTAAAAGTGACAGACACATCCGGGCCAATACTGCAATAGGGACCTGTGTTCTGAAGGATCTGAGGAGCATCTAGATGTCCGACCATATTGGTAGAGGTAAACCAATGAACTCCTCCCGGTTGAACATCATTCTGTCGCGGACTACTGAATGCTACGGCAGAATTATTTCTCCATGTTGTGTAATATCTTTCTTCCGCAGTAAAGATATTATTCTCGGGCGCTAATGGAAACCATACACCGGTAAAATCTGCCGTGCCACCGGTGTTAAAGCTTTCAGAATAAAGAATAGGATGAAAGTCAGTGCTGTCTTCTGTGCTTGGCAGTTCAAACACATTTTGCTCTGCTATACTCATGGAACCCGGATCGGTAATATACCATGCGTACAAGGACCGGTCTGACTTTCGTGGATGAGGATTGCTGCAGGAAGTACAGGGTGAACATGACGTACAACCATCAATAACTTCAACAACTTTTTGTGTTGTGTAAAGACTATTGCATGTATATAATGCAGCGAGGTAAGCTTCAGTGATGATGGGATTGCCGGGATGAGATGCATTGTAATTTTCCTTCATGTTAAACATAGCTTCCTGGATGTCGATGTATGGGAAGTACTCGTTGGCACAATCAGTCCAGAATTCATGCTCAACATTTACTACATCAAAATCGGCCTTGGGGAATCTCTGCATATAATTAGCAAGAGAATCAAAAAAGTTTGCTGATCCGCCTATGGCACCAATTTGAGTGATGCCATATTTAGATTTTGCTTTTCGCATAAACCTTTCCAGGTGCTCTTCCAGGTCGACATTTTGATTGAGATTTTCATCCCACATCAGCTTGTTCCTGCCAATGATCCTGTGAAGATCATATAGATTCAGGTAGGTAATATGATTTTCGGCTGCATACCGGAGTATAGAATCTTCTTTCTCGAAAATTCCATCAAAATTTACGTCAACGCCAATGATGGTGAAAGCTGTATCGATGATGGAGCTGCTGCTCAGGGAAGTCTTATAAAATTTGTCGACGTACATTCCTCTGTGCGGATCAGGTTCAGGAGAAAACTGAGCAAGGAGATTCTGGTTTATACAAAGCAAAATGAATAGGAGGAGTTTTTTCAAAATGAATAAAGTATTAAAAATAAATTTGTTGGAAGGCTATAGAATAGAGTATAAAACTAATGAAATATTGCTTGAGTTCAAATCTTATAATAAATTAAGAAGGGAAAGGCAACAATAATTGAATCCTTCGAAATATTTAAAATGATCTACTTTATAATACCTTTGACAGATATCTGAACTCCGGTGATCAGTTGATATGCATCTACCGGACTTGAAAATAAATCCATTTGAAAATTCAGTTTTTTACGCAATTCAGAGAAAGGCTTAAGTCAAAGTTTGACTCATTCGATAATACTGCCTTAAAGTTAAATTTTTTAAATGCACTTCCATTCTGGATCGGTGCTATTATTACCGGCCTGATTTCAGTATTGTATGCAACATTGTTTGCCTTTGCAGAAGATGCAGCAGCTTATATATTTGATAAGGCCGACTACTTGTTCTTTATCATTTCACCACTTGCATTCATTCTGGCTTATTGGCTTGTGGCAAATTATTCGCCATTTTCAGGTGGCAGCGGAATTCCTCAGGTTACGGCTGCCATTGAGCTTACAAACCCTAAGCAGAAGCATAAGGTGAGAGGATTGCTTAGTTTCAGAGTGATCGCCATTAAAATAGCTTCAAGTTTAACTATGATTTTCGGAGGTGCGGCAATTGGCAGAGAGGGTCCAACTATCCAAATTTCTGCATCCATCTTTAAAAAAATTAATGACCTTCTTCCTGATTGGTATCCTAAAGTATCAAAAAGGAATATGATCGTTACCGGTGCGGCTGCAGGACTTGCATCAGCTTTTAATACTCCATTGGGAGGGATCGTTTTTGCCATCGAAGAACTTACAAAGACACATTTTAGTTATTTTAAATCTGCATTGTTGACAGGCGTGATCATTTCAGGTCTCACAGCACTGAATATACTTGGACCATATCTATATCTCGGTTATCCCGACACTTCAAATATTTCAAAGTGGTTAATTCTTGCGGTGATCCCGGTCGCTCTCATTGCGGGAGTGGCAGGAAGTGGAATGGGAAAGATGATACTTTTTATATTGGATAAGAAGAAATTTATTCGGAGAAAAGCTGCACTAATAATCTATGCCGGTTTATGCGGTCTTATTCTTGCCATTCTTGCCATTTATGTTGATGAAAGTGCCTTTGGTTCAGGGAAAGATATCATGCAGTCAAAACTTTTTACCGATAACAAATCAGTGGAATGGTTTGTTCCGGTACTAAGGATAGTGGGGCCGGTACTATCATTTGTAAGTGGCGCAGCCGGAGGTATTTTTGCACCCTCACTTAGTTTAGGAGCAAGCATCGGCGCTTATGTCGCTGAATTTTTCAATGTAACAAATGCTGAGATAAACTTATTGATCCTTTGCGGAATGGTTGCAGCTCTCACAGGAATCACTCGCAGTCCTTTTACTTCGTCCATACTGGTTATCGAAATGACGAATGATCATGGAATGATATTCTACATCATGATCACTGCACTTGCAGCTAATCTGATAGCAACACTCGTGAGCAAGAGATCTTTTTATGATCATTTGAAAGACAGGTTTGTCGCTGAAGTACATAAGAAGGAGATGGAGGAAAGAAATGTATGACACAGGCAATTAAAGTGATCCGATAAAAATGTTCATGGAATATTTATTCTTCAACACTACCTGATTATCATTCAGCCTTGACCGGTATATTTGAATTGTCAATTGCGGAATGTGTATATTCACATAT
>DAOQWA010000078.1:0-9286 GCA_035341855.1 Bacteroidia bacterium
GCTGTGCGAACGACAACTGTTTTTTCTTTTATTTTATGCGCATCAAAAGCATGCAATGGTTGTCCGCATTCATGAAGAACATAATTTGTGATATCAACGATGTTGTTAATCGGATTAACCCCTATTGATTTCAACCTGTTCTGTAGCCAAGAAGGAGAATCTGCAACTTTGATACCGCTTATGCTAATTCCGGAATACCTTGGACAAGCATCGGTGTTTTCTACAGTGACACTAATTGCATCCGGGGTATCACATGTTTTTAAATCTTTTACAAGAGGCAATTGAACCTCTGAAACTTTATGGCCATTTGCCAGAAGAACAGCATAGAGATCACGTGCAACACCAAGGTGAGAAGCAGCATCTGCCCTGTTTGGTGTCAGTCCGATTTCAAAAATCACATCCTCTTCAACTTTAAAATAATCTTTTGCAGGAGTTCCAATTTTTGCAGATGGGTCCAAAACGATAATACCCTCATGAGAACTTCCAAGGCCAATTTCATCTTCAGCACAAATCATTCCTTCCGATAATTCACCTCTGATCTTGGATTGTTTAATTTCAAACGGATCACCGCTCACAGGATACAATGTTGAGCCAACGGTAGCTACAACAACTTTTTGACCTTTGGCAACATTAGATGCACCACAGACAATTTGTAAATTTTTTTCTGTACCGACATTGACAGAAGTAATGCTAAGCTTATCCGCATTAGGATGTTTTTCACAGCTCAGAACTTCTCCAATGACTAAACCGGATAAACCACCCTGGACAGACTGGAATACTTCATGAGCTTCAACTTCTAATCCGCTATGAGTAAGCAAGTCAGCTACCTCGGCAGCAGGAAGCTTAACTGCTAGTAATTCCTTTATCCAATTATATGATATTTGCATAATTATCTTTTAAAACCATCCAATTCCGATACTAAAAGCAACACTTTGCGGTATGGAAGAAGGCACAAATATAGATTTCCCTGAGCAATAATTTCCCGGCAATTCCAGGTATCATAATATATTTTTTAACTTATTCTGCTCCAATTACCTGTTTTATTCAAAATGCTCATAAGCTTTTGTCTTACCGGCAAATGATCCGGATTTTCCAGGTGAGGGTCAGCCTTTAGCAATGCCAGAGCTGAATCTCTGGAGAGCATAACAATTTGTTGATCCTTCGTAATATTTGCCAATTTAAGATCGAGCATACCGCTTTGCCTCGTACCTTCTGTATCGCCGGGTCCACGTAATTGCAAGTCGGCTTCGGCAATAATAAATCCGTCATTTGTATCACACATTGTACGGATGCGTTGCCTGGCTTCATTTCCGATCTTTTGTCCTGACATCAATATACAATAACTTTGATCGGCACCTCTTCCGACACGACCTCTAAGCTGATGCAATTGCGAGAGTCCGAACCTTTCAGCATTTTCAATTATCATCACCGATGCATTCGGAACATTAACACCGACTTCGATGACTGTTGTAGCAACCATGATCTGTGTTTCCTTTCTTAAGAACCTCTGCATTTCGAGATCTTTATCCTTTGCTTTCATTCTTCCATGAACAATGCTTGTTCTGTATTCAGGAGGAGGAAAATCTTTACATATTGCTTCATAGCCATCCTGAAGATTCTTCAAGTCTACTTTCTCCGACTCTTCTATTAATGGATAAACTATATAGACCTGTCTTCCTTCACGTATCTGCTCTTTAACAAAACCCCACACTTGAAGGCGGTGAGTATCGTTTCTGTGAACTGTCTTAACCGGCTTTCTTCCAGGTGGCATCTCGTCGATGACAGAATAATCTAAATCACCGTAGAGAGTCATTGCCAATGTCCTGGGGATTGGTGTTGCCGTCATTACAAGAACATGTGGCACCTTCTCATTCTTCTTCCAGATTTTAGCCCTTTGCTCGACACCAAACCGATGTTGTTCATCGATAACGACAAATCCAAGATTGGCAAATTGTACTTCATCTTCGATCAATGCATGCGTACCTACCAGAATATGAATCTTATGGTCTGCAAGTTCCTCCAGAATTTTTTTTCTCTTAGCACCTTTTACGGAACCTGTGAGTAAGGCAACATTTAATCCCAATCCCTTGACGAGCTCTGATATTGATTCTGCATGCTGATTCGCAAGAATTTCCGTCGGTGCCATTATACAAGACTGACAGCCATTATCTGCGGACATCAGCATACACATTAAGGCAACCAATGTTTTCCCCGACCCTACATCTCCCTGCAAAAGGCGATTCATCTGCTTTCCTGAGCCACAATCTTCACGAATTTCTTTGATAACACGCTTCTGTGCATTTGTCAATGGGAATGGCAGGTACTCATTATAAAATGAATTAAAATACTTTCCGATCTGATCAAATAATATTCCTTTATCCTTTTCCGACCTTATCAATTTCAGGAACAATAATTTCAATTGAATATAAAACAGTTCTTCAAATTTTATTCGCAAGGCAGCTCGCTTTTGCGTTTCCAGGCTTTCAGGGAAATGAATTTGAAGGAGAGCGTTTTTCAGATCCGGCAGATCATGTTTCAAAAGAATATCATTTGTCAATGATTCTGAAATCGTATCGGGTAGCTGCAACAACAAAGTTTTTTGTAAACGCAGGATGCTTCTGCTATCAAGCCCCCGGGTTTTCATTTTTTCGGAAGTATTATAAAGTGCCTGAAGTGCGGTAGGAAGATTCTGATTTGCCTCAGAAGCAAGTTCCATTTCAGGATGAATAATATTTATGGCTCCGTTAAATTCATTTGGTTTTCCAAAGACGACATACTCAGTATTAAGTTTTAGTGAAGTACTTAGGAACCTGAGTCCTTTAAACCATTTTAGTTCAATACTACCGGATTCGTCAGCAAAGCGGCCAACCAAATACTTTTTGTGTCGATCACCTTTTGTCAGCAATGATTTTAGCTGACCTTTCAACTGAATGAAAGGAAGATCAGCATGGGCATCCTTACATTTGTAAAACTGAGTGCGATCTACATAACGATACGGAAAATGATAAAGCAGATCTTCAAAGGTATAGATACCAAGCTCTTTCTTCAGTATGTCTGCTCTCTGTGGGCCAACACCTTTAAGAAATTCAATTTTAGTCTGAAAAAAATCATTTTTCATGATAGCAGACAAAAATACACTTTGCCCTCAAATATCCATCCTAACAAATGATGTGAAATTTCGTATTGTCGAATTAAGACATTTAGCTGATGAATACAATGATTCGCTGAGAACCTGACAATGCCTGTCAGACCTAATGGCAGTTGTTGACAGGTGGCAGGAATCTTGCATTTAAGGTATGTCAAAATAAATCCGGAAAACAGAGGACATGGTGAAGGAAGAACAAGATGAACAAACCTTAACAAATGCTGAACCAGGCACTAAGAAGCATTTTCTCAGAAGTATCACCTTGCCTGCAATTTTTGTTTCTGTGCTTTGGATCATTGAATTGATACAACAATATTTAGGGATCAGGCTTTTATCTCTTGGAATTCTGCCGGGCAAAATTGAAGGACTCAGTGGAATCATCACCTCGCCATTCGTTCATTCAGGATTTGATCATTTAATCTCTAATTCATTACCAATTCTGATCGTTGGCAGTGGCTTGTTCTACTTTTATCCAACGCTGGCGAGGCCTGTAATTTTAATGACCTGGTTGTTTACCGGAGTATGGGTGTGGCTCGCAGGAAGAACCGCTGCACACATTGGTGCAAGCGGCCTGATCTACGGATTCGTATGTTTTTTATTCTTCAGCGGAATTTTAAGAAAGGATACACGATTGATAGCGATTTCATTGCTTGTGACTTTTCTTTATGGGAGTTTAGTTTGGGGAATTCTACCGGTAGATCAATCTGTTTCCTGGGAATCGCACTTCTTTGGAGCTATTGCGGGAACGATCGGAGCTATCTACTACAGAAAAGACGGACCACAAAGACCAAAAGCTCAATGGGAATTAGATGAAGAGGAGGAAAAAGTTGAGAATTTTGAAAACGACCTTGAAAGAGTAATTGATAATGATCAAAAAAATAATGAACAAAATTCTTCTGAAGAACCTATGAAGATTACCTATATTTTCAAGCCGAACGGTGATGAAAAGCAAGCTGACAAAGGCTTTTAAAAAATTTCACAAGATATTTTTTACGTTTTCTTTTTCAACATTTATTACCTCATAAGTTTAGAAATTCTACTCTGGACAAAGTGAAGCATTTTGTAAATTTACGGGAAGAAAATAAATCACTCGACATAAAAATCAAACAAATCATTATGAGAAAATTTTTAATCCCTCTTACAGCCCTCTGCCTTCAGATGGCTTTTATTTTATCCGGATCAACAGCCATTGCTCAGACCGATGTCGGAACCCTTTCGGTACTTGAACCTGCCAGTCCGATTTGTGCCGGTACTCAAACCGTCAGAGCAATCATCCGAAATTATGGTGCGGTGGATATAACCAGCGCAACGATTGGATGGGAAGTTAACGGGGCTTCACAATCAGCAGCATCCTATTCAGGATTGATTCCGGCAGGAACCAATGATACGGTTACATTAGGAACCTTTCTATTCAGTTCCTCGACAACTTACATCTTTAAGATCTACACCTCTGCTCCGAATGGTGGTACAGACGATAATTTAACAAACGATACGCTTACCAGCGGCGTTTTCAGCACAAGCCTGAGTGGAACATACACTATCGGAGGGGCAAGTCCTGATTATGCAAATTTTACAGATGCAGTTGCCGCCTTAGCGTCTAAGGGAGTATGCGGACCGGTCATTTTCAATATTCGTCCGATGGTTGACACGATGCAAACGATTATTAACGCAGTGACAGGTGCAAGCAGTACGAACACGATAACCTTCCAGTCTGAAAATGGTGACAGCACTTCCGTAAACCTTATATTCCCTTCTGATCCTGCGGGTGCATTACCCAACTACCTGATCCGCTTGAATGGAGCTGACTATATCACATTTAACAAAATCAGCATGATCCGTTCCGGCATTCAGCCTTATGCAAGAATACTGGACTTCACCGGTTTTGCCACTTTCAATACGGTCTCAAATTGCAGGCTTATCGGTGCAGTGAACACTGTCACAAACAGTCTTTCTGCATTGGTCTATTCCACCACATCTGCAGCTACGAATGACTCAATGAATACCTTTACCAACTCACGATTTGAAAACGGATCACTAGGTATATACATGAACGGAACGAGCAATGTGTCTCTTGAAGCTTCGACTAATATCAGCTCTAATGTGTTCATCAACCAGTACTCGAAAGCAGTTCAGATTTCCAATCAGCTTGATGCTATTGTGAATTCGAATACTATTAGCAGCACTTCTACCTATACCGGCTATGCAGCGATTCATCTTGTAAGCAGCAACCAAAGTCAAAGAATTACAAAGAACAAAATTTCCGGAATTGTTGGAACAGGAATATATATGGAAGACTGCAGCGGCTTTAATACCGTTCCGGGTATCGTTGCAAACAATTTTATTCAGTGTAGTGACTCTGCCGGTATTTCGATCATTAACGGATTTTATCAGGACGTTGTTTACAATAGCGTTAACATGACCGGTGCTAATACTTCAAGCACAGCTCTTTCTCTCTATGGTTCCGGGTCCGGAAACATTATCAAAAACAATAACCTTGTTAACACAGGTGGTGGTTACTCATATGTTGTAGGTGCACCTGCCGACACAAGTATTGCCAGTTCAGATCATAACAACCTTCATTTCACCGGTACAAATATTGGAAGGTTTACCGGAGCCAATGTTCTTTCACTGGCAGCATGGGTTACTGCTTCACAAAGCGATACAAATTCTGTAAATATTGACCCGGGCTATATATCAGTTACAGACCTTCATGCCACTGCCTCTGCACTGGATAATCTTGGAACACCAAGAGGAAATGTTGGTGATGATATTGACGGAACTGTGAGAAATGCCACTACGCCTGATATTGGTGCTGACGAGTTCTCCGGTGTCAATCGTGACCTTGGAATTATTGCAATTATAAATCCTGTAAACAATTCATGTGGAAGCGGAACAAGTCAGGTTCAGGTAATTGTTAGCAACTTTGGCGCAGCAACTGAGACAGGGTTCAATGTTAGCTGTGAAATTACCGGAAGCCTAAGTACGGTATTAGGCGAAAGCTTTTCAGGATCATTACTTGCCGGAACTGCTGATACACTTACCTTCAGTACTACAATAAATACTTCCGCAGGTGGAGTGTACAATCTAAAGGCATATACGTCGCATCCTTCAGATTCTGACCATAGTAATGACACATTGAGTTCAAGCCGAACAGTGTTTGCGATCCCTGCCGGTCCGGTTGCTACTGCAGATAGCACTTGCGGAACAGGCACAGTAACTTTGACAGCTACTGCATCAGATACAATTAATTGGTATGCAGGCGCTGTTGGCGGAGCTATTCTTGGCACAGGTACCAGCTTCACAACACCTACGATTGCATCAACAACCAGCTTTTACGTTGCAGCATCGAACGTTTGTTCAAGTGACAGAGTTGAAGTTGTAGCAACTGTACTTCCAATTCCAAGCGTAAATCTTGGAAACGATACATCTATTGGAACAGGAAACACTATCCTGTTTGATGCCGGTCCAGGATTTTCAAGCTACTCCTGGAGTCCGGGTGGTGAGACAACCAGAGCTATTACGGTTGGAACTACCGGATGCTATATTGTCACAGTGACTAACAGTTTTAACTGTATTAATTCAGATACAGTTTGCCTGACAGTAATTCAACCGACTGATGTTGGAGTACTTTCCATCAACTCTCCTATGAATGGTGCTTGCGAAAACGCTTCTGACACAGTAAGTGTAACAGTAAGAAACTTTGGAGCAAACGATGCAGTTGGTGTTATTCTTCACGTTAACCTTTCTGGAATTGTTAACGCTATGTACACAGATACGATTCAATCAGCAATACCTTCAGGTACGAGTATTACAAGAACCTTTGGCCCTATCTCAACATTAGGCGGTGGCAGTCTGGCCATACAAGCCTATACTGATTTCGGTCCGGACCTTGACAATTCCAATGACACTATCACGGTAAATGATACAATCGTTGCACCTCCGGCAGCACCGACAGGACTCGGTGGTTCACGTTGTGGTGAAGGTTCTATCGTTATCAGTGCTGTGGCAAGCAATACCATAGAGTGGTATGATATGGCTGTTGGAGGAACTTTGCTGTTTACAGGAAACACATATAACATCCCTAACCTGACGGCGACTACAACCTTCTATGCTCAGAATGGCAACTTCTGCAGTCCGCAAACAAGAACCGCAGTGGTCGCTACAATTAATCCATTGCCATCTATAAACCTTGGACCGGATATCAATGCTTCCACCGGTCAGGTTGTGACCTTGGATGCCGGTGCCGGTTATGTTACTTATGCCTGGAGCACTTCCGAAACAACTCAGTCAATTGATGTGACGGTGACTGATGAATATATCGTGACAGTATCTGATACAAACGGATGTTCAAATTCTGATACTATCAATGTTCAGTTCAGCATCGGAATAAATCAACTCTTAGCTGCCGATTTCATCGAAGTGTATCCTAACCCTGCCACCGACAAGGTGACGGTTAAGTTGTATATGAACAGAACATCTGACTTGAATATTCGCATAGTTGATCTGAAAGGAAAAGTCATTCTCGCAGATGAGAAGAAAGATGCTCAAGGAGAAGTTCAGTTGGATTATCAACTTGAGAATTTTAGTCCCGGCATGTACTTCATCCACCTCAATTCAAGAGACGGATTTAGTGTTCAACGACTTGTTGTAGAGTAAGAATAGTCCATCACAAAAAAAATCCCGCTGTATACCGGCGGGATTTTTTTTGTGATAATTTAGAACTTAAATAGACGCTTCACCAAGAAGAACGACAGGATTTTCTAATAATCCTTTCAGCGTCCGCAAAAACTCTGAGCCTGCAACACCGTCCACTACACGATGATCGCAACTCAGTGTAACTTTCATCACCTGACCCGGGACTACTTGCCCGTTCTTCACTACCGGCTTTTCAATGATCCCTCCAACTGCCAGGATACAGGCATCCGGAGGATTAATTATAGCAGTAAATTCATCAATTCCATACATACCCAGGTTAGATATCGTAAAGGTATTGCCTTCCCAATCTGAAGGTTGAAGTTTTTTATCTTTTGCCTTTTTCACAAACTCCTTCACCTCAGCATTTATTGTTCTTAAAGTTTTTGAATCTGCAAAACGGACAACAGGGACCAACAGACCATCTTCTACAGATACTGCAACACCAATATGGATATGGTGATTCGTTCTGATCTTGTCGCCCAGCCAGGAAGAATTGACTTTAGGGTGTTGACGCAATGAGACTGCAACAGCTTTCAGGACAAGATCATTAAATGAAATTTTAGAACCGGTAACTGCATTGATACTTTCACGGGCAGAAACAGCTTGCGCCATGTCAATCTCCATGGTAAGATAAAAGTGAGGGGCGCTAAACTTACTTTCCCCTAATCTCTTCGCAATCGTTTTGCGCATCTGGCTAACACTCACCTCATCAAAACTCTCAGAGGTAACGGCACCTGTGGCAAAGCCGGTGTTTGCAACAAAAGAACCCGGCTTGAACCAGTCAATGTCACGCTTCACTACCCTTCCTTGTCCGCCAGTTCCCATAACTTTAGCAAGATCGATCCCCTTCTCACCTGCAAGACGCTTAGCCAATGGTGATGCTTTGATCCGACTGTCTGATATAGCACTCGGTGTACCAACCGGAGCAGAGCCTAAAGCGGGTTTTGCTTCAGGTTTAACTTGTTCTTTAACTGCTTCCTTAGCCTCAGATTTGACTACCGGAACTTCAGTCTTAGTTTCTTTCACGGAACTCTTTTCTTCTTCTGCGAGTAAAGCCTTATAATCTTCTCCTTTAGCTCCGAAAATAGCAAGTACTCCGTTAACAGGTGCAGACTTTCCTTCTTCAACACCTTGATAAAGCAGAATTCCATCCTGGTAGGATTCAAACTCCATAGTAGCTTTATCGGTTTCTATTTCTGCAACTACATCACCGCTTTTCACGGAATCACCAATTTTCTTATGCCATTTAGCGACAACGCCTTCAGTCATCGTATCGCTCATCTTAGGCATTCTAACAATCTCAGCCATATTAATTAATTAGATTTTATATTTTTTGAACCCTGAAATGTTTGTGTACAACATTATTATCAATCCATGATATATGGATAGTCATGTTGCACGTACACATCGATATATAATTCTGATGGATCAGGATATTTTGACTCT
>DAOQWA010000079.1:0-9089 GCA_035341855.1 Bacteroidia bacterium
CATTATGAATTCCATTGGGTTCGCAATACTCCTGTCTACATGAGATTCGGCGGCAAGATGAATTACTGCGTCAAATTTTCTGTCCGCAAATAAATTTGTGATCAGTTCTGAGTCAACAATATCTCCTCTTAAAAATTCATAATTGGACTTCTGCTCGACATCTTTCAGATTCAGAAGATTTCCGGCGTATGTCAGCTTATCAAGGTTTAATATTTTATAGTCAGGGTACTTATTTACAAAAAGTCGAACTACGTGAGAGCCGATGAAGCCGGCACCTCCCGTGATTAGAATATTTTTTTTGTGGTTCATGATGTCTAGCTGTGTTAAACGACAGATGATTTTTTTAAATGCTGCTCCCAGGCCCAGGCACTTTTAACAATGTCCTCAAGTGAATGAGTTGCTTTCCAGCCCAATTCTGCATTTGCTTTTGTAGTGTCAGCCCAAACTTTTTCTACATCACCCATTCTTCTTGGACCGATTTTATAATTTATTTTTTTACCTGAAGACTTTTCAAAAGCTTGTATTACCTCTAAGACAGTATTGCCTTTCCCTGTTCCCAGGTTGAAAATTTCCAACGCTTCTTTGTTTTGTTTTTTAATAAGTCTTGATATGGCAGCAACATGTGCTCTGGCAATATCAACTACATGAACGTAATCTCTAACGCATGTTCCGTCGCTTGTATTGTAGTCGCCGCCATAGACCGTTACCTGATCTCTTAAACCTGCTGCAGTTTGTGCAATTACAGGGACAAGATTTGTCGGAGTTTGTAGCGGGTATTCACCTATTAAAGCAGATTCATGTGCACCGGCAGGGTTAAAATATCTTAAGGCACATGCATTTAGCTTATGCGCCTTCACAACATCTATGAGAATATTTTCTCCAACCTGTTTAGTATATCCATAGGGAGATTCAGCTTTTCCGGGTTTGGTTTTTTCATTTACAGGTTGCTCTTCGCTCTGACCATAGATTGAGCATGAGCTCGAAAATACCAGGTTGTCGACTTTTCTTTCCAAATGAATTTCCAGTAGGTTTATCAGGGAAAGTAAATTGTTCCTGTAATATTTTAGTGGGTCCTCAACTGATTCTCCAACAGCTTTGAAGGCTGCAAAATGGATTGTTGCTTCAATTTTATATACTTTAAAAAATTTTTCCAGTTCAGGTTTGTTGCAGACATCTATGTTGAAGAATTGTATTCCCTTTCCTGTTATCTTTTCAATTGCCTGTAATACATCTTCTCTGGAATTGCTGAGATTGTCAACAAGGATTGGATTATAGCCTTGCAATGCCAGTTCAATCGCTGTATGCGAACCGATATATCCTGTACCTCCTGTGACTAGAATGTTCATTTTATAGACTCCAATAATTTATTTCTTTTATTTTTTTATTGTACAAGCCTTTGATGTCAACCAAGATACCTTCCTTGGTCAAAATACTCTTGAACCAGGATTCATCCTTACCGCTGTACTCTTTGTGGTTAACTGCAACGATCACCGCATCGTAATTAGTTCCTATGTTTTCTATCAGTTCAAATCCATATTCTTTTTTTAATTCTGCAGAATTAGCCCGAGGATCCGTAACATCCACCTGAACACCGTAGGATGTAAGTTCCTTTACAACATCAGCCACCTTTGAATTACGTATATCATCCACATTTTCTTTAAAAGTCGCACCCATCACCAGCACTCTGCTTTTAGAAACATCTTTACCGGAGGCAATTATTTTCTTCACCGTTTGTTTTGAGACATAGAATCCCATGCTATCATTGACATACCTTCCGCTATTTATTACTTGTGCATGGTATCCAAGTTCCTGAGCTTTGTAAGTAAGATAGTATGGGTCAACACCTATGCAATGACCTCCAACAAGACCCGGCTTAAAGTGGATGAAATTCCATTTAGTACCCGCAGCTTCCAGAACGTCATAGGCATTTATTCCCATTTTATTAAAGATAATGCTCAGCTCGTTCATCAACGCAATGTTTACATCACGTTGAGTGTTCTCTATAATTTTTGCTGCTTCAGCAACTTTGATAGAGGCGGCTCTATAAACACCAGCATTTACAATGATCTCATAGGTAGCAGCAATGCTTGCTAAAGCTTCTTCATCACAACCTGAAACCACTTTTAATATTTTAGTGATGGTATGTTCTTTGTCGCCGGGATTAATTCTCTCAGGTGAATATCCGGCTTTAAAATCTTTCTTGTATTTAAGTCCGGATAATTCTTCAAGGATTGGTATGCAGTCTTCTTCAGTACAACCGGGGTAAACGGTAGATTCATATACAACATAATCTCCTGCCTTGAGAGCTTTGCCAATATATTTTGTAGCACTTAATAAGGGCTTTAGATCGGGTAAATTATGTTCGTCAATAGGTGTTGGGACAGTAACGATAAAAAAGTTGGCCTCTTTCAGCTTTTCGGGAGAAGAGGTAAATTCTATACTGGTGTTTTGAAAATCCTCTTTTCCTAATTCACCACTAGGGTCAATTCCCAAACGCATTTTCTCCAGTCTGTCTTCGTTGATGTCAAATCCGATTACGTCTACCTTTTTAGAAAATTCTAAAGCAATAGGTAGGCCGACATATCCTAGACCAAGGACTGCAATCTTTTTCTTTTTATCTTTTATATCCTGAGCAATCATAATATTTTCTGTAGTGGTAAATTAAGAGGTAAGTTTTTTTAAGTTGCGTAATGCATAGATCCTTTCTATGATGTCTACTACTTTTAGTCCCTCCAGTGCATTAGTCGTAGCTGTTGTCCTGCCTTTTAGGGTGTCGATGACATTTTCTATTATGTAGTGATGGTTCGCTGCAGAACCTTTGTAATGTCCGTAATCATTGGCCGGATTTACAGGAGGTAATTCCGGCATTTTGTAATCTTTGATATGACAATATTCAACTTCATTCATATATTGTCCGCCTATCTTCACACTACCTTTTTCTCCGATTATAGTCATACTACTTTCCAGATTCTTATCCCATACAGAGGTCGAATAAGATATCGACCCCATCCCTCCATTGATAAATTGAAAATTGACAAACCCTGAGTCTTCAAATTCTGTCAGATTCTGGTGATTGAAGTCGCTGAATTTAGCTTGTATGTGAGTGATGTCGCCGAACAACCAATACATGATATCGATGAAGTGAGAGAATTGTGTGAACAAAGTTCCTCCATCAAGCTTGTTTATGCCTTTCCAATTCTTACCTGTATAATATCGTTCATCTCTGTTCCAATAACAGTTGAGTTGAACCATATAAATTGAACCCATGACATTGCGTTCGATTATATCTTTTATCCAGATAGAAGGAGGAGAGTACCTGTTTTGCATTACGCAAAATACCTGACGGGAAACCTGAAGCGCTTTGAAAATTATTTTTTCGCAATCTGCAACCGTCAGGCCCATGGGTTTTTCTATGACGACATTTTTTTTATTCGCAAGGGCACTCAAAGTATGTTCGGCATGTAATCCATTCGGAGAGCAGATGACTATGACATCAATTTCAAGTGAAGAATTTAACAGTTCATCCATAGATAGATAAAAGGGAACGTCAAGATCTGAGAGCCCTAATTCTTCTTTGGGTTTTATATCGGTCATGGCAACCAATTCGGCTTCAGGATTGCGACGAATCATCTCTGCATGACGTTTGCCAATATGTCCACTGCCAACAATGGCAAATTTCACCTTCGTATTGTCTTCCATATTATTTACTTGATGCGTTGAACCTTGTTGCCTTCAAGTTTATATTGCTGATTACTTTCAGGACATACCGCGATTCCTGCTGCATCAAATTTTAATCTATGTCCGTACTCACTCATCCATCCTATTTGTTTAGAGGGATTGCCAACAACCAATGCATATGCCGGAACATTTTTTGTAACAACAGAGCCTGCACCAATAAATGAAAATTCTCCGATATTATGTCCGCAAACTATAGTTGCATTTGCACCTACGGTAGCACCTTTACCTACATGAGTTTTAACATATTGATTTCTCCTGACAACTGCACTTCTCGGATTATTGACATTTGTAAAAACCATCGACGGACCAAGAAATACATCGTCTTCACAAATAACACCTGTGAATATGGATACGTTGTTTTGAACCTTTACATTTTTCCCAAGGACGACATCAGGAGAGATAACAACATTCTGACCAATATTACAATTCTCACCAATCCGACTATTATTCATAATATGAGTGAAGTGCCAAATCTTTGTTCCTTTGCCTATCTGAGCGCCCTCATCGACGAATGCCGATTCGTGAACATAATATTCTTTTTCCATGGAATGTTTCAGTTTTAATACGAATATACGAATTATGAAATGATTGTATATTGTTGATAATCAATTTAATGACTTTGTTATTTATTCAGTTTTTCAAACCTGTGTTCTGAATTATACAGCTCTTCTTTTGAAAGGTTTTTAAAATAGTCATAGGTTAATCTCAGACCATCGGCACGTGAAACCTTTGGTTCCCAGCCGAGAATTTCTCTGGCACGGGTGATATCAGGTTGCCTTTGCTTAGGATCATCGGTTGGTAGTTCTCTGTAAGTGATCTTTTGTTTTGTCCCTGTGAGTTTGATAATCTCTTCAGCAAATTCACGAATAGTAATTTCATCCGGATTGCCCAGATTCACAGGTTGAGAATAATCACTGAGCAATAATCTTACAATTCCTTCAACAAGATCATCCACATAACAAAATGATCGGGTCTGACTACCTACACCAAATACTGTCAAGTCCTCACCTCGTAATGCTTGTCCGATGAATGCAGGCAAGGCTCGTCCATCATTCAGGCGCATGCGTGGACCATAAGTATTGAATATTCTGACTATACGCGTTTCAACGTTATGAAACGTGTGATAAGCCATTGTGATAGCCTCCTGAAATCTTTTAGCTTCGTCGTAAACACCTCTGGGTCCGATCGGATTTACATTTCCCCAATAGTCTTCACTTTGCGGATGAACCAATGGGTCGCCATAAACTTCAGAAGTAGAAGCAACAAGTATTCTTGCGTTTTTTGATTTTGCGAGCCCGAGGAGGTTGTGAGTCCCAAGCGAACTAACTTTTAATGTTTGAATTGGAATTTGGAGGTAATCAATCGGACTGGCCGGAGAAGCGAAATGCAAAATATAATCCAGTTCTCCGGGCACATGTACAAATCGTGAAACGTCATGATGATAAAACTCAAATTCCTTTAACTTAAAAAGATGTTGAATGTTCTTTAGATCGCCCGTGATGAGATTATCCATTCCTACAACAGCATATCCATCCCGGATGAATCGATCACAAAGGTGAGAACCTAAAAAGCCTGCTGCACCTGTTATTAATATACGTTTCATTGATATAGCGATTTGTCAAGAGTAAAATTATTCGGTATCCATGGAAGGCCTTCCTACACTATAATAAATAAAACCTCTATTTTTCATTTGGTCAATTTCATATAGATTTCTTCCGTCAAAAATGACTTTGCTTTTCATTAATTCTTCTATGCGATCATACTCCGGGGTTCTGAATAATGCCCACTCGGTAGCAATAATGAGGAAATCGGCATCTTTCAAAATTTCATAGGCATCTTTGCCGTATTCAATTTTATCTCCGAGAATTTTTCTCGTATTCGTGATAGCTTCCGGATCGTATGCTGATACATTCACACCCGCTTTAAGCAACTCTTCAATGATGAACAGGGCAGGAGCTTCCCTGACATCATCGGTATCAGGCTTAAAAGCCAGACCCCAAATAGCAGCTTTCAATCCTTTCAAATCATCCTTGAAGTGCTTTTTAACTTTCTGCACAATGCTTATTTTTTGCAGTTCATTCACGTTGATGACTGACTTAAGCAATTGGAAGTTGTAATTGTTTTCTTCGGCAGTTCTTGCCAGTGCCATTACATCTTTTGGAAAACAGCTGCCGCCATAGCCAATACCGGCGAACAAAAATCTTTTACCTATTCTGTCATCTGCACCAATACCGGCTCTGATTTGATCTACATTAGCTCCAACTTTTTCACAAAGGTTGGCGATCTCATTCATGAATGTAATTTTAGTAGCCAGAAATGCATTCGCTGCATACTTTGTCAGCTCAGAAGATCTTTCGTCCATGAAGTACACCGGGTTGCCTTGTCTGACAAATGGTGCATAGAGCTCCGTCATTAATTTTTGTGCCCTCTCAGATTTTGTTCCGATGACAACACGATCAGGTTTCATGAAATCATCTACTGCATAGCCTTCACGTAAAAATTCAGGATTAGACACCACGTCGAATTCAACTTTACAGTTTTTTGCAACGAGGGCTTTAACTTTTTCTGCAGTACCAACAGGTACAGTGCTTTTATTGACAATGATCTTGTATTCTTTTATTAGTTGACCTAGTTGTGTAGCTACATCAAGTACATGCCTTAGATCCGCTGAACCGTTTTCTCCCGGTGGAGTCGGCAGGGCAAGAAAGATGACCGTTGCATCTTCAATACCTTCCGATAAATTTGTAGTGAACTGAAGTCTCCCTTGTTTGATATTTCTTTCAAATAGTACATCGAGATGTGGTTCATAAATAGGAATAACTCCTTTTTTAAGACGCTCTACCTTGTCAGCATCAATATCAACACAAACCACCTGGTTACCTGTTTCAGCAAAACAAGTTCCTGTTACTAATCCCACGTAACCTGTTCCGATGACTGCTATTTTCATTTTATTAAAGCTTTCGAATTAAATTGATATTGATTTAGAATCGGATAATTATTTGAAGAAACTCAGGACATTTTCAATAATATAATCCTGAATATCGTCAGTCATCTCGGTGTGTATTGGCAGGGAGAGAACTTTAGCACATAAATTTTCTGTTACAGGAAAACTGCCTGACTTATATCTGGGGTCTGCATATGCTTTTTGTAAATGCAGAGGAACCGGATAATAAATCATTGCAGGGATATCTTTTGATGCCAGATATGTTCTCAACTCATTACGATCGGCACCCTCAACGACAAGGGTGTACTGATGAAAGACATGATTCGATTTTGATGTACGGGTAGGAATTTTCAAATTGGGATGGTCTTTGAATGAAGCATCGTATTTATCAGCAACTTTTCTTCTTGCCTCTGCGTACTCATCCAGATGCCTTAATTTAATTCTCAGCACCGCAGCCTGAATGCTATCAAGTCTCGAATTCACTCCGATCTCATCATGGTAATACTGTACCGACATTCCGTGATTGACAATCATCCTTAGTTTTGCTGCCACAGCATCGTCATTGCAAAAAATGGCTCCACCATCTCCATAACATCCTAAATTTTTTGAAGGGAAGAAAGAAGTACATCCGATTATTCCCATTGTGCCGGCTTTTCGAGTTTTTCCATCTTCAGAATAAAAATCAGCACCGATCGCCTGAGCATTATCCTCAACCACGTACAGGGAATGCTTTTTAGCAATCTTGATTATTTCGTCCATGTCTGCACATTGTCCAAATAAATGTACAGGAACAATTGCTTTGGTTTTTGGAGTTATGGCAGCCTCTACTGCTTTAGGGTCAAGCGTAAAATTGTCAGGAAGGACGTCAACCAAAACAGGCTTCAGTTGTAATAATCCGATAACCTCTACCGTTGCCGCAAAAGTGAAATTTGAAGTGATCACCTCATCTCCCGGTTGTAAGCCCAAGGCCATAAAGGCAATTTGCAATGCATCCGTACCGTTTGCGCATGGGATCACGTGCTTGATTCCCAGATATTTCTCGAGCTCAGCCTGGAAGTTTTTTACTTCCGGCCCATTAATGAAAGCAGAGGAGAGCAGTACTTCCTGTATTGCCTTGTCGATTTCTGGCTTTATTTTTTCGTATTGACCAAGAAGGTCAACCATTTGAATTTTTTTCATTTTCTTATCTTGAAAGCATGCGAAGATAGGGAATTTATACTCAGCTTTCATGTAGGGGTGATTGATGTAAGATCTTGTTTATCAATGATTGATAACGCAATAATTTGAGTTTGAAGGGACTGAATTTAGGGTCTTGGGCTTAACAATAAATGGGTTTTCTTTGCAGGGAAAATCTATCTTTGTAATCTATTGATTTTATTATGTCGAAAACGAAATTTACAGCCAAGCATTATCTGAAATGGTATGAGGATATGCTTCTGATGCGCAAGTTTGAAGAGCGTGCCGGACAACTTTACGGTATGCAAAAAATAAAAGGATTTTGTCACCTTTATATCGGTCAGGAAGCAATAGTTGCCGGAGCGATGACAGTGCTGCAAGCGGAAGATAATATGATCACGGCCTACAGGGACCACGCTCATGCACTTGCAAAAGGGACGAGTGCAAGAGCAGTAATGGCTGAGCTTTACGGAAAAGAAACCGGTTGCTCAAAAGGTAAAGGTGGTTCTATGCATTTATTCGATGCAGCTAATCGTTTCTTCGGCGGTCATGGAATTGTGGGTGGTCAAATTCCACTCGGAGCAGGGATTGCTTTTTCTGAAAGATACCTGGGAACAAAAAATGTTACAGTTTGCTACATGGGTGATGGTGCAGTAAGACAAGGTGCTTTTCACGAAGCTCTGAATATGGCTATGATCTGGTCCTTGCCGGTTATTTTTGTGATAGAGAATAATAATTATGCCATGGGTACATCTGTTCAGCGTACCAGTAATGTCACAAGCCTTTATAAATTGGGACTTTCATATGATATACCTTCAGAACCTGTGGATGGCATGAGTGTAGAAGCTGTACACGATGCAATGCAAAAAGCCGCCGATCATGCTCGCTCCGGGAAAGGACCATACCTTTTGGAAATGAATACCTATCGTTATAAAGGTCACTCAATGAGTGATCCTGCAAAGTATCGAACCAAGGATGAAGTTGAATCATACAAAGCTAAGGATCCTGTTGAAATGGTTTTGAAAACTATCCGGGAAAAGAAGTATGCAACTGAGAAGGAAATCGAAGCGATAGGCACGAAGATAAAAGATGTAGTGGAAGATTCTGTAAAGTTTGCTGAAGAGTCAAAATATCCTGATCCATCAGAATTATATATCGATGTGTACGTGCAACAGGACTATCCATATATAATGGATTGATAATAATGTTGCACACAAACATTTCAGGGTTC
>DAOQWA010000080.1:0-8221 GCA_035341855.1 Bacteroidia bacterium
AACTGCTGACTGCCCTATGCAAATTGTTGTAGCACCTTGAACGCTTAAAGACATTGCCGGTGGGTCTGCTACTGAAGTAGTGGCTAAAACAATACATCCATTTGCATCAGTAATTTGTACACTATAAGTTCCTGCCCCGATACCATTTAGCACTGAAGTTGAATCACCGCTTGTGGTCCATAAATACCTGTATCCCGGTGTACCTCCTGAAACAGATATGGAAGCTGAAGCGGTCATATCACCATGACATAAAAGATTTGTTGAACTGATTTGCGGAACCAATGCAGGTGGTTCGCTCACTGAGGTACTCATGGTGCGGGTACAACCCATGGCATCAGTGATTAGCACTATGTAATTTCCTGCTGCCAGATTCGAAGCGGTTTTGGAACCGGGACCTCCGGGTGTCCATGTGTAGTTGTAGGGTTGGGTACCTCCTGTTACATTCACGCCGGCAGATCCATTGTTCAATCCATTGCAGCTAATATTTGTAGAGCTAATTGATGAATTAAGTGCGGAAGGCTGTACGATTGTGACCTGATGATTAGCTATACAGCCGTTTGCATCAGTAACCGTCACGGAATAGTTACCTGCAGCTAAGTTTGTCGCTTGTGTTGCATTTCCGCCGGATGGAGACCAGAAAATGTTATAAGGAGGTGTTCCGGCTGCAATATTTATTGACGCAGAGCCATTATTGCCTCCAAAACAGGATACATTGGTTTGTGAGGCAGGATTAACTGTGGGTCCTCCTATACTCGCTACTGTCACCGGTCTGCTGAGTGTGCATCCGTTTGCATCCGTAACAGTGCAGGTATATATACCCGGGGTTAATGAATTAGCTGTTGCTGCATTTCCGCCGAACGGCGACCATGAATATGAATAACCCGGTATTCCACCGGAAGCAACAACGCCGGCAGAACCATTGCCGACTGCACTGCAGGATGCAGGTGTAGAAGAAGTAGAAATTTGTAATGCGGTTGGCTGGATTACGCTGACACTTGCAGTTGCTGTACAAGAGTTATTATCGGTGACGACTACCGTATAGGTTCCTGCACTCAGGCCTGAGAGATTATCAACTGTACCGGAAGATCCTGACCAATTATAGGAATAGCCCGGTGTTCCTCCTGCGACAGCTACAGATGCCGTACCATTGCTGGAACCAAAGCACTGAGCAGGTATTGTAGACATGGAGAGATTGATCGCTGTTGGTTCGGGAACAAGAATACTAACTGACTGCGTACATGAATTTCCATCAGTTACCGTCACTGTATAGTTTCCTGCGGCTACATTGCTTATTGAAGAACTTGTTGATCCTGATGGATTCCATTGATAACTATACCCCGGCGTACCACCATTGGCAATTACGGCAGCGGAACCTGTGCTGGTACCATGACATAGGGCTGCACTGTTGCTCGGGGTTAAATTTATTGCATTCGGTTCAGTAACTATCGCACTGATAGTTTGAGTACAGCCATTATCATCAGTAACCAATACACTATAGCTCCCTGCACTAAGATTATTAGCAGTCGCCGACGTAGCACCTGATGACCAGGCATAATTATACGGAGCCGTTCCTGAGCTCGCTTGCACACTGGCAGTTCCACTTTGTGAGCCGAAACAATCAGCAGGAGTGGAGCTCGCATTCAGTACAGGCAGATTATTCACCACAACCTCAACAGTATCCGTACTCGAACATCCGGATCCGTTGGTGGCTGTAACTATAAAGGTGCTTGTAGCAGCAGGAGAAACTGTTAGCTGACGGTTTGTAGTCCCACCGGGATTCCAGGAGTAAGAATTTCCACCACCGGCTGCATTCGCGCTCAATGTAACTGAGGAGCCTATGCAGACCGATTCATCCTGCATAGGAACTAAAGTAGGGAGAGGATTCACCGTAACCGTGACATCATCGACTGCCTCACAACCGTCTGAGTTGGTAACTGTCAGGGAATATATGGTAGTTTGTGCCGGTGATACGGTATAAGTTGAACCGACATGATTGCCGGGATTCCAAAGATAGCTTTGTCCTCCGCTTCCGGTTAAGGTGCTAATACCTCCTTCACAAAAACTGACATCAGGACCGGCATTGGCTACAGGTATTGGAAATATTGAAATGGATTGTGTTATAGAATCAGTGCATCCATTTGCATTTACTATAACCAGTTTCACCTGGTAATTACCGACTGAAGCAAACGTGTGAGCAGGATTTGGAACATTTGACGTGCTTCCATTTCCAAAATTCCATTGCCAACTTGTAATTGCACTAATACTTGTGCTTAGGTCATTAAAATTTATCTGAGTTCCCAAACAGGCATCATGTGAGCTGAAGATTGCATCGGGAGGATCATAAACAATGTTCAATACTTGCATTACAGTATCAACACATCCACCTACGGCTTGCGCAATGAGTGCTACCTGATACAGGCCGGCTGCTGAATAAGTATGAGTGGGTGAGCTTGCAGTTGAGGTATTGCCATCACCAAAGTGCCAGGTATATCCGCTAATCGTTCCTCCAACAATCGTTGAATTGTTTGTAAACTGGACATTTAGTCCTGAACAGTTATATGCACTGCTAAAAGCTGCAGTCGGAGTATTCGTACCGGCTAAAACCTGCACGGTATCTTTTGAAGAACATGTTCCGTCACTGGCCGTAACAATATAAGTACCTGGCCCGACAGAGATAGATGGTCCTGTCATCCCGTTGTTCCAGGTATAGTTATAGTTGCCGCTCCCTCCTGAAGCGGCAGCTGTAACAGTTGAATTTGAATTGCATCCCACAGAGACATTTGGTCCTGCATTAACACTTAGTCCACGTACAGTAATGCAATATGAAAAAACCTGACTGCCGAGATAAGGGCAATTATCATCCTGAACTGTGACAGTAAAACAATAAGGCGTATTACTTATATCTGCTGTACTTGGTGTCCAGCAAAAACTCGCAGTTTGCCTGGGTCCGGGATTTACAGTGAATGTCGCACCCGGAATTGAATAATCCCAACTCAGGTATGTATTTTGTGCAGCATTGGCATCTGTAGTTGTGAGGTTGAAGCAAAGTTGATTGCCTGCACATACAGATGCACTAAAATTATTTGTTCCGTTGATTCCTGATACGACAGGCAGTTGGTTGTTGCAATCAATTACTGTGACTTGAATGTCACGTTCTACACTACCGATCAAAACACCATTTCTATATTCACTTACCAAAACTGCCATCACCGTGACTTCGAGATTTGTCGGTGTCATGCAAATATCTCCTGTAGCGGAGTTAAATGTTACAGCAGGTGCAGAAGAGAGTGGTTGGTTAGCGGTAAAGGGTGGTAAATAGGAAACTATAAATCCCGGACTATCAAAGGGTGTGATCATTGTATATACTAACGAATCACCATCTATGTCATATGCTCCATGGTTATAACAATACTGCTGTCCACGACAAACAAAAGGTACCGGAAGGTTGGAAAAAGTTGGTGAATTGTTACAAGGTGTGATCAAATTGTTTAAGGTAGCGTAAACATATATTTGAGTGCTGGCCGGGAAATCTATGTTCGTGATCGCTGCATTTCGGCAGCAAAGATTATAACTGAATCTCCAATCTGCACAAGGCCCCGGTAAATTGACTACCCCACGATAAATATATTCTTGTACACCCGTGAATAAACCACCATTGCAAGTTGACACCTGACTTGGACAGAGAGGTGTGATCTCCTGACCGGTTCCCGGAATTAATGAAATCGTTACGAATCCGCTCGGAAAGCATGAGGAGGAAAATTCAATCGTTGCAGACTGGTCGGCTGGAATACCTTCGCAATCTCTGTAAAATGAAAGTGTGATCTCATACTGGTTGCCGCCCAAACATTTGTAGGTTAAGTCGGATCCCATCGAATGTGATGCTTTGGTTATCTGTACACATGCCGGTATAGATAACAGGATCATGATCAACCTAAGAACTATTTGCAGATATTTGTTCATTCTAAAAAAGCACTGTTGAACTTTTTGTTAAATTAAGATTTTCAATCTAACAAATCGTGCCACCAAAACTCAAAAATTATTTCGGTGTTGCTATGAAAATTACTCAGGAATCCTGAATTGTACAAGTTTAATTTTAACCCTTGTATTTTTCAAAGAAAAGGGTGCGGGAAGGCGCATTAATACAGGATACCATTTTGTATTTTAGTGGGAAGATTTTTTTGAAAAATTGAATACATTTACCAAATGTCTTCAAGAAAAGAATTCTGTTTCTGTGCAGGGTGACATATTTGAATTTTAAAAAATCAATCTTGAAAATTTGAATCAAAAACTTGCCTTGATCGCCTTAATTATCGATGAATACGATAAGGCCATTAAATATTATACAGAAGTTTTATCGTTTGAACTGTTGGAAGATACCAGACTTTCAGAAACGAAGAGATGGGTGGTCGTGCGTCCGCGTGGAAATGGAAATTGTTCAATTTTACTCGCCCGGGCTGTGGGAGAAGTGCAGGAAAAGTCAATCGGAAACCAAAGTGGTGGAAGGGTATTTTTATTTTTACATACAGATAATTTCCATCGTGATTTCGATCGTCTTTCCAACTTGCATGTTGAGTTCGTGAGACCCCCGGCTGTTGAAGATCATGGAAAAGTGGCAGTCTTTAAAGATGCATACGGAAACCTATGGGATCTGATAGAGCCCTTAGAAAAATAGGAGCAGAGGATGAGAAAAAAATAATGAATTAAGCATTCTCATGCTCTTCATACGAAAATCACCTGATCTGATAAGTAATACCAAGTTTTACTCCCATCTTTGTATATCGTTGACTTGCGTGAAATTCAGATTTGGTGATCGTTCCGAGATTTGTTTTAAACTGTGGACCAACAAAAAGATTGATCCCCGGCTTGAGCATATAGTTTACATCCAACCCTAAGCTTCCATTCACAAAGAAGGTCTTTATTGGTTTTGTAACGGATACTTGCTCCAACCCGCTCTGATCTTTACTTATATAATATCCTTTTTCAGAAGTCAGCCATGCCGGAGCGACGCCTACCGAAATTCCAAAAGCAAATCGCTTCAGCGGAAATTGATATCGTAATTCCAGAGGGATCTCTACGTAATAGAATTTGTTGATTCCGTTTTGTTCGCTAAGCTTTTTGTCTTGCACTTTTACAAATGATGTATCAGTATGACTCACATATTGACTGTCAAGTTGATTTACCTGAGTTTCCAGGAACCAACGTAATCCGCTGATGTAAGCCGTATCGGTATCTGTAACCCAGATGTTGAATGTTTGCCAGTTGCCGCTATGTGTATACACCTCCTGACGGCTATAAGAACCATATGCTATCTTCTCTCCCAGGTATGAATACTCAATCCCGGCTGCTGCTGAAAAATTATTTTTTATCCAGCTTAAACTTAATCCGAGAGCAGGTGCAATCATGTTCTTTTCCTCTTGTTCCCTGCGTTCAAGGTAATGGTCTGCCTCAACTGTTTTAATTGACTTTGAAACTGAATGTGCAGATGCATAAAACGTGAGTGCTAATTTAGATTTTTGTGGACTCTCTGTTGGTTCCGGTATGTTCAAAGGTGAAGTGTTCAACAAAAACTTTTCCTTGGAATTGCCTTCATCAAGTAATTTATTTGAACCGATTAGATTTTCAATTCTATTCGAAAAAGTTGCAGTAGAGATATCAGCTTCCTGAAAAGACGGAATAATTCTTTGCTCTGCCAAATTGTTCTGACCTTCAGTAGCTGAAGCACCTGCTGGAATCTTTTTATTTTGTTGAGAATTGTTCCTCTTATTAGCCAGAGATGAGTTGTATCCTGAGTTATCGATTTTATCAAGCTCTGAGTCTTTTGTCGCCCCGGTTTTGAGGGGTGTTTTTGCAGAGCTATTTGAATATTGAACAGCTTCCGTCTTTAGTGTTTTATTCTTTGGTGTTTTATCGGACTCAGCACTTGTTTTTTCCTCTTTTGAAAATGGTTTTATTGAACTATTATTCAGTTCCTGATTTTCCTGAGAAGCATCCGGCTGACCGGCTTGTGGTGTTTCAATAGCGGAGCCGGTAATTTGATTTGAATTGGGAATGCGTTTTTCGATTTCTGTTTTGACCATTTTTTTATCCGAGTCAGGGTTCAAAACATTTGTAAATAGGTAAGCACTACCAATCATTCCTGCAATAGCAATAAAAAATATGGCAAGTCTTTTTCTTCTGCGCTTTTGAGAAAAATGTTGATCGAGCATTTTTTCAGCCTTTCCCCAATATTCTTCCGGATCCGGTGCTTGAAAATTATTTAAGTCTTTTTTCATTGTATGATGAAATTAGAGGTCATCGGTTTTTTTTTCCATTCGTTCTCCAGAAATTCCTGAAGTTTCTTTTTTGCTCTGTGCAGGTGAACTTTCGAAGTGTTTGCAGAAATCTGTAGCATGCTTGCAATCTCTTCATGTTTGTATCCGTCCATCACAAATAAATTAAACACGGCTCTGTTCATTGCCGGCAGCTTATCAATAGCATATAAAATTTCTTCGAGTTTGGCTTTTTCCAGAGCAGGGTCATAGTGTGGGTGAATATATTCATCTTCCTGCATGTCTCTTGTGTCATGACTCTCCCGGAAAGATTTGTTTTTACGAAATTCATCAATGATGTGGTTGACAGTAATTCTTCTTATCCATAACTCGAAAGGAACTTCATTCTCCTTGTTCACATAAGCACCGATATTTTTTACAATTTTTACAAATACCATATTGAGTGCTGACATCTGATCTTCACGGTTAACATAATACCTTCTGCAGATAGAAAACAGAAATTGGTAACACATAGAATACAGTTCGTAATGTGCTTTCCTGTCATCCTTTTTGCAGCGCCGTAAAAGTTCAATTTCAGGTGTCATAATTTATGGAAAAAGGATGCGGAAATTCTCCCGCATCCTGTAAACACACAATTAAAAAAACGGGAACTATTCTTTTACAATTTTCCTGTAATTTCGAATACCATCGTTTCGGGTTATTTCAAGCATATAAAATCCAGGTGACCAATCTCCGGTGTATAATGTAGCTTTTGTATCATTGAATATGCCTGTATTTACTTCAGCGCCATTGATGTTTAGCACCCGATAGTGTGATTCTCCTTTAGCATCCAATAATATACTTAAGTGATCTTGTACCGGATTTGGATAAACTGAGAAGAATTGTTCTGATGCGATGTGAGATATTCCTGTCAGCTGATCAGGTGACACCACATTGATTGTGAAACCAGCCTGACTCATTCGGTTAATGCGGCCGGTTGAATCTACGGAAACCGTGTCACAGAATGTGCTTGTGCATCCACCGCCTGTTACTGTAAGGCAAAGCAGATAGGTTCCTGTATTTGCATAGGTATGCGAAGGGTAGTGCTGATTTGAGGTAGTGCCATCACCGAAATCCCAGTCGAAATTTAAGTTAATTCCACTTGACATATTAACTACTGTTAATTGATAAGGTGCCATTTGCAGAGTTACAAAGAAAGCATTGCAAAAGACAGGGTTGTTGATAGTAGTATCTACAACTAAAGGGGCACAGTATTGATCTACACAATTACTATCCGTTACGCTAAGACAAACATTGTATGTGCCCGGAGTACTGTACTGATGTTGTGGGAATCTTAAAGTAGATGAATTTCCATCTCCGAAATCCCATGCATAGCTAGCTGTTGCCGGGTCGACACTTGACAGATCAATATAGTATCCCATAAGACCAAGGCTGACAGCCTGAAAATCGGCCTGGCATGTTGGATTATTTGGATTCCTGACATTTACAAGTTGACATGTTTGGCAAAGTATATTTCCTTGTGAATCAGTAAGTGTGTTGCAGACGCTGTAGATCCCATCTACCGCATAGCTATGAGTAACAGTATTCCCAACTGCTGTTGAAGTACCATCGCCGAAATCCCAGGTCATAGTGCCGCCTGAAGTATTTGCTGTTGTAAATATGTAATCAAGATAACTTAGCGGGGATGATGAATAAGTGAATTGACAATTTGCTCCTGGAATTGTGTTCACATATACAGAGTCACATGAAGTGCAGGTAATTGTTCCCAGGGCATTCAGTTCAGTCATGCAAACAACATATACTCCTGATGCAGCATAAGAATGTGTAACAGGACTTCCTGTACCAACGTTACCGTCGCCAAAGGTCCATGTTGTTTGAGCAGCTGTTGTTGAGTTTGAAGCGAAAGTAAAAGTTCCGCCACCACCCGGATTGGTGCTGACATTAAATGAACA
>DAOQWA010000081.1:0-8149 GCA_035341855.1 Bacteroidia bacterium
GATCCTCAAGGAAACCACTTCACTAGCAGGGGCTACAACAGAATCTTTAAGAAACATAGAATTAGTTAAAAGTTTAGGGCTTGCTAAGCAGGAGGTCAACAGACTCAACTCTACTACAGGCAAAATATTAAAACTTGAATTAAAAAAGGTTCGATTCATTAGAAGTTTAAGTTTCATACAAGGAACGACGGTAAATTTTCTTCGTACCTTATTTCTATTTGTGTTATACTACCTCGTATTCCAAGACCAGATAAGTCCGGGGAAATTGATGACACTCATGTTTTACAGCTTTTTTATTTTCGGCCCTCTTCAGGAAATGGGCAATGTGATTGCCATATATCGTGAGGCACAGGCATCGCTTACAAAGTTTCAGGATATCCTTAACATCAAAGTAGAATCAAATCCTGAGAACCCTGTGTCAATAGGAGATATCCATGAACTGGAATTTGAAAACGTAACTTTTAAACATCCCAGTTCATCACAGAATGCGGTTGAGGATATTTCATTCAAGGCAAGGGTTGGTGACAGTATTGCTTTTGTTGGTCCATCCGGTGCAGGCAAGACCACACTTGTAAAATTATTGGTTGGCCTCTATAATCCTGATCGTGGGAAAATTTATTATAATGGATTTTCTTCTCTTGATATACAAAAAGATGAATTAAGAAGTCAGATCGGTTTCGTGACACAGGACACACAATTGTTCAGTGGCACAATACGTGAAAATCTTTTGTTTGTTAATCCGGAAGCAAGTGACGAAGACTGTCTGAAAGTTTTGAAGAAAGCAGCTTGTCAAAGTCTATTGGACAGAGCTGAAAGCGGGTTGGATTCAGTCATTGGTGAGGGTGGAGTAAAAGTTTCCGGAGGTGAAAAACAAAGACTTTCTATTGCCAGGGCATTGTTACGCAATCCAAATCTCATAGTCTTTGATGAAGCTACATCTGCACTCGACTCGATCACGGAAGAAGAAATAACAGGTACGATCAGAGAACTTTCTGAACAAAAAAAACATATAACATTCATGATAGCACACCGACTAAGCACTATCATGCATGCCGATAAGATAGTTGTTTTAGAAAAAGGTAAAATCGTTGAGTCAGGATCACATCATGCTTTACTAGATAAAAAAGGTTTATACTTTGCAATGTGGCGTCAGCAAATCGGTGAAAGGAAGCGGGCACCATTACTTCAGGAAAATGGAAAATTAGACTAATCAGTTTTGGCCGAATTGAATGATTGACGAATTGCGCAGAATGCTTAAACACAGACTAGGTCTACCCTTGCCGGGTCTTGAAGCGCAATTCAGAATGGCTCACATTGAGCGTCAAATAAATCTCAATCGATACAAGACACCCGCAGACGCCAAGAAAAGCGGAGTTTTGATTTTGTTGTATGAAGAAGCCGGAAGAATCAAGTTACCATTAATCTTACGAACTCAAGGTGCGGGTGCGCATAGCGGACAAGTCTCACTGCCCGGTGGAAAATTTGAGCTCACAGATGAAAATATAGCAGCTACAGCACTCAGAGAAACGCAGGAAGAAATCGGGATCCCAACCTCATCGATAGAAGTTCTTGGTCAGCTCACGCAATTATATATACCGCCAAGTAATTTCATTGTTTACCCCCACGTAGGAATACTTGACACCCCGGCCATATTTATCCCGGAACAAAAGGAGGTTGTTAAGGTCATTCCACTTGATCTTGAATCATTACTGGACGAAGCAAAGGTGAAAGAAAAGGAAATACGTTTAAGTTCGGGGCAATCAATACGAACACCTTACTACAACATCGAAGGGGAAATTGTATGGGGTGCAACAGCTATGATACTCAGCGAGCTTAAATCTTTACTTTACGAAATTGGCTGGTAAAAAAAACAGGAATGATTAATCATTCCTGTCAATTTTATATTCTTTTCGAAATATCAGGCATGAGCCTGCTGACCTTGTAACTTCATCCATTCTGTAGTCACTGATCCCGGTCTTTCAATAGGGTGACCTAAGGCACGATCCCATAATAAAGAGGATAAGACACCTAATGCACGACTAACGCCGAAAAGCACCGTATAAAATTCATACTCCTTCATGCCATAATGGATCAGGAGTGCTCCGCTGTGAGCATCAACATTCGGCCAAGGGTTCTTTATTTTTTTGATGCCTGTAAGAATTGGCGG
The DNA here is from genome assembly GCA_035341855.1 of Bacteroidia bacterium. Lineage (GTDB taxonomy): Bacteria > Bacteroidota > Bacteroidia > AKYH767-A > 2013-40CM-41-45 > QQVM01. Next base: position 2,168 of record DAOQWA010000081.1, read on the forward strand.
AACAACTTCATACAACATATGAACTATCCGGCAGTTGACATCATCAGGCATATACTTTGTTGCGAATTCCATTTGGGCCATAAAACGTGGATCTGTTTTACGCAAAACAGCGTGTCCATAACCCGGCACCACTTTTCCTTCATTGATAGTTTTCAGTACATAATCATGAATCTGTTCTTTAGTAGGCAGGTCACCATCATGATAGTCTCTTAAGTCAGCGATCCATCTTACAACTTCCTGATTTGCCAATCCGTGTAAAGGACCGGCCAAACCATTCATCCCTGCTGCAAAGGACAAGTATGCATCACTCAATGCCGAGCCTACCAGGTGAGTTGTATGTGCAGAAACATTTCCCCCTTCATGATCTACATGAATCGTCAGATATAAGCGCATAAGTCGCTTCATATCGTAGTCATCATAACCTAACATGTGTGCAAAGTTTGCCGCCCAGTCGAGTTTTGAATCCGGCTCAATGTGCACATCATTTTTATAAATACGTCGATAGATATAGGCAGCTACTCTTGGAAGACGAGCAATCAGGTTCATCACATCTTCGTACATCGGATCCCAATAATCTTTTTTATTGAGTCCTTTTCTATAGGCATCAGCAAATACAGATTCTTTTTGGAGAGCCATGATCGCCATGCTGAATTGCGTCATTGGATGCATGTTCACCGGAAGTGAATCGAGCATATCAAAAACATACTTAGGAACATTACTACGACGAGCCCAGGCATTGCTGACATAACTAACGTCATCATCGGTTGGCAATTCTCCAATGAGCATAAGGTAAAAAATCCCTTCGGGCAAAGGTTCACCGTCGCCAACTGCTTTCGGAAGCTTTGCTCTTAGTTCAGGAATGCTATAACCACGAAAGCGTATTCCCTCGTCCGGATCAAGCTTGCTGGTCTCAGTAACCATTCCAATCATTCCTTTCATTCCGCTATATACCTGTTCGATGGTATACTGACCAATGACTCTTGAACCATGTTCCTTGATGAATTCTTTAAGTTCAGAAGCCATCGGAAGAGCTACACCGGCAAATTTTTCTTTAAGTTTATCGCTTTTCAATTTAATATATTTTGCAAGCTCTCTAAGAGCTTATTTATAATTAGTATTATTAATTAGCGGGTCGAAAGTTCTTATTTTTATCCTGATTGATCTTCTTATTATCAGATACAATATTTAATTCCGGGAAGACAAGTACCAAACTTACAATAAAACCAAGAATCAGTAAAATCCAAACCAACTTTCTGCCTAATTTTTTTATATTACTAATAGAAAAGAAGGACTTTTTCTTCTTCTTCTTGATCTTCTTTCGTAGTCTTCCACTTCTTGGAGAGATGGAATATTCTCCTGAGGCCAGTTTATCTAATATGTCCTGATCCATCTTTTCCATAACAGGAAAATGCTTGCTTTGTTTTATTTCTTCAGTGATACAAATTTATAATCTTTTCCGCCAAATTGAGCATTTTCACCAAGTACTTCTTCAATCCTCAGCAGCTGATTATACTTAGCTATCCGGTCTGATCTGGAGGCTGAACCGGTTTTAATTTGCCCGGTCCGGAAGGCAACAGCCAAATCCGCTATCGTACTATCCTCTGTTTCACCTGAGCGATGGCTCATTACGGTGGTAAATCCGTTTTCATGAGCCATGTTGATTGCATTCAGGGTCTCCGTTAAGGTGCCAATCTGATTTACCTTGATCAGAATAGAATTGGCGATATTCTCTTTGATACCTCTTGCAAGCCGTTTCACATTGGTCACAAACAAATCATCTCCTACCAGCTGGATCTTATCTCCGACAGATTTGGTAAGAATCTTCCACCCATCCCAGTCGTCTTCTGCCAGCCCATCTTCAATGGAAACAATCGGATACTTTTTTGCCCAATCTGCCCAAAAAGAGGCCATTTCAGCAGGAGTCAACTTGTCCTTTGTAGATTTCTTAAAGATATAGTTTCCTGACTTCTTATCAAAGAATTCTGAAGCAGCGGCATCGATTGCGATAAATATGTCCTTTCCGGGTGTATAACCGGCCTCAGAAATTGCATCCAAAACTGACAGTATTGCCTCCTCATTAGACTTCATATCAGGTGCAAATCCGCCTTCATCACCAACATTGGTAGACAATCCTTTCTTTTTAAGAACAGCTTTCAGGTGATGAAAGACTTCAGTGCCCATCCTGAGCGATTCTGAGAATGAAGATGCACCTAGCGGCATGATCATGAATTCCTGAAAATCGATACGGTTATCGGCATGTGCACCACCATTCAATATGTTCATCATCGGTGCAGGCAAAACATTGGCATCAATTCCACCAAGGTAGCGGTACAGGGATTGACCCGTTTCAATGGCTGCAGCTTTTGCACAAGCAAGAGAAACTCCAAGAATAGCATTCGCTCCAAGGTTAGATTTATTTTCAGTACCATCAAGTTTAATCATGGCGGCATCAATCATGCCTTGCTCTGTTACAGGATAACCTTTAAGTTCTTCATTCAAACTTGTGTTTACATTGTAGACTGCTTTTAACACCCCTTTCCCCAGGTATTTGCTTTTATCACCATCCCTCAGCTCAACAGCTTCATGAAGTCCTGTTGATGCACCTGAAGGGACAGCCGCCCGTCCAACTGCTCCATTCTCCGAATAAACATCAACTTCAATTGTTGGGTTCCCACGAGAATCTAAAATTTGTCTTGCATTGATTTGAAGTATTGCGCTCATAAAAGTGAATTCAGTGTTTGGCAAAAGTAAAAACTTAAAGAGATCTTTTAAAACAAATTGGCTCTTCTCTGAAAATTTTAACTTCGCATTATGGATAAGTTATTCACAGCATCCAGCTACCTGCGTCACAGACTGTTAGGCACAAAACTTCATGGAGTCCATTCTCCATTTGCCTTCGATCTGTTTTATAAGATCATCAAGGACGAAACTCCCTACTATTTTTATGATGATATTGAATCACTTCGTTCCAATTTACTTCTGAACAACAAGCTAATTGAAGTGAATGATCATGGCACAGGAGGCAAAATTTCCCGGAGCAGAAAATTAAAGATCTCACACATTGCAAAAAATTTTGTGCAACCAAGGAGAAAAGCAAGATTGTTGTCGAGGCTTGTTACACATTTTAAGCCTGTGAATATATTGGAATTGGGAACCTCATTAGGATTATCAACACTCTATATGGCATTGGCCAACAAGTCGAATCGGGTCATTACAATTGAAGGTTGTCCGCAGACAGCAGCAATAGCACTTGAAAATTTCAAAAAACTTGGCGCAAAAAATATTGAGTTAATCAATGCTGAATTTGATACCGGGATCCCAAAAGCATTAGACAAATTCGATGTACTTGACCTGGTTTATTTTGACGGAAATCATACTGAAGAAGCGACCTTGAAATACTTTCATGAATGTTTATCCAGGCACCATCCACAATCCCTCTTTATTTTTGATGATATATATTGGAGTCGGGGTATGAATAATGCATGGAAAAAAATTATTGCACATGAGGAAGTCAAAATCAGCGTTGACTTATTTCATACCGGACTTATTTTCTTTAGACAAGGTATTCCAAAACAACATTTCAACTTAAAATTTTGAAGTCCTTCAACAAAACCAACTAATATTAGGCTACATTTACAGGCTATTTTAAGAATATGGCATTACTTGAATTGAAAAATATCTCCAGGCATTATACACTGGGAACAGAAACTGTAAAAGCCTTGCAATCTGTCACCTTATCTATCAACAAAGGTGAATACATTGCATTGATGGGTCCTTCCGGTTCGGGAAAATCAACTTTAATGAATGTGATCGGTTGTCTCGACACACCAACAGAAGGTACGTATACACTCAATGGAAAAGAAGTAAGTAAAATGACAGAGAACGAACTGGCCGAGATCAGAAATAAGGAGATCGGGTTCATCTTTCAGACTTTCAATCTCATTCCCAGAAGTACTGCTCTGGACAATGTAGCTTTACCTCTGGTGTATGCGGGTTTTGGTAAGGCAGAAAGAAATATACTTGCAGAGAAGGCCCTTGCAAATGTGGGACTAAGCGACAGAATAAAACACCGGCCAAATGAATTGAGTGGCGGACAACGACAAAGAGTAGCAGTTGCCAGGGCATTGGTAAACACTCCATCTATCATCCTGGCTGATGAGCCAACAGGAAATCTTGATTCTAAAACTTCCGAAGAGATCATGGTCTTATTCCATGAGATACACAAACAAGGAAATACGATAATATTGGTTACCCACGAAGAAGATATTGCAAGACATGCACATCGAATCGTGCGTTTAAAAGATGGACTTGTTGAATCCGATTCTTTAAATGAGTCTGTCACCCTGGCAGCATCTGTTAATTAAAATAAACATTCCGGGCCAATGCAGCATGACATCATAAAAAAAATAGTTTGACATGAAGATCTATACCAAAAAAGGTGATGCAGGGCAAACGTCATTGATTGGTGGAACCAGAGTCCCAAAACATCATATCCGTATTGAAGCCTATGGCACGATCGATGAGCTCAATAGCTGGATTGGTTTATTGCGTGACCAGGTCGCATTCAGGAAACATCTCAATTTACTTCTTGACATACAGGACAGGTTATTTACCATCGGGTCCCTCCTGGCTGCAGATCCTGAGAAATCAAAAATGGAGCTCCCCAAACTAGATGAGCAAGACGTAATCATGCTGGAGAAAGCCATAGATGAAATGGAAGAAAAGCTCCCTGTCATGAAGTCGTTTGTCCTTCCCGGTGGTGATACCCAGGTATCGTATTGCCACATAACCCGCTGCGTTTGCCGAAGAGCAGAAAGGATGATAGTGAATCTGAATGATGTCCAGGGAACTGATGAATTAATCCTTAAGTACATAAATAGACTGTCAGATTTCCTGTTCGTACTTTCCCGTTGGATCTCGAAAGAATGTGGTGCTACCGAGACTCCATGGCATGCTAAACTCTAATCACAGCAAATTAGGCACTATAAGCCTTTTCAGGCTTGAATTTGTCGTTTTTAGGGAAATTTTAAATTGTTAGCATATCTGAAAAAAATTTTTATACTTTTGCCACCCTTAAAAATAGCATACATTATTTTATCAGAATAGACTATGTATTGGACACTCGAACTCGCACAACATCTTGAAGACGCCCCATGGCCTGCAACAAAAGACGAGTTAATTGATTATGGAATTCGTTCCGGTGCTCCACTGGAAGTGATTGAAAATCTTCAGGAATTAGAAGATGAAGGAGAGGCCTATGAGACGATAGAAGAGATCTGGCCGGATTACCCAACAAAGGATGACTTCTTCTTCAATGAAGATGAATATTAATTTTCAGAAGATCGCGCCAAATTTAAACCGTAAAGGCAAGACAAAAAGCCAAATTTATTTCAAAAACACTTCTTTAAGGGTCATATGACCCTTTTTTTATTTACGATTTTCTTCAGATTATTTTACCTTTGAATCCTTAAAATTATAATATATGAAAAAACTAATACTCTGCGTATCAGCATTATTTATTTCTCTGTTCAGTTCAGCACAGGTTACCTTTCAAAAAAGTTATGGTGAATTTTATGTTGATTACGGAACAACAATGGTTCAAACGAATGACGGCGGATATTGCATCGTCGGAGGAACCGGTCCGGATGTAATTGATAGTACTGATGTATTGGTTGTGCGGACGGATATAGATGGAAACCAGGTATGGCAAACAAGACTTGCCGGTACCAAGGATGATTTTATTACCGGCATCACAACAACAGATGATGGCGGCTTTATTCTGGTGGGAAATACCTACAGCTCCCCTCTTGACACTGCTTATACCGATATCATCGTTATTAAGATAGACGATGGCGGTTTTGTTTACTGGTCTAAAACATTTGGAAGCACAGACTATGACGAAGCTCAAGCTGTGATCAGATCAGGCGATGGGGGCTATATTGTACTTGGCAGTTCCATGAGCTATACAAGTGTGACCAAATC
>DAOQWA010000082.1:0-7693 GCA_035341855.1 Bacteroidia bacterium
CTTTCCACAAAATACATTCTGATCTTTCCTTTTCCTTTAGCTTCAATTTCCCCTCTTGCTTCAAAACGAAAAAGATCTTTTGTTAAAGAATAAGTTTTTTCAGACACATTTATTTTTCCACTCATTCCACTGCTTTCCATTCGGGATGCAATATTTACAGTATCACCCCAAATGTCATACTGAAATTTTTTTATTCCGACGATACCGGCTACTACCGGACCGGTATGTATTCCTAGTCTCACTTCAAAATACCGGCGATTTTCAGATACGTTTTTTGTCTTTACAGTTTCAATGTAATCGCGCATCTCAATTGCTGCTTTGATAGTGTCTGAAGCATGGCTCTCATTTGGAGTCGGCAGGCCCCCGGCTGCCATGTATGAATCGCCAATGGTTTTTATTTTTTCTAATCCGTACCTTTCAACGATATGGTCAAAAGTTGAAAAACACTCATTCAGATCTTTTACAAGATCGTTCGGACTTAGCTTCTCTGCAAAGGCTGTGAATCCTTTGAAATCTGTAAAAAGTACAGTAGCCTCATTTATAAGTTTTGCATCAGCGTGACCTTTTTGCTTCAGTTCTTCGGCAGTTTCCTGAGGAAGTATGTTTAGCAAAAGTTCATCACTTCTTTTCTTCCCTTTGTGAATAGAATAAGCCAAGGCAACAATGAGGATCAAACAACCGGCTGCAGCAATCAAGCCTATTCTCTGTTTTTCTGTTTTCTCGGTTAGTATAGCTTCCTTTTGAACATAGCTGATCGAATCACTCACTCTGGACAGTCTGTGTTCGTATTGCATCGACTGCCTCAGCATTTCTTTGGCATTCTCCTGATTGAAAATGGAGTCACGGATCCGGATACTTTTTTTATAATCTTCAAGGGCATTTTTATAATTTCCCTTATCATATTGTAATTCGCTTCGTAATTTGTAAGAATATTCAAGGTTATCAAGAAATCCATTTTCTTCTCCTGCTTTGATGCTCTTGTTTACATAAAAAAAAGCACTATCGATGTTATTCCGTTTCCGCATTGTCTTAGCAAGATCTGCATAGACTATCACCTTACCCAAACGATGATCTATTTCCTCACGATACTGTCTCGATAAATGATAGTAATAGTAGGCAGTATCAATATTTCCTGCATTGTAATATATGTCTCCAAGATTATTCATCATCCAGCCTAATGCACCAAACTTTGCACTTTTACTTGATTCAATTTTTAATAAATACGGAATTGATCTGGAATAATACTGCAAAGCAGAATCATGTTGTCCCATCACTCCGTAGACGGATCCTATATTACCTAGGGCCAGACCAATTGTATACGGTTCTCCCGATTCCAATGCCAGCTGAAGTGACATCGACTGGTATTTTAATGCTTCTGTATAATTCCCCTGACTTTCATGATCACTTGAAAGGTTCCCCAATGCAATTTGCTCCATTTCCTTATATTCTGATTTTCTTGCTTCATCAAGAAGTTGGAGACGATAGCTTAAGCCTTTTTGTACGTCGCCAAGTCTGTATGAGGCTGAACTAATAAGATTTAAAAGCCTACATCTGAACCAGCTCATAGGAAGATCAGGAGAAGAATAGACTGCACCTTGTTCCATGAAGTTATAGGCCTGTTGCAAATAGCTCATCGATGTTAGTGCATCCGAATCAAGCAATTTCTGTCCGATACTTGCTGCGAGTTTCATGCGGACACTATCAACAGAAGAATTTTCAAATGATTTAATGAGTGAATCAACAGAATTGTCGTGCTTTGCATTTATAAATAAACAAGAAAAGTTTAAGCCAATGAAGAAGAGGGTCAGGGATTTTCTCATTGAAATAAAATTTGTTATGTAAGATAAAAAAAATCTTTATTATACAATTATGGCATGGCCTTAAAGACGATCAGATTGATCTGATTACATTAAAACCAGGATTCACACGCTTAGATAGGCACTATGTCCGCTTTTAAAGTGTAAATGAATTTTGCATATCCGATCCATCAGGCTGGGATCCGGAGTATGATAGATAAAAAATTTAATGTCTTACCTATATTAATACTTTATAAGCTCCCTGATTTCCATATAATATATTCTTAGAAGGATTTAGTCATCTATACAAAGGTGAATATTGGATTGAAATATTACTTTTGACCATTATCTGTTAATTAAACAATAAAATGACTTTAGAAGAACAATTGATTGTAAGAAGTGGAGGGTCTTGTGAGCTGTGCAAGTCGAAAAATGCATTGTCTGTATACTCTCTTCCCCCTGAAAGGAAGCAACAAGTTGAATGTTGTATTCATATCTGTGAAAAGTGTCAGCAACAGATTGAGAAAAGAGAAGAACTTGCACCCGGACATTGGACTTGTCTCCGTGAGACCATGTGGAGTGATGTGCCTCCCGTACAAATTCAATCATGGCGCCTTTTGAACCGATTGAAAAATGAAAGCTGGGCTTCAGAAGCGCTAGAGATATATTACCTGGACGATGAGCTATTGGAAACAGCAAAGGCTTCAGGAGACCATTTGGAAACATCCACGGATACTTTTCACAGAGATTGTAATGGTGTCATTTTGCAAGCAGGCGATTCAGTTACTCTTATTAAGTCTTTGGATGTAAAGGGATCGCAGATCAATGCCAAAATTGGGACCGTTGTGAAGAATATACGTTTGGTTTCCGATAACAATGAACAAATTGAAGGAAAAATTGAAGGGCAACAGATAGTTATTCTGACAAAGTTTGTAAGGAAAGCAGGATGAACAATCATCTTCTTATACATATATTTCAGCCAAATTCCGGTTAATAATTTATGAACATACCTAACGATCAAATCAAAAGACTTTCCATCTGGCAGGAATTGCTGAATGCTATCCGTGGGACGGAAGCGGATTATACGAAGGTGACTCTTAAAAGAGCAATTTTTTTACTCGCGGTTCCAATGATCCTTGAGCTGGTTTTGGAATCAACTTTTGCTGTTGTAGATATATTTTTTGTCGGAAAGCTTGGCTCTTCTGCTATTGCAACGGTAGGATTAACCGAGACTTACTTATTTCTTCTTTATGCCGTTGGCATGGGACTTTCAATGGCAGTCACAGCAATTATCGCACGACGAGTTGGGGAAAAAAATGCTGAAGGGGCCGGTATTTCTGCAGTGCAGGCAATTTTATTGGGACTCTTCGTTTCAATTCCCTTTTCAATCGCAGGCCTCTTTTTCGCAAAAGATCTTCTTAGGCTGATGTCTGCTGATGATTGGATAATTAACCAAGGTTATAAGTATACTGTTTGGATGTTGGGAGGAAACATGGTAATAATGATGTTATTTGTCATTAATGCAATTTTTCGGGGAGCCGGTGATGCTGCAATTGCAATGAAAGTTTTGTGGATTTCAAATGGTATAAACATTTTGCTTGATCCTCTTTTAATATTTGGTCTGGGACCTGTTCCTGCCATGGGAATTGAAGGTGCTGCCATTGCTACTAACATAGGACGTGGTATTGGAGTGATTACCCAATTATATTTCTTGTTCAAAGGTGGGAAACACATTAAAGTATTTGTATCAATGATTCGTTTCAATTTAGGGGTCATGGTTAACATGTTAAAAACATCTCTTGGAGGTATAGCTCAAATGATTGTTGCAATGACTTCCTGGATTTTCCTCATGAGAATTTTGGCCGATATAGGAAGTGAAGCGGTTGCAGGTGCAACAGTAAGCATTCGTATCATGATGTTCATGATGATGCCTGCCTGGGGACTTTCCAATGCAGCTGCTACATTGGTAGGACAAAACCTGGGAGCCGGCAGTCCGGAAAGAGCCGAATCTACTGTATGGAAAATAGGTGTCTACAATATGATTTTCCTTGTTCTTGTTTCTGTTTTATTTTTCTTTTTCAATGAGCAACTTGTTGGAATTTTTACAACTGATCCTACAGTCTTATCCATAGGCTCAGAATGGTTGCAGATAATGTCTTACTCGTTTTTTGTATATGGCTGGTGGATGGTATCTGTCCAGGCATTTAATGGAGCAGGAGACACCAATACACCGACTTATATTAATTTGGTTTTCTTTTGGTTGATTCAGATTCCTCTTGCTTATATTTTGGCCATCGAATTCGGTTGGGCGCATAAAGGAGTTTTTTGGGCGGTCTTTATCTCAGAAACTTCTGTAGGTGCATTTACATTATGGTTGTTTTCGAAAGGGAAATGGAAAAAAGTCCAGGTGTAGAAATGTGTATCGATCAATTTGATGATATCTCTTTTCGAAGCTTATCTTATTATTTGTGATTATCTGTAAAATAAAATCCCATGCAACCCTATGATTAATAGGTAATCTTCTTGTTAAATTTGTTTTTGAAATACTGGAGGATTAAGTAATTTTTTCTGTTTTTATGCTAAAGTGCTCCGGATTTTCAGCGGATCCACATTTTTGTATTAATTTCAAATAACAAAATCTACTTAAAATGAACAGATACGTCTTAGTTTTCCTGCTACTGTTCACTTGCAATTTATTATATACAAGCGCGGGATAGTGATCATCAGATAATTGGTTCCGGAAACATATTGGTAGCACATTAGGGTCTGAACTTTTAATTTTTTTTTGGAAACATCGATAAGTGCTTACATAATATAAAGGCACATCGGAAAGTTATCTCAAATATCCGCTCACTTAATTCCGGATTTTCATTTTAAATAAAATTAATAGATCATGGATTTTTTGATGCTTTTTTGAATTAAATGGAGATTTTTTTTGGATTTTTTAATTGAAAATATCTTATATATTTGTTAAATAAATGTACTTAGTGATTTTATTGAATTAGCTATTATTTTCATAGTAACCATTTTTCTGAAAAAGCCATGATAAAAAAAATCCTCATTTCGGTTTTAGTCATCATTGTTCTATTCATTGGTGGCATATTCTCTTATGTTCAATTCTCCTGGGATAAAAAGTATGATCTTCCCGGCCCTGCACTTAGCGTCAGTTCCGATTCTGCCGTAATTGCCAAAGGGAAATACCTGGTTCATGGTCCTGCTCATTGCATATCTTGTCATGTAGGAAGTTTCCGGCAAATGGTGGAAGCCGATGAAGGAAAGCAAGTTCCTCTGATAGGGGGTGTTGGTTTCAAAATGGGTCCACTTGGTACAATGTATACACGGAACCTTACTCCTGATAAAGAAACCGGAATTGGCCGTTACACTGATGAACAACTTTTCAGAATGATGAGACACGGTATTCTGCCTGATGGTAAGTCTTCTATGCCTGTATTAATGCCATTCTGGAATATGGCTGATGAAGATCTTGTCGCTATTGTATCCTATCTTCGTTCACTTGAACCTGTAAGGAATGTAGTGCCTGAAAACGAATGGACTTTTATGGGTAAGGCAGTGCGAAGTTTCAGTACCACCTTTCGTCCTATAGAACACCCGACGGCTCCCTCGGTTGCTCCTCCAATGGCCGCAACAATTGAAAGAGGGGAGTACCTGGCCAGGTACGTCACAAATTGTGTAGGTTGCCACACCCAACGTGACATGATGACTTACGAGGCAACCGGACCTGAGTTCGCCGGAGGAATGGAATTCGAACCTTGGCCGGAATTTCATGAGTTTCTAAAAGCCGATCCGGATTTATGGATCCGCACACCAAATATCACTCCTGATCCCGGTGGCGTTCTTTCAAAATATAAAACTCCGGAACAGTTTATTGAGCGCTTTCGTCAAGGTCGCACAATTGCCTTTTCACCAATGGACTGGGGTCCTTTTTCAAGGATGAGCGATGAGGACCTGACCGCAATTTACATGTTCTTGCAAAGTCTTGAACCGGTAAAAAAAGATGTCGGCGAAATAGTATTCCGGCAAAAGGCTGAGTGATATTTCTGTCGTGCTGAAGCTTATTCTTTAAGAACCTTTTTGACGACAACATTTCCGTTCTCTCCGACAATTTTTATAAAATAGAGTCCTGATGCATGGGATGAAATATCAATCTCATCTAGAGTTCTGGAGCTTGTAAGAGGAGATATTTTTTCTCCGACAGGATTGTACACTTCCACTTTTGTTGATGGAGAAATACCTTTGATGATAAATACTCCTTTGTTAGGATTCGGGTAGACTGAAATATTCTCAGGAATAATAATCTCGTTTATGTTCACCGGAATTACCGGTGTGATATACGAGTAATATACATCCTGCTCGCCATTCAAAGTGTTTGCCCAGGCAAGGTGAGCTCCATCGTTATCAGATACCATATCAAAATAATCACCCATCTTAAATTGATCGGGATATCCCAGGTAGGAATCGAAGGAGGCAGATAATCTTTCGTTGAGTGACCATGTTACTCCCTGATCTATGGAATAAGAATAATATAGAGATGATAGTAAAGTTCCAATCGGCGCATCCCTTGTATCAAGCCAAACTGCATCGATTCTTCCATTGGGAGCTACTGACATCGTTCCAAACCATTGTGTATTTGTCGTTGATATGTCATCATTGATCCTAATTGGTGAGCTCCATGTCGATCCTCCATCAAGACTTCTGGAAAACATAACATCACCGGGATCAGGATTTGAAAGGCGAACGACAGAAGAAAGTAAATAAACATTACCATGTCCCACACCGCCTGATCGGTCAACATCTATGTCTGCCTGTCCCAGCAAACCTTCCGGATTGACATCCGGACCGCCGCCCAGGAAGCCATCCATAAAAACAGAAACAGGAGGCTCCCAGGTGATGATCGAACCCGGTATTTGTGCGTTGGTGGATTTGCAAACAACCAGATCTGTGATCGTGTCATGTTGTCCTCCGCAAATGTAAAGTTCTCCTGCATCACCTACAGCCATCGTTCCCCAGTAGGGATCACCATCCACGAAGGAACAGTTTTCATAACTGTTACCACCGTTTGTTGAACGGGTAAAAAGATCCGGAGGACAAGAACTGAATGAAGAAGACCAGAAGGAATAAATATTTCCGCTACCAGGGCCTGCAGTCCTGTCGATTGTCATCCATTGTTTATCACCTCCTGCAGCATCAGTTCCGGGATCCCATCCCACACCGCCATTATTACTCTTAAAAACTTTACAGACATAGGTTCCCAGGGAGTCAATTGACAAACTGTTGTAATAGAAATTTCCGGAGGAGTCATAATCCAATACTGGATCCGAACGAAATATTCCTTGTTCAATTTTTCCCGGGAATGTCCATGTAAGTCCTGCGTCTGTTGAAAAAGCCCAACCTGCTTGCCGGAAATTACTGGCTACATTGTCAAATTGTCTCCAACCTATTGAGATCATATTTGGATCCAAAGGATTTACTGCGATACTAGGCTCATTGGCAGCGTCACCTATGATATTCAAGCCGGCGGGATTAACATTAACCTGATTTGTAAAAATTGCGCTACTCGCTGCATTTGATGTTGAGCTCTTCCTTAATTTATAAGGAGTAGAAACTTTCTTATTATCGAATGCATTAGGTAAATATTTACCATCGACTTTCTCGGCGTATTTAAAATCTTTCTTCCCAAATGATTTTCGTGTCTCCTGTGCATAGAGGGATGAAGAATTCAGGAATGTGATCCAAACAAGGAAGACTAAATACTTTATTAATAATTTCATAATATGTGTTTTTTTTGAATGCAAAATATTTATTCCGGTTACATACCTGAAGATTACCAAAGGGCTTAATAAGTAAAGATAACAATTATTCAATCCTCGAATCAGACT
>DAOQWA010000083.1:0-7691 GCA_035341855.1 Bacteroidia bacterium
CATTCATGCACCCGGTATTCTTTTCGGTGGCGAGACTCTTCATATAAAATCCCAATTCAACTTATACCATTGAGCCCTTATTGCATGCGGAAAGAGGGGAATTCCGCATCAGCTCAAATTCAGTTAAGTCATCTATCAAACCTATTCATATTCCAGAGTAGCATAAAGGCTATATAATCCATTATTTATCTCCTCCGTATTCTTATCCGGATCAAACTCTTAAATCTAAATACAAATGCTAAAAAAGATTGCATCATCGGGATTCCATTTGTTATCTGCTTTCATTCTGGTAAGTTTATTAATATCTCTCAGTTCTTGTTCAAAAGAAGAATCTCTTATAGAACCTTCTGACGCATCCGATATTTCAACATCCGGATTAAGGGCAAGCAATAAGGCACCAGATGCAAACGCACAGGCCCTTCCCGAACTTTTTGGTATATACATGCATCCTGATTATCTGAGTATCGGAAATACGGCGAGTGAAAACGCATTCCTGGACTATTTAACAAGAAAAGGTGGAAATATGATCAACGGTTATGCCCGAAATGCCATGAAATCATCTTCTGCAAGAAGCCAGTTCGCTGCATTTTGTCGCAAAGCTGTGAATAGCTATGGAGTAAAACTAATTACATGTGATGTACGCGAGACATCTGAACTTGCAACCTGGGATGCATTCTATACCTCATATCCTGACCTCCGCACTGTCGTTGCTCCTTTAACTGAAAAAGAACCCTGGGTAACGGGAGATTATTCAGGTTGCTTCGCTTTATTAAGATCAACCAGGGCGATGTGCAATCGTTATGGTGCAAAATTCTATTTCTATACAGGTTGGATGGGAAAGAATTATTCAAATCCACAGGCAGCAGTTGACTCAATGGTTTACTATTGTGATGGGATATTTTTATCCAATTATGTAAGTGTATCTGATTATTTATCCACTGCATCAGGATATGGAAAGTGGGACAACAGAATAAAGTACAGACTGGATCAGGGATCTTCATCCTATGGAGGTATCACAAAGGCAGCAAAGAAATTCAACAAAGTTGATTATATGATCATTGAGCTGCAATCTCTTCAAACTTCATACTTATTTGACATCTATGCGACCACCGGTCATAACCGTTCTTTCTTTGGAACGATGTATAACGATGCTAAAGCATTGTACAGCCAGTCAAATTCAGATGTATTAAAATATACGGAGTTAAAGGGTAAAAGCCTGTATTACCAGAAATATGTTTTGAGGGCGCAACCGAATTGATCATTGTATCCTTGGTCTATATCAAACTTTTCTCGTAGAGTTTAGATACAAAATAAAATTATATAAGCTCTCTTATTTTTCAGAATTCCGGATGTTGAATAAAGAGGCAGAATTAATTTGCACAGATTTAATAAGTGATGGATTACCATTCACTCCCTGCTGCATTCTAATACCAGACTCTATTCTTTAATGAACATTTTTACAGTTTGTTGGTATTCAGATTAATTTGCAAATAGTAAAGCCCTGCGCACAATATTCTTACATCAAGTCCAATTAAATTATCTACACTTGAATAAGAAGCTGGTAAAAACAAACACTCCACTCCTAAAGAATTATACACTTTCCGGCTTTTGACAAGATCTAATTTTCCCGGCGAAAGGAATAAAGTATGGTCAATCGGATTTGAGTAAACAGTAAATTCCAAATAAGCATTAATATCTGCATCCTGATCATTTGTGAGCACTGATCAACTAACAACACAAAATTTTGGCATGTATAAATCTTGTTGAAAATTTTCATTTGCAAGGAATATTCTCCAAGTACAACATACGAGATAAAAAAAAAGATGGACAAGGCCCATCTTTTTTTGATTAAAATTTATTACTGTCTATTGCAGGTTATACATCACTATCTCAGGTTCGCCTTCTACTCCCGCTGACAACATCGTTGCTTTCAGCTCGGGTGAACTGCTTCGTGCCATGGCTTTATCCATATCCGAAATGGCAAAGATAATATAGACCATATTCGGATCTTCAGCACCGCGAGCCAGGCCACGATCTATCATTCCATTTTCGGCTCTTGCCTTCATTCCTTCATCATCATATACTTTTAGCCATGCATCGAAATCTTTTACCCGATGCTTTACCATGACTCTGGTTTTTATGTCAAGGGGAGAGTCGTCATTACGAATAACATTGATAAACTCAAATGACGGAGGACCGGAAAAACCTAATTCTTGCATCGCTGCTTTCAGTACTTCTGAGTTTCCGAATTCCTTAGCTCTCTCGATACTCTCTATTTTTTCGGCAATGATCACCTTGGTGGTATCTTCCATTTCCAGGGCTAACAAATAACGACTAATGCCACTTGCGGCTCTAAGAGAATCATGGGTGTCGTAGACACTATAGAACTTATTGAAATCCGGAACCTGGAAACGAACAAGCATCATTAAGGTGCTGTCAGCAGGGATAGTAGCTTCAGGCTCTTTTGCCTTTTTTTCTTCCCCGCTCATGCAGGAAAATAATGTCAGAAATACAATGGCTGACAGACCAAGAAGAGTTTTTTTCATAATTGTTAATTTTAAGGAGAGTGAATAAATTGCCATTTCAATGGCTGGGATTGTTTAAGTGTCAATCAAAGGTAATTGCATTTGGGGGAATTGCAAATTGTTTTAGGTCTCCTCTCTATGCAGTGCGATCCCTGTCAGGGAAGCTGAAGGTTTTGTATCAATGTCTTGTTGGAATGTTACAATAACGAATTATACAGGGTGGGATATCTTTGAAAAATAAGTGCAGGTTACTGTGAATGTAGATAAATAAGTGCCTGGAATGTGTTGTCCGGGTGTATTTCAGGAGGCAAGCAAGTTGGTATATGAGATTCTCCCCGAAATAAAATCAAATTATTCAATAAATTTTTGCCACCATTTACACCAGGATACCGGATCTATGCATGAGGTATCAGTATGCATTTTGAAATTTCCGATTTTCCCTAATAATATTCATATCGACGCTTAAAGGCTTTAAAATAATTGTGCGATCTGTACAGAGATGAAAACATTTTTCCCAATGTTTAGTTATTCTTATTCTTAATGCTCAACTTGCATTGTCTATGAAATTTTTATACTTCTTTACCTTTATCCTACTCAACCATCTGCAAAGTGTTCATGCACAAACAGGTCGGTTGAAAGGTCGCGTGTATAACAATATTAACAATCAGGCTGTCAGCTTTGCAACAATTTATATTGGCGCTGAAAATACCGGTGTCGTTTCAGATATTGATGGTAATTATGAAATAGAAAATATAAATCCGGGCATTATTGACATCAAGTGCAGTTCAGTAGGCTATAAAGAAGTACTAATAAAAGACCTTATCATCAGCAATATCACAACCACAGTGCTGGATATTGCGATGGAACAAAATATTGCTACTCTGGAAGAAGTCCTGATAAGGCCGGTAGAATTTAGCAGACCCATAGAAAGCCCCTTAAGTTTACGCACCATCAATGCAGCGGAGATTTACAGGAATCCTGGATCGAACAGGGATATTTCAAAAGTCATTCAGTCCCTGCCGGGTGTGGCTTCTACGGTATCTTTCCGTAATGATATCATTGTGCGAGGTGGAGCTCCCAATGAAAACCGCTTTTACCTTGATGGCATCGAAGTTCCTAACATAAATCATTTTGCTACGCAAGGCTCCTCCGGTGGTCCGGTAGGTATGATAAATGTAAATTTCATTCGGGAAGTTGATTTTTATGCAGGAGCCTTTCCTTCAAACAGAGGAAATGCACTGAGCTCGGTTATGGAATTTAAACAAATGGATGGTAACGAGCAAAGACTAAGCGGAACCTTCATGCTAGGATCCAGTGATGTCGGCCTCACATTGGATGGGCCTATAGGCAAAAAATCTACTTTCCTTTTATCAGCAAGACGATCCTACCTCCAACTCCTCTTTAAGACTTTGTCACTCCCCTTCCTTCCTACATACAATGACTTTCAATTTAAACAGAAAATAAAAATTAACCTAAAGAATGAACTTAGTATCATAGGCCTTGGCGCTATTGATGATTTTGAATTAAACAAAGAGGTCAATGACAATATCAATGACCCGGAAATCATCAACAGAAACAATTATATCCTCGGCAATCTTCCTGTAAACACTCAGTGGAACTATGCAGCCGGATTAAACTGGAAACATTTTTCACAGAACAGTTTCCAAAACATAGTGCTTAGCAGGAATGAACTCAATAATAAATCAAGAAAATATTTTAACAATATCGAAGATCCTGCATTCCTGATCTTCGACTATGAGTCGAGAGAAATTGAAAATAAACTTCGGCTTGAAAACACACTAAGAAAAAATGGATGGAAATTAAATACAGGCTTAGGGATTGAACACGTGCAATACAGCAATAGCACCCTTAACAAAAGAGAAATAAACAATGCTGTTGCCACCATCAATTACAATTCTGAACTGTCATTCAACAAGTATGCACTCTTCATGCAATTGAGTAAATCCTTTTTTGAAGAAAGACTAAGCTCTTCCTTCGGACTCAGGACAGATTTCTCCGACTATTCAAACGACATGTCCAATCCGCTGAAACAAATATCCCCGGTAATTTCCTTTTCCTATTCTTTGTCGCAGCAGGTTAACCTGAATATCAATGCCGGGCGCTATTATCAATTACCTGTCTATACCTTACTGGGTTATAGAGACAGCAGCAACAGACTCGTCAACAAATTAAATAATATAGAATACATCCACGCCAATCACCTTGTAGGTGGAATAGATTTCTTGCCTAAGTCTACTTTTAAAATTTCACTGGAAGCCTTCTATAAAATCTACCAAAACTATCCATTTCTTCTGACGGATAGCATCACACTTGCCAATCTGGGCGGAGACTTTGGTATCATTGGGAATGAAGCCGCAAGTTCAAGTTCAGATGGAAGAAGCTATGGTCTTGAACTATTCATGCAACAAAAATTAAGTAATAGTATTTATGGAATTCTGTCTTACACCTTCGTTCGGAGTGAGTTCAAAGATAAGTTTGGTGATTTTGTTCCTTCCTCCTGGGATAACCGTCATATCCTGAACATAACGGCAGGAAAAAAATTCAAGCGCAACTGGGAAATGGGGATTAAATTCCGTCTGCTTGGAGGGGCACCCTACACTCCTTATGATGTAGAACTTTCATCACAAAAAACGATATGGGATGTTACACAACAGGGTATTCCTGACTGGAGCAAGTTAAACACAGAACGCAATCCGCTCAGTCATGGCTTGGATATTAGAATGGACAAAAAATGGTTTTTGAAGAAGTGGTCACTAAACGTATATCTTGACATTCAGAATATCTATAATTCACAAACTACCACTCAGGATTATCTTAATGTAGTCAGAGATGCATCCGGCAATCCTGTCGAATCTGCAGAAGATCCCGGCAGGTATAAAACATATAACATCAAGAATACTTCAGGAAATATCTTGCCCTCTGTCGGGATCATGCTGGAGTTTTAGGCATCAAGATCGGAAATCGTTGACCACGGCACGCTACTATTTTTCAAGCGATAGAATCATCGCAATGGAAAACTTAAGGGAACTCAATATACTCGAGCTAATTCTATTTAGTCGTCTCAGCCCCTATTTGCACACCTAGTTTTTCAAATTCAATATCATTCGGCTCCCACAGCTCAATTTTGTTTCCTTCTATATCCATGATATGGACGAACTTTCCATAGTCATAAGTCTCAATAGAATCGGTAACTGTAACACCTTCTTTTTTGAGTTCTTCTACAAGGGCCTCAAGATTTTCGACCCTGTAATTGATCATGAATTCTTTTTCAGAAGGTTCAAAGTATTTTGTTTTATCGGTGAATGGACTCCATTGGGAGAATCCTTTTTTAGAAGGATCTTCTGCTTGCCGCCATTCAAACACTGAGCCATATTCATTGGTATTGAGACCCAGATGAGTCTTGTACCATTCTCTCACTTTCTGCGGATCTTTACACTTAAAAAAGATCCCTCCGATGCTTGTCACTCTTTTATTTTTCATATTGTCTGTATTTTGGTCTGTAACTATTGATTTAAAGGCAAAGCCAAAACAAAATGATGTTGCCAATGCCAAAACTAATACCGGTATATTTTTCATGATTTGGATTTTTCAGGAATAAACTTTTGGAGTTTTTCTTTTCAATATTAATGAGCTAATCAAAGTCACGATCAAACCGACCGGCAAGATCTCCATATAAGTCATCATCGCATTGAAGAATGGATTTTTATACATCTCTCCGAAACTTGCCATTTCTTTTATCTTCTCATCTATTTCCACCTGGCTTGCATTGCTTGCTTTAAGTTCTTCGATCATTTGTGCTGAATATTTTTCCATAAAATCCGGCATAAAATAAAAGTAGTCGATGAGCCAGGCAACGACGTACATAGTTGAAGCGATCAACACGATCATGAATCCCAACTTAAAAGCTTTGCCAAAGCTTATGACACCTTCATTGTGCTTATCTCTGTAATTTCGGATTCCAATGAAGACCATTGAAAAGGCAAGAAGCATTGAGGCATAGCCGATGAGCATGCCGGTGTTAAAATCTATGCTGCCCTCACAGTGGCTCAGTGTGCTCATAGAAATTAACATAATGACAGATACAATAGTACCTGCGATGATTCCGTAGACGATGATGTGCTTTTTCATATTTTTTGATTTTTTGATTTGTGCAAATATGCAGTCTGCGTAATTTTCTCAATCATACTTTCGGCCATTTATTCTAAAAACACCTTATTTTCATTCCAAAGTATGAGAAGCTATGGGATAAGATTTAAACTTCTGGCTTTTTCAATGGCTTGTGTCCTTCTTTTTACGTCCAACTTTTCAAAAATATTTTGAAGGTGTGTCTTTACGGTGCTGAGTGAAACAAAAAGCTTTTCAGCAATTTCCCGGTTGCTGTGTCCTTGCGCTAATAAATTCAGTATTTCCATCTCACGTTTGCTGAGTGCAAGCTGATCCACCACAGAATTATCCAAAACAAAATTCTCATTTCTACTCACATAGACCTCCTTTTCTACGACAACAGTTTCAATTTTGGGTTTTGAAAGTTTTAAGGCCAGCCAAATACCTAATGCCGTAAAAATCACGGCAATAAATCCGATATATACTTCAAATGAATGCTCAAAGATTATAAATCGCAGCTCCAGCCATTTGAGGAGAAAGAGCAGAAAAGCCAGGCTGATGCCGTAAAGAATGGTGGATTTGTTCTTTATTAAAAAGCTTTTACTCCCGGTCATTTGTAAATATCTGTGTTTTTTGGGGAAAAGCAAATTTGGGGATTGAAAATGGTCTGAACTGGGATTGGTGGGATTGAAAATGGTCTGAACTGGGATTGGTGGGATTCTTGGGATTGGTGGGATTGAAAATGGTCTGAACTGGGATTGGTGGGATTTTTGGGATTGGTGGGATTTGGGGATTGGTGAGTTGGTAAATGGAATTTTCTTTTTTATTGGGGCTATTTGGTTGGTTTGAATTTTAAATTTTTGAATCGATGAAATTCCAAACTTTTTGAGCCGAAGTTTAGGAGTAGTCCTATTTCAAGGTTGTAGGCTTCGAGGTAGTTTATAGCTTGTGCAAAATGAACGGGTTCTAATTTGATAAGAGCTTTTAACTCAACCGATAGAATTCCGGAAACTAAAAAATCAACCCGACGAGTACCTATAT
>DAOQWA010000084.1:0-7482 GCA_035341855.1 Bacteroidia bacterium
TCGAACCCGCGACCCCATGCGTGACAGGCATGTATTCTAACCAGCTGAACTACCGAACCGTTTCACAACGGTATATCGCCGCAATCTAGACTATTCTACTGTATGCTATTCAACTCTTTGCCCCAGCGGCCCTCCCGCCAAAGCGGGATATTCTAACCAGCTGAAAACCGAACCGTTTCACAACAGTATATTATTTGTTCGCCTTTCCTTTTTTAAAGGATTGCAAAAATAGCGAAATTTAGAGATATCCAAAGCTATTTAGAGATTTTTTTCGGTGATGAGAGAAAGCACTCAGGCCCAGACTATCTCCCTGTTTTGCAAGATGTTGAAATGACAAATGATTTCCATAGGAGAATTGTTATTTCGTTGACTTAAAAAATGTGTACCTGAAACCTGCCGTGAATTGACTATTCCTCCAGGTAGTGGCATTGTCTTGCCCGTCATATATGTCATTCAATCCATGATAATATGAAATCTCAAATTCCGCGTTATCATAAAACCTGTAACCGAGTCCAATTAAAAGGCCATAATCGTATTTATCAATATCCAGCCGGCCGGGTTGAGTATAGTTAACCATTATGTAGTCAGGTACATCATACTTTAGCGATTCATCACTTTGCAAAAGCATAGACAATTGCACACCGGCCCGCACTAAAAACCTATCCGATAAAAATCCATAATAAACCGGGACACTCAGGTATGAAATGTGCCGCCGATAATTTAATGTGATCGTTTCTACTTTTGACGATAATCCGGAACCTGTTCTGATATTAAAAACAATCTCCTCCTCGCCCGAAACGCGGTTGTATAATAACTCTGTCCCTATGAATGAATTTTCATTCGTATAAAACGATGCATACAATCCGCTCAACGCAGAAAAAATATAGAAATTTTTTTGACTTATTCCTTCGTCATTTCTGTCAATGACCATCTTACTGAACCCCGTATTGAGCCTCGCACCAAAATCTTTCTGTGCTGTGCAAACTTGCGAAATCAGGAAAAGAAAATTTAAAATAAAGACTGCCTTCATGTTGTTCTACACTTATTGATTTTATTGAATGACAAATAAAGATTGGATTCATTATGAGATATCAATATTACACAATTCATTTTAGAGACAGATAAATTACTTGCTACTCTAAAAATTGCCACCCGCTAATTTACCCGAATTTTATAGATGCTGATTAATTAACTGCATAAATAATTGAAATTAATTTGCAAATAAAAACCCACTTCTATTGGTTGTTGCTTAGATATGCATCGCTGATCTTGCGAGCTCAAATTAATTCATGCATTCGAAACATAAAAAGATCATCCTTGCTATTTGCTTATCCCTGCTGATCCAGTTATGCCTGGTCATTCTCGCAAGAAGTCAAAGTGTCGGAGATTTTCGCAGTAAACAAGATGGTGGCTGGCAGGATATAGCGACCTGGGAAATTTATGATCCGGGAGGATGGATACCTGCCGGTACTTATCCGGATCAACATTCAGGTATCATTAAGTTATCGCATCAGGTATTTGTCGTCTCAGATCAGGTACTGGATCAGGTCACTATTGAAGCGAATGCATCACTCAGCATTCATCCCGGTGTGATGGTGACTGCAACCAATTCATCTGCACAATATGAAATAATCATCAAGGGCACAGTACTCAATCAAGGTATGTTATTTTTTTCTCCATCCTCAAAAATGCTACTTGATTCAGGTGGTACATATATTCACAATAGCAGCGTGTCTTCCTCAGCCCTTTTAGATGCATCCGGTATTGATCCTTCATCCACCTTTATTTATAGAGGAAATGGAAGCCTGTCTCCTCCGGTCTCATTCAGCAACAGAACATACGGACACCTTATCTTCGAATCTTCTGCCGGAAGCTGGAGCAGAACCATCACCGGGAGCAACCCTCTTCATTGCACAAGTTTGACAGTAGGATCCAATGTGATGCTTATTAATAATCTCAACAGCACAATTACAATTCAAGGAAATTTGACAGTTAATGGTAGTCTTGTGAATGGAATAGGCACGCAAAAAATTATTCTTGAGGGATGGCAGAACGAAATTAGCGGAAACAACTTAAATAACCTTTGCGACACCTTGATCTTCTCAATAGGAAGCAATTATACTCTTCTGAACAACCTATCTGGTTCAGCTAGTTCAACACTTAAAATACTCGGGACTCTTAATCTTAAAAACAATTCTCTTAACGGAAATAATAATGGCAGCAATATTTATGCAGGAAAGGAGGCCATATTAATTACAGAACATGCTGCGGGTATAAAGGGCTCGATCAAACAATTCAGCACAACTAATTTCGACCATTGTGTTCAGTACCAATTTACCGGTTCAGTACCACAGGTCTCCGGATTATACTCGGATACTTTGTCAAATCTTTCGATAGATAAAATTTCCAATCACCTGACTTTAGACAATAATATTTACGCAACAGGTACCATTACTCTTATTAAAGGAAATGTGATTGCAAACCTCAATACTTTATTTGTAGAAGTTTCAAACTCCTCAGCCCTCGTCGGTGGAAGTGACTCCTCATTCGTTTCCGGAAATCTATGCTTGAAAATTCCTCCCTCAGATTCTATAGAAGTGATCTTTCCAATAGGTGAAAATTATTATAATCCCATTTCATTTCTAAGTCTTAAAAACACTGACACAACTTTCTTAAATGCTACTGTGAAAGAGTCTGTCCCAAACGGAAGTGCAGACACTATAAGTTTGAGCGGATCAATGATGAATAGAGTATGGAAAATAAAAACACAAGGGGCCAATCACATATCAAGTTCGGGTAGAATAAAATTAAGTCCTGCTTTTTCATCATTTGCCATAAACGACAGCGCAGGTATCGGAATTTCTTTAAATGATTCGACCTTTTCTTACCATGGAATCGGTGGCATACTTGACTCCGCAGGTATTTACTCTGCTTCAATGTTGAATAATTGCCAGCTCAAAGGCATCAATTCAGTAAATGAACTATTAATAAGTATTGCGGACAGAAAAATTGATGATGCAGTTTTTGAAGATAGCTCTTGTAATGCATTATTAAAACTAAAATTCTATTTGCAAGGACCATATTCAGGAAATGGTCTTATGAATAACAATGCCCTGTCGCCTGTTTATTGTGATAGTGTCAACATAGAAATTCGCGAAGATATCGATCCATTTATAGTCCTGCATTCATTTCAAAGTGTATTAAAAACTGACGGAACTATGGAAGCCCGGCTTCCGGTCGGACTGAATCATGTTTACTACCTTGTCATAAAACACAGAAAAAGCATAGAGACATGGAGTGGCAGCCCTATACAATTCAATGACACATTAATTCAATACGATTTCAGCACGAATGCCTCCCAAGCATTTGGAAATAATCAAGTTGAGCTATCTCCCGGTGTATATGCAATTTACACCGGAGACATTGCTGACTCCACGTCCGGCTCCTCATCCAATCAGGACGGCATAATAAATCAGGCTGATCTTTTACAATTGGAAAACGACCTCCGGGCATTCCTTAGTGGTGATCAGCCTTCTGACTTGAATGGGGACCAGATAGTAGATAATAGCGACTATAGCTTGCTCGAAAACAATCTAATTCTAGGCATCCGCCGAATTAAACCCTAAGAATAACTATTCGATAATTCGATATCAGGGATATTAAACATTTATCCTTCGAACAAATATGCCTAATAATTTCATCCCGGAGTTAATTATATTATTATTATGTGTAATTTGTTCGATCAAATAACCTTTAAATTTTATAGCATGAAATCGCATTGTCAAAAATTAATTATTTCTCTTCTTATCATTATCTGCATTGGTCCGGTTTCAAAAATTTACTCCCAAAGCAATCCTGTTGCATTGAAACCTGCAATCCAAATTGAGCGGCTAATGACTGTGCCGAACGGAATTGTGAGGATGGTATATGATCCTGTTTTGGGGATGATGTTATATTCGACAACCGGCGGGAATATTTATGCTGTTATTCAACCTGATTCAACTCCTGCATACGATTCTCTTATCTATTCAGTTAGTGATCATAGTCTGGAATATTTGCAAGGGATGGTTGTGAATGATAGCACACTTTACATCTCAGGAAATAACAGTTCAAATACACTTCTCACAACCGGGTTGATCATCAGAGGGAAAATTCAAAC
Organism: Bacteroidia bacterium; assembly: GCA_035341855.1. Lineage (GTDB taxonomy): Bacteria > Bacteroidota > Bacteroidia > AKYH767-A > 2013-40CM-41-45 > QQVM01. The sequence continues at coordinate 4,160 of DAOQWA010000084.1, forward strand.
CAATGGTCTGCGTTCATGGGATACATTGATGATCACTGATCCATATGAAACGGGAGATTATTTTGATCATTTATTCAGCGGACTAGCAATTTCTCCGTCAGGCGACAGCCTTTATATATGCAGTGGTGCCAGAGGTGATCATGGTGAAATTCAAGATCGCTATGGAGCTTACCCCGGCCTGAGAAATGTTCCGCTTACGGCTAACCTGTATGCACTACCTACTAATTCTCCTTCAGCAATCTTACTTCAAAATGATTCCGCCTGGAATGATACAAGCCAATATTTATTTGCAAGAGGAATTCGAAATACATTTAGCATGGCATTCGATGCGAGTGGAAATTTATTCGGGGTTGAAAACTCAGGAGACCGAGATCATAATGAGGAAATGAACTGGCTGCAAAGAGGAATGCATTATGGTTTCCCATGGAAGATGGGCGATACATATAACCCTCAACAGTATCCTGCATTTGATCCAAATACCGATCCATTAATTCCTCATTACAGTCGCTCCTGGAGAAATGGTTTTTGGAATAATGATCCCGGCTTCCCTTCGCCCCCATCCGGAATAACATTTCAAGACCCTATACAAAACATCGGACCTGATTGTGATAAGTTCAGAGATACAATTACCGGTGAAGTAAAAGATGCCAGTGATCTGGCAATTTCCATAGGCACTTTTACTGCACATCGTTCTCCGCTTGGCCTGGTGTTCGACAATGCAATGACGCTCCACCCTGCTTATCGCGGTGATGCTTTCATGCTAAGCTGGACTCACGGCCTTGACTCATGTGGCTGTACAGCAATTCCGGATACAGGTATCGGCCCTTTTGTTGATCCGAGTGAAGATCTTGTACACTTAGACTTGTCATTCGACTCTACCACAAATAATTTTCAACTGAGTGCAACACGTATCGTGGCTGACTTCAGTCATCCTATTGATGCGCTTGTTGACAGCAACTCAATTTATGTCGTCGAAAACGGCTACGGAGGAACATCGGGGCTTTACAGAATTACCTTACCTATCGAGCAAGCATGCACTGCAAGTGTAATAGTGAATTATGCCGACAGCTGTTCATCAGCACCTGTTTCTGCCATAGCTTCCTCGTCGGGCACTCCGCCTTTTAATTTCGAATGGAAAGACGGCTCAGGCGTCTCTTTACAAATTAGTAGTGGCCTCTATACTCCTGACACATTAAACGGGCTCAGTCCCGGCACTTACAAAGTTATCATTAGTGACAGCACACTTTGTGCTGACTCCATTCAATTTATCGTCAGACAAGAAATTGATTTACAAATTGGGATCATTAGTGGCACCTCCTGTATTGGTTGTGATGATGGCGTAATTCGTTTCACGACAACCGGAGCAATCGCTCCACTTACATTTTCTGTCACGCCGCCGGCAGGAGTATTTTATGCTGATTCCCTAACCGATCTGCCACCGGGGACATATTTAATTTGTGTATCTGACAGCAATACTTGTGCTGCCTGTGATACTGCTACAATTTTAGAAGACCCGAGTGAAATTGATGCAACAGAATTTGCACTTTCGAAAATGAATGTTTTCCCTAATCCTGCAAAAGGAACTGTCAGTATCAGCTATTCACATTCGAATTCCGAAATCCCTAAAATTCGTATACTTGACCTGTTAGGAAAGGAAGTTCCAATTTCAATTCTCGATATTAGCAGAACAAAAGATCTCACGATTGTTAATCTGAGTCTTGAAGGTATTCGCACCGGCAATTATATCATCGAGCTACGTCATAAACAGCTCATTCATATTGAAAAGCTCAGCATACACGACTAATATGCCCGGCATCAAAGCAGGCATTTGTTCATATCTGAATAAAGAATAGATTTTAATTTTTACCTTTTTATCCTGAAAAAGGAGGCTATTGTCCAAAAACATGGCCTCCTTTTTTACTTTTTAGAGCTATTGGCAGAAAAAATTTCACTGAATCGATGACTTTAACTATCTTCCCTACTTGTAATAAGGATGCAAAACTGCATTGCCCCTTCGGATCACCGGAAGAATCAGATCGATTTTATCATCCTTCTCAATACAACAATTCGAACATATGAATAAAAATTACTCAAAGAGTTTTATCGGCAAACCGGCAATTCTTATCGCCGTCATTCTCAGCTCAAATTTTGTAGTATCATTTGCACAAACACCTGCTGAACAGAATTCCGGTACGACAAGAAATACCCATGCTAACCCTAATAGTGGAAATGTTCAGAATATTTCCGATGTTCTCAATGCACCGATCAACACGACACTAGATAATACTTCTCAAGGATCCGGTTCAAATCCTCAAAGCCTTCTTCTCCTGCCATGTACAGGCTCTAATGCCTCCGGCTGTTATTGTTCAGACAGCCTGGACACGGATTGCGACTTACTTCCTGATATTAAAATTGCGAGGGCACCATTGATGGTACAAGGCTCCAACGGAGTTATTGAATATTCTCAGTCAGGAAACGGAGCCAACGATGGGCGATTAAGAATATCAGTTTCAACTCCTAATATTGGTTTAGGCCCGCTGGAAATCCAGGCTCAGAACATTTTCGTTTGCGGAACAGATACTTTCCCCGGACCTGCTCCGGCTCAATGCCCGGATCTAAGTTCACCTCATCAACTGATTCGTCAAAGAGTGTATCATAAGAACGGTGCTGTCATGACAACCTATGACAGGGATGCCGGAGCAATGACATATCATGCTTCTCACGGACATATGCATGTAGATAACTGGGGTGAGTTTTCACTTCGCAAATCAAATGGTAATCCTGATCCACTAACATGGCCTATCTATGGTAATGGAGCCAAGCTCGCATTTTGTTTGATGGACTATGGTACATGTTCTACTTATAATGGTCATTGTGTAAGTGACAGCGGAGCAGTACTTACCAACGGCGACTTCCCTAACCATGGTCTGGGTGGAGGAGCCTATACATGTTCTAATGTCATGCAAGGAATAAGCAGTGGTTATACAGATATTTACTACCAAAGTCTTGACGGAATGTGGATCGATATCCCACCGGGAGTTTGTAATGGAGATTACTATATCGTTGCCAGCATTGACCCGGAAAACTTTTTCCTCGAGTCAAATGAAAACAATAATGTGATGGCCGTTCCATTCACACTTACAAAACAAGGTGGAATAATACCGACTATAACAGCAACCGGTCCAACACAATTTTGTCCGGGAGGAAGTGTAACCTTAAGCAGTAGTATTGCAGGCGATTATTTATGGTCTAATGGCGCAACCACGCAGAGTATTGTTGTGAGTGATACAGGAAGCTATACGGTAACTACCGACCCCGGATCA
>DAOQWA010000085.1:0-7405 GCA_035341855.1 Bacteroidia bacterium
GAACTTAGAACTTAGAGCTTTCTTGGAAAAACCAACACTAACCGGTCTACAAAGACCCACTAATCGCATCCAGCAACTTAATCTCTCCACTTTCGATATTCTGAGATTTTTGAAAAAAGTGTTTTTTGTAAACAAGTCCGCGGATAGTGACCTTGGTATTGTGATTCTCCATCTCTTCCACAACAAGATCAACCTTCAAAGCTTGTCTGCCAAAAGAAAATGCAGATTCAGCGCTGATGCTACCATCTTGTTCATCCATACTAATTATGCGCATACCCAGACGCGCAAGCGTACCATGTGTTCTGCGGAAGACTTTTTCGAAAGGATATTGAAAGATAGAGGTTCTCATATTCTTGCTTTGGTTTTTAGTGGTTAGGTATTCTAATTTTACCACATCTTCGGCGGATAGTTCATTCTCTAATCAGTTTATGGCACATTGTAAGAATTTCGGGAAATTGGATCGAAAATCCAATCGAAATTCTCAGTAATTTTATAAGCAAGCTCCCAATGCCTAAATTTAGGTCTAATTCAGCTCCATAAAGACAAAGATAAAATGTAAGATGCCGGATAAATGCTCATGATATAAGAGTTTCACACATGACTATGTTCACGGATTTTAGAAATATTACAGAAATGAACAGGCCCTTTTCGGATTTTACAATCAAATTTCTTATCCATTTATAACCTCATAATTAATTGATAGATAGATCTCATCACATCATGAAAATAAAATTTAAGCTTCTCATCGGACTCTTTTGTCTATTCGGGCTGCAAAATTCTTATGCTCAGCATAGTGCGGGAATGAATCTTGGGCTTCATTTAAAAGTTTCCGAAAATCCTGAATCAAGTGAATTGATATGGGTTCTTGTGAAGGGAAATCCAACATGCATAGCAGAACAAACCGGATTGGCAGGAGGTCAAGTCATTACTGCAGCCGGAGATATTTCTTCTATACGCATACCTTTGAATTCACTTGTAAGTTTGTTGCATAATACCTGTGTCGAGAGAATTGAAGCTTACAAGGAGAACGTCAAAGTTTTAAACGATACCATGCGTCTGCTCACTCGAGTTGATGAAGTTCATCAAGGGCAGACTCCATTGCTTCAACCCTACAAAGGTGCTAATGTAATCATAGGATACATCGACTCAGGTCTTGATTTTCGTCATCCGGATTTTCAGGATAGTCTTGGTAATACAAGAGTGAAGTGGCTGTGGGATATGACTAAGCCCATAGCTGCAAATACACCAATGCCTTATGGTTATGGACAGGAATGGAGTGCAGCAGATATTGATAATGGCCTTGCTAATGCTCACACGGCAGAAGATGAATTTGGACATGGTACTTATGTAGCGGGAATAGGTTCGGGTAATGGTCGGGCTGTTGGACATTTTCAGGGAGTTGCTCCCGAGTCGGACATCATGGTTGTTTCTTTTGATTTTGCAGCTGCAGATACAGTTTCAAGAATTGTGCATGCCATCGATTATCTTTTCGCAAAGGCAAATGTTCTTGGCAAGCCATGCGTCATCAATGCATCGTTAGGCGATTATTATGGATCACACGACGGGAAAGATCTTCAGTCACAATTTATCAGTAATTTAATAACTGCTCAGGCAGGAAGAGTGGTTGTTGCTGCGGCAGGGAATATTGGTTTGTATCCATTCCATGTCGGTCGAACGAGTAATGTTGGCGATACAACTTTCACCTGGTTTAAGTATAATGCAGCATATGGTGGAGCTTACATTCAGGTATTTGCTGACACGGCAGACTTTAATCAGATCTCTTATGCTATAGGTGCAGATAAGATCACACCGGATTTTTCTTTTAGAGGGAGTACAGCTTATTCAGGTATTGCATCAACCATCAACAATGTTGTTACACGAAACATCATGAATGGTGCAAATCGCCTGGCTGTAGTGCAGACTTTGGCTACGATCAATCAAGGCGTATATGAATTAGAGATCTATGTTCTGCCTGATACATCAGGTTACAATTATCGACTCCAGACCACGGGCAATGGTCATTTTGATTCATGGTCTTTTGATTATGAGTTTCAAAACCTGCCATCACCAGGGGTTTTTCCTCCTATAACTAATTATCATTTACCTGATACATTTCAAACCATTGTCACAGGAATGGCCTGTTTAGATAACGTCATCACTGTAGGAAATTATTTTAATACCGACAGACATTATGATGTGAACAATGTTTTGCAAATCAGTCCCGGTGATCTGCCGGGTAATCTTGCAGGGAACAGCAGCAGAGGACCGACACGCGACGGAAGAATTAAACCGGATATTTCAGCGCCCGGGCATCATATACTTTCTGCCGGAGTGCTCACTCAAATTCCGGGGATGATTTCTGCACAACCTCATAAAGTGGCGCTCGGATCTTTCCACATCACCGGTGGAGGAACCTCTGCATCAGCTCCTGTTGTTGCCGGTATTGCAGCCTTGTATCTGGAGCAAAATCCTACTGCTAATTGGCAGCACGTAAAGGATGCTATAATAAACTGCGCAGGACAAGATATGTTCACATGGGGACCGCTACCGAATAATGCATGGGGCTATGGAAAGGCAGATGCTTTTGGTACCTTGACACAATGTGGTATCGTGAGTACAAATAGTACTTTATCGTCCGATAGGAGCATAGAGATCTATCCTAATCCGAACAAGGGAATAATGAATATACGATGCCTCGCTGAGAGTGAAAATTTCCCATACCAAATCGAAATATTTGACATTAGCGGACGAAAAATTATATCACAAGTCCTTAAGGCCTTCGAAACGACAATTGACATTGCGCATTTTTCTAATGGAGTATATACGATGAATTATAAGGATAGTAAACTTAAAACAGGCAATATTCGGTTTGTATTGCAACATTAATTCAGTATATTCTGCAATTAATATCTATAAAATAGAAAGAGGTCAGCAGATCGCCGGCTTTTAATTTGATGAAATTGATTTATGGCAAAGCGTTTTCCTGAGACAGAAATAAAAAAGCTAAAAGGACTTCTGGAAACTAAAAAGAATATCCTGATCACAACACATCATCGCCCTGATGGTGATGCTATGGGTTCTTCTTTGGCACTATACAATTATCTCAAAGCAAAGAAAAAGACAGTCTCAGTCATAACACCTAGTGATTATCCTGATTTTTTATCCTGGTTACCGGGAAATAAATCCGTGATCAATTATGGGACATCCGAAAAGATTGCAGATAAGCTGATCTTAAAGGCCGACATGATTTTTTGCCTCGATTATAATTCCTTAGATCGTGTAGATAAAATGGAAGAACCCTTGCGAAAAAGTAAAGCTGTCAAGATTCTTATCGATCACCATTTATTTCCTGAAGATGTATTTAAACATAGTTTTTCATACACAACAGCTTCTTCTACAAGTGAACTAATATTTCAGTTCATTCAAGCATTGGGTGATAAAAAGTTTATTACCAAAAAGATCGCTGAGTGTATTTACTGTGGTATTATGACTGACACTAATTCATTCAGGTTCGAAAGCATGAAGGCCGAAACGCATCGTATCATTGCTGAACTGATAGAAGCAGGAGCAGAGAATTTTAAAATTCATGAAAGGGTTTACGATTCATCAACAGAGAGTCGTTTGCGACTGATTGGTTATGCTCTGAAAGATAAACTGAGCGTTTTAAATGAATACAACACTGCCTATATCGCATTAAGTGAAGCAGAATTAAAAATGTTTAATTTCAGGACCGGTGATACTGAAGGTCTTGTAAATTATGCTCTTAGTATCGAAGGAATTAAAATGGCTGCATTCTTTTCGGAGAAAGATGGCATGGTAAAAATTTCTTTCAGGTCAAAGGGGAATTTTTCGGTACAGGAATTATCTTCTAAGCATTTTTCCGGTGGAGGTCACAAGAATGCTTCCGGTGGAAGATCAGAGACGAGCCTCGATGAAGCGATCTCAAAATTTTTAGAAATCTTACCTTCGTATAAGAATAAGTTATTAAAAGATTGATGGTAGGAGATAGTAGAAGTATTTGTAAGAATTCGGTAGTTCTTTTGTCTATTATCACGGCGGTTTTGTTTTTAGGATCCTCATGTAAACAGAAGAAGCAAAGTCTTGTTGTAGATGAGAATACATTGCGTGAGAAAATTTTGGAAGCGAACCAGAATATTCTCCAGGCAGAATCCTTTTTAATTGATAGTTTTATCCGGGCACATGACTTTAATATGCAAAGAACCGGAAGCGGATTGCGTTATGAGATCATGAGAGAGGGGAATGGAAAAAAAGCTTCTGAAGGGGATGAAGTGATGATCAGTTACAAGGCTTATCTTTTAGACGGAAGTCTGTGCTTGTCAAATCCGGCTAAGGAACCGCAGCTTTTGAAACTTGGAAAGGGTGAACAGACTAAAGGAGTTGAAGAAACTATCCTGCTTTTGTCTGAAGGAGGATCGGCACGTATGCTTGTTCCGGCACATTTAGCTTATGGACCCAGAGGTGACAATGGCAATATTCCTCCTGCATCAATTTTATACTATGAATTAACTTTACTTGCGATAAATAAATGAAAAGATTAACGTTCAAACAGGCATTTCTATTTGTCTCCTTTGCAGGAATTATTCTTTCATGCCAGAAAGGCAAAGAATATAAAACTGAGAGTGGGTTTAAGTACATATTATACACTAAGAACACGGGGAAGAAACCGGCCCTGGGTGATTATGTGGTAGTAGAAATGGTATATAAAACTGAAAACGACTCTATACTTTTTGATTCAAGAGCAAACAAAGTACCAATGCGCTTCAAGTTGGAGAAGATTCCTTTTGCCGGTTCCTATGAAGAAGGTATAACATATCTATCTGAGGGAGATAGCGCAACATTTTATGTGCCTGCAGATTCACTTTACAATTATTATTTTAAAGATAAGCAGGATAAACCTGAGCAGGAGGCTACAGTTTTTAAGAAGAATAAATTCCTTTTGTTTGATGTCAGGCTTATTAAGGTGCAGAATTATATCGAGGCTGAGCAGGAAGAACTGATAAGCCTGAGTGCAAAAGAAAAATCGGACAGGAACGAACTCAACAGTTTTTTAATGGGAAAGGAATACAGGAACTCTCCTGATAGCGGGATGTATTATTATAAAATTTTGAAAGAGGGAACCGGGACTCAAATCAGCAAAGGAAAAATTGTTGCCGTACGCTATACAGGAAAATTTCTCAATGGAGAAGTTTTTAGCTATGCAGGAAGTCCCGAAAAGCCGTTTGCCTTTCGTGCAGGTGAAGGAGAAGTTATCAAAGCCTGGGATTTGGCTCTTTCAAATTTACGAGAAGGTGATAGGATCGAAATCGTCATTCCTCCCGCCACCGGATATGGTGAAGAAGGATTGTTGGATACGAAAACCGGCTCATACATAGTTCCTCCCTTTTCAAGTTTATTATATGACCTTGAAATACTAATGGTTGGTGACACGCTCAAGTTCGTGAAAAAGTAAATCCGTTCAGGAATTTCCCAGGAGAAAAATGCATGGCTTCTTATGGAAGTCGGGTAAATTCTTTTTCCAGACTCTTATTGTTTTTGTCCTGATGCTTTCATTGTTTCCTGTGAGTTCACAGGCAATGCATAGTTTTGTTTCATCTTGCAATGTGTTCATGAGATCTTCTAATAGTTGCATGTTCCTGTATGGGGTCTCGATGAATATTTGTGTTTGACCACTTTTTAGTGCGAGTTTTTCAAGTTCCTTCATTCTTTGCTGACGCTGCTTCGGATCTCTGGGAAGGTAACCATGAAAACAAAATGACTGTCCGCATAGTCCGCTTCCCATTAGCGACAAAAGTATACTCGACGGCCCGACCAATGGATAGACTCGTATATTTTGTTCATGCGCCAGACTAACCAAAGCACTGCCGGGATCTGCGACACCGGGACACCCTGCTTCTGACAAGAGTCCAATTGATATTCCTTCCTTCAGCAATTGTATGACAGCGGGTAAGCCTTCCTTACCGGTATGTTCATTGTGTAAATGAAACACAAAATCAGGCTGTGGGGTAGGGTGTTTAATTCTTTTTAAAAATCTTCTGGCAGTTTTTTCTTCTTCAACGACAAAATACTTTAACGAATGGCATTTCCTGATGACTTCATCCGGCAAGACCAGAAAATTGTCTTCAGTTAAAAATGTCGGAATGAGATATAGACCGCCGTGTTTCATCTGTATTTCCTGAGGTAATTTTCACATGCCTCTTCCAACATATGAAATACATTAACAAAACCTTCAGCGCCTCCAAACCATGGATCCGGTACATCCTTAATTTTATTTGCCGGAATCAGATCAAGGAAAAGCCTGACCTTCTTTTTATCAGATTCATTTCTTGCTTTCGATAGGATATCTTTAAAATTCTGCGTATCCATTGCAAAGATCTCATCGAAATCGTCAAAATCTTGTTGTTTGAATTGTCTTGCAACAAGGTTTGAAATATTTATATCGAAATTTCTTGCAGTTGCAACCGCTCTGGGGTCGGGGTTTTCACCTGCATGCCAGTTACCTGTGCCTGCTGAATCTATATGTAAATTAATTTTTTTTTCTTCTGCCTTCTTTCTTAAAATACCTTCAGCCATAGGAGAACGACAAATATTACCAAGGCAAACCATGAGTACTTTCATTCTGAAAAGGATCAATTATTATTGTTGAATTAAACGCAGCTATACATTTGGTCTTTGTTGAAAACAAAGAGGACCTTTCCTTGAAGAGTTCTTGTGATGAATGGATTATTCTTTGATTTGGAGAGAATATCTTCTTCACGAACAGTCCACTCCTCCGACAGGTTAATTAAAGTTAGATTCGCAGGCGCCGTTTCCCGGATTTCATGATTGGTAATTCCGAGGATATTTCGCGGAGCGATCGTAAATTTTTCAATGATTTTATCGATGCTTAGATGATCTTTCAATGCACTATATGCCGCGGAAAATGCAGTCTCTAAACCTTCTGCTCCAAAATGCGCAAGGTCAAATTCTTTGCGTTTATTTTCGATGTCTTCAGGACTATGATCAGAACAAATTGCATCGATAGTATTATCTTTCAATCCGTCTATGAGTGCTTCAACATCTTCATTTGTTCTCAAAGGCGGCATGACCTTGAAGTTGCTGTCAAAACCGCTGAGTTCGGAATCTGTCAGCGCAATATTCAGAACAGACACGTCTGCTGTCACCTTAAGTCCTTTTGCTTTCGCTTCCCTTATGAGATGGACGGATCCTTTCGTTGATATTGTCGAAAAGTGTATGGATGCATCGGCATATTCGGCAAGCGCAAGGTCTCTGCGTATCATCAATTCCTCTGAGAGGGAAGGTATTCCCTTCAGGCCAAGTCCGGTGCTTATCTCGCCTTCATGCATCTGACCTTTTGATACCATAGATGAATCATAGGGGAATGAGA
>DAOQWA010000086.1:0-7383 GCA_035341855.1 Bacteroidia bacterium
TGTGTCGTTTTGGATATTAGTATGTTGATGAAAATAAAAAGTAAAAGCTTTTTCAAATCAGAATATTTTTATAAAACTACAAATTTTAAAGATTCAGACTTGCGATTATTGAAAAATAGTCTCATTACTAATCCGAAAATCAATTGAATTTATGTTAATCCCCAATTCCAATGGGTGAATATTGATAGTTGAAATTTCAATCAAATACTCAATATCACATACTCACAAAAAAATCCAACAAAAAAACCGGCATAGATCTGCATTGAGCTATGTGCGCCGAGTGTGAGCCTTGCAGATCCCAGGAGTCCGGCAATTAATAAAGTCATCAATATAGGAAACCTGAGATCTATCATCATAAAAGTACTCAGTCCGAAAAAAGTTCCAACAAATGCTCCTATACCAATCATGTGAATGCTGATCTTCCATTTCAGGTTGATGATCACGGCGATCACAACTGCTGCGGAGGCTCCTAGGATCATCAGATAAAATATTTTTGGCAGCATTAGTTTTCGCATCATATAATAGGCAACAACCATCAAGATGGCATTACTTATATATGGAATCACACGTTCTTCTCTTTTTGCCATCTCAAAAGAATGGATCAGACCGCGGCGGACAAGAATATATGAGATTAGAATTGGAAGTGCCAGGGTATTTAAAACTATTATTGAGTATAGTGCCCACTTTTCAGGGTCTGATGTCATGGACTCAAAATAGGTGTTGAAGTTTAGTAAGTAAAAGAGTGCATAGCTGGGCATCAACACAGGATGCAGAATGATGGATAAAAACCTTGCCAGCTTTCTGTTCATAATTCCTTTCTTAAGCGGGCAACAGGGATATCAAGCATCTCTCTGTATTTAGCCACAGTTCTTCTGGCAATATTATAGCCTTTTTCGTTTAGTATAGCTGTTAGAGCGTCATCTGTCAGCGGTTTTCTTTTGTCTTCCCCTGAGATGGTATCACTTAGAATTTGTTTAACCTCCTTACTTGAGACCTCCTCACCACTATCTGTCTGAAGTCCTTCGGAGAAAAAGCTTTTTAATAGAAAAGTACCAAAAGGAGTTTGTACATATTTGCTGTTTGCTACTCGTGATACAGTTGAGATATCCATTCCGATCTTTTCTGCGATATCACGTAAAACCATTTTTTTTAGCTTGCGTTGGTCGCCCTCCATAAAATATTCGCTTTGATAGTCCATTATTGTGCGCATGGTTTCAAACAAAGTGTGTTGCCTTTGCTTCATTGCATCAATGAACCATTTTGCCGAATCAAGTTTGGTTTTAACGAATTGAATAGCCTCTTTATTCGCCTTTACATTTTTTTTATCCTTACTGTAGTGGTCCAGCATTTCTTTGTAGTCACGACTAATACGCAATTCCGGTGCATTACGGGAATTGAGTGTAAGTTCCAGGATCCCATCGTTGTTATTGATGATGAAATCAGGAATAATATGCTGGATGGATCGGGCGCTTTGGCTGCTCGTATTTCCCGGTCTTGGATTGAGCTTGAGAATCTCTGCCATTGCATTCTTTAATTCTTCTTCAGTAATGTTTAGCTCTTTGGCAATCTTATCATAATGTTTTTTAGAAAATTCTTCAAAATGATCAGTTAGAATTTTAGCTGCAACTGGAATCGTTGCTCGTTTGTCGCCCTTTCTTTTTAATTGTAACAATAAACATTCTTGTAACGACCTTGCACCAATTCCGGGCGGGTCGAATGACTGTACTCCTTCCAGAATTTTTTCCAATTCTTCGATTGTAGTGCTGATATTTTGAGAAAAGGCAAGGTCATCAACGATCGCTTTCAAATCCCTGCGCAGGTAGCCATCATCATCCAGACTCCCAATGATCTGTTCAGCGATATGTAATTGTTTATCGTCAAGGTCCAATTGATAGATCTGACTAAGAAGCATGTCCTGAAAATTCCCCTGTACTACGAGGGGTCGTTCAATGCGTTCATCATCGGCAGAACTATTATTTGCTGAGAGTTTATAATCCGGAATTTCATCATCGCTTAAATACTCATCAAGACTTAAATCCTCTTCGCGCTCACCTATTTCCTCATCATCTGAAGAGCTTGTCTCATCTTCATCTCTGGTATCATATTCTTCGATTTCTTCAGTTCCCTCTTCAAGTGCAGGATTTTCCTGTAACTCTTCCTTGATCCTTTGTTCCAGATTAGCCACAGGAATTTGCAACAATTTCATTAGCTGAATTTGCTGTGGAGAAAGTTTTTGCAGTAACTTCTGATGTAAGCCTTGACGAAGTGAACTCATAATTTAATCCCGGAGAAGTTTTGTTCCGCTACAAAAATAAGAAGAAAAGCTATTCAGGAGTTCTTTTGCGGATTCTTAATTATGCCAAATCCAGCCTTCAGACTTCTGTGCACGTAAACTGTCGAGCATAACCAATGCAGAGGCCCTGTCATGATATGAATGATAGCTGACATAATTCAACAAACCTTTGCGAATAATATGTGCATCAGAAAAACCTTTGTTTTGGAGTTCTATTAAAAAAGCGTCGGCATTCTCAGCAATTTTGAAAGCGCCGGCTACTACATGGTAGTTTCCCTGCGAGCTGACAGTGCTTTTGATGACAACAGGAGCTTCAGCAGTTTTTGCCGGTTCAACCATGGCCCGAAGATCGGATTGAGAATTTTTAGGTCTTACCGTTTCAACATGATTGACGACGGGCTCGGTGCTTGCAACAAAAACAGTTTCTATGGCTTGAGAGATCGTATTGGATTCAGGTCTTGTCGTTGTCTCTACTGATGTGCTGGTTTGCGGAGTCGTAGTATCAAGTGTAAATGGATTTAGAGAGCCAAGATCACCACCTCCCGGTTGAAGTATAAATAAATTAAATGAAAACCAAAGTAAGGTGCCGGCAATTGCAATAACACCTAAGATCTTATAGTTGGTTTTCTTGCCTTTTAAGAATGTTCTTTCCGCTTTCACTGAAGGACGTGCCTTCATCAGTTCTTTACGTTGATGCTCAATACGACTGCCGGCATTGTCTCTTTCAACCGGAAGAAACTGAACAGGGCTCAAACCGAAAGCATCTTTGCGAAATTGTGTCTGCCTGAAAGGTTCGAACAAAAGATGCCTTTCTTTGTCATAATAAATAGTGCCTACTCGTTCAACTATAACTTTGCGATGTTTGTCGAGTTTAGCAAAGCAGTCCTGTACGTATTCCTCTATTTTTCGAATAGCTTCTGTGTAAGACACTCTTTCATATTCGACGAGATGATTTGCAAGCAAGCCATCGTTCTGCCGTAAATAAATATTGAAAGCAATTTTACGACGTGGGGGTAAAATGGTATTCTGCCCCGGATTGAGTTTCGCCTGAACATTAGAAGCAAGAAATCCTCCTAATGATGGAACGATCACACAGTCGTGCTCATATAACAATTCACAAATATATTCGTCGATAGCTGCCAAAGTGTTCTGCTTGAGTGCTAAATTAATTTAAAAAAACCGTCAGAAAAAAAAATATTTTGAAAGGACTGGAAATGTATGGATTAAAGCCCTAAAAGGCTCATTTATCTGTGCATACATGTTATTTAAAAAAGAGTAAACGAAAGTTCACTACCTCTCCGTCTAGTTTTGCAATGCCCTAACCCCGAAGATTGTCCAACAGCTCATTGAGTTGCTTTTTTTCATCCGGCCTAAGGTGACTGAAAAGACCTTCAAAGGATACATCTTCCTGATCGATCCTGGCTAGCAGTTCCATTCCTTTCTTGGTAATGGTTACATCACAAGAACGACGATCGTGTTCTGAAATTTGTCTGTCCAGCAAACCTTTTGTCCTGAGCTTTTCTATGATTCGCGATGCATCACTCATTTTATCGAGCATTCTCTCCCGAACCAATTTGATATTGGCAATATTCGGATGCTGACCTCTTAAAATACGAAGCACATTGTACTGCTGAGGAGTTAAGCCATACTTTTTGAGCAGACAAGTTTGAAAGGAATTTATCCAGTTAAAAGTATATATTATATTAATACCCAGTTTGTGTGATTCGTTTAAGAACTTCCTTTGCACAATTTCATCTTCCAATTTCATAGTTAATAAATTTCTTTCTCTACTATTATTTTTTTATTCGGTCGAAACCGGATTATTACCTTGCATCTCGCTGATCACTATTACATATATACAATACCATTCTCCAACTTGCTTGTCCGTCCATTTTATTTCATTGGAACATCTATGATCAGGAATTCTGAATTCCCCTGTGATGAAACATTAAATTTTTCTACTCCTGTAATTCCCACAGCATCCCGCTTACCCAGAATTTTACCCCCGACATTCAACTGTCCGGATATTACCATGAGGTATGCACCATTTCCGGGATGTGCAATGGCATATTCAAGAGACTTCTCATTTTCAAGTTGCCCGAGTGAAACCATTGCATTCTGATGAATATAAAGTTCATCCCCCTTGCCAAAACCTGAAGCAACTGCTACTATTTTATTCTTGCGATCTTCTTTAGAAAAAGATTTTTGATCATAGCTTGGTTGAATACCTTTTTCTTTAGGAAATATCCAAAGCTGAAACAATGAGGTAGCTTCTTCTTTGGAAGGATTAAATTCAGAATGATAAACTCCCGTTCCGGCACTCATTACTTGTACATCTCCTGGTCTTATCACAGAACCATTACCCATGTTATCCTTATGTTCAAGTGCACCGCTTAAAATGATAGTGATGATCTCCATGTCATTGTGAGGATGCATTCCAAAACCTTCGCCTGCTGCTACAATATCATCATTGAGTACACGCAGCATGCCGAATTGAATCCGTGCAGGATCATACCAATTGGCAAAACTAAAACTATGATGTGCATTCAGCCAGCCATGATCTGCATGGCCCCGTCCTGTCGATGGGTGTACTATCGTATTCATGAGAGAATTAACTTTATAAAATGATTAATCAAAAGCATTGGTTTTTTTATGTGAGCCGTCACAGAAGGGTTTGTTTCCCGAAGCACCGCAACGACATAATGCGATATTACCTTCCTTGATTTCTTCTTTTCCATCAATGTTTACAAAAACAAATCTTCCTTTTACCAGATAAGGTCCCTTGTCTGAAACTGTGATCCTTGTATTTTCTACTGAATTTTCCATGTTGTCCTTTTTTGATAATTCATAACCTAGTGCACCACTCGGACACTTTTTGATTTGATTGATGATGTCATCTTTCGAAGCAGCATTTGGTTCGATCCAGGGTCTGACTTTCGGGTTGAAGACTCCGGGTAATCCGCGAAAACAGATCGCCGAATGCATGCACACGTCGGGTTTCCAAATAATTGTTAGATCATCTTTAATATATTTTTTAGTGGTCATGTTGAATAAATTAAACGGATATAAATTCACGAAGATGTATAGGTCCTGATAAAGTCTTATGTACAGGGCATTTTTCAGAAATAATCATCAGCCGCTTTTTTTGATCCTCATCAAGTTCTCCAAATAACTCCACTTTTTTGTAAATGATTGTACTCTCCCCCTGGTCTTCCGGATTTTTTTCCATGTTGAGGTGAATCTCCACTTTTTTCAGATCCCACTTTTTCCTGTTTGCATACATTCTTAAGGTTATGGCCATGCACATGCCAAGAGAACTTAATAACATCTGATGGGCTGTTGGACCTGCATCGGTACCGCCATGATCAGCAGGCTCATCTCCTATGATAATGTGCTTTCCGGTCACAGACCGTGTTAAGTATTCTGCTCCATCATTACTGACTACAATATTTTCGCTGAACTTCATGGCTTAGTTTAGAGAAGGTTGAAAAATTGGTGCAGCATGACTTCTGTGAAAACACAAAGGAGTAATTTCCGATTTCAATAAGGATATCATTGGAAATTCTGCAAGGATTTGAATGACCTTGACTTCCGATTCTGCTTCCAGGACCATATACAATTTTTCAAAATCAGCAGTGAGAGAATAACTTCTCAGGATTCCCAAACGCATTAGTTCATGTACTTTTTCTTTTTGCATGGAAATTGATTCGCTCAAATCCATGTCCGCCGTAGGTGACAATGCGGCAAGCACCATAAATTGTTTCATATTCTGTTTCTTAAGCAAAAAAGCCGACATCTCGCAATGCGTGATGCCGGCTTTCACACACACACATTAACTTACTCCTTAATCAACACTGCATCAATTGTGAATTCAACAATGTCTCCGACAACTGCTTCACCTGTTGCTGCGGCATCTTTATATTTTAATCCAAATTCTTTTCTGTCAATTTTTCCTGTTGCTTTAAACCCGGCTTTAGTGTTTCCCCATGGATCAACGACAGTTCCACCGTAAACTAATGGAACATCAACTGTTTTTGTTACGTCCCGAATTGTCAGGTTTCCGGTAAGGACATATTTTTTATTTCCAAGGCTTTTTATCCCTGTGCTTTTAAAAGTAATGGTAGGAAATTTTTCGGCATTGAAAAAGTCATCAGACATTAAATGTTTATCACGCATATCATTTTCAGTAGAGATACTACCAACATCAACGGTGACATTGGCAACCAGGTCAGTCCAATCCGCAGCAGAGGAGCTAAACTCTCCATTGAATTTTTTGAATTCTCCGTTCACATCTGTAATAACCAAATATTTGGTACTAAAGTGAATCTTGGTGTGGGCTTCGTCAATTTTCCAGTTTGCAGCTGATGCACCGGCAAATATGAGCACTGCCGTCATTAATGTAAATAGCTTTTTCATGTGTTTTAGTTTTTGTATGCGTTAAGATTTGATTCGAATGAAATGCAAATATACGTTAAAACAATAAATGTTACAACATCTAATTTAGTGTAACACATATATAGTTCAAAATCAGGGAAATAAATATTCAATTGGCGACTATATACTTAGTGTCACAAAAGCAAAACACACATTTCAGATAAATAAGGATCGTAGAAAAGGGTCTGACGAGGCATCAAGTTCAGGCTTACAATGATCGGATACCGATAGCTCTTCTTGCTTCACTTATTGTTTTCGAAGCACTGTCACGAGCCTTCTCTGCACCACGAGCCGCCACTTTATGGATCTGTTCTTTGTCTTTCGATAGCTCTTTAATTTTTTCACGGAAAGGCTCGGTGAACAATATCATGTCTTCAGCCAGTTGCTTTTTCATGTCACCGTACCGTATTTTCATTCCATTGTATTGTTCATTAAAAAAGTTCAATGTTTCTTGTGACGATACGGCAGCCATGAGAGCAAAAATATTTTTGATCATCTCCGGTTTTTCCTGATTCTCTTGTGTTGGACCGCTATCAGTTACTGCTCGCATCACCTTTTTACGGATCTTATCCGGTTCATCGGCAAGAAAAATCGCATTACCTTCTCCTTCGCTTTTTCCCATTTTCCCTGAGCCATCAAGGCCGGGGATTTTCACG
>DAOQWA010000087.1:0-7371 GCA_035341855.1 Bacteroidia bacterium
TTATCTATACAAGAGCAAGAAGAATATTCAAGATTTTATAAACGTATCTGTACGATTTGCGAGGCTGCTTACAACAACAATGTCCCCATATATATCGATGCAGAAGAATCATGGATACAAGATGTAGTTGATGAAATTGCAGCAGAGATGATGATGAAGTTCAATCAGAAAAAAGCCATTATTTACAACACGCTGCAAATGTACAGGCATGACAGAATCTCTTTCTTAAAAAAATCGATTGAACATGCCCGGTCAAATAATTATTTTCTGGGCGTTAAAATAGTTCGTGGCGCATACATGGAAAAAGAACGCGAGAGATCAAAACTTCTTAATTACCCCTCACCTATTCAGGCAAATAAAGAAAATACAGACAAGGATTACGATGATGCTTTAAAAATAGTTTTTGAAAATCTGGATGTCACTTATGTATGCGTCGGTACGCACAATGAAAAGAGTTGCCTGCTTGTCACTCGTTTGATGTCTGAACTGAATCTACCAAACAACCACGAACATGTATGGTTTTCTCAGCTTTATGGAATGAGCGATCATATTACCTTCAACCTAGCCAAGGCTCAGTACAATACCACGAAATATGTTCCTTATGGCCCCATCACATCAGTATTACCCTACCTGATAAGACGAGCACAGGAAAACACATCTGTAAAAGGTCAAACGGGAAGAGAACTTTCTTTGATAAGTTCGGAAAAGAAGAGAAGAAAAAGTATTAAGAAATAATTATTTCAGGAAATAATCCACAAAAATTTATGCTATCCTTAAATTCTGGAGGCGGCCATCAGCAAATCCAAATCTTTAAACGGTAGTTTGCATAGTTCAGCAATATACCTGTTTGTGATCGCTCCCCTGAACATATAGACTCCGGTACACACTACACGGTTTTTCCAAAGTATTTCATCGATACCACCCTCTGCACCCGCCTCGATTAAGATAGGTGTAAATATATTGCTCAAAGCCGTAGATGCTGTGCGACTTACTCTTGATGCGATATTCGGAACACAATAGTGAACAACTCCATACTTTCGGAATACCGGCTGTGAATGATTGGTTACCTCAGATGTTTCAAAGCAGCCACCCTGATCGATACTGATATCTACAATGACAGAACCAACCCGCATTTCACTCACCATTTCTTCTGTCACTACGACAGGTGTTCTACCTTCACTACTCCTTAAAGCCCCAATTGCAACATCAGCATTTTTCAACTCTTTTAATAGTATACTTGGAACGATCGTAGATGTATAGATTCTGCTACCGAGTCTATTTTGGAGTCGTCGAAGTCTGTAGATTGAATTATCAAATACTTTTACGGAGGCCCCAAGTCCAATTGCAGCGCGGGCTGCATACTCACCAACGGTTCCGGCACCAATGATAACAACTTCAGTTGGCGGTATACCGGCAATTCCACCTAACAATGCACCCTTTCCGTTGAATGCATTACTTAAATATTCCGCTGCAATCAGAATTCCGGTACTACCCACAATCTCACTCATGGCCTGGATTATGGGATATACTCCGGTATGCTCATGCATATATTCATATCCAATAGCAGTAACTTTCTTTGCCGACAATTTTCGAATATAATCTTCATTCTGCATATTCATTTGAAGAATACTGATCAAATACTGCCTCGGCTGAATATAATCCAACTCCTCTAATGAAGGTGGCGCAACCTTGATTACTACATCAGCTTTGTAAACCTCTTCCTGACTAAAAACTATCTGAGCCCCGGCCTCACTGAAATCGGAGTCCTGAAAATTTGATTCGGCTCCCGCGCCGGCTTCTACCTTCACCTCATGTCCATTATTAACCAATAATGATACTGACTGGGGTATTAATGGCATCCTGTTCTCCTGAAATGATGTCTCTTTCGGGATACCAATGTACAACTGCTTCCTTTGCTTCTTAATGTCCAGCATTGCCTCCAAAGGCTGCAAGGCAGCAGAAGCAGCTAAAGCTGATAAACCTTTTGGAAATCTTTCACTCATGAGAAAAACTAATCAGATGTTGATTTTGCGAAACCAGAATTTCAACTTTGACCCGGGGTTCAGGCAATAAATTTAATATTTTTTCCGGCCATTCTATCAAACAATAGCTTCCACTATAAAAATATTCCTCTATACCGATCTCTACTGCCTCACTTTCTGCCTTTAATCTATAAAAATCAAAATGATACACTTTGTCAAACTTATCAGAATGATATTCATTCACTATAGAAAAAGTTGGACTACTCATTCCATTTTGCACCCCGAGAATACGACAAATTGCTTTAATGAAGGTTGTTTTACCCGCTCCCATTGCTCCATAAAAGGCTATAATCCTGTTTGAACCTGCAAACTCTATTAATGCCTTTGCAGCTTCGATCAATTCGCTCTCACTGCTTAGCTTAATGGTCACCTTTTCGTTCTTTATCGAAGTCATGCTATCTTAATGCTGATTAAACAAGGGCTTACTTCCAATCCGAGACATTTAATAGTCTTTCGCAAAAATCAAATTCATCCTTCTGATTGTTAGAGCACACAATCACCATTTTATTCTTGGCAAATTCCTGAACTAAATTATTGTACCATTGGATGGCCGTGGCATCCAGATTGGAACATGGCTCATCCAGGAGAACAATCTTGGTGTCTGAAAGCAATGCCAGGGCAATTTTAACCCTCTGTTTCATACCTGAAGAATAATATTTAAAAACTCTGTGTCTTGATCCTTCAAGTCCGGTGAGATGGATAATTTCCTCTTGCGAAAGACCTTTAAAAGGTCTTTTGAATGAAAAGTGCAATGAAACTAACTCGTCTAAAGTAAATTCATCGATCAATTCCAGATAGGGAGCAGCTATTGTCAGTTCCTGAAAAACCAATGAAGGATCTATGTCCTTTCCACCAATCGAATAAATTGCCTTGCCTTCAGTTGGTATCAGGGCACCGGATAACAATTGTAAAAAGGTCGACTTTCCTGAACCATTTGCTCCCAATATTGCAACCTTTTCAGAGGATTCTAAAACTAAATCAACATTACGAAAGATCCATTCGCGAAAAAACTTCTTTCCGGCTTTTTGTAGTTCAATTTTCACGACCTACGAAAATTTGTTACTCTTCATCTTTCTTGTATCCTTTCATTATACCACGAGAAGATTTTTTAATAAAAGATAAAATCAAATCACGTTCAGTACTTATTGGCATTTCATTGCTTATAAATTCAATAGCCTGTGATATACTCTTTCCCCGAACAAAAACATTTCGGTATACTTCCTGAATTTCTGCAATCTTTTCATTGCTAAAACCCCGGCGTCTGAGACCAACAGAATTTATTCCTACATAAGCAAGCGGTTCATGTGCAGCCTTGACATAAGGAGGAACGTCCTTTCGAACCAGGGATCCACCGGAGATCATAACATGTGAACCTATATGAACGAATTGATGAATGGCAGAGAGGCCGCCTATAATTGCAAAATCATCAATAGTGATATGCCCTGCCAAGGTTGCACCATTTGCCAATATACAACTGTTACCTACAACACAATCGTGTGCGATATGTACATATGCCATTAATAGGTTATTATTCCCAACAACAGTTTTACCTAAAGCCTTTGTTCCTCTGTTGATTGTTACAAATTCCCGTATGATAGTGTTATCTCCAACTTCAGCCGTAGTTGCTTCTCCTGAAAATTTCAAATCCTGAGGAATTGCAGAAATTACTGCACCGGGAAAGATTTGACAATTCTTACCTATTCTGGCTCCCTGAAAAATTGTCACATTACTGCCTATCCATGTACCATCACCTATAACTACGTCATCGTGAATAGTAGAAAAGGGATCAATTTTTACGTCTGTTCCGATTTTAGCACCGGGATGTATACTTACTAAATTTGATATCATTGAGAATTGGTCCGGCGTCGGACTAAAATTTCTTATTTCTTTTTCTCCTTACGTACTATTTGAGCCATCATTTCAGATTCCATTACCACCTTGTCACCGACATAGGCTTTTCCACGCATATGACATATTCCTCTTCTGATTGGAGAGACTAATTCCAGGCTAAAGACGAGTGTATCTCCGGGAAGAACCATGTCGCGAAACTTCGTACTCTCTATCTTCATAAAATAGGTCAGGTAATTTTCAGGATCTGGGACGGAGCTTAAGACAAGTATACCGCCGACCTGAGCCATGGCTTCAATTTGGATTACACCGGGAAGAACAGGTGCCCCCGGAAAGTGTCCGGGAAAAAACCATTCGTTCATTGTGACATTCTTTACTCCGATCACATGGGTATCACTCATTTCTGTGATCTTGTCAATGAATAAAAAAGGCGCCCTGTGAGGTAGCAATCTCATTATTCCATTAATATCAATCAAAGGCTTTTCACTTGGATCATAGCGTGGTGCGCGCTCACGAAAACGATCGCGCTTCATCATCTCCTTTATTTTTCTTGCAAAGGCAACGTTAGCAACGTGCCCCGGTCTGGCAGCAAGGATATGCCCTTTCAGAGGTGCACCAACCAAAGCCAAATCGCCAACGATATCCAGCAACTTATGTCTTGCCGGCTCATTTTGAAAACGCAGTTTAACATTGTTTAAAAAGCCACGCTCTGCAATAATTTTATCTTTCTTAAAAACTTTAGCCAGATGTTCTAACTTATCCTGAGCAACAGGTTTGTCCACAACCACAATTGCATTATTGATATCCCCACCTTTTATAAGATTATGCTCAAGAAGCATTTCAAGCTCGTGTAGAAAGCAAAAAGTACGACTATCACTTATCTCATCTTTGAATTCGCGGATGTTATACAGAGTTGCATGCTGTGTTCCTAACAAATCGCTATTGTAGTCTACCATCACAGTGATCCTGAAATCATCGCTAGGCACTGCCAACATTTCGGTTTTACGTGTTGGGTCTTCGTAGGTAATATTTTCCGTCAATGAATAATAATGACGTTCTTCCTTTTGCTCTTGAATGCCGGCCTTTTCCAATAATTCAATGAACGGCTTTGAACTACCATCCATAATCGGCACTTCCGGCCCATCGATCTCCATCAACACATTGTCTATTTCCATACCGGCAAGTGCAGCTAGGACATGTTCAATGGTACTTATACGGGCTCCATTTTTACTCAATGTAGTGCCCCTGTCGGTGTCAGTTACATTATCCACGTCAGCCTCCACAATCGGCTGACCGGGCAGATCAACCCTTTGGAATTTGAAGCCATGATTTTCAGGTGCAGGCCTGAAAGTTAAATTTACAGATGCACCTGTATGAAGTCCAACCCCGGATATGGTTATCTGATTGGCTAATGTTGTCTGTCGAATGATCATGGGTGTAGAGTTTGTTGAAGGCACCCCAGCCAAAATTTTTGTCTCTTTTTTTGAATCGAGTTCAATTATCTGATTTTCAGGCATTTTTATTCGATTTGGGATAAATTACAATTCCATCCAAAATTTAAAGTCGTCAAAAATAAAAATAAATAAGGGAATTGAAAGGATTGAAACAGAATGCTGTAAAGAACCACATAATATACCCAAAACAGGGACTTTTTATGAGGTAATTTGCTTCAAGTCGGAAATCATTTGCTCAAGCTCTTTTATTCGCTTTTCCAGTATTGGAAGTTTTCTGAACACAACATAAGTTCGCTTGTAATCGCCTATGTTAAAAGCGGGAGAACCTTGAACAATCTCACCTTCAACAGTAATACTTGCCCCTATGCCTGATTGTGCAGCAATTTTAACCCTATCGGCAATGGTGATATGACCTACAATTCCTACTTGTCCGCCAATCATGCAATCCTTTCCGATCTTGGTAGATCCCGCTACACCGGTTTGAGCAGCTATCACTGTATTTTCACCAATTTCAACATTGTGTGCTATTTGGATAAGATTATCAAGCTTCACGCCTTTTCGAATAATGGTTGAGCCTAAAGTCGCGCGGTCTATTGTACTATTTGCTCCTATTTCAACGAAATCGTGAATAATAACATTTCCGATCTGGGCTACTTTTTGATATTGATTCTCTCTGTTAGGAGTAAACCCAAATCCATCTGCACCAATTACAGTCCCTGTGTGCAAAGTGCAATTACTTCCAATTACACAGTCACTATAGACTTTGGCTCCGGAATATAAGGTGGTATTGTCGCCTATAATTGCATTGTCCCCAATAAAAACCTGCGGATAGATCTTGACATTATTTCCAATCTTAACATTATTTCCTATGTACGCAAAAGCACCAACATAACAATCTTCACCAAGACTCGAAGTTGCAGATATGAACGAAGGTTGTTCAATTCCTTTTTTATCTTTCTGTATCTGATTATAAATTTCGAGTAAATGAACGAATGACTCATAGGCATTCTCTACTCTGATCAGCGTAGGTTCAATTGCATGTTCAGCAACAAAACTCTTATTCACAATAACAAGCGAGGCCTTCGTTGAGTAAATAAAAGGAGCATATTTTGGATTAGCCAGAAATGTCAAGTCACCTGACTTCCCTTCTTCAATCTTACTAAGCCTACTAACCATAACGGATGGATCACCTTCAACCGTTCCATTAAGTAAGTCGCTGATTTGCCTGGCTGTGAATTCCATAGATCTTAAAATGAGGCACGAATTTAGTCAATTATACAATAGCAGTCAATGACAATTCCGGTCGATTTAAAAAACGACGAATTCAATAGAAAATTCTATGTTTATCAGGATAAACAATTCGTAACGATCCTCTCAACTTCCCATGTTTCGAATGGGAATGAAGTTTAATGCCCTGTTTTAATCCTATTCTCCTCCTCCTGTGAACCCGTGGCTCTTTGTCGGGCTCTTGGAACCGTTTTCTTTCCAAAATTGTACGATACGTGCAGACGCACAAATTGGCTGTCATAAACCCGGTTATAGTCGGCATCTACGTTTTGGTACTTGATAACTGAATTAAAGCTTTCACTATGAAAAATGTCATTAACATTCACCCGTAAACTGAATTTATCTTTCATAAAGTTTTTCCTAAATCCGGCAGAGACTGCAAAATGCGGATCGATTAATAAGGTACCCCACACCATTTTTGAAGAATAATATGCACTTAGCTCCATCGACCATGAATGTGGAAGTGAAAAGGAATTGTATGTATTGAATGTATAAGAATTCAATCGCTTGTCTACCGATCCTACTGATGAAATGCCCTTATAACGATTGTTGAAGAAATTAAAATTATTGCTTGTGTACCACCACTTGGTTAACTGCACAGGTAAAGTTAAACCGACACCATAATTGTCATTCGCATCAAGATTCTCAGTTCTGACGGAGGTTGTCCTGATTGAATCAATTTGTCTGGATATTTGAGTCATGGCTTTCGAAGTATGACGATAATTCACCGAGAGGGTGAA
>DAOQWA010000088.1:0-7277 GCA_035341855.1 Bacteroidia bacterium
ACAAATAGCTTACACCGGGATCTGCTGTAAGCATTACTGAACCACCTGTACAGAAGGTTGTTGGTCCGCTTGGTGTGATATTTGGCGGACTGCAACTTGTTCCTGTACCGCTAACCCCAACCTTTTTAGTTGTGGCACCTAAACTTAGATGCGAAATGCTATCGCTTACAGCACCATTTGCAGTTGGAGAAAAGCGTGCGTAAATTGTTGTGTTTGCAACAGTTCCGGAAGAAGGGATAAGAAATAATGAGTCATTGTAACCACTGCCGCTTGTAAATGAAATTTCAAATTGAGAAGGAGCAAGAATATGCAGAGTATCTGTAAGATTAATTCCTTGTACTGTATAGGACTGATCTGCTGAAGAAGTACCTGTTTGAACATTTCCAAAATCCGTCAGGGTATTAGTTGATACTGTGATTTCCGGCACAACAGATGCTATAGTTACTACAACATTATCAAAAAACGCAGTCTGATTGCCCGCTGTTGAACCACTCCAAAAGCCACCCATTGTAGTAAGGGAAGATGAAGTGTATGTGTTATCAACTATGGTTCCTTGTGAATCCAGACTTCCACTGTTGGGATCAGTAAATGAACTTGTTCCATCATTTCTTAAAAACAATTCCCATGTGTCAGAACCCGGATCGTAGGTAACTTTTACACTAAGATATTGATTTCCAAAATCAGTCAAACCTGAGGTATTGGACGTGATAATATTCGATGCGCTTGCTAATCCGCTAGCATATTTTACCAGTCTAACCGGATCCGTAGAGCCTGAATTTCCCAAGGCGACAGCATAACCTGAACCTGAAGATTGGCTTGTTGTTCCACTTCCCGCGAGGACAAATGCCACGCCATATGATCCACTTATCAATCCTGCCGGATCCGTTCTGATTTGTCTCATGTTAAATGTCCATGTCACCAATCCCCCATTTGAATTAAGGGTAGTGTTATAAGGACTGGCAAAGGCAGAAGACAAAGTTGAACAGTAAACAGAACCAGTGGCATTTCCAACCCCGGTCGCATCATTTGTCAATTCAAGTTGTTCAGGGGATGTGTTTCTTCTTGCTCCAAAGTCGCCGGCACTCACAGCAACGCTCCATGCACTTGAGCCGATTAAACCGCTTGTTGTGTAGGTTGCGTTTGTGTTGGTGCTAAAATCATCAGAGAAGACGGTAGTTTGCGCAAGGCCTTTTTCATAACTTCCTAAAATGACAAATGCGAACGCAGCGAACGCAATTGCAATTTTTTTAAAGCCGGTGTCGGAAGTTGAAGTGTTGACAAATTTGCTTGTCAGGTTTCTTCGTAATGCAGAAAAAACAGGACCAGAAATTGAGATAAAGTTTTTCATGATAGATAGATGTGTTTTCATTTATTGTTGATTTTGATTGTCAATAATTGATGAGATAGCCGATAAAGAGAAAATCCGAAAAAAGCAGCGGAAACCCTTAATTTTGCGAGGATACAAAGTAATAAAAAATATTAAACCATTCCATTATCTCCGCATTATTGTTAAAAGAATTCTGTGTTAAGTGAAAGAATAAAATATGGTTAATGTGTTAATATACTTGGTGAATGAAAAAGGCCTGAAATTATCAGGCCTTTTCATAGTTTTAATGGGTAAATTTTGTTTTATTTCATGAGATTCAATTGCTGATTTCTTTCATTTAGTAATTCCATGATAATTTTATAGTCACTTAATGACACTTGATGAATGCTAACCAGATCGTTAGTATTTATTTCTTCAACAAGCTCAGTACATTTTTCTCTGTCATATTTTTCAAATGCAGTTTTGTATGCCTGCATGTTTAATTGATGAATAAACAGATATTCTACTTCACCTTTAATGATGTTATACTTATTGATAAGAATACCGGGTTCTTTTCTTCCATCTTTAAAAGAGAACATGCTATAGACATGAAGATGATCTTGAATTTCCAATGTTGACATATTTATCTTTTTTAGGTAAATTAACCTCAGTACAGGAAAAAGCAATCGATAATTGGTAAATGGCCCTATTATCATGGAGAATGTTGAAAAATCAAGTGCCATTGAAGGTCTTCGAATGCTAAGTGCAGCAGCCTGATGGAAATGAAATGCCCCGAGGCTGCGTCCCCGGGGCATGAAAAAAGCTTAATAATGGAGCTAGTGTGAAAAGTACATCAAATGTGCTTTTTGGCATTAAATCCTACAATTACCATTTAGGGTGTATTTAATCACTAAAAATGGTGGGATTTTATCCTTTTTTATTGAAAAGTCCACTTTCAATGCTTTTTCTGACCAGATCAGCAAGATTTTTTGCATGCATCTTTTTCATGATCTGCTTACGGTGCATATTGACGGTGTTTTTGGTGATATATAGTTTTTCACTTATCTCATCAGATGAAAGTCCGTTAACAATATGTGATAAAATTTCTAGTTCACGATTTGAAAGGTGATATGAATCGACAAGTGTTTTAGAATTAGTTTCCGAATTCTGCAGAGTTCTGTGTTGAATTTCTAATAGTGCATCAATACTAATGAATGTTTTTCCATCTTTAATGAAAACATTTTCTTCCAAGAGTTTTATTTGAGAAAGTTCTTCATCAGCATTTTCAGGATCAAAAATCTTGATTGATCCAATTATAAATTCAATGTTTCCTTTTTCGTCTCGTTCCAGTACGGTTACAGTGTTATCGAACCATACCCATTTATTCTCCCTGGTTCGGCAACGGAATTTAAGTTGAATTGGAATATGGTCATAGACAATTTTTTTTTCGTTTCTCAAGCGGATACCGTCGGCCATTAAACTCAAAGAACTAATTTGATCCTGAGGGTGTACAAGATTGAAACTAAAAGCCCATCCGCCTAATGTAAACTCTTCTGCTGTCCATCCAACCAAATTTTCCATGCTATCACTACAATATGCGGTTTGGAGACTCTTTAAATTCGATATCAACCATGCTACATTTTTTTTTAAATTCAAAACTTTTACAATCGGATTGTTTTTATTCGAGTAGGGATTATTAGGTAGATAGTTTTTGTCCAGCCTGAAAATATAAGCCATGCCTGCATAGTCATCTTCGTTTTCAAGAATTTGAGTTATTGAAACTAAGCTCTGCTCCTTTTTATTTATTCTGAATGCAAATTTATTGATCAGGGCTTTCTTTGATATTAACTTTTTGAAATGACTTATTGGATCATGATTTGGAATAAATTGACTGACAGGTTTGTCAAGCCATTCCTTTTCTGACGTTTTGAAAAATGTTTGAAGCTTCTGATTCATTAAGACTATCGAACCATTCGAATCTGTTATCAGGATGCCTTCAGGAACAGTTTGGTATAATTCTTTTAAATTTTTAATAAAATAATATATCGGACGCATATTCAAACAATTAATCAAAGTGAAAAAATGTAATTTTAGACAAGAAAAAAAGTTCAGGTCACATAATATTTTGCTCCATTGCTATATTGACAAGTTCAGCAGAATTTTTTGCATTTAATTTATTCATTAAATTTTTTCTGTAGGTGTTTATAGTATTGACTTTCAGTGAAAGTTTTGATGCAATCTCCTTAGTTGAGAGACCCGTTTTAATCAAAGCAAGAATCTCTCTTTCTCGTTCACTGAGTTGAAGAATGCGTGAAGGTTCAATTTTAGAAATTAAATGAGCACCTTCAATCTTTATATGATTCACGCCGTTATGTACCAGCTCTAAAATTCCATTATTGATAACAATTTTATTCTTTAATTTTTCAACAGTAACATCTTTAAGAAATATAATCACATGAAACAATTCACCATTTTCATCCCTGTCCAGAACCCATGTCTCTGCATACATCTGACGATACTCTCCACTCTTGGTTCTTTTTCGATAACCTATAGTTATAGGAATGTGATCCAGCGCACTGAAAGAAGCTTTTCTTTTTTTTACCTCTCTGCTAAAAACTTCCTGTGCTAAATGAGCATCTTCAGGGTGGGTGATAGCAAGAGAGAATGCCCACCCACCATTAATATATTCTTCAGCAGTCCATCCAAGAATTTGTTCGATTGTATCAGAACAAAAAATACTTCTATAGTTTTTCATATTATATACAATACATATCTCATCCGTACGCATATTCATGGAACGAAGCAGATTGTGTTGTTGGGCAAGAAATTTTTTTTCGCTTTCACTTTGCAAAATCCTGTTTTTTAATACAACCATTACTCCGGAATGAATAGTAACATCATCTCTTAGGAATGTAAAACTTGCGGTAAAATCTAAGATCTTGTCATTTGCAATTTTGCACTTAAGGTTTTTAACCACATATTGCTTTATTGAAAGGTCACGAACAATTTCTAAAAAAATAATTTTTGGATCAGTGCTAAAAACGTTGCAAGGCTGATTGACCAATTCAATTGCGTCTATTTCAAATGTATTGGATAAAGAACGATTTACGTATTTGATATTTCCCTCCATATCCAATATTAATACGCCATCCTGTGCAGTATCCAGTAATTTAATCAAATATCTATTTATTCCTTGGGTCAAAGGCATCAAAAGTTGAATTAGCTGAGGAACTTGGAATACCCAAAAATAGGATAGTATTTCAAAGAAAAAAATCTTTAGCCAGGAATTTTGGCGAAAAATTTAGTTAATTAGAATTTCCAATCATAGGTATCCAATTCTTTTAAACAGTTGGTCAGTAATTTAATACAATTCAAAATATCATTTTTATCTGCCATTTCGATGACCTGATGGATATGCCTGGTAGGAATTGAGACTGCTCCTGCAATAGCACCGGTTTTACCCATACGTTGAATTCCTGCAGTATCTGTTCCTCCGGCCTGTAATATTTCAGGTTGCCATTTTATTTTAGACTTGTTTGCTGTTTTTTTCATGTATTCTACCATCCTGAGATCACAAATTGTCGAGGAGTCCATGATTTTGATTGCTGCTCCGCCTCCCAGACTTGTGACTCTTTCATGTGGCAGAGATCCCGGAACATCGTAGGCGATGGTAGTATCAAGACCAAATCCAAAATCAGGTTCGATCTGATGTGCTGCGACTCCTGCGCCGCGAATACCAACTTCCTCCTGGACTGTAAATACCCCATAAATGTCGTATGGTGTTGTTTTGAGTTGTCGTAATGTTTCTAACAGGATGAAGACCGATACGCGATTATCAATAGACTTACAATTTACGCAGCTTCCCATTTCTATCAGCTCCCTTTGTCTGGTAATAGGATCTCCAACTGAAATATATTTGTCGACTTCTTTTTTTGACATTCCCAGATCAATAAAATAATCTTTAACCTGAGGTACTTTGTTTTTTTCATCTGATGTCATGATGTGAATTGGTTTGCTTCCCATCACGCCGATTAGATCTTTTTTGCCGTGTACAATAACTCTTTGTGCCGTTAATGTTTTTGGGTCAAAACCACCTAAAGTATGAAATCGCAGAAATCCATTTTCATCTATGTGTGTCACCATGAATCCAATTTCATCCATATGTGCAGCAATCATCACCTTTTTGGACTTCTTTCCTTTTTTAAAGGCAGTGACATTCCCAAGGTTATCTACACTTACCTTATCTACGAGGGGAGTAACTTCACGTAATACAATTTCACGAATGCGATTTTCAAATCCCGGAGCACCTGCAGTTTCACAAATTTCTTTGAGTAAAGGAATGTTGATAGCCATTTTTTAGAATTAAAAATTAATTAATTATTGAATTATTTAACGGTACCAAGTTTAATCATATTGGTTCTGCCTTGATCTTCCAGTGGAACACTGGCCAGGTTGATTACAAGATCACCTTCTTGCAAGACATTTTTATTTTTTAGAATTTCCTGAAGCTCGGTAATTGTCTGATCAGTTGAAACATTCCTGTCATAGTAAAAACCGTGAACTCCCCAGATTAAACTTAATACGCTTAGTAAAGATGGAACGTCTGTAAAGATAAAAATATCTGCTTCAGGTCTTTGTGCGGCTACTTTATAAGCTGTATAACCGGAACGTGTGACTCCCACAATAGCTTTAGCACCTACCTGTGATGCCATAACGCATGCATTATAACAGACTGAATCTGATATGTAGGTTTTACTTGTTACATCAGGTTGATAATTCCTGTTGTAGCGAAATGAGTTTGCCTCCACCGTAGCAATAATTTTACGCATGGACTCAACAACTTTCAAGGGGTATTTTCCTACTGATGTTTCTCCGCTGAGCATCACAGCGTCTGCACCGTCCATCACTGAGTTTGCCACATCATTGACTTCCGCACGGGTAGGAGAGTAGTTACTGATCATCGACTCCATCATTTGTGTGGCTATGATGACCGGCTTGGTTGCCCGAATACATTTTTCAACGAGCATTTTCTGAATGATAGGAACCTGCTCCATTGGTAATTCGACACCAAGATCTCCACGGGCAACCATTAGAGCATCTGTCTCACGGATGATCTGGTCTATATCTTCCAGAGCTTCCGGCTTTTCTATCTTTGCAATTACACGGATCTTTTTCCCTGCCCCTGCAATGCGTGATTTTAAATCGAGGATATCATTGGCATTTCGAACAAATGATAGCCCAATCCAATCAACGTCCTGCGAGATTGCAAAATCAAGATCTTCGAGATCTTTTTCTGTCAGGCTTGGTAGTGAAATTTTTGTGTTAGGTAAGTTGACACCCTTTCGCCCTGAAAGCATTCCTCCTCCCTCGATCACTGCCACAACCTCATCCTTTCTATTTGTGTTCATCACACGAAGCTGAATTTTGCCATCATCAATAAGGACAACATCTCCTACCTTCACATCCTCAGGAAACTGACTGTAATTCATATACAATCTCTTCGAATTCCCTGTACATTCATTGGTAGTAAAGATAATTTGTTCTCCGGCTTTTAGTTCGATATGGCTTTGTTCAAGATCACCGATTCTTAGTTTTGGACCTTGAAGGTCGACCAGAATTGCGGCATGAAAACCAAGGTCCTTGCTGATTCTCCTAATGGATGAAATTATTTTTTTGTGTTCATCGTATTGGCCGTGTGATAGATTAAGACGGCAAACATCCACACCGGCACGGATCATCTTACTGAGTATTTCCGCTGATGAAGATGCTGGACCTATGGTAGCAACGATTTTTGTTTTATTAGTAGGGAGCATAATTTTTAAGATCGTAGGTGTTTGTTTGGCAATGTAATCATCAGGCTGGTTAGAATTCTTGAATTCATTGCCGATACATATTTTCTTCTTTCAAAACACCAGATTTCCTCTTGATTTTAATTTTAAAACATCAAAAACATAGGCACCGAGAACGATGG
>DAOQWA010000089.1:0-6947 GCA_035341855.1 Bacteroidia bacterium
TCAGTGAATCAGTGTCTGCACCACGTCCTTGAAAAAAACCACAGTCTAGCAGTATTTTTCTACCATCATCAAGTGCGAGGAGGTGTTTGCTACCGGTAACTGTTCTGGCAGCTCCGTGAAAAGTAATATTCATAGAGAATACTTGTCAAAAGGCTCAATATAATGTTGACCCTTTCTGTAATTAGCTTCGAAAGTATGAAAATCCGATAAGATTATTGAATAATGAATGCTTTTTTACCTTTGACATCAAATCAAATCAATAATTGTAAGACTTTTTGTCAAGCAATATGATATCAATCGCAACTATGAAATTGGATATTCTTGCATTTGCTGCCCATCCGGATGATGTAGAACTGGCATGTTCCGGCACTATGATCCTACATGCAAAAATGGGATTAAAAACAGGCATCATCGACCTTAGCTTGGGAGAGCTTGGAACAAGGGGAGATGCTCAGACCAGAGCCTCTGAAGCTGAAAAAGCAAAGCAAATATTAGGTTTGCAAATAAGAGAAAATCTTCAGCTACGGGATGGTTTCATTGTGAATGATAATGAGAGTCGAATAGCTGTCATTAAAAAAATAAGGAAATATCAGCCGGACATCATTTTGTGTAATGCCGTTAGTGACCGTCATCCTGATCATGGTGCTGCCGCAAAATTAGTTTCTGATGCAGTTTTTTTAGCAGGGCTTTTGAAACTTGTCGTGCTTGACGAGAATAAGAAAGAATTAGCTCCATGGACAACACCTTTTGTGTATCATTATATTCAAGACAGGCATATTAGACCTGATTTCGTAATTGATGTAAGTTCGGTGTGGGAGGAAAGGATGAAAGCTGTGCTTGCCTATTCCTCGCAGTTCTATGATCCGAAGTCGAAGGAGCCGGATACAGCAATTTCATCAAAAGACTTCATAGATTTTCTTCCTGCGCGTGCACGGGAAATGGGACGTCAGGCCGGTGTTTCGTATGCGGAAGGATTTACTGTTGAAAGGATTCCGGCCATTTCATCCCTGAAGGATTTACGTTAATGAATGCTTTTGCAAAGAACCACATTGAGAGTCCTAAATTTTCATATAAAAAAAGGAGACTGCTATTAACAGTCTCCTTTTTTTTTAAAGTTCAATGAAAGATTACTGAACAACAATTTGTTTAGTGATCTTCTGACCTTGTGCCTGAACAGTATAGAAATAAATTCCATCATTCCAGTTAGAAGTGCTGAATTGGATAGTGTGAATTCCGCTTGCAGCATTCGTACGGCTAGTTGAGTAAACAACTTTACCGATCAGATCTGTCACCTGAACAGTAATGTCTGATCTCTCAGTGAGTGACACATTAAATGCCGTTGCACCGATTACTGGGTTAGGGTAATTCTGAGAAACCTCTAGTCTTGAAGCTCCCGGAATTGTTGGAACGCTAACAGTAGCTGCTTCGATTTTCACGAAGACAATATCGTTAGCAGCAGCATTATTTGCCATATCACATGCTTCCGTGCTTAAGCTATGCCCCGGGGCAGCATCACGCTGATAAAGAACATACGCCCAGTTGTCTACGTGACGTGCAACTGTTCCATAAGCACATTCTTGTAATTCTCCATCTCCACCCATTGACTGTGGTAAAACAAGATCCCATGGGTATGTCCATGTAGCCCCATTGTCTGTCGATGTTGTCATATAAAGATGCGTATG
The DNA here is from genome assembly GCA_035341855.1 of Bacteroidia bacterium. Lineage (GTDB taxonomy): Bacteria > Bacteroidota > Bacteroidia > AKYH767-A > 2013-40CM-41-45 > QQVM01. Next base: position 1,683 of record DAOQWA010000089.1, read on the forward strand.
CATTTGATGCCAAATAGCAGTATCAGCAGCCTCATTTAAGCACATATATGTTACATACAGATGTCCATTTGCATCAATACCGGCAGAAGGTCTGCTTGTTAATGAGAAGCCATAGCGACCATAAGGACGAGCACATGTTTCGTCTAATGGGAAATCTATTGTTCCATTAGCATTGTAGTCTTGTGTGGCTGCAATTTGAACATAAGCATCTGGAAGCATAGTCTCATTCCAATAGTAAAGACCATCAGTAAGATGTGCACTTAAGAAACCTGCTTCGTGCGAGGTATCTCTCCACCACTCAGAAGAACCAAACCAAACATGACACATTCCGTTGTTGTCGATCAATACTGTGTGATCTCCGGAAGTTGTGAATAGAGTATCGTAGCTGCCGTCTCCATCAACGTCTGTGAGCATTGAATCGAAATCAAAGAAAGGAATAGGCATAGTAGAGATGATAGTTTTGGTCCATGTCATTCCGCCATCAAGTGATTTCAAGAGGCCTAAATCAGTTCCAAGGTCACCGAAAGTGATGGCAACTGTAGATCCTTTTGCATCAATTGTATAGTTATCTGCTCCAAATCCATCATAGAAATTAGAGTCGATTTCGCTGATAAGAGTTCTAAGGATAGGGAATGTCTGACCTCCGTCTACTGAACGAGAGAAAAGGATCGGACCATCCTGACCATAAAGTGGAACTGGAGGATCTTGTACGCCTGTACCCTGCACGATAACATAAACTGTGTCACCTGAACTTGTGGCTTTTGCCCATGTATCATTGTTTGCAGTTGCTCCCAAAGCATTGATCTGTTGAGACCATGCACCTGTTCCTTTTGTCGGACGAGAATTTAAAAGCATACGACCCAATGTAGATGAGTGTGCCATAGTCATTTCTCTGCCGGAAGGAGTAGTCACAATGTTTGTGAAACCGGTACGGTAAGCACCTTCAGTTCTTGTTTGAGGATAGTCTCCGCCGGGACCATCAGGAGAGAAGAACCAGTGGCTGGAGTAAGGAGGTGTTGGTGGATTTGGGTCATAATAGTTATAACCTGTTCCGCGCTGCGGGAAATCTGTTGTCGCATTCGGGGAGAATGTCCATACAGCAGAGAATGATCCGTCAGAGTTACGTACTAAACGACTGCCATGAGAGTTGTTTGTTTGCAGATCGTAGTATGTGTAACCGATGATTTCCTCTTCCATGATTGTAGTAGCAATACGATTCTGTCTGGCACCTGATGGAGCAGCAGTTGTTCTTGCTTGTGAATTATTCAATGGAAGAAAATTGTCAAGACGCTCAGCACGTTTGTTCACCAGGAAACTATTCTGCTTCACTTTAGCAGGTATCTCAGCTGATTGGAAGCCTGCAGGAAGCCTCTTTTCAACCTGTGCACTTGCCGAAAATGCGATTCCGACAGTCAAGCAGGCTAGTAATATTTTTTTCATTTGCTTAATTTAATTTAGTTAGACAATAATATTTGGTTGGTTTTTCTTGAGACAAATTTAAGTAAAATTTGGCGATAACAAAGAATTCAATCGAGGTTTTTACTCTCAGAATCAGCCTTTTCTGTCATTTATTTGTAAGATTTTCAACACAGGTGAAAATCGGTCAGGAACAGGGTTGAAAAAGAACAATGATGTCTATCCTAATTTATCTTGTTGTAAATTGTACACAACTGAGCACCAACTGTTTCAGGGCTAAATTTATTCCTGCTTTGTTCCCGCAGTTTTTCAGGTGAGTAGTTTTGGTAATTTTCAGCCATGTATATTATTGCTGAGCACAATGCTGCGTCATCATTAATTGGAATCAACAAGCCATTGTCCTCATTAATGAATGATTCGGGTCCTCCGCATTTTGTTGCTACGACCGGTTTGCCGCAACTCAGTGCTTCTGCACATATCAACGAAAATGTTTCGAATCGACTGTTCATCAATAAAAAATCACAATTCCAAAGTGCCTTGTAAACTTCTTTGTTACTCTGCAAGCCTTCAAATTTTATATTTTCTTCTGTTAATTGCAGAGTAGAACAAAGATCCTTTAACATTTCGGCGTCTTTTCCATGTCCTATGATCTTCAAATAAATATTGGGCATGGATTTTTTTGCCTCAGTGAAGGCTCTTATTGTTCCACTAATATTTTTAATTTCATCTACCAAATCGGCAACTAAGAGAATTTGAATCTTGTCGTTTCGGGTTAGTGATTCTGGAGGATCTTGTATTTCAATAATATTCGGAACAATATTTATCGGTTTGCTAAATCCAAGCTTTTCCATCGAACTTTTAAGAAAGTTTGAAACCGCGATCCGTTCATCTGCTTTTTTAAAGAAGTATTTTGAAAGGATCCTTATCAGACATAGTCTTTGTTCGAATTTGCCATTGGTGTATCCTGACCATTGTTCGCTAATCACTAAGGGTATCCTAAAACGCCGGCTAAGTCTATATGCAATTATGGCAGGACGTAAAAGTATGTATGCATGTACGGTTTCGGGTATACCATGATTTTTATGAATGATGGTGAAACTTTTATTCCATGCTCTTATGTAATGTATCGCATTTATCAGAGGTGAAAGAAAAGATCGACTCTTCCTGTAGTACATAATATATTCAGTAAGATCTCCTGATCGGACCATCTGCAATTCAAAGGCAGGTCTGCCTGCTTCATCATGTGCGTGTGAAGCATAGACAACTATTTCTTTGTACAGAGAGATGGCTCTTGCTTGTTTCTGAATAAATACTCCAAACTGTGGATCCTTGTCATAAGGATACCACTTTGTCAACATAAGGATATAGGGGCTGTTCTTCTTAGTCAAAATTATTGTTGTATGAATGCAAAATACCCAAAGCTTTTAGTACTAATGTATTTTTTTGTATTTAAGTCGGACGGAATTTCCAATCACCACCAAGTCTGAAAATGCCATTGACAGCGCAGCTATCATAGGGCTCAGGTAGCCTGCAGCCGCAATAGGTATGGTAAGTACATTGTAAAAGAATGCCCAGAATAAATTTTGCTTGATAGTTGTGTATGTTTTACGACCAATATTCATTGCCTTCAACAATATTCCAAGGTCATCCTGTTGCAGCAAAACTACCTGGGCACTTTGTATGGCAATTTGTGTGGAGTCGCCGAGTGAAATACCAATGCTTGCATTTGCCAAAGCAGGTGCATCATTAATTCCATCGCCAACCATAGCTGTCGGAGCTTTCTTGCTAAGCTCGGTGATAATTTTAAGTTTTTGAGCAGGCATTTGCTCTGCATGAACTTCTTCGATCCCGACTGCAGCAGCAACGCGTTCACATATATTTTTTCTGTCTCCGCTGATCATGATCACATGCAAGCCTTGCTGCTTCAAAGCTGAAATTGTTTTGGCAGTATCCTTTTTAATTTCATCTTCAAGATCGAGTGTCGCTATCAGTTTGTTGTTTTTTAGAATATAGATTGAATGTGAATCGTCTTTTATAAAATGCCGGACCATTCTAAATGATCCGACACTATAAAGATCTCCGTTCTCATCAGTAGCATTGATACCAATTCCTTTATCTTCTTTGATTTCTTTCCATCGGATTTTAGAACTTGTTTCTTTAACATTTTTAAGTTCACTGAGCAGTGATTGTGCAATAGGATGGGAAGAGTTTTGTTCAAGAGAATAAAGTCTGCTTTTTATTTCAGTTTCATCACCCTCAATGACAATGAATTTGTGAATCTTAAACCGGCCGGTTGTGAGTGTGCCCGTTTTATCAAATACAATAGTTTTCAAGGATGAAAAAAGTTCAAGTGTATGACCTCCTTTGATCAGTATACCTTGCTTTGCCGCTCTGCCCAAACCGACCATTACGGCAGTAGGTGTTGCAAGTCCCATAGCGCAAGGGCAGGAGACGACTAATACTGCAATTGCGTTCATCAAAGATTTTTGAATGGGAATAGAAAGTGCAAAAAAGCAGATAATAAAAGTCAAGAGGCTTATTGCTATTACAGCAGGCACAAAGATAGCGCTGATCTTATCTCCTAATTTTTGGATTTCAGGTTTGCTATGTTGTGCTGATTTTACAAGTTCGATTATCTGTGCAAGTGTAGTATCAGAACCAACTTTCAAAGCCTTCATTCGTATCGAACCGGATTCCAGGATCGTACTACCTGTTAAATTGTCATCTTTCTCTTTATGTACAGGTAAGCTCTCTCCGGAAATAAATGATTCATTGATCAGTGCACTACCTTCAGTCACGCAACCGTCGACAGGAATTTTATCACCTGTGTTAACCAATAAGATGTCACCTACTTTTACTTCTGCAACATCAATAGAAAAAACCTCCTCCTTGCCATTAGTCGTTCTTACTAATTTAGCAGTGCTTGCCTGAAGTTTATTCAAGTCATGAATTGCAGTGGTAGTCTGCTTTACAGACCTTTGTTCAATTAAATTTCCTAAGAGTACAAGGGTAATTATTGTAGCGGCTGTTTCGAAGAACATGTAATTATGAACTTCGAAAGTATTGTGATATTTGACAAGCCCGACCACACTATAGATAAAAGCTGCAGTTGAACCAATAGTGATCAATACATCCATATTTAGAAAACCGGCCCGTATCGACTTGTAAGAACTTTTTCCAAAATGCCCCCATCCGATGAACATTACGGGAGTACATAAGATCAATTGAAAGTACGGGTCGTGGAGGAGGGGAAATGGCAAAATCATGTGCAATAAAAGCGGAACGCTAAATAATGCCGACCAGTAAAGTTTTCTTTTTGTTGAACTTGAGCCTTTGGTATGTTGATGTACATGTTCTGACGAAGCACTGCTTTCTTTTTGGTCAGATCTTGCAGTCACATTGTAACCCAGATCAGCAATTTTTTTGATGGCATTATCGGTTGATTGAGATGAAACAAGTTCAAAGCTCACCTCTCCACTGGCAAAGTTTACGTTCACATTTTGGAGTCCATCCTTCTTTAGCGATCTGGTGATTGTTTGTGCACAGTTAGCACAATCCATTCCTTCAACTTGAAGCAGGATCGTTCTTTCTTTTTCCATTATCACAAAGTTAGTTTATTGCTCAGAAAAGATCCGAATAATAGTTTATCGCAATTATTCAGATGCTTCCGATAAAAAAAAGCCTACTCGCTTTTGAGTAGGCTTTTGGGTGAAAGATGGGGCTCGAACCCACGACCTCTAGATCCACAATCTAGCGCTCTAACCGGCTGAGCTACAATCACCATGTTTCCGGTTTTATTGAATCGGGTTGCAAAAGTATTGATTTAATTCATTTTTACAAAGATTATAG
>DAOQWA010000090.1:0-6843 GCA_035341855.1 Bacteroidia bacterium
TCCATACCTTGCCGTCTTCGCTGGTTTCCCAGGATTCAGCCAGGATGGGACGCCACTCGGTACCAAAGTTTTCACCGCCATGTGTCAGTGGTTCGTTGGATGTGGCATAAATCCAGATTATACATGCTTAGATGAAACTGGAATATCCCCAGGATCTTCCTGTTAGGCTTTTGTTTTAAGAGCGAATAAAACCTTTCTTTTTCTATCGTATTTGTATCACTGATGATGGTGTTTCTCATCAGGAGGTGTGAGTTTTCGGGAATGTGTTTTGTCGGACTACAGCTATACAGTAGTCCTGTCAAAAGCAGGATAAGAAAATATTTTAATTGAAAGATCCGGTACAAGTTAGTTTCAGCTTGAGTGGCAAAATTAAGAGAATTCATAGGGTGCCCAACATCTTTGTTGATTCTGAACCAACAATGAATGTTCATAACAACAAATCAGAGATCATCAAGAATTAGGTCAGCTGCTTCTGCTGCAACAAGATTTCCTATTGCAACACCCATGCCACCAAGACGGACTGCACAATATGCAGAAGGAGATATTTTTTTTACGATACTTTTTTTTGACGATCCTAATCCCATAATTCCGGACCAACGACGAGCGATCCGGACATTTTGACCCGGAACTATCATCGTGCCTAAGAGATCTTCAAGTCTTCTTTGGATCATATCATTTAAATCATCAGTACTTGTTTTCTCTTGTTCGAATGCCAAATTTCTCCCTCCGCCCAGTAATACTCTTGTTCCTATATTTCTGAAATAATAGTATCCTTCATCATAGTGAAAGGTTCCACGGAATAAAATATTTTCCAGTGGTTCAGTCACCAAGACTTGTGCTCTGGCCGGTTCAACATCTATTTCATCAATCAGCTCAGGGGCAAAGCCATTAGTGCATATTAGTAATTTGTCGCAATAGATGTTTTCATTTCCTGTGACAATAACTCTGACTTTGGGGTTCTCATCGATATATTTTTCAACTTTTATACCATTGAGAATTTTAATGCCCAATACACTAGCTTTTTCTATCAGGGCTTCCATCATCTTACCGGTATCTATTTGTCCTTCACCTGTATTTACTATCATATGATCGACGCCGGAGAATCCAAACCTCACAATATTTTTATCTGCATTTAAATATGTGTGTGTTTGTTTAGTGATAGATGAAAGTAAATGGTTAAAGTGTTCGATCTTAGCGGAACACATTTCATACCGGATCGCATCACCGGAAGTGAATAGCTCATAACCACCAAGAGCTTCATAATTCAAAACCTCATCACCCAGAACTTGACGCATATTTTGTAAGCCGCGCCAACGTTTTTCTACCAATGACATAACATCGGATTCGGATTCTGTTTGCATGTCCATCAAGAGTTCAGATATACTCCCGAAACACGCAAAACCGGCATTGCGTGTGCTTGCACCGGCGGGTAAATATCCTCTTTCCAGAATCAGAATTTTTAGAAATGGGGATCGGGATTTTAGATTGATGGCTGCATTTAAGCCAACAATTCCGCTTCCGATGATGCATACATCAGGCCTTCCTATAAATGTATCTTGTTCCCAATAACTGAAAGCCATTACATAATTATTAATGTGATTGCAATATACTAGGATTGAGTCGCAAATAATATGAAAGATATTGTTAAGAAATTTGATCTTTTTATTTCCTTTGCATTCCCAAACGAGAAATTTAGTCTGGGAACCGGGGGGTATAGCTCAGTTGGCTAGAGCGTTTGCATGGCATGCAAGAGGCCGTGGGTTCGAGTCCCACTATCTCCACCAATTCGAATCAGGGTCACCTTTCATATCAGGTTTTTTCGACTTCCGGCTTGATTGCATTGGTTTTCAATAATACTTTTCATCTCTTTTCGATGGCTTAAAGCCTGATTTTTAGTATACTTGTTCTCCAAAATCGATTTATGATGAACAAACTATTGAGTCTCAGAGCTCCAATTTCTATATGTCTTCTTTTATATATAAGCTTTATCAGCTGTGAAAATGAAGCTCAGAGGCATGTGAGAGAAGCACAAGCCTTTCTTGATCAGTATAACCTGAAGTACAAAGAGTTGTATTCCGCTGCCAGTGCCGGACAGTGGCAGGTTAACACTCATATTGTTGAAGGGGATACAATGAATGCCTACAACTCTGCAAAGGCTGAAGAAGCCATGGCTACATACACCGGAAGCATTGATAATATTAAGCAAGCAACCGAATTTTTGAAGTATGAAAAGGATTTGAGCGATATTCAAATACGACAACTTAAAAAGATACTTTATTTAGCAGCAGCCAATCCGGAAAGCGAAGCTGAGAGCGTGAAAGCACTCATTAAAGCCGGGACTGCTCAAACTGAGGCCTTGTATGGTTATAAATTTATGATGAGCGGCAAGGAACTCACGCCCAATGATATTGATTCGATATTATCAGAAGCGAAGGACACTAATACGCGGAGAATGGCATGGGAGGCAAGTAAAGCAGTCGGACAAACGCTCAAACCCGGACTGGTCAATTTGCGTGACTTGAGAAATAAGGTTGTTCAAGGCTTAGGTTATCCTGACTACTTTAACTTCCAGGTTTCTGACTATGGAATGTCTACCGAAGAAATGATGTCTTTGTTGAAACAGTTTAATCAGGAGTTGAATCCACTGTATCGCGAACTTCACACTTATATGCGATATGAGCTCGCAAAGAAATATCATTCAAAAGATGTTCCGGATTTTCTTCCGGCACATTGGTTAAGCAACAGATGGGGTCAGGATTGGAGTGAGATGGTAAGTGTAGAAGGTTTGAACCTCGACTCTGCATTAAAATTGAAAGATGCAGAATGGCTCGCGATGCAGGGGGAGAAGTTTTACATGTCAATGGGTTTTCCTCAATTGCCGTCTAACTTTTGGCAGAATTCAAGTTTGTATCCTGTTGCAAAGGATGCGGGTTATAAGAAAAATACACATGCTTCAGCCTGGCATATGGATCTTGATACTTCCGTTCAGACTTTGATGAGTATTACTTCCAATGCTTCCTGGTACGAAACAGTACATCATGAGTATGGGCACATTTACTATTACATTGCTTATAGTAATCCTCAGGTACCTTTTCTATTAAGGGAAGGTGCTAACAGGGCTTACCATGAAGCGCTCGGTAGTCTCTTCGGACTTGCTGCCATGCAAAAACCTTTTGCTGCAGGACTGGGTCTGGTGGATGCCAATGCTCCCTTGGATGAGATGAAACAACTTTTGAAAGATGCATTAAACTATGTTGTCTTTATTCCATGGAGTACAGGAACGATGAGCGTTTTTGAACATGAACTTTATTCAAAAGATCTTCCTCCCGATCAATGGAATAAGAGATGGTGGGAGATCGTGAAACAATATCAGGGTATTGTTCCGCCAACAGAAAGAGGAGAGGAGTATTGTGACGCTGCTACCAAGACACATATAAATGATGATCCTGCACAATATTATGATTATGCTTTGTCTTATGTATTATTGTTCCAGTTACATGATCATATTTCGAAGAATATTTTGAAACAGGATCCACATGCAACAAATTATTTTGGAAATAAAGAGATTGGAAAGTTTATCGAAGATATCATGAAACCCGGAAGCAGTGTTGATTGGAGGAAGTTATTAAAAGATAAGACAGGTGAGGACCTGAGTGCCAGGGCTATGCTTGAATACTTCCAACCGCTGATGGACTGGTTGAAAAAGGAAAATGAGGGTAGGAAGTATACTATGCCTGAAATAGGCTAAGTGTTGATTTTTTTATCTGTATCAGAAAGCTGATAATTACTGTATAATGTTAACTATCTAATTCTTTCGGTTGATGAATAGGATCTACCAGGTTATTTTGTTTTTCATATCCTTCTCGCTGATTCAAATGTCATGCTTATCACCGGATGACCCATCGAACTATGATGATGAGGGAAGCCTCATTAATGACTCAGCGAAGATCCATGAGTTTATAAAAAAAGAATTGCCGGAAGAAGAATTGGCAAATGCAATCGCTGACGAACTACCGGATTTTGAAGCACATGTTTTCGCTGTAGAATCACCGGAGGGAGGCTTTGGTTATAATATTATTAAAGCCGGGAAGTTGTATATTCATCAAGGTACTATACCGGCCGTCTCTGGGACAAAGGGATTTTCTTCTCAAATGAAGGCAATGCATGCTGCAGAATTTGTAATTCACAAACTCAGACTTGGAATTGTTCCACCTTCTGTCACAAAGGAAGAGTTGGATAGTTTGGGGGTTTTGGATTAAATGAAAATTGTGAACAACAACCGCTTTGTTTGCTTATTCAAACGCATCAAGATTTTTAAAAAAAACTCCGGATTGGACCGGAGTTTTTTTTAAAATATTTTCGGGATAAGTTCAATCACGGACAACCTTCACCTGAATGGCACTCGGTCCTTTCTGACCCATCTCAACTTCAAAATTTACGATATTATTTTCTTTAATTTCCTCAAGGATATTGTTCACGTGTACAAAAACACTTTCCGAAGTTTCACTATCTTTAATGAAGCCGTACCCTTTTGAGTCATTAAAAAAAGTAACTACACCTTTTCGGATAGGATCCATTTCAGGTCTTGAGTCTTTTTTAGGGATGCTGATCTCTATCTCTTCTGCAGAGATACTGATCTTTCTGGTAGGATCAGGAGGAGTGGAGCTGATGCGACCGAATTCGTCAACATAGGCCATCATATCTTCTAATTTTCCTGACTTTTCGCTCTCATTCCGGGCCAGACGCTTCTGTTCCTTTTCTTTTCTTTTCTTTTCTTTTTTGATGCGTATGTCCTTCTTATTGAATGTTTCCTGCGATCTGCCCATGAATTTTTTTTAGATTTTCACAAAGGTAAGCTTTTTAGTCGATTAAAGCTTGGTAAAGCCGATTATATTAAAGAGTACTCCTCAAAAGCACTAATTAACGTCAATTTCAATAATTCATTAGTTCCTGCCAGTCTGCGGAAGAATTTAAAAATGACTTTCTTGTCTTATGCGGATTTTAGCTTGATGCAACAAGATCTGCTGGTTTAATTCAGCATCCATTTTTTCCACCAATGTTGGAATACAATTAGTGCCCATACCTGTGCAGTCGAATCACCGGGGTTTTGACTAAAAAGTTTTCTTTTCAATTCTCTGACCTTGTCAGCATTGAAAATCTTTTGTTCTTCAATGAAATCTTCTCCTAAATATTCATTTTCAATCAGTGGACGAAGTTCCGTACGAAACCATTTTAGCAAAGGAACTTCAAACCCTTTTTTTGATCTGTTATAGAGTTCTGCGGGCAGATCCTTTCTGAATGTGTCTCTTAATATTTTTTTTCTTCCGGCAGAATCAATCTTTGATTGTATAGGAAGAGAGAATGCATAGTCTACAACATTATGGTCCAGAAAAGGAACCCTGACTTCAAGTGAATTTGCCATAGACATCATATCAACCTTTACCAACATATCATTTACCAGTACCAGGTGCATATCGGTATATAGTACTTCCTGCAATGAATGGAGATGTCGAAGGAAGCGAAGTTGATAATTTTTTCTGCTCTCATATTCTTCCCGCAAAGGGTCAGGTAATTTTTGTTGCCATAAAAAATCTTCTGCCTTGCTTTCTGTTTCAAATGCTGCCCAACGCCAATATCTTTCATGCGGGTCAAGTTGAAGACCTTCGGCCATGCGGGCTGCTTTACGGATCATATTGCCCCTGCGGGTATTTCTGGATTGAGGAAGTGATTGAAGAAAAGGTGCACTTCCCCTTAAAAGATTATTTAGAATACCGCCTGATCTTGCTTGGTGTTCTGCTGCATGTTTATTATATCCACCAAATAATTCATCGGCACCATCACCACTCAAGGCAACAGTTACATGTTTTCGTGTTTCTTTGCTCAATATAAAAACATTTAATGCTGATGAATCGGCAAATGGTTCGTCGAGGTAGTCAAGTGCATTAAAAATATTTTCAAACAGGTCAGAATTACTTAGCCTGAATGCGGTATGATCTGTGTTGTACTTCCTGGCAACCAACTCGGCAAATTTGGTTTCGTCAAACATAGGCTCATCTTTGAACCCTATCGAAAAGGTTTTGAGATGCTCAGTTTTTTTTGCAGCGATAGAGGTAATTACTGAGGAATCAATCCCACCACTCAAAAAGGTTCCAAGCGGAACATCTGAGATCAAACGACTTTCTACAGAGGCTTCAAGCAATTCCCGAAACTTTAGTTGTTGTTCTTTGTAGTCACTGGAAATTGGAATAGTCTTATCGTCCTTGTAGCGAAGTGGTATTTCGTAATATTTATTCTCTGAAATATTTTGACCTTTTAAGCCTAACTCTATGTTGATATAATGTCCCGGCATCAGTTTCTTCACACATTTAAAAATGGATGCGGGCGCGGGGATGTAGTTAAGTTGAAGGTAAGTATATAGTGACACCTGATCGATTTCCTTCGGAACTCCAAGTGCTAAAAGTGATTTTAATTCACTTGCAAAAAGAAACTTGTCGGCATCAGTATAATATACCAATGGTTTAATTCCGATTCTGTCTCTGGCAATAAAAATATTTTGTTTTTGTTTGTCAAAAATAGCAAAGGCAAAAAAGCCATTCACTCTTTCTAGACATTTTTCACCCTCAAGAATATAGAGGTAGAGTAAGACCTCCGTATCACTCTCAGACTTTAATTTTATCCCTTTGCCCAGAACAAAATCCCTGTGTTGCTTGAAGTTGAAAAACTCGCCATTAAATACAATAGTGTAGCGACCGCTTTCATCTGACATTGGCTGCGAAGCAGCGTCACTTGTGTCGATAATCGAAAGCCTTGTATGTCCGAGGGCAACATTGCCATCTCGAAAAG
>DAOQWA010000091.1:0-6429 GCA_035341855.1 Bacteroidia bacterium
TATAATGCCAACCAATGACTTTTTCTTCCGATTCTCACGCTGGATGATATGATGGAGATCTTCATAAATAATTTTTAAAGGTATTTGCGTTTTTACTAAGTTAGGGAAAAAGAAGGGGAAGTCATAGTGCAGATTGAGCGTATGATAGTATAGATTTAATGTTACTCTAAGAGTTTGATATATTTAGTACAACATATGATTAAAATAACTGAAGAAGATCTCTTGAAGGACATTGGAAAAATTTTTCTGACTCATCCCGGCTTCCCAAATAGTACCGGTTTGAAAAAGTTTACCAGGGAGAAGGATCCAAAAAGTTGAACATAAAAAAACCCCGCAAAAGCGAGGTTTCTACTGATATGAGCGGAGAAGGAGGGATTCGAACCCCCGGACCGTGAGGTCAACGGTTTTCAAGACCGCCGCGATCGACCACTCTGCCACTTCTCCGGGGGCGAAATTAATAGAATTCTTCTATTCTAACGAATTTATAGTTGAAAAATCTTTTTTATTCAGACTATCAGACTTTTAAAAAATAGCTCGGATTCATACATTGATGCCATTAAATCAATCTCTGTGAAAGCTGAAAATATCCGGACTCCGTTTAATTTGCTTGTCGTTGTTGCCGCACTAGGCTACTTCGTTGATATCTATGATCTCATACTCTTCAATGTTGTCAAGAAAGAGAGTCTGGAAGCTCTGGGATTAGCAGGTATCGACTATGAATCGAATGAGATCTTTCTCTTCAATTGTCAGATGATAGGCATGCTCCTTGGCGGGATATTCTGGGGAATCCTGGGAGATAAACGAGGAAGACTGTCTGTATTGTTTGGGTCAATCCTCTTGTACTCAGTAGCTAATATCATGAACGCTTACGTAACCGATCTTAACAGTTATGCTGCTGTCCGTTTCTTTGCCGGACTAGGATTGGCTGGAGAACTGGGAGCGGGAATTACACTTGTTGTAGAGACCATGTCCAAGGAAACCAGAGGTTATGGTACTATGCTCATTGTCACCTTCGGTGCCTTAGGTGCAGTATTTGCTTCAGTAGTGGGCAAGGAGGGTGCATTGTTTGCAGAATATTGTAATGCTGCTATCGGGACTGAATTTGTTGGATGGCAAATGGCATACATTGTCGGCGGACTGTTGGGCTTATTTCTGTTACTGCTTAGAATTGGAACCTATGAATCCGGAATGTATGAGAGATTATCTAAAACTGCTCATCATGCCAGAGGGAATATTAAAATACTGTTTCAAAATAAGGATACTCTCAAGCGTTATATAGGCTGCATACTTATTGGATTACCCATTTGGTATATCATAGGGATCCTGATAGCGCTCTGCGTCGGAATTACCAATGAAATAGGAATAGAAGGGGCTGTCACCGGGACTGCAATCATGTATGCTTATATCGGATTGTCTTTTGGTGACTTGCTGAGTGGATTGATCAGTCAGTTTTTCAGATCGCGAAAGAAAGTAATCTTCGGCTATATTATAGCTTCAACCTTGCTAACTTTTTTGTTTCTGTTCCCACCTTCGTTATCGCTTGATTGGTTTTATATTATGTGTTTCCTACTTGGAACCGCAACAGGTTATTGGGCATTGTTCGTCACTATTGCATCGGAGCAGTTTGGAACTAATATCCGCTCAACTGTCACTAATACTGTTCCGAATTTTGTTCGTGGTTCGGTAGTTCTTATTACCTTGTTGTATAAATCTCTCGAACCGTTATTCATTTCTTCAGGTTCAGCCAAAGTGTTTAGTGCAGGGATTGTTGGGATCGTTTGTTTTGCCCTTGCATTAGCCGGCTTATATGCTGTGAAAGATACATTCAGCAAGGACCTTAATTATATAGAGGAGTGTTAGAGGTTTTTAATTTTTGAAATATGGAAAATGGAAAAATCACACTTGTTATCGGAGCATCAGAAGATACTTCACGTTACTCCAATAAGGCTATTCTTTCCTTACGTGATCACAATATCCCTGTTATAGCTATTGGTGGTCACGAAGGCCGGGTTGCAGATGTGAAGATACTCGTCGGCAAACCAACATTGGATGTGCCGGTTGATACTGTTACTATGTATATCTCTGAACGAAATCAGGAAGAAATGATTGACTATATATTATCCATAAAACCGCGAAGGATAATTTTCAATCCCGGAGCGGAGAACGATTTTTTTGCCCGACTTGCCGGGAAAAAAGGAATTGAAGTGGAAGAAGCATGTACCCTTGTCTTGTTAAGTACGGGTCAATATTGATTGCATAAAAAAAGCTCTCTGCCGGGCGACAGAGAGCTGTATTGTGAAAAGCAAATTTCCTTCTTAGGATTTTTTCTCTTCGATTCTTGCTTTCTTACCTGAGATACCACGCAGGTAGAAAATTCTTGCACGGCGGACAACACCGCGTTTGTCAACAACAACTTTGTCGATCTTAGGGGAGAAGAGAGGGAAAATTCTTTCAACTCCGACACCGTTAGATATTTTTCGGACGGTAAAGGTCTGTGTAACGCCACTTCCTTTACGCTGTAGTACTACTCCCTGATATTGCTGAATACGTTCCTTCGTTCCCTCAATAATTTTATAGTGTACAGTGACTGTATCACCTGCCTTGAAATCAGGCATCTCTTTGTTTTCAACAATTGCGTCTGTAGCAACTTTTACTAAGTTCATGATTTTCAATGTTTTCGAAACGGCATATCCAATTTCGGGATGCAAATATACAAATATCCCGATTATAAAAAAGCAATTATTTCTCTTTTTTATCAGTCATTTAGCAGATCCGGACGCCTTTTCAGTGTCCTTTGGACCGACTGTTCGTGCCTCCATTTATCCACCTCCGCAGGATTACCCGAAAGAAGCACATCGGGCACCTTCAGGCCCCTGAAATCGGCCGGTCTGGTGTAGGTGGGCGGGGCCAACAGATCATCCTGGAATGAATCTGAAAGGGCGGAAGTCTCATCGTTGAGCACACCTGGCAAAAGCCGGATAATAGCATCACATACGACGGCTGCTGCAAGTTCGCCACCTGAAAGGACAAAGTTTCCTATTGAAAGTTCACGGGTAATATAATGTTCCCGGATACGTTCATCCACCCCTTTGTAATGTCCGCATAATAGGATCAAATTCTTTTGCATCGACATCCGGTTTGCAATCTTCTGGTCAAATAGTTCACCGTCCGGACTAAGATAAATGACGTCATCATAGTCACGTTCCGACTTTAATTTTTCAAGACAAAGAACAACCGGCTCTATCATCATGACCATTCCTGCGCCGCCACCATATGGAGCATCATCAACAGTCTTGTGTTTATTCGTCGTAAAATCTCTGATATTGTGTACGTGAATTTCAACAAGCCCTTTTTGTTGTGCACGTTTTAATATGGAATAGGCAAAAGGACTTTCCAAAAGATCAGGCACAACACTAAGAATGTCAATCCTCATTTTATCTTCTTTTCAAACTGTATATGACTATACCTAGCGTATGCTTTCTAAAAGATCTTCAATTTTTTTTACAACTTCCTTCTGACTATTTATTTCTGCCGTCTTCTCGGGAATTGATTTAGTCTTATTATTATCAATTGATTTTTCGTGACTTCGCGTATCGTCTTCGAGGTTGTCAATTTTTCTATTCGCTTTTTCTATCTCTTTAGTGACTTTCTTTTTATCT
Source organism: Bacteroidia bacterium (assembly GCA_035341855.1). Taxonomy (GTDB): domain Bacteria; phylum Bacteroidota; class Bacteroidia; order AKYH767-A; family 2013-40CM-41-45; genus QQVM01. Next base: position 3,660 of record DAOQWA010000091.1, read on the forward strand.
TTTTCCAGGTCTTTTAATTTCTCTTCATCGATCTTTCTTGCCTCAGGTGATCCTGAAAAGGTGGTAAGAAGTTGCTTTTGTTTGATAACCTCAGCAGTAAGGAATTCTTCCTGTGTTTGCAAGGTCTTTATATCATCCTTTTGTCGCTCTATTTCACGATCATTTTTCTTAATGGCGTTTTCTGAATTGCTTATACTTTTCTCCAATTCTTTCAAACCATCTTCCAGATCATTTAACTTTTTTGTTTCTGTCTTGAGAAAATTTGAAACACCATCCTTGTAAGCATAAACTGCAAAATTTCGCACAAGCAATTTTGCAGAGACACTTTGTGATTCATGTTTTGCAGAAGTAAAGAATACAGAATCAGCTCCACAGAAAAAAGCTGATAACATCGCTCTTCCATCTGCTTCCTTGAACGCAGCGTAAATACTTACCGGCTCACTGCCAAATGAATTCAGTATGGCGTCATGAACAGTCATTTCATTGTATTCTTTTTTTACCGATGACTTCGTTTCATCTTTAAGGAATTTTTTCCAAAGGCTTTCTGCATCCTTTGCAGTATTGCGTGGAATGATGACCTGAAATCCGTTTTGCCGGCCCTGACTCATGGTTTCAACCGACTCTGTTACCAAAAGGGAGTCCTGTGCATTTGCAGGCTGCAAAAAACTATTGATTCCTACAATAAGAATTGTAGTCAGAATAATGCGTATCGTATTTTTCATAAATTACTTTTTTGGAGTGAAATCTTGCCGCAATGTTATATCTGGACCGGAATTAAATATAAGCCAGTAAATCCGCCTGAACTACTCTCATCGAACATGACACACATCACTTCAAGATGTATTGCCATGACTTAGATTTACACAATTCCGACAGGAACTGAAAGAGCGCAAAAGAACGGATTTTAAACAATATACTGAAATAATTGCGAAAAAACAATAAAAATCAACTCTTTGAAGATGATTTTGTTCATTAATTTTCCTTTTTAATTTAGAATGATTCTAAATAAGACTATCTTTGGCACCGTGAAAACCACAAAAATTCTTGTTGCTGATGCCCACGCCTTGACAATGGCCGGGATAAAAAGTATCCTATCCCGACTGGAGTCCGTTGACCTAGTCTGTGAATGTACGCATGGTAAGGATCTTCAAAACTCAGTAAAAGTTTATAAGCCTGATCTAATTATTCTCGATTACGATATTTCCGGTCATTTCTGCTTTGATGATTTAGAACTGCTCAGGAAAAAATTTCCTTTAACAGCAGTGCTCGTAATTACAACGAACAACATCAAGCATGATATCTCAAGAGTTCTTGATCTTGGCATCTCAGGTTATCTCTTAAAAGAATGTGATGAGGATGAGATCATATCTGCAATAAATGCAATCAAGGCATCAGAGAAATTCTTTTGTGGAAAAGTGATGGATTCTATTCTTGAAACAACGAATCATAAATGTTTGCCCGGATCAGATTGTGATCAGTGTATGGCTGTTTCTCTTTCCAATCGAGAGATAGAGATTGTAAAGCTGATCGCCGATGGTCTGACAACAAAAGATATCGCAAAGAAAATTCATTTGAGTTTTTTCACAGTAGCAACCCATCGAAAGAATATTTTTCGAAAGTTACAGATAAGGAATTCACCCGAGTTGATACAATACGCATTGAAAGAAGGTATTATTAGCCATCAGTATTCATAAGTCTGTTAGGATTTTATTCTGAAGTGACGTAGAATCTTTTTTTTATTAAGCCCGGTGGCTTACATTTGGATCCTCAAATAAATTTATGAAGAAAATTAAACTGGGTATTATCAGAGAGGAAAAGATCCCGCACGATAAACGTGTACCTTTTACTCCGGGTCAGTGTGCTCAGATAAAAAAGGACTTCCCTTCAGTTGAATTACTCATTCAATCAAGCGAATGGAGAGGTTATACCGATTCGGAATATTCTAATGAAGGCATCACTGTGCAGGAAGATCTCAGTGATTGTGATCTTCTTATGGGTATAAAGGAAGTCCCTGTTGATAGGCTGATACCTGACAAAACTTATGTCTTCTTTTCTCACACGATCAAGAAGCAAGCGCATAATCGAAAACTATTACAAGCTTTACTCCAAAAGAATATCAAATTGGTCGATTACGAATGCCTGGTTGATAAGCACGATAATCGAATAATAGGATTTGGAAGATATGCCGGACTAGTTGGCGCATACAATGGTATAATGGCTTATGGATTGCGTTATGGATTGTTTGATTTAAAACCGGCACAACTTTGTCATGATAAAAAGGAATTGTTCGAAGAGCTGAAAAAGATTAGCCTGCCAAATATAAAAGTCGTCGTAACAGGAGGAGGAAGGGTTGCCAATGGTGCATGTGAAACAATGGGTGCTTTAAATCTTCGTAAAGTGACACCTTATGAATTTCTTAATTATACATTCAGAGAGCCTGTTTATACCCAGATACATTCTGAAGATTATTATGAATCCCGGGATAAATCTCCATACAGTTCCTGGGACTTTCACAATCATCCCGAATCTTACCGTTGTTTTTTCAGTGACCCCAATTCCTTTGCCACGGTAACAGATTTATTGGTGCATTGTACTTTTTGGGATCCACGTGCAGATATTCTCTTTTCAAAATCAAGAATGCGTGATCCTGATTTCAGGATCAGTGTCATCGCAGATGTAACTTGTGATCTAAACGGAAGCATTCCGTCTACATCGAGACCATCTACGATTGAAGATAAATTCTATGGTTATGATCCGATGACTGAAGAAG
>DAOQWA010000092.1:0-2222 GCA_035341855.1 Bacteroidia bacterium
AGCGGTATGAAAAGGCAATCAGAGGGTTCGAGTCCCTAACCGCTTCATAATCATTTTGAGATGCGATCCGGCTAAGACCCGGTGGTAAGCGGTGTAGCTCAATTGGTAGAGCAAGGGCGACTAAACCAAAGACGCGGGTTCAAATCCCGCCACCGCTTCATGTTTTGATTGGCATGATAGTTAAGCCTGGCAGCCCGGAAATAGACAGGCATCTTTGAAATGAATTGTTTCTTGTTTGGTAGGCAGGTGTTTTGGAGTTAGGTGACCTGCCTACCCTTTTTTTGAATAAATAAAATACTATGAATTTAATGGAAGGACTTTGCGCTGAAATAGATCGCGTAAAAGAAATAGCAGACGAATATGAATCATTCCCTAACGGTGCATTTGCTGCCGCATTTATGAGACAAGACATAAAGGAAGCAGAGGAAGCCAGAAACAACGGAGACACTGTTAAGATGATATTCTACTATAAAAAGTTGGGTGATTATCAATTATAAAGACATCCCTGATTAAAAGTAATACAGGGGACTGCCGGAAGGAGTTGTATCATTTTTATCACCGTTTAAAAGATGGATTCTGGTTTCTCGTAATGTTTTTGTTTCAAAAGTGTTCCGGCAGTCATTTTAACTAATAAAACCTGAGGTAGTCGGCATGGTAGTACTGTGTAGGAGCCTCAAATCCCATGACAGGCGGGGAGATAGTCGGTCTGGTAAGCGGTATTAAAAGGAAATCAGAGGGTTCGAGTCCCTAACCGCTTCAATAGTTTTATTGAAATGGCATGATAGTGAAGCGCTATCTGACGGCCCGGAATAGACGGGCACTTTTAAAAATATTTTGTTCTTGGTTGGTAGGCAGTAGTTTTGGAGTTAGGTGTGCTGCCTACCTTTTTTAAAAAAAATAACAAAGTCGTGCATCAAAAAAACGTAACAAAATGATTGTAGTTAATTATTACCAAGCCGAAGATTATAACCCCGATACAGATGGGTACATTTTAACTCTTGCAGGCGTCATAAATGATGCTTTGGACTTGCAAGATGACATTGAGTTGATTATTGAATGCATTGAAAATTGCGGTGAATTTATGCCTAAAAACGGTGTTCTTTATGAGATCTATTTAGATAGGGCAAGAATTACAGCACCATTCCCCGCTGTCGACCCTGCATTTGCAGTAAACAGAATTGTAGAAAAAAAGTATAGTGAATATTTAGGTCATTACACTCCTGTTGTCGAGTTGTAGTATTACCTACAACATAAACATACTCGCATGTTTCACAACACAATCCAACTACCAGACACAGCAGCAGCCGAGGCGCAATGCACCAGGCAAGAACGGTACGTCTTGCAGTTGTTTCGTGAATACAAGGAGGGATTAACCAGCTCAGAAGTTACGGAAATGATATTGTTGGCATTGCGTCCTGAGATTGAGAAAATGAATTTTGTAGATGCATGTTTCCGTGCCATATCAGTCAGCATATCGGTGAAGCGAAGTATCACGAATTTGACCACAGCTGATCTTCTGGTAAAGACCGACAGAAAAAAGATGGGAAAATTAGGGGTTGAAAATTTTGTATATCAAATAAAATGATTATATTTGAGGTGCGAAGAGATAAGTACAAATGACAATAAATTGAGATTTTAGCATTAGTTAAGTAAAGGCCGGCTACCTCTCCTATCATTTGTATTGGGTTTCTTCGCAATAGCCGGCCCTTTTTTATTTTGATATGAAGAAACCATACATTCATTTTTATGTCCAGGATTTCCTGAGTGATGAAAAACTCCGGGAGTGCGCCCCGGCAACGGTAGGTATTTACGCTTTTTTGATATGTGTTTTACATAAGCAGGATCAAAGCGGTCAAATTTTGCTTAAGCAAAATGACAAGCAAAATGCAAGCAAAGTTTTAAATTTTGCTTGCAAGTTTGCTAAGCATTTGCCATATTCATCGGATGTAATTTTGCGCGGATTGGAAGAATTGATCAGTAATGGAGTTTTGATTTTAGAGGACGACGTTTTGTACCAAAAAAGAATGGTATCGGATGCAAAGCTCTCAGAATCAAGGGCTTTGAGTGGAAAAAAGGGTGGTGAAGCCAATGTGAGAAAAACTTTTGCTCAAGCAAAAGTTAAAGCAAACCTAGAAGCAAAAGGAGAAGCAAATATGCAAGCAAACTCTGACAATGACAATGACAATGACAATGACAATGACAATGACAATGACAATGACAAT
>DAOQWA010000092.1:2322-6427 GCA_035341855.1 Bacteroidia bacterium
TGACAATGACAATGACAATGACAATGACAATGACAATGACAATGACAATGACAATGGTTTAGGGAAAGGAAAAGGTGCGGAAAAGGAAAACCAAACCGAAACCGATTTTTCCAAACTCGATCCGGTAGCTCCCGACCTCATGGGCTTCAAAGGTCAGGTCCGTCTCTGGCTGGAAACCGAGTACGGCTACATCTGGGACAAGCTGGATGAGCTTGCGGTGCAGCAGCTCGAAAACAAAATCCGGGAGAGTCAGCAGCGTGCCAGGCTACCGGCACAGAAAGCCGATCTCGTACGAACTTTCAAGAAGCTGATCCAGGAGTCGGATCCCTGGATATTCCAAAACAAATTTTCACTGGAATACATCAACAAAAATTTCAATGAGTGCAACAATGGAAAGAGGGCAAACAAAGCATTTGGGAACGGTCATCGAATCAACGGACCTATCCCGGTTAAAACCGTCTTCCGAGACGGTGGAGAGCTCTGAGAACTGGGCTAACGTGAATCCGGAGACGGTTCAGCTGACTCAACAAGAGCAGCACCAGGCACTCAAGGAAGCTCTCAGGAAAAAGAGGACGGCGATCCGGGACTACCAGTACCGACAGAAGTTGTTAGCCGAACCGGAGGTCAAAAAATTCACTACGGATGAATACTGGCAGATGTTTCAGAAAAACATGCCTGCTGGATTTGAAATCACCAAGTTCAATCAGCGGATCATTGAAGCCTTGTGCATGTGGTCTGCTGAAGATCCGGAGTTTGAAAGATTGAAAGAAGGCTTTTCCCTGAGAAAAGGCAACCTCCTATACGGACCATACGGATGTGGAAAGAGCACTATCATGAGGCTCTTCCAGATCAACCAAAATGCCAGTTACCGGTGTGTAAGTATTTTGAATATTGACGATGAATACCAGAGGGGCGGAGTTCAGGCTTTGGAAAAGTATTACGGATTCAGCGATCTGGGGCATGAAGCAACTGCATGGTTTCGTCAGATGCGAGGCGGATACTGCTTCGATGATATTGGACAGGAGAAGTTAGTCGTGAATCATTACCAAAATCAGGTTAATGTGGTCAGTGAAATTCTCACACGCAGATATTACTCTGATGCTTCCTACCGACACACACACGGGACCACGAACGCAGATGCAGAGGAGCTGGGAATCAGGTACCCTTTTCTGAAAGCAAGCATGAGATTATCCGAGATGTTCAACTTCATCAAGTTCCATCCGGATGCACCGAATTATCGAAAAAATCAATAGTCACAAAATGGAAATAGATGAGTCAAAATTATCCCCCCAATTACAGAAGGGCCTAGAACAAGTTAAAGCCCGATGGTTTGGTAAGAGATTGTTAATAAAAGGACGGGACCATCCACATTTTATGAAATGTGGTGAAGCAATAGCTATCGAAGAGACCAATGTAGGAGTCGGTATTAAAATAAGATTGGAAGATGCCTTCAACACTGAGTGTTTTGTTTTTCATAGAAAGGATATCGAAATAATTTAATATGAAATGGAAACAGACAGGTACATAGATCCGCAACTGCTGGCAGACAATGCCGCATTCACTACAAACGAGGAGGTGAGATATGACTTTTCCTCGGAAGAAATCCTAAGGATGAAAGAACAGTATTTCGTCCTCAGCAATTACCAGGACACCAGGGAAGAAGCCTCCAGAATATTCAAGGCCCTGATGGCGGAATATGACTCGGCTGCAATCCTGGAAGGAATTGAAGAGATCAAGTCCATGGAGTTGGGAAATCAAGGTTTGAAGGCGCTGAAGAAGGAAAACAAAAGCATGTTGAAGATGATCAACAGAGGTTATGAGATCCGGAAAACGAAGCTTTTCGCTTTCCCTTACTATGAACTGGGCCGGATGGCCTTTTACGATGAATCTGGAAAATTCGTGTATGACCGCACGATGAAACCGGAAGAGAGACAAATCACAATTTCAACACCAACAATTAGAAAATTAGCATGAGCGAATTACCAAACGTAGAAGTCAAATATCCGGGCGAATATATATTCAGGACCGGACAAGCATTACCAGCAAAGCCGAGAGCAGATGTCGCTATCTCGGGGTTAATTGACGCGCCGAGTAGATTCTATCTCAGCAAAAAAGAATTGTATGACTGGAGAAGGGGACACGTCCGCGTCACCGCCGATGAAATCACTCTGATCTGGGGAGAGCACGAAAGCGAGGGTAGAGTAGAAGTGTGCGGAGATCTCGTCCTAAATCAAGACTTGCAAAACTTCAAAATCAACAAACAGAACACCTGGAGTCGGAAAGCCATTTTGCCAAACCCGTGTTATATGCCGCCTTTTCTTTGGCTGAAAATAATTTTTGATTTTGTTTGTAAATTCAAAAACTTAATGTACTTTTGTAAACGAAATCAAATTTAAGCAAGATGAAAAACGGTAGAATTAACGAAAGGAATACAGGTCATTGGTCATTGGATAGTGAACCAAAGCACGTAAGAACTAAGCCAAAAAAAGTGAGCCGTTCTTTTACTGAAAGCGAAATTGAAATGTTCAACTACTTTATGAATAAGATAGCTGACAATATTCAATTAGATGCTTCTGATTTGGATAACCAAGTTTACCGAGATAACGGAGATATACTAATTCAATTTAGCCGTGATAGAATGGAAGATGTTCGCTCACTTTTAACCAAGTTTCAAAATGGCTAAGAAAAAGAAAGCAGGAGGCAAAAGGTCAAACGCTGGCAGAAAGTCGGCATTTGCCGAACCGACAAAAACGGTTAGCTTTCGTTGTCCGTTGTCAAAGATTGAAGAACTTAAATTATATGTCAATGCTAAACTTTCGGAGTGGTCGCAAGGTGGCATATAACGGTTTAGCTATGAGTAGTGCGGGCATTACAGCACTGGTCTAAATACGAGTATTAACCGCTCCCGCTTCTTTTTTGAGCGTGGGCATAAACTAAAAAGATATGAATATTGCAGATTTTAAATTAGAGAAAAACAGACAAAGACCTGACTTTTGCTATGGTTACAAAAAGAGTGACGGCAATAGAAAGTATGAAATCTTTACAATGAATGGAGGTAAATCATTTCTGGCTTCAATTGAAGAAAAGAGAATGGATGGCAGATTCTACAGTGAATATAGTGAAACATTTTCTACGGTAGATGAATGCCTTGAAGCGTTGGCAAAAAAAGAAGCATAACACTAACCTTGCTACGAGCTACGACACCCGCATTACTTATAGCTGGTGTTGTAGCATCGTTTTAATGTGCTACAACATATTTATACACGCATGTTTTTTGACATCAAATTAGGCAGTAAATTTTTTTCTTATGTGTGAAGTAATTAAAATCGGAGAGAGCAGCGCTATTATTTGCGGAGGGCATAAAGACCACGAATGTAACGAAATGGCGAGCGTTTATGAAACAAGCGACGGGAAACGCTTTTATTTTAGAGATGATGCCGAAGCAAAGAAGTGGTATGATGATAACTACATGCAAATAATAATGGGAAGTGTCGCGTGTTCCATTTGTGGTGGAGCGGCGGTTGATAATGCGTGGAGGCTATAGAATCTATGTTATCCTCAGAACAAATACAAAAATACGCTAAGCGTAGCACCAAATCCCTAGAGCGCGAAGCTCAAAAGGTTTTTAATGAGTGGATTAGGAAAAGGGATATAATGCATGGATGGTCATTTTTTAAGTGCATCATATGTGCCATTATAAAGCGCATCAGGGGTCGTAATTACCACTGTTGTCACTTTTACAGTGTCGGCGAATACGAACACCTGCGATTCAACGAAGACAATGCGCACGGCGGATGTCTGAGATGCAATCACTTCTCCGGGGATCAGCTGATCCGGTACCGGGAAAATCTGATAAAAAAGATCGGACAGGAAAGATTTGATAAACTCCAATTTCTGGCGAAGACCGGAAAAATCAAAGGAGACCAACGGTTGAAATATATTGAAGTAATTGAAAAGTACAAACCGACAACATGACAAAAGTTTACGAAATCGAAACCGACGACGTGAGAACACGTGTGGCTGCCAATACCCCAGGCGAAGCCATCCGGTTATTTCTCGAATTTCACAGCATGGAAGGCGATGACATTGACGAGATCACCGGCAT
>DAOQWA010000093.1:0-5924 GCA_035341855.1 Bacteroidia bacterium
TAAAGGGAAAGTCAGTGGTGCTGATGCAAGTCGATTACTTAATATGCGTGAAGCCAACTTCGGCAAATTTGAAGGCTATGTAAGAAAGTAATAATTGAATGAATAAATGAATGCTGATCAGTTTTGCAATTTTAATTCACGGGAGGCATTACATATTTTAGCCCAAACATTAAACCTTTCCTTCTCTTCATTGATAACGTCGGACTCTGCCACTTCACCTAATGACTGAATCAATAATTTACTGAATATTTTCTTCAATCCATTATGAATGAATGAAGGATTAAAATACATCCAGCCGGGGCAATAACTCCACCATCTTTTTTCGCCGGCAATTGAACTTTCAAACTTATTCAGCTCTTTCAATGCTTCATCCCAGGAATGAAATACAGTGAATGTATCAGATTCTGTCGTAGAGGAAACCTCTTCCATCAATATAAGCTGTCTCTTCTTATCCTCTGCCAATACATAATAATTTCGTTGCTGCAAATCTCTTTGAAGTGAAAGAACCAGAGAGGTATTCATTTCTGCGCATTCATTTTTTTTGTTGTTCTTCATGGTAGTAGAGTTTAATCTTTAATTAATTCAGAATTCAGTATTCAATCCGGAACGCTGTTTGAATTATAAGACAAAACTACTGACTCACTACGTCAAATCATGTCGTAGTGAAAAATATTTCCCGAAAATGTGATCAATGCTTTATTCCAAGGGCAAAATCTGCCGGCAGTAAAAAATGAGCTACAAACAAGAGCAAAGATTGGCCTTAAAAACCATGAATTAGTACTGCTTCAAAGCATTCGCTAATGACCGCTTAATCTCTGCAGCAAGTTTAGCGGGCTTCAAAACTTTTACGGTCTCCCCCATCATCAGGATCTTTTGCCGGAGTTCAAAATTAGGAATAAGATCCAGGCTGATGACCAGGGATTTTTTATCATCCTTAATAATCTTCTGAGATCTGTGTAATGGAAGTGATTTGACATATTTGCCCTGGACAGGTTGAAAAGACAAAATCACTTCTTCGACTTTCCCTTCTGAATAAGACAAGCCGATGATATTATCGAAAAGAGAGGCGGCATCTTCCTTGCCGTTAGTTTTGAACACCTCGGTGCTTATCCTGAGATCTTCAATTCTATCGATCCCAAAAGTCCTGAAATGCTTATCTTCTACCTTTCCTACAACATACCAACGATTCTGGTATTCTTTCAGTAAATAGGGATCTATCCGATAGTTCTTTCTTGTGTCAGCAATATAATTATGATGCACAAATGAAATCTTTCTTTTATTTCTGATGGCAAATAAGATATCTTTGAGTAAACCTGCTCCATGAAAATTTCCTTCCGACTCAAAAGCAATATGCCTTAAAGAAGTCTTACTTTCCTTTAAACTTTCAGTAAGCAGGTCAGCAGTTGCAACGGTATCCAAAAAGCCAAGAAAGCTATCGAGATCAATACTTTCGTTCTTATCAATAAGATAACCATTTCTTGAGCGATCATATTTTATCTCCACCCCAAACTCAATCCGGATTTGTTCTATATCTCTTTGTAAAGTCCGGCCGGATATCCCGAAACCATGTCGCTCAAGGTAATTTTTGAGGTCAGAAAAAGAAGGACAAGTGCCGGTGCTGATCTTTTCAACAATTAGTATATATCTTTTTATTGTCCCTTGGCTCGACATTGCATCTTATAATTCTCCCTCAAAGATAAATTATTGAAACAAGTTTGCAATTTACAAACCGAAAAATCAATTTCTGAAAATCATTCCAATTGATGAAAATGGAGATAAAGCATTTTATATTTAATAATGAACAGTGACAGAGCCAATATAAACATGCTGCTTACCATATACGTCTCTAACAAGTGCTCTCCAGACATATACATCTTGTTGAACCTTTTGACCTTGCAACATTCCGTCCCATTGGCATGATGAAGACATTCCCTCATTGCCATAGATGTCCCATGGAACATTTGAACCATCTTGCTTACATGACCATATCTCTAAACCCCAGCGGTCGAAAATCCAAATCTCGTAACCTGTGATCCCCATTCCTTTGGCAAAGAAAAAATTATTCTTCCCATCACTATTCGGGGTAAATGCATTTGGAGCAAAGAATGTGAATTCCGGTACGATCTCAAGCGGCTTTGTAATTGAATCTATGCAACCATGTTCGGTAGTGACGATCAAGGATGTATTGAAATTATAAAAGCTGTTATTTATAAATGAGGAATAAGAATAAGTCTCAACAGGTCCTCCATTAAAAGATGCAGAGCCGTCTCCAAAATTCCAGGTCCATTGAACAACGTTGCTTGAAGAATTATCCCTGAATGTAATTTCAGGAGAATTATATCCTACTTCATTTGAACCTGTAGTAAAATCTGCTACCGGATTAGGAAAAACTTTAATAAAATTATTAATTCTTTTCTGAGAAACGCAACCGAAATCACTCATAACAGAAAGACCAACACCAAAAGTTCCCGGACTATTGTAACACACCTCTCCCGGATCTTGTAAAGTTGAGCTTTCGGGATCACCACCGACAAAACTCCAAAACCATTCTATAATAGCTCCATCTGCTGAGGATGAACTGTCAGCAAACACATGACAAATTGGTACACAACCTGAATCCGGATCCTCAATTCTAACTACAGGAAGTTCATATACTCTAATAGAACCGGTCGTGGTATCCAAACATCCATGCTGAGTTTCAGAAATTAATGTAATCGGAAAAGTCCCTGCCGTATCAAATATTACAGAAGGTTCAAATGAAAGCGACACGGTAGGATTTCCTTCAGGAATTGCCCAGTGATAAGAACTTATGATGTCATTATTCACAGTTGAATGATTCTGCAATGAAACTATACTATTCTTACAGATTGCAGGAGCTGTAAATAAAGACTGAGGAACTGCGTAAACTGTAATTACATGTTCGGCAGTATCAGCACATCCGCCATCTGCACGGGCAACTAAAGAAACAACATAAGTTCCCTCCATTACATAGGTAAAGGACGGACTCTCAACGTCGGAGGAAGTAATTGAAGCACCTTGCATGGTCCAGCTATAATTTATATTTTCTCCGGAAGGCAATATACTTGTTGAATTACTTATACTGATTTCTGTCCCTGCACAAACATTTGGCAATTGAAAACCTGCATCAGGATCTGCAGAGACAATTACCGGTTTAATAATAGTATCCTTACATCCATGAATTGTTGTAGTGATCAATTCTACAAAAGAAGTATCTAGCGCTTGAAAATTAACTACCGGATCAGCTAATGCAGATGTTGCAGGTAATGCATTTGCCAATGACCATGCATATGATGCAATGGTATCACCGGCAACAGCACTTGATAAATTGGTGAGTTGAGTCGCCCTTCCATAACAACTCAGTGGCGCAGAAAAATTTGAAAGCGGCAATGGATGAATTGAAATAACTTTCACTAAAGTGTCTCTACATCCTCCGCTGGCGGTTGCAATTAATCTGATTGTCGATGTGCCCGGACTTGAATATGCCACTAAAGGCTGAGGATCTGAACTTGAACCAGGGCTTCCTGAGCTTATTGACCACAAATAAGTAAGTGAATCACCCGCAGGAATACTGTTCGAATTATTCACTATTTGAACATTGTTCCCGAAGCAAACGGAATTAGCATTAAAAGAAGCAAGCGGTCCGGGAGTTATGATCAATTGATTCTGCATGGTATCCTTGCAGCCACCTATGTTGGTTACTATCAAAGTTGCCATAACGGTATCCGGAATATTGTATGTCACCGTTGGCTCAAACATATTTGAAACGGAAGGAGATCCATTCGGGAATGACCAATTATATGTTGTAATAGAATCACCCATTACGACAGATGAGAGGTTATCGAGCTGAATGATTGAACCGGCACATACCTGAGGTGCAGAAAAATTAGATTGAGGTAAAGGATGTACGATTATGTTTTGTAGAATTGTATCAGAACAACCTCTTGATGAGTTAGCGATCAAGGTCACGGAGAACGTGTCCGGCACAGCATAGCTGACTGAAGGGGAAGGCGCAGATGACGAGGCCGGGATGCCACCTGGAAATGACCAGGAGTAAGACAATATTCCGCCGGAGGCTGATAAAGACGAATTGTTCTGCAATGAAACCTGTTGTCCGAAACAAACCGGTGATGAAGTAAAAGAGGCAACAGGTATTTCATTTATGCTAACTGTTTGTTGGACTGTATCTTTGCAGCCTTTGGTAGAATTTACAATTAACCTGATCTGATAAGTACCTGGATTAGCAATTGTAGCAATCGGATTGAATGCTGAAGATGTGACGGGATTCGCTCCCGGAATATTCCATGAGTAAGATAAGATCGTATCTCCTGCTGCAATTGTTGAAGTATTGTTAATTGGTACTTGAACACCTTGACAGACATTTGAAGCAGTGAACGAAGCAATAGGTATTTGAGGAACTTTTACTGTGTATTGAATTGTATCACGACAGCCTTGAGAATAAGTTCCGGAAATTAAAGTTACGTTATGGCTCCCTGGAGGAAAAATAACTGATGACGGATTTGCAGCACTTGATGTAGCCGGTGTCCCCCCTGCAAAATTCCAGGACCAGTAATTAATCGGGTCATCGACAGACGGTGAAAAACTTTGTGATGTGAAATCGGCGTAGCCACAATGTGTGGAAAATGTAAAGTCGGTTGATACGGTAAAATGTTGTGGCACATAACGTGCAGAATAATTGCAACCGGAAGGTAAGATAACTTTTACAAGGAAGGTATCACCAGGCTGAGCATACGGAGTGACAATTTGTGTATTGGCAAATGGAACCGTATCGTGATTCAGATACCATTCATAAGAATAACTATTTACTGAATCAGGAGGAAATGGAGCGCTGAGAGTATCAGGTGCATTAGCATAACAGTTAGGCTTTACTACTGCAGATGTAGATCCACATGCAAAGTCCCAATAGGAATACGCATAGTGTCCACCGAGCCGGCAATCCGCATTTGTGATTACCACAGTTAATGTCTGACCTATGTATGAAGAGAGGTTCACACCTGCCAGCGTCCATGGCTTATAAATTGCAGTATCCCTCTGACCACCGCCACCGCCACCACCACCTCCACCCCGGGCAGAATTACAAGTGTACTGACCGGGGAATGATTCGCTTGCTATATAACGTTGATATGCACAAGGTATAGTGTCACCCATTCCATCCAAAATCATGAATTCAACATAAGGCATGGTCTCGAGTGAATGTGAAGAATCATTCGGATTTTCCATCACAAATGCATAAGCATAAATAAAATTTGTATCTGCTATACCAACAGTAAAGCAATACGTCAATCTTTCTGCGCAGCCCGCTGCAAAAGGGTTTTGAAATGTTGAACAACCTCCACCCTGACCATCTGTCTGAGGCTGACCAAGCTGGATCGAACGTGTTCCAAAACCGGGAGGAGCCACAAGGGTAATTGGAGGATCACCGGGATTTACTCCAGGTGTTAAGGGGTCAATGCCGGCACCACTAGTAATGTTAAACCTTGTCGGTGTTGCAGCAACAACAGTTAAATTTAACCCTAAAGAATCAAAATTCTCTCCTGCCTCAGCTTCCCACACGTTCCAACCATTCTCCGCTCCCATTCCATGACAGGTCCCGCAGACAGAGTGTGTCCTGGAAAAAGAACTTATCGAAAGAGTCCGGCCTTGCGCCATAAGTATCTCATTTTGCCTGCTGATCATATCGATAGCTGGCAATGGAACATTAGCCGATCGTAATTGTCCGGTGATTGATTGCCGCTCTGTCATGGTAAAATCTTGAACGGCAGATGAGACAGGTAGCTTTTGACCAAAGCTTATATGGCTACACAAGAAAATGCCAACCAGTATAAAGCTGGTTTTTTGCATTAAAAACAAGGAAAAAGATCTCTTAAGGTTCATGGTGAATCGAA
>DAOQWA010000094.1:0-5722 GCA_035341855.1 Bacteroidia bacterium
ATCACGGTCCTTTTGATGATGCTCTGGATGAGATCGAGATCATCGGCTTCCCATTGTGTTCACCTTTTGAATTGCTGCGTGAAGCATCGGATAATTTTCTGCTTGCTGCTGATCTACAGAAAAATGTAGGGAAAGAGATCGAGCTTATCGGTTATCTCGTTACCATCAAATACACCAGCACAGTTAAACGCGAAACTATGATGTTCGCCACCTTCCTCGACCGTCAGGGATTTTTTTTCGACACCACTCATTTTCCTAAAGTTGTGGAACAGTTTCCTTTTCGTGGGAGAGGCGTTTATCGCATCCGCGGAAAAGTCGACGAGGAGTTTGGTTTTTGTAGTATGGTGGTGAATGCGATGTTTAAACTGGAGACGCTTGGGAGGGATGATGTGGAGAAGAAGGAGCGAAGTGTTTTGCAGGAGTGATCAAATTGATCCTTCTCATCTAAAACAAAGTCATCACCCCATGCACAACCTTCATCTCATGTTCCAATAACCACTGCTTTCTTCTTAAGCCGCCAGAATAACCGGTCAATGAGCCATTGGTTCCAATGACGCGATGACAGGGAACGATGATGGCTATCTTGTTTTTTCCGTTGGATGTTCCGACAGCTCGAATTGCTTTCACGTCACCGATACGCTTTGATAGTTCTAGATAGGAGATAGTTTTTCCGCAAGGGATATCTAAAAGCTCAGTCCAGACTTCCTGCTGAAATTCTGTTCCTTCTTGTTTTACCGGTACTGAAAAGACTGTGAGATTTCCCTCAAAGAAAGCGCTTAGCTCTGATTTACATTTTTCAAGCAAAGGATCTTTGGACTTCGCTTCGGGTGATAAAGTTTCTCCTTCTTCAAGAAAATGTACTTCGTTAACAAAGTCTCCATCGCTTGTGATGCGGATAGGGCCCAGAGGTGATTCAAGAATAGATTGATAAATGCTCATCTTCTCCGAAGGTAAGTAGAAAAGCGTTTCATTCTGATTCAGAGAATGAATTTTGAAGAATTATTATTGGAAAATGATCTTTCCGCTATACTCATGACGATCAGCATCTCGCAGACGATAGAAGTAAACACCACCCGGAAGGGTTGGGTTAATTTCTATGATTTGTTCCGAAAAATCAGAACCGTAAATTTTAGCCCCAAGTAGATCGTATAATTCTATTTCTTTGATAAGCGATCGTTCTGTTTTGAAAATAATTTTTCCGCTATAGGTATTGCTGTAAACTTTCAGGTCAGAATTGTGATTGAAAGAGCTAATTCCGGTTGATGAGGTAATGCTAAAATTCGAAGAGCATGTAATGCCATTGTAGGTTGTTTGAAAAGTGTACAAGCCGGGATTCGTTGGCAGTACTTTCGACCATGACCAAGCTCTCACTTTCGCTTCATTTGCTGTAGTGTAGGTCCATGTATTAAAAGTTGATCCGTTAGGATTGAGGATAGTCATCGTAGCAGTCAGTCCAACGATTTCATTTCTTAGAAAGACATAAAATTTAGCATAGCCTGCCGGGAGTCCCGCTCCCTGAAAGGGTACCTGGAATGAAGTACTCTCATTGCTCGTTTCTGTTATCGGGCATCCGGGAAAGACAGCATCTGTAGTATGAACCGATGCTTTCAGAATACCTGTTTCTTTATAAGGTTTTTGATTCGTCCACCAAGAATTTGCGTTGAGAGAATTACAGGAGCCGGCATAAGGGTCAATGCGAGTGGAAACAGTACTGCCACTCCAGATCTCAAAATGTAAATGAGGTCCGGAAGAACTTCCCGAACTCCCAACGATGCCTAACTTCTCACCTTCAGCGACGGATTGTCCGATTGCTTTGGTCAAAATGGAACCATTCTTCATATGCCAATACAAAGCATGTGATCCATCAGCATGTTGAATGAGCACATAATTCGCCGTCATTGTTGATGCCGCACAGTTTCTGTCATACTCGCCGTCATTTTTGTCGATAATGATGCCGGGAGCAGCCGCAATAACTTCTACAAGGTCATTATCCATTTTATAAAAGTTAAAGGGCCAGATCGAAATGTCTGTTCCGCGATGACCATCATAAGTATTTGTGCCACAGTTATAATCCTGAGTAGCGCCGCTGGCCGTATTTTGATCGACATAGGCAGAAATGTGATAATAGCTGCAGTCTGTCAATGCACTTGCAGCTCGTAATGGCCAGCTTAGTGTGGTGATAGAATTTCCGAGACCTGACAGAGGTACATCAGAGAGATTCAGCGCTCTCCTGCTTTGAGCACTCCTACTTTCGATTAGGGAATATTCTGTCGCACTGATACAAGGTGATGTTCTGGTATTTTCTATGCTTGGTTCTTCTGCTCCTGCAGATAGATGGTACTTTGGATGCTCTTCAGCATTCAATTGCTGCAATGTTGTGAACAGAAATAGAGAAATTAAAATAAGCCCAGCCGATCTCATGATGTAAAATTATTTGAAATTTTTCTGATGAAACGTATTTATTTTCAAATGGTTGCTATGAATTTGCAGCAATTCGTTTTTAATCAAATTTTACTAATTGGCGATAGAATGAGGTGGCTCAATTCAAACCGGGTTCTTAAAAATATTATTAAGGGATGAGTCATTGTTATGAAAGCAAGAATATCTTTGATGTATCACTATCCCGGCTACGAACATAATACAGACATGAAGGAGATTATGAAATTCACTAGTTACAACAGAAATGAAAACCATGAAGCCAGGATGCCGTTTCAATAAAAATAATGTTTTGAACAAGGCGTTTAGGGAGTAACAATACCAGAGCAATTCAGTATTAGGATTAATCATGACAATAAAAAAGATCAAAGGAACATCAAAGGACAGGCCTATAGGAATTTTTGATTCCGGAATTGGCGGACTAACGATTGCAAACGCAATTCAAAAAGTTTTGCCTGATGAAGCATTGGTCTATTTTGGAGATACTGCTCACTTACCTTATGGTGATAAGTCACCTGACTCCATTAAATATTATGCAATCCGTATCTCTCAGTTTTTGTTAAAACAAAATTGCAAGATGATCGTGATAGCATGTAATACTGCATCTTCTCTGGCTTATGAAACGGTAAAAGATTTTGTCGGTGGAGCAGTGCCTGTTATCAATGTGATAGATCCGGTAGTGGAATATGTTGTAGCCGACAAAAGTCATAAGAAGATCGGAGTGATCGGCACAAAAGGCACTATCAAGAGTGATATATATGCGAAGAAGATCATTGAAAGATCTAAGAACATTAAAGTTTCTTCTTTAGCAACACCTTTACTTGCCCCGATGATTGAGGAAGGTTTTTTTAAGAATAGCATCAGTAAAGCTGTTCTTGCTTCATACCTTGGAAGCCGAAAACTTTCGGGTATTGATACCCTCATCCCGGCCTGCACACATTACCCGCTCATCAGCTCAGAAATCGAAGACTATTATCAAAAGAAAGTGGCGATAATTGACACCGCTGCTGTCGTTGCCGGTCATGTGAAAAATGTTTTAAAAACTGAAAAGTTATTGGCTGCAAAGAAAAAGCCGTTACATCATTTCTATGTCAGCGACTTCACCAAATCATTTGAAGAAAGTACGCGTTTCTTTTTTGCAAATAAGATTCATCTGGAGAAAATGGATTTTTGGAATTAAATTTTTACTTACTCATACCATCCCGCATACATCACATACCTGTCAGCCAACTCTTCTAAAAGCTTTCTTTGTTCAGCACTTATTGCTTTCAACTTTCTGGCAGGACTACCTGCATATATATAGCCTGATTCAACAATTGTATTTTCAGTCACTACCGCTCCGGCTGCAATGATACTGAACGATTCAACAATGGCATGATCCATAATTATTGCACCCATACCCACCAATACATTTTCTTTAATAGTGCATCCGTGTACTATTGCTCGGTGACCGATATTTACATTGTCGCCAATTACAGTCGAGGCTTTTTGATAAGTACAATGAACTATTGCCCCATCCTGAATGTTTACCTTGTTTCCAATCCGTATGGTATTTACATCCCCGCGAATGACTGCATTGAACCAGATTCCACAGTCGTCTCCGGTGATGACATCGCCTGTAATTGTTGCATTTTCAGCTAAAAAGCAATTCTTACCAAAGCTTGGAAGAACCTTATGTACAGCCAGAATCGTTGCCATGATCGAAATATTAGGAGTTTGTTTTAATAATTTTGTAAATTTAAACTTTCAAATCAATTCATGAAGTATCTAAGTTTTCTGCCGGTAATTGCATTCCTTGCCCTCAGCTTCAACGCCTGTAAAAAACCGGATGAGTTTCCTCTCGTCCCGGCTATAGAATATAAGTCAATCTACTCTACGAGAGATGCACAAGGTTTTGACCTCAACGTTCACGTGACTGTTTCTTTTACTGATGGCGATGGTGATATTGGCTACCACAGCAGAGAGTCAGGATTAAATGATCCGATCTTTGATGATCCGAGTAGCCCATATTTCAATAATTTTATTGTTAAGACCCTTATTCTTCAAAACGGAATCTGGAACTCTATTGATACTCCTGTGAGTGCAAGAATACCATATCTGACACCCGATGGTCCTAACAAAGGTTTGCGTGGAGAGATCAACAGAGAATTAGCATTACCGCTTGGTCTCTCATTAGACACGCTCCGTTATGAGATTTTTATTTATGATCGGTCATTTAATAAAAGTAATACGATCACTACCTCTTCAATAATTCTCACTACTCACTAGGTTTAATTTAGTTTGGGAGGTTTGATCATTTATCCTATTTATTTCTTGAAGTGATTTTTAAAATCATTGACGAAATTTCTCTGATTTATGACTGTATAGCCTGCTCTGTCAGTCAAGTAATAGGCAAGATATTCCTGCTCTGTCTGCCCCGGCGTCGGTACCAGAAATCCGGTTTTGCCTAGTGTTTTTAAATCCATCAGACTTGAATATCCTGCTCTGCAAAATATTATTGGAGTTTTATAAATAATATGTTCCAGGTCTTTTGCCTTTATTGCCGAAACGACATGCAAATGTTCTCCAAAGTATTCCTCCTTATTTTCTTCAGGCTTTCCCTGAATAAGGAGTACTTCATAACTGAAATAGTCCGCGAGTTCTATTATTTTTTTTTCTAATGCTGTCCGCTGCGGCTCGGGACCACTCAGAATAAAACACATGAAAAATTTAGCCTGAAGTATTTTCGAAGTTGGAGGTTCAGATGGTCTTTCTATTCTGTCTTTTCTCTCAAATCTTGAAAGAAAGCCGATAAATTTTGTGTTGCTGCCGAGAGGATATTTATGCGAAAGATCACCACTTAAGTTTCCTTCTCCTTCAACATCGGGAACCCAGCATTCAGTATAGTTTCCGATAAACCATTTTATTGTTCGATGTATAACCGGTTCCAGGAAAAACAAAAACTTCGGACATTTTATCATCAACTGATGAGTGATAAATACACATCGGATCTTTTTTGACCATAAACCATACCGATTGTCTGATATCACTTCATCGATCTTATGCTCACTAATTGCCTTGTCGAGCCATTTGTGTTCTCTGAAAATGCTGTAAAGTATGGCAGGACTTTGAAAGAACATCATCAGCCATAGAGGAAATATCCTTGAGTAGCGAATAGCGTAATCAGGTGAGGGGATAAATTGAAGATCAGGAAATTCTTGCTGAAGAAATTTTCCTGCTCGTCCATTTGCACTGAGAAGAACTTCATGCCCTTCATGTCGGAACTTGTTAATGAGTGGAACGCATC
>DAOQWA010000095.1:0-4536 GCA_035341855.1 Bacteroidia bacterium
GTACCGTCCGGAAAAAAAGAACTCTGCCAGAAAAAATACCCCCGGTCAATTGTTTTTTTTCACAATAATCAAGTACTCGCATGGAACAGGTCACATTAATCTCGAAAGGCTCGGCGTAAAAGAAGGTACATGATGACTTCGAGTAAGAAATTGGGGCTCCGCGGGATTTCAATTCATCAATCATTTCATAAAGTGTACTTCTGCTAACCCCTAAGTGACTGGCAAATTCTGATGGTGTCCCGGTATGCTGCCTGATTAACATTCTGTGCATCCTGTTGATGCGATCCAAGTATTCAAATATTTTCATGATGTTAAGATTTTTACCTTCTCATTCTGATGGTTTAATATCAATCCTTGATGCTTTAACATGTCACAGAAAAAACCCTTCCTGTTGATCAATTCCTGAAAGGTGCCGGATTCTGTCACTACCCCTTTGTGTAATACATGTATGATGTCAGCATTTCTTATTGTTGAAAGCCTGTGAGCAATTACTATCAAAGTCCGGCCTGACTCTTTGAACTTCGTTAAAGCATGTTGTATACGATCTTCGGTTATGGGATCCAGCGAAGATGTAGCCTCATCCAACACCAGAATCTCTGGCTGGAGATACATGGCACGAGCAATTGCTATTAGTTGGCGCTGTCCTCCTGAAAGTTTGGTTCCATGCTCACCGAGCATGGTGTTGTAACCACTGGGAGTACTTTCAATAAATTCAGACATACCCAAGCCGGAGCATACCTCCAGAATTTTTTTCATGTCCGGCTCTACTTCAGATGGAGCAATATTATCAGCGATTGATCCGGTAAACAGGTCAATCTCCTGAGGTACACAAGCAATAACCTTCCTGAGAGACCGGTTCGAGAAATTTGATACACTGTTATTGCCAATACTTATTGTACCTCCGCTGATTTGATATAACCGGTGCAAAAGCGAAAGTAAAGTTGTCTTCCCGGATCCGCTCTCACCAACTATTGCGGTAAAGGCTCCCTTTTTAATCGATAAATTGAGCGATTCAAATACCGTGACCCTGGTCCCGTATCTGAATGATACATTTTCAAAGTGTATATCTCCTATCAATTCTGGCACTAATTCAATTTTACCACTATCATCCTCCGGCTCCAGATCAAAAATCTCAAAAAGCCTGTCAGCAGCAATGCGTGCATCCTGTAGAGTCCTGTTATAGTTAATTACTCCAGATACAGGACCTGTGAAATATCCAATGATTGCATAGAATGAAAGTAATTCACCGGCAGTAATATGGGTCTTTAGCACATAACCAGTCCCAACCCACAAAACCATTATAGTAATAATTTGGGTTATCAGGCCAGAAGAGGTGGATGAAAAGATTGAGTTCATCCCCGATTTATATACACCTTCCAGCATGCTGACAAATCTTGATTCTGTCTTAAGATTAGCTATACCTTCCAGTGAAAACCTTTTTATGGTGGCAGCACTGTTCAGGGATTCAACCAATTGAGCCTCAAGATCAGCTGATCGCTCCATAACAAGCCGCTGAGTCTTCTTATTAAGCTTGTTAGAAATAAAATAAATGAGATAATAGAAAGGAATAACACACAGTACGATCAAAGCCAGCTTCCAGTAGAATGCGAACATAATAACGAATGATACCGTCAGAATGAACAGGTTTAATACCAGACTGATAGACACATCATTTACGAATACCCTTATTTTAACTGCATCCCCAATTCTTGATATTATCTCGCCTGTCCTCATATTGTCGAAAAACGTCTTGGGCAGCTTCAATAACTGTTGGTAATAACCTAGAATTAGGGAAGCATCAATCCTTTGACCGGTCTTCAGAATAAATATCGACTGAAATATCAGCAGGGTAAAGCGGCTCATAATGATAATCATCATCACAATTCCTAACAAGTTCAACAAATTGGGATTGTTTCCAGGGATAACATTATCAACCAGCCGTCCGACAAATATCGAAACAGACAGCCCCAGTATTGAATATACCATAGCTCCTGCCAGCGCCTGAATCAGGATACTCTTACTGGGTCTTACCAGGTGGAGTAACCTCGTCCAAAGCTTTTCCTTTTCATCTCTGATCCTGAATCTTTCGCCAGGCGCCATCAAAACCAGTACTCCTGTCCACTGCCCTTGAAAATCATCATGGGCTAATTTATGAATCTCGCCATCACCTGGATCCATGATTTTAATATACTTCTTAGTAGCTTTGAGAATTACAACAAAATGAGTCAGCACCTCTCTGACAATCACATGTGCAATTGCCGGGACAGGTATTTTAAAAAGACTATCCCAATCAGCACGAACCCCCCGGGCAGTAAAGCCAATTTTTTCTGCCGCCTCCATTAATCCAAGCACATTTGTGCCCTTCCTGTCTGTACTGGCGAATTGCCTGATGCGAGCGAGAGGAAGATTCACATTGTAATACGATGCAATTGAGGCAAGACAAGCCGCCCCGCAATCAGTAATATCTCTCTGTTTAACTCTGACTCCCATTGATGAACTAGCTTGTGTACGGATTTAACCAATCATCCATCTTGTCAAACAACAGATTAAAAAGACTCCTTCTGGTGATGACAATTCTAGCATTGAAAGTCATCCCTTTCTTGAGTTCTGCTACAACACTATTTTTAAGCAACAAATAATTTCTTTCCGGCTTACACTCAACTCTGAAATAGGCTGAGTGTCCTTCATCCACTATAAAATCATCAGAAATATCTGTTATCCTGGCCTTGACCAATCCCCATTCAGTATACTTCAAAGCGTCAACCTGAATGAGAACCTGCAATCCTGTCTTTATCATTCCTATATCTCCGGGAGAAACATAACATATGCACACAATGTCACCATCAGGAGAAATCTCTGCAATGTGCTGATTATCATAAACCAATGCTCCTGTCTGTATTTCGCTGCTATAGATAATCTCGCCGCTGAGTGGTGCAACTATTGTTCGATTCTTTAGTTCCTCATTACAGCGAAGTAGTTCAGCCTGAAGAATAATTGAATCATTTCTTCTTTGTGCCAGATCCAGTTCCCATTTCGCTAAGGTTTGTGCTACGGCCTGGGCCAGGTTTTCCTGTTCTGACCTGAAATTGAAATATGATGCCTCATATTCAGCATCTGAAATAACTTTCTGATCATGCAATTTTTTCGTTCTGAGATATTCTGACTTTGTTTTAAAATATGATTGAGCCTGTAGATCAATTATTCTAGCGAGGCCTGCATATTCTGCAAGGTAGCGGTGAGTGACAAGAGTCACTGAACTTAACTTGGTTCCGTTTAGCCTGATTGTCAGCAGGTTATTTAAGTCATTGATTGCAAAAGCATTTTCGGATACTCGCTGTTCAACAGAAGAAAGCTCTGCCAATTTGGCCTCTGAACCTATTATCATTAAAGTGTCGCCTTTAGACACATTTTGACCAGTTTTGAGTGCTGTATAATCAACCCTTCCACTACAAGGAGCCTGAATTGGTTGCCTTTCAATGTCAGATTGAAAGAAGCCTCGTGACCGGATTGCTACATCTACATAAATGAGAGGCAAAGAAACCAATGCGGCAACAAGAATGATAATGATTATCCAGTAAATGACCTTACTCCTTGTGGCAATCCTGCACAGGTAATCTGCAAGGATTTTGGCTGACCATTCTTTGGGAAGCAACTCCATCTTGTCCTTCAATTAGTAATTAAAACTCCAGTGGAAGAGAAATATCCGCATGGTATCAGGGTACTATGACGCAAGGGTAGATAAACACCCAATAGTTGGAATACAAACCTCCAATCAGTCATTTATTCGATTTTAGAAATGCAGCACTTCAAATATAAAAAGGGTTTTTAATATTGTCAACTGTTTGGCAAATATTTTTTAATTTAATTTGTTCAGGGGATGATTTTGCCCAATATTTATTGCCTGATCGGGCATAGTCAAACGCCATTCAAATCCCTCCGTCAGGCTATAATCCAAATAAACTTGACTTGAGTAGCCAAATAGCGTAAATTTATCTGACATAACCGGAGATTAATCTAAACTTGACTGCCTATGAAAAAAATTGCCATTCTAAGCTCAATGCTCCTGATTATGCTCTCGGCATGCAACCAGGAGCCCGTAAACCCTGTCGTTGGCGCATGGGACCTCATCTACGCCAAACAAATAGAAAATGACTCCGTTATCGCCACATACCCTGGCACCTACCAGGGAAGCCAGGTGAAAATGTGGTGCAATAACTACTGGATGTTCGTGGGTGAATATTCCCAGGATACAGTGAAAACAGACAACTTCGGCGGCGGTTCCTATACCCTTGAGGGTATCGTATATAAGGAAACCATCAAATACCATTCTTCAGAAGATTATATAGGTAAGACGCTGAGAATGAGGATAGTCGTTGCCAATGATACCCTGATACAGGTATGGCCGGCAGACGAGATGGGTGAAGTGGATAAAAGCAACTATACCAGCGAGAAATACGTTAGGGTAAAATAGGAACGTGGGGGAGCGGCCTTAGGTACAATTGGATGATCTACGATCAACCCAATATTTATGACTGC
>DAOQWA010000096.1:0-4426 GCA_035341855.1 Bacteroidia bacterium
TAACCAACAGAAAAATGTTCAAAGAAAATTGATCCGGATCATTTTTAACTGCAGGAATTAATTTCCTTTGGATGGAAGCTCAATCTCAGTGCTTTTATCCCATGGAAAAAATAGAAAAATTACTTGTAGCTAACAGAGGTGAAATAGCCATTCGTGTGCTCAGGGCAGCATCCGAACTAGGTATCCGCACCTTTGCCGTTTTTACTTATGAAGACAGATACTCACTTCATCGCTTCAAAGCAGATGAGGCATACCAAATTGGTCCGGAAAATGAACCACTGAAACCCTACCTGGACATTGAAGAGATAATAAGAATTGCCAAGGCGAATAAAATTCAGGCTATTCACCCGGGCTATGGGTTCCTGAGTGAAAATGTCAATTTTGTAAGACGATGTAAGGAAGAAAATATCATTTTCGTTGGTCCCGATGCTGATGTCATGGAGCAACTGGGAGATAAGGTGAGATCTAAAGAGGTTGCCCGGGCTTGTGGTGTACCGGTGATAGAAGATAATCAGGTAAAACTGGAATCCGCTTCAATAGCTCTTGCTGAAGCTAAGCGAATTGGGCTCCCGATTATTTTTAAAGCAAGTGCCGGTGGTGGTGGACGTGGAATGCGGGTGATAAGAAAGGAAGAAGAACTTGAGAAAGCTTTCATGGAAGCCAAACGTGAAGCAGGAAACGCTTTTGGAGATGATACAATCTTTATTGAAAAATTTATAGAAGATCCTAAGCACATTGAAGTACAAATCCTGGGTGACTCACATGGCAATATTGTTCACCTGTTTGAAAGAGATTGTAGTGTTCAGCGACGCTTTCAAAAAGTCGTTGAGATCGCGCCGGCGCCAAGCCTCAAACCGGAGACAAAAGATAAATTATATAATTATGCATTAAGTCTTGCTAAACATGTAGGCTATAATAATGCCGGTACTGTTGAGTTTCTTGTTGATGCTGCCGAAGAAATTTATTTTATTGAAGTAAATCCTCGAATTCAGGTAGAACATACCGTTACGGAAGAAATAACCGGTATTGATCTGGTTCGAAGTCAAATTTTAATAGCTGATGGTTTAAGTCTGCATGCGGATCGCATAAATATTCCAAAGCAGGAAAATATTAAGTGCAATGGCTTTGCCATACAATGTCGAATCACTACTGAAGATCCACAAAACGACTTTAAGCCTGACTATGGAACAATAATCGCATACCGGCATGCAGGTGGTTACGGAATTCGTTTAGATGAAGGTAGTTCATATCAAGGAGTGAAGGTTTCTCCTTTCTTCGATTCCATGCTTGTAAAAATTACGGCAAAAGGAAGAACTTTAAAAGGAGCCAGACAGCGTATGCATCGCGCTTTGATGGAATTCAGGATACGTGGCGTAAAAACCAACATTCTCTTTCTTGAAAATGTCATTCTTCATCCTGAATTTGAAAAGGGTTCTGCAACTGTAAAATTCATAGAGAAGTACCCTGCACTATTCCAAATACGCACACGGCAAGATCGTGGTACGAAACTATTAAGATATATAGCAGATGTTCAGGTTAACGGCAATCCTGATGTAAATAAAATTGATCAGTCAAAAATTTTTCAGACACCGCAAATTCCGGTTTACGACAGATCAAAAAAAATAAAATCAGGTACAAAACAATTATTGGAAGATCTTGGTCCCGAAAAGTTTTCAGCCTGGTTGAAGAACCAGAAAAAGGTCGGTATCACAGATACTACATTCAGGGATGCCCATCAAAGTTTACTGGCAACGAGATTCAGGACAATAGACTTGCTACGTGCTGCTGAAAGTTATGCTCACCTTCATCCGCAAACCTTCAGCATGGAAGTTTGGGGCGGAGCCACTTTTGATGTTGCACTCAGATTTTTACATGAATGTCCATGGCAACGTTTACAAGCTTTAAGATCAGCGGTTCCGAATATTCTACTTCAGATGTTGATCCGAGGTTCAAATGCGGTTGGTTATACATCATATCCTGATAATCTTGTAGAAAAGTTTATCGAGAAAAGCTGGGAGAATGGTGTGGACATTTTCAGAATCTTCGACTCCCTTAATTGGCTCGATAGCATGAAAGTGAGCATTAAGGCTGTAAGGGAGCGCACAACCGGTCTTGCAGAGGCCTGTATTTGTTACACAGGTGACATTCTCGATCCGAAGAGACAGAAATATTCCCTGCAATATTATTTAGATCTGGCAAAGCGCCTGGAAGATGAAGGTGCACATATTCTTGCCATCAAGGATATGGCAGGATTGCTTAAGCCATATTCTGCCGAAGTATTAGTGAATGAATTGAAAAAATCAATTGACATCCCAATTCACCTTCATACGCATGATACTTCTTCGATTCAAAATGCTACATACATAAAAGCAATTGAGGCCGGAATAGATGTTGTAGACGTTGCTCTCGCATCAATGTCAGGTCTTACCTCACAACCAAACTTTAATGTGTTGGTGGAAGCATTAAAAAACACTCCACATGAACTAGATTTCAATATTCGGTCCCTAAATGATTTCTCCAATTATTGGGAAGCTGTACGAGAATACTACTATCCCTTCGAATCAGGGCTTCAGGCAGGTACGGCAGAAGTCTATAATCATGAGATTCCGGGGGGACAGTACAGCAACTTAAAACCACAAGCCATTTCTATGGGTCTCGCTGATAGAATGGATGACATCAAGAAGAGCTATGAAGAAGTAAATGAAATGTTTGGTGATATAGTGAAAGTCACTCCTTCATCGAAAGTAGTTGGTGACCTTGCTATGTTTATGGTGACGAGTAAGTTGAGCAAGGAAGACATTTTTAGTCGTGGAAACGATCTGTCCTTTCCGGAAAGCGTGAAAAGTATGTTCAGAGGAGACCTTGGACAACCTCATGGCGGTTGGCCGAAAGATCTCCAAAGAATAATACTTAAGGATGAAAAGCCTTATACTGATCTGCCAAATGCACATTTAAAACCTGTTGATTTCGATGCAGAGTTTGAAATCTTTCAAAATAAATTTGACAGATATTTAAGCTTTTTAGATTTTCTAAGTTGGAAATTTTATCCTAAGGTTTTTGAAGATTACTACGATTTTAAAAAGCAATTCGGTGAAGTCTACACACTACCTACACCGACATTTTTCTTCGGAATGAAATCGAATGAAGAGATCATGGTAACAATCGGACCGGGCAAAACTGTATTGATCCGTTTGCTGTTCGTGAGCGAACATTCAGATGAAATGGGCAACCGTGCAGTGTTTTTCAGACTTAATGGTCAAACCCGTGCAATTGAAATCAAGGATCGCAAGGCCAAGATCAAAAAATCCATGAACTTAAAGGCTTCCGGAGATAAGCAAATCGGAACGCCTCTTCAAGGGCGACTCTCAAAGATATTTGTAAAGCCCGGAGAAAAGCTATCTAAGAATTCACCATTGTTTACCATTGAAGCGATGAAAATGGAAACAACAATAACTGCATCAAAAGATCTGATTGTAAAAAAAGTGATTCTGGAAGAGGCTTCTATGGTTGAGTCTGATGACCTAGTAATTGAAGTAGAATAATTCTTCCTTTTATTGATCCCACAGATCCCTTCTAATCTAAGAATTGGCTTTGCATTAAAGTTCGTACTATAAGAGTATTACTTATATTTTATGTTATTGATCATCTCCTCAGTCCAAACACCATCAAGCAGATCCATATTTATAATATAAGTGTTAAGCTTACATTCGTTGATTGCACTTAAATTATCGACCCAGGGTTTTACATGATCTTTATTCAAATAACCTGCGTATCGAGCTGAAGATACAAATGCCGTAAAGTTTATATCTTTCCTCCTCGCCTCTTCAAACCTTAGCGAATCCTCTTGCGTTAATGGCTTTAGCATGGCAAGAAATTCATCCAATTTGCCAACAGATCTATTCAAAAGAATCTGTAGACTGCATACATTTTGAGTTTGATCAAATAGAGGAGCATTACAACTGTTCGTTCCTGTGTCTTTAAGGGCAATCCCTTGCTGATTAAATACAAGAAGGTTAGGAATGCCATCCACAATTTTTAAAATTTTTAAGTAAGAATTTATATCCCTTGGGGTCAGAATAATTTCATTATCCATATCCAACTTCTTCATGTATTTTGAAACAGTTGAAGCTTTTACCAACTTAGGTTGACGCACACCATAAATCAATCTGGTCAAGGGATGGCATGAATTAAGGCTAAAGAACAAGATGACCACCAGAGGCAATAAATATATTCGATTCATCTGATATTTTTTATTTATAACTTCCATAGAATAAATATTCAAGCGGTAATCTTCAGACTTTAATAAGCCTGAACAGGTACAATATCAAATTTAATTTTAAACATCAAAAGGCAAGTGTCCATAAATCGATAAAAAGTTTAATTTATGCGAACAACTACTTTGGTATTTTAAAGCTTATCTCGTATC
>DAOQWA010000097.1:0-4347 GCA_035341855.1 Bacteroidia bacterium
AGATCAAGTTTATCATCTTCAACCAAAGAAGATCCAATTGTTCCTCCCCTGGCCTTAAAAAAAGTATAAGCCATTCCTCCGCCGATGATAATATTATCTGCCCGCCCCATCATATTTTCAATGATCAATATTTTATCACTCACTTTTGCCCCACCCATAACAGCAGTAAACGGTTTTTGAGCTTTATGCATGACCAGTTCGGCATTTTCAAGTTCAGCAGCCATGAGTAATCCGAAACATTTATTCCCCGGAAAAAATTGGGCAATGACAGCGGTTGAAGCATGAGCACGATGAGCTGTTCCGAATGCATCATTCACATAATAATCACCATGACGGGAAAGTTTTTTAGCAAACTCAAGATCACCCTTTTCTTCTTCCTTATAAAAGCGCAGGTTCTCCAGAAGTAAAACTTCTCCGGGTTTTAATGCGTGTGACATTTGAAAAGCCAGATCTTCAATACAAGGGCCGGCGAACTTCACTTCCACGCCGGTCAATTCGGAAATTTTATTGAGTGTATGTTTAAGTGTGAACTTCTCAAAGTCAATCGTACTATCCTCTTTAAGCTTCTTTAGTGGACGACCTAAATGGCTCATCAAAACAACACTACCTCCATCCCGGAGAATTTTCATTATCGTTGGCACTGCTGACCGGATCCGGCTATCATCTGTGATAGTGAATTGTTTATCAAGAGGAACATTGAAATCTACACGGATCAATGCCCGTTTACCTTTGAAGTTGATGTCTTTGATCGTTTTCATATCGGACAAAGATAGAGGATTTCATAAATTTTCGGACTGACTTATTAAACGAATTCCTATATCTTTGTCTTATGCAATTTGCTAAAGTCATCGGTCAGGACGAGGTAAAAGCAAAGCTTGTAAGCTCTGCAAAGGAAGGTCGTATCAGCCATGCACAACTATTTCTAGGTCCTGAAGGCAGTGGTAGCCTGGCAATGGCCATAGCCTATGCACAATATCTTTTCTGTGAGAACAAAGGCATTGATGACAGTTGCGGACAATGTTCTGCCTGCATCAAAAATCAAAAGCTTGTACATCCGGATCTCACTTTTAGCTATCCTGTTGCTCCAAAGCCAAAAATTGACAAACCCAGGAGTGTAGATTTCGTTTCAGAATGGAGAGAAGCGATTCTCAATAATCCATATATCTCTTATCAGGAATGGATAGAAATTCTTGATATAGAAAATAAACAAGGATTGATTTCCGTATATGAAGCAAATGATATTCTAAGCCGCTTAAGTCTGAAAAGTGTGGAGGGAGGATACAAGATTGCTATCATCTGGCTTGCAGAAACGATGAATCCTGCTGCTTCGAATAAATTACTAAAGATCATCGAAGAACCACCTGATAAAACAATATTTTTATTGGTTGCAGAAGACTATGAACAGATCATTCAAACGATCACTTCAAGAACACAACTTGTTAAGATAAACCGTTTATCAGACAACGATCTCATTCCTGCTCTTGTCAATATTCACGGTCTGGAGCATCAGGCAGCGAGGCATATGACACACCGTGCAAATGGTAATTATAATGAAGCGCTAAAACTTATCCGTAATGACGAAACGGATGCAGATCTCAATCAATGGTTTTTACTTTGGATGCGGGCATGTTATTCCGGAAATATCCAGCAAATCGTTGAGTTCACGAATAATTTTGCTGCGGAGCCAAGAGAAAAACAAAAAGGTTATCTGCATCACTCTATGAATGTAGCCAGAGAATGTCTCCTGATCAACTACGGTGACAGGTCGATGATTCATTTCGAAGGCAAGGAATTAGAAGAGTTAGGGCGCTTTGCTCCTTTTGTCAATTTAAGCAATGCTGAAGATTTTATCGCTAAACTGGGTGAGGCTTCCTACCACATAGAAAGAAATGCAAATTCCAAGATCCTTTTCACAGATCTTTCTCTGAGCATGCAAAGTATCCTTCACCGAAAAAATTAGTTTCGTATTTTTCCTTCTTCGGTATTTCTGAACTATCTATGCACATAACACTATGTATCGCCCTGATAATCAGCGCTGAACTATGTCGTCTCTTTTCACTAATTTTGCAATCCTCAAATTATACTCTTTTGATCTTTCAAATGCATTATTCTCTTTAGATTAGCGAAAAAAGCATCTCAACATATATCATCACATGGCTTGTAATTCCTGCAGTACGGAAAAAGACGGAAAGCCCGGAGGTTGCCGGAGTAATGGCACTTGCGGAACCGGAGGTTGCAACAAGCTGAATGTATACAATTGGCTTAGCGATATGGTATTGCCTCACGGACAAAAGCCATTCGAAATAATAGAAGTACGTTTCAAGGGAAGTCGAAAGGAATTTTATCACAACAAAGAGAATATTGATCTCAGAGTTGGCGATGTAGTGACTGTCGATGCATCTCCCGGACATGATGTTGGCGTAGTTTCTATGGTAGGTGAATTGGTACGTTTTCAGCTTAAGAAAAAGCACCTTTCAGAAGATTCAGATCAGATAAAAACCCTTTACAGAAAAGCCAAACCTAATGAGGTTGAAAAATGGCTCGAGGTTAAAGATAAAGAAACCCCTACCCTACACCGAACGCGTGAGATCATTCAATCATTGAAACTATCAATGAAATTAAGTGATATTGAATTTCAAGGTGATGGTAAAAAGGCTACTTTCTTTTATACTGCTGAAGAGCGTGTAGACTTCAGAGAGCTTATTAAAAAGCTTGCTGACGAATTTCGCATTCGTATTGACATGCGACAGATCGGTATGCGACAGGAGGCCAGCCGTCTTGGAGGTATAGGTGTATGTGGACGCGAACTTTGTTGCTCCACCTGGCTGACAGATTTCAAAACGGTTTCTACTAGCACAGCACGCTACCAGAATCTTGCATTGAATCCTGCAAAGCTTGCAGGTCAGTGTGGTAAATTAAAATGTTGCCTTAATTATGAATTAGATTCATACGTTGATGCGCTAAAAGATTTTCCGTCAACCAACACCACACTCGAAACTGAGCACGGTCGTGCTTTTCATAGAAAGACCGATATCTTCAAAAGAATGATGTGGTTTGCATTCCATGAACATAGTCGTAAAGAAAGTACAGAAGGAGGCGATGCCGGAGGTGATGGAAACTGGATCATGCTTCCGGTTGATAGAGTTAACGAGATCATTGCTCTGAATAAACAAAAAATTAAACCACCTGAATTGCGCAGCGCACAGATGGAAGAAGAGGAAGCAGCTATTCTCATTGAACCTGATTATGCTAATGTGGTCGGACAGGATCGCATTGACAGGATGGATCACATGAAAAAGAAGAAAAAGAAGAAAAAGAAAAAGAAATCCGGAACAGGAGCTTCAGGTACTGCACAATCAAATCAGGGTACAAAAGTAAATAATCCTCAGCAAGCACAACAAACCGAGAAGACTCCTCGTTTGGATAACAAGGACAGGCAGCAAAGAAACCAGCAGCAAAATAAGACTGAGCAGAATCCACAAAAACAAAATCAGCCAAATCAACAGGGTTCACCTAACAATAATAAAAACAGAAACGACCGGAACAGAAATCGCGGACCAAGACCACCGCGGACATCTTCAGGCGCTTCTGATGCACCTTCAAAGCAAACAGAATGATGAGTCTCATTAGCAATAATAAAACAGGCTTGTTACTTATTTTTTGTTTAATGAGCTTAGTGGCTTGTGATCCGAATGTTGTATTCGAAAAAAATATTAAGCTGGATGATAATCGATGGGCCATTGATAATGTCATCAAACTGGAAGCTGAAATAAAAGACACAGTGAGTCCGATGAACTTGTACATCAATGTTCGTAATGCAGGTGGTTATCAATTCAGCAACCTCTTTGTTTTTCTCACGACCATCACTCCCGACAATCAGAGATCACGAGATACGCTTGAACTTGTTTTAGCGGATGCATCAGGTAAGTGGCAAGGTGATGGCATGGGTGATATCTGGGACAATCGTATTCTCTTCAAGAAAAATTTTCGTTTCCCCCTTGCCGGAAAATATATTTTTGAACTGGAGCAGGCAATGCGTATTGATCCACTTCCTCAGATCATGGATGCAGGGATTCGGATTGAGAAGGCTGAGTAAATTTTTTCCATGCTTTCCTATAAAACGGAAATTGTAACAGAATAATTTTTTTAAGATTCAGTTTCAAACTGTATTTCTTCATCCAATTCAACAAAGACCAGGCTGGTACTTTGGGATTCGTTTAAACATTGTCTGAACTGGGATTGGTGGGATTTATTGGATTTGTGGGATTGATGAGATTGGAGAGATTGATGGAATTGGTGGGATTGGTGGGATTGGTGGGATTGGTGGGATTGGTGGGATTGGTGGGA
>DAOQWA010000098.1:0-4252 GCA_035341855.1 Bacteroidia bacterium
GTCAGTTGTTACTCTGAATGAAGTTGTATTGGCAGGCTTTGTAAATCTGTACCAAACATCATTAGTATTTGCTGCATCACAGGCACCGCCCGGTGTACCTGTATTGGTTGCACCTATCAATGTACCAATAGTCGGAGTACATGCTCCTGCAGGGATAAGACCAAGATCAACGTAACCACCACATTGATCATTAGCAGGAGGTGCAGCATCGAATTGAATTGTTTGTACTTGTGTCAATGAACTGTGAGCTGCACCAAGGTTATTGATGTTTCCTGTGTGCACAGCTTTGGATGCAGTTCCATTAGCCCAACCCGGCAGATTTACTGCAACGTTTCCCTGAATGACAGAATAATAATCCCCTACACAATAGTCAGCAATTCCAATTGAGGCTCCGCCTGATGTTGCGCTGTAAGGTCCGTATGCCTGAGGAGGTGTTGGTACTATTGGTTGGTAATAAAATAAAATTCTTCCGGAAAGTGTAGAGTGTGCTGAAGAATACATCCTCACTTGCATTTTGGCTAAATAAGGAGAAGCAGCATTTTTATCCCAGTAGACTCCATTCCATTCTACTGCTAAAAATCCTGTTGCAGCACTTCCGGCAACTCTGTAACCTGCTGAAGTGACACTTATGTCATCCCAAAGGGGCGCGATGATAGGACCACCTGCTGCTGCAGGAATTGCAGCCAGATTGTTCGCAGGAGTAGGGCCGATAGGAGCAGGTGTTCCTGCAGCTGCGTTGCTTAATAAGATAAAACCATTTGAAGAGATATGGAATGAAGAATAATTGACCCCACCGAAACGAACAGTAAATCCGGTTATCGCATAGGCATTGGAAATACCTTCATCCGTTAAGATGGCAAATGGAGTGTTGGTATAAGCACCGGTTGCAGGATAGGATCCAAACAAGTATGAATCTGTATATGTTATCCCTCTGCCGGGCTGTGCAAAAACTGAGCTTCCCAGAAAAAACAGAAAGAAGATTGTGCTCAGAAGTGTTTTAATCGATATTGTAGTTTTCCACATATTGTTGATTGTCTGAGTGGGTAGTAATTTAGTCATGGTTGGTATTTTAAAAGGAGAAAACTGTCGGGTCGAACCGGGCTCACCGGAAACAGTTTTTAGAACACCAAACATACAGAAAAATAAGGTCTAATGCAAGAAAAATTGGTATTGATTATCAACAGATTGGCTATGTTTTCGACTTGGTGTGAACGATCTTTAAACAGGGGTGAATCAACCTAAAACTTGGGTAAAATTTTTAAAATGAAAAATTGACAAGAATATTTCAGGAAATGAACAGAAAAAATTAAAATGTAAAAAATTGATTGGCATCAAAAAACGCCAAAAAACGCTTTTGCAAAAAAATAAAATTTCTTGAAGAATTATTATTCAGGAAATATTAGCACAACATTTTAACTCAAATTATCATCAATTATTTCTGTCAAAACATAAAAAAATTTTTCGGTCACGTTGCAATAAAAAATAATTATTGATAGAAAATTAAGAATCGGATGTCGATTTTTTATCCATCGAAGCTTTGATGAATTTCACAAATAGTGGATGCGGAGTTTCAACAGTGCTCTTGTATTCAGGATGAAATTGTACGCCTATAAACCAGGGATGGTTTTTTAATTCAACTATCTCAACAAGATTATTGTCAGGGTTAATTCCTGAAGCGATCATTCCTGCATCTTCAAAAGCTTTTAGATATTTATTGTTGAACTCATAGCGATGACGATGACGTTCTCCAATTTTTTGTCTGCCATATACAGAAGCAGCCTTGCTTCCTTTTTGAATCGTGCAAGGATATTCACCCAGTCGCATTGTGCCACCTTTTTTCGTAATTTTTTTCTGGTCCTCCATGAAATCGATGACAGGATGTTTTGTAGCGGCATCCATTTCTATAGAGTGCGCATCTTTCCAACCTATCACATTTCTTGCAAATTCTATGACAGCGCATTGCATTCCCAGGCATATCCCAAGAAAGGGAATGTTGTTTTCTCTGGTGTATTTAATTGCTGCAATTTTTCCTTCTATTCCTCTGCCACCAAAGCCCGGCGCAACTAATACTCCTTGCAAATGTCCCAGCCTGGATGCAACATTGTCTGCATCAATTTTCTCGGAATGTATCCATTCGATCTGCACCTTGCATTCATTTGCCACACCTGCATGAATGAATGATTCTGCTATTGATTTGTAAGCATCTTTTAGTTCAATATATTTTCCAACTAAACCGATCTTAACCTGATGAATAGGATTTTTTAGGTTGCCGAGGAAGATCTTCCAGTTTTGAAGCTCTGGTTCATGCTGTAATGGAAGTTTCAATTTCGTAAGCACAACTTTATCCAATTGTTCCTTGTACATCAGAAGTGGAACATCATAAATGCTCTCTGCATCTATGGCTTCTATAACTGCATTCACGTTGACATTACAAAATAGGGCTACCTTCCTTCGAAGATCTGCCGAAAGCGGTTTCTCGGTACGACAAGCAAGAATATCAGGCTGTACTCCCAGCTCCAGAAGTGCTTTAACGGAGTGTTGTGTAGGTTTTGTTTTTAACTCTCCGGCGGCAGCTAAATATGGTATAAGCGTAAGGTGAATTGACAATGCAGCGCTTCCTAATTCCCATTTCAATTGTCGAACTGATTCTACATAAGGAAGAGATTCAATATCGCCGACAGTACCACCAATTTCTGTAATGACAATATCGAATTCGCCGGTCTCACCTAATAGCTTGATCCGTCTTTTTATTTCATCGGTTATATGAGGAATGATCTGAACCGTTTTACCTAAATATTCTCCCTCACGTTCTTTGTTGATCACGGTTTGATAGATCCTTCCTGTTGTCACATTGTTTGCCTGTGAGGTTGGAATGTTCAGAAAGCGCTCATAATGACCGAGATCCAGATCGGTTTCTGCGCCATCATTGGTGACGAAGCATTCTCCATGTTCGTATGGGTTTAAGGTTCCGGGATCCACGTTGATATAAGGATCCAGTTTTTGGATAGTCACTTTGTAACCTCTGGCCTGCAATAATTTAGCCAGGGAAGCAGAAATTATTCCCTTCCCTAATGAAGATGTTACACCACCTGTAACGAATATGTATTTTGCTGATCCCACCGTGTTGTTTTTTTATCGTGTAAAGAAAAATGCCGAATAAATTTTGAAGAAATAAAATTCATCAACACGGGGTGTAAAGGTACTATTTCAAACTTGAGAAAAAAATCCTTGTCGAATTAATCTTCAGTTCAAATAATGACAGATTTATGGTCTCATTCGGGATCAGATCTGAAAATCATCGCAGGAAATGCGCTTTTCCGGTGTTCATTTTAAGGTGATTAGGTCAGCAAGCCTTATAGTTTTGAAGAGTGATATTGATTAAAATTGGATATCTAAATCAGCATCACAAGCTATGAAGATTCATATTGATTATTTTGCGCAACTGAATTCAATTCATGCAACGACTTATCCTGATACTGATCATGGTTTTACCTCTTCTGGCACAAGCAGAAGGGAAGTTGGTTTATGTTGCGGAGGATGAGAAAGGTTTAGGATCCGGTAAGGGTGATTTCAGAAAGTTGTTCAAGACAGATTCTTTGTGGTCATTTCGTTCAAAACAGGGTTACTTTCCAATGCTTTGGGATAACTTTAAAAAACAGGCTACATCTCCCTTGCGAATGTCTGAAGGTCAAGCATTTTTTCTAATGGGAGCCGCCGGACTAACGGCAAGCTTATACTATTTTGATAATGATATTGATCAACAATTTCGTCCCCTGAAAGATGAGCATCCATGGATTGAGAAAACAAGTCCTCACCTGACTGAACTGGGTGACTATTACGGCTATTCGTTCTTGATCCTGAGTGGGATCTACAGTATTGGAAGCGGGAATCATAAACTGTTTCATACAACAGTTTTGGCTAGTCAGAGTACATTTACTGCCGGCGTTTGGTGCAGGCTGGGGAAGATGCTTACCGGGAGAATGCGAC
Organism: Bacteroidia bacterium; assembly: GCA_035341855.1. Classification (GTDB taxonomy): domain Bacteria; phylum Bacteroidota; class Bacteroidia; order AKYH767-A; family 2013-40CM-41-45; genus QQVM01. The sequence continues at coordinate 3,988 of DAOQWA010000098.1, forward strand.
CGGGAGCGACTTATGGTGATAAAGAATTTAACTCCGACCACTGGTTCGGTCCCTTTGCAGAATTCAATTCTGCTGAACGCGGCACACGTGGCATAGGTGCATACGATGCTTTTCCGAGTGGACATACCGCAGCAGCATTTTCAATTGCCACAGTTTTTGCAGGTCGATATAAAGACAGAAAGGCCGTTGGTACTATTGCCTATTTTTTAGCTACAGCTGTCGCAATAACCCGAATGGTAGAACATGAGCATTGGGCTTCTGATTT
>DAOQWA010000099.1:0-3023 GCA_035341855.1 Bacteroidia bacterium
TGTGAAGCCCATTCCATCATTTATTGGCAATTTATTACGATTCTTCAGTCGCTCCAACTATTCATTGTTTGAATCTCATAGGGTCTGAGTTTTGAAAATAATTGGATTAATAATCCATGCAATATTGACACATTGCTAATTATTTATGTTTTTGCAATCATTGAGCAACATGATAGCTGATGAACCTCTTCGTTAATGACATTCCTGTAAGAATATTGAAGCCAGGCACCAAGCCGGAAGAGGGCAGTTTCAATCATGTAATTGATGCCAAAAATGAAGTGGTGTCCAAAGCGAAGCTGATCCATCATGTATGGATCACCAATGTGGCCATTGAGGATATTCAAATAATTCTCTATCTGCTCAATTCCAAGGTGCCCACCAATTTGCTATCACTGGAAATCACAACGGATCATTATGAAGAAGTCAAAAACTTTGTCAAATCACAATTTAAAGTAGTGAAGGCAGCCGGAGGGTTGATAAGAAAAAAGGATAAATTCCTGATGATCTATCGCCTCAAAAAATGGGATTTGCCGAAAGGAAAAAAAGAGAGTGGTGAGCGCTATCCTCAGACCGCCATACGTGAGGTGGAGGAGGAGTGCAATATATCGGTGAAGCTTGGAAAGAAAATTTGTACGACCTGGCACACCTACACCATGAACAAAAGGAATATGATTAAACATACCAAATGGTATGAAATGACTTTAGTGGATGATAGCAAGATGGAACCGAGGATCGAGGAAGACATTGAGGATTTGCGATGGATGACCCAAAAAGATATCTACCATGCCCTTGAAAATTCCTACAAGTCCATTCGGTTTGTGTTCGAGCAGTACTATAAGAAAACAGAGGACCTGGAGATTAAAAGTGATGGTTAAAGGGCGTATGGTAAAAAAGCCCTTACATCACCATTGTATCGGTGAACTTCCCGGATGATAGATGAACTTATGGAGGCAAATTGCGGAGAGGTAATCAGAAAAACTGATTCCAGGTCGGCATTGAGGTGACGATTAACCTGCGAGATGCTGTTTTCGTATTCAAAGTCTGTGGTATTTCGCAAGCCACGTAATAAATAATTGGCTTCTTTCTTCTTAGCCAGTTCTGCGGTTAACTCAGAATAAGTGATAACGGAGATATTAGGATGGGCAGCAAATGTCTCTTTAATTTTTGAGATCATTAGCTCGATAGGAAAATAGCGGTTGCTTTTGCCGCTATTGTATCCGATGGCAATAATGATTTCGTCAAAAAGGCTAAGTCCTCTAAGAACAATATCCTCATGCCCTTTTGTAAAAGGGTCAAACGAACCAGGGAACAAAGCAATTTTCTTCATAATCAAAGCCGGAGGTAATGTCTGTTAATTATATACTAAAATACGTACCCTTGCTAATGGGACAATAGTTGCATAGCATACAAGTCCATAAAATGATGATCCTGAAGTTCATCAAACAAGTAGCCAAACTTAAGGTAATCAGGTCTGCTGCCGAAGGTTACGTTTTTGATATACTTGGAAAATTCAATAGAGTGAGGAGAATTCTTTCCTATGTACCCCCAAAGTATTATCTGAGATTTCTCCTGTTGCATTTTCATCGCATTCAACACCAGCATAATATATCTTACATAGTCACTAAACTGCTGAATTGGAAATTGGTTATAGTAATGTAACAGTCCGTCTTTTGCCGAGATCACGTGCAACTTAAATCGATCTATGTATATATAAAGTGATGGTTGATCAACTCTGGATGAGAAGTTCAGGATGCCTTCGATAAGGCAAGTAGACTGATGAATGAATTTAACTTGTGAATTAGGGTAAAGACCGATCACCCATTCCTTCAAATTATTCCCAATGGTGAAAACAGTAACAGCCTTGTTGAGTTGATTTCTGCAATACAAAACCGTTTCCTTTTCGGAATTGAATTTGGCATTGGTTTGTAAATACTCTACGGCGGCCTCCTCGATAAAGAGGGACTCGGGAACCTGAACAAACTTATTGTTCTTGATAGAGAATACGACCTTTTGCCAGAACCCTGCGCTCAACAGGTGATGCGCTTCAAATAAATCCTGAAGGAGTCTCAGTTGATCCTCATTGGAATTCAGATTTTGAAAAATGTAGTCTTCAAAGAACAGCATCCGGTCATTGTTGTCTACAATGCCAACTTGTAAGTCCCGTGTTCCTAAATGGAGAAGTAGGGTATATTGGTGTAGATTATCTACATCAAATTTTTCGTCTTTGATTTTCTTGATCAGCTTATAACTTAGGACGGCTGATGACAAAGTATATTAAGATTCCCAGTTTCCTGAAGTAGAGACGTCTGTTTTTGAACCAAAGCGTAATGGTTTTCGATTTTTTGCCTCATTAGCTTCACTTCTGAAGGGATTATCCGGAGTTGGATCTTTCACTTCGATCACATCTACCATTACACCATTTCTGTCGACCTTACCCACATAGATTTCAAATTTGGTCTCGGTACCAGGCTTAAATGCAATGCGATTCAGGTCGGCATCAGGATTGAATTTATAATCCCAAATAGTCATGAGAATTTGACCTTTTTTTACCTGGTCGCCCACTTTAATGTTTGAGAGCGAGCTAATAAACCCATCTTCGATAAAGGGAGGTTCAGTTGTTTTATCACCAACATTTAATATGTAACCTCTTTGATTTTTCACTGCACGATCGCCCACCTTCACCTTATAACCCATGAAAATACCATCGTCAGCCGCACTTACGGAGAAATTTTCTTTGAAAATCCGCTCTCTGGCAGGAATGTAGCCCAAGGTGTCAATGTGAACGGTAACTTCTTCGCCCCCGTACTCTTTTTGCTTAATTTCTTCCCTTCTTTCAATGATGGCAACTTGTCCATTCTTGATAAAATTGATTAAGGAGTCCCAATTGGATGTATATCTACCATTAACCTCCTGAAAAAGTATCTCAGCTTCCCTGATCAGCTTCAGTTTTTCGATCACTGCAGCTTCTTTGACATCGACCATTTTCTGATCCTCTATGGTGTTCTGTACACCACTATACAGGT
>DAOQWA010000100.1:0-2679 GCA_035341855.1 Bacteroidia bacterium
TACCTTGATGGAATTAATCAATATATAGAAAAAGGAAAAACACCACTTGAATTTACTTTACTTTCAATTCCAAAGGAGAAGTATGAGATCAAAGACCTTTACTTAATTGTAAGTTATGTTTCTTTCAATTTTCAAATGGCATTTCGTACTGATCCTTTGCAGGATAGGATTAGGAACCAATGGGGGATAGAGTATTTGAAAGATCTCGGACTTGAAACTACTGATAGTATTTCTGAAAAGTCTACTGCTGCAAATGAAAGAATAAAACAAGAGAATTTATTTACTGCTTTCGAAAAAATTCAGGAGAAATTACCGCTACAGGTGTGGTCCGGCAGTAATGCCATGCTTGTTGCTGCATCTAAGTCTAAATCCGGAAAAGTTTTATTTGAAAATGACACACATATCGGCCATCAGCAACCTTCTGTATGGTATGAGTCACACCTGGAATGTCCCGGTTTTAGATTTTATGGAAGTTGGATTGCAGGCTTTCCTTTCGCAGCTCTTGGTCATAGTGAACGTCATGCCTGGGGTATGACGATCTTTGAAAACGATGATCTTGATTTTTATAAAGAGAGAGTGAACCCGGATGATAGCAATCAGGTATGGGAGCGTGATCATTGGGCAGACTTGCAGAGGAGAGAAGAAACTATTAAGGTAAAAGATTCAGCAGACGTGAATATTGTTTGCAGGTCTTCTGCACACGGCCCTGTTTGTAGTGACGTGATGCAGGATTTTCAAAGTTTAAGTCCGGATCCGGTTTCTGCTTGCTGGACTTTCTTGCGCGAACCTAACCGTATGGTCGAGATCACATACGGACTGGCACATGCAAGATCCATGGAAGAATTTCGCACTTCACTTTCTATGCTTTCTGCACCGGGTTTGAATGTGCTTTATGCTGACAGAGAAGACAACATAGCATGGTGGGCAGCAGCTAAGATCGTTAAAAGAGCTTCCCTTGCAGATCCTTCCTTTATTCTCGACGGGGCTTCCGGAGAACAGGATTGGCAGGGTTATTACAGCTTTGATGAGAATCCTTCATCTGTTAATCCTCCTTCAGGATATATTTATTCTTGTAATCAAACTCCGCAGCCTGTAAACGGAATGATTTATCCGGGTTATTATCTTCCTGATGATCGTTCGATTCGATTGAATAAGTTATTGTCGGAGAAAGATAAATTAAGCTTGTCCGATCTTCAGTCATTTAATTTAGACAATGAGAACCCTGTAGCAAAAGAAGCAATGAGCATCTTCTTGAAGAATCTCGATTCAAAGAATTTTGCAGATGCTTCTCCGGAGAATGAATTACTCAAGATCCTGCAAGCATGGAATGGATCACACAATCCGGAAGATGTAGCGCCTACATTTTATTATCGTTGGTATTTTTATGTTTACAGGAATACTTTTAATGATGAGCTGGGAGAGAAGGACGCAGAAGCTTTTCTAAAAACCCATCTTCAGAAGAAGAGTACTCTTTCATGGTTGAATAATGATTCAACAAAATGGTGGGATAATGTATCCACTGATGGTAAGAGAGAAACTATGAAAGAAATTATAAATGTTTCTTTTCACGCTGCCTTTAAAGATCTCATTGCTCAGCATGGCAATTCACCGGCAGATTGGACATGGAGTAAATTACATGTGCTCGAATTAGCTCATCCGCTTGGGATTAAATGGCCTCTGAATTATTTGTTTAATGTCGGTCCATATCCAATTGCAGGAGGGCTTGAAACTCTTAACAATCAAAGTTTTCCACTGACACAAAATCTGCTGTATAAAACTAATCTCGGGGCAGCAGTTCGTCGTACTATCGATTTTGCTGATCCTGAACGAGGTTTTAGCGTTATCCCGGGAGGGCAATCCGGAAACCCAATGAGTCCTCATTACAGAGATCAGACAAAATTATATGTGGAAGGGAACTTGCGCTCTGAGCTGATGAATGAAAAGGATGTAAGCTCTCAAAGTAAAAACAAGCTTGTTTTTGTTCCCCTGACAAAATAGAGGTAATTCTTACTTGTTAGCTCTTCTTTCTTTTCCTGAACTATTGTATCTTTACCATTCAATAATTTTATTATTATGATCCGGAAAGCCTTATTTGTATTGATATTTATATGTTTCCATGTTTTGTCGTCTCCTGCGCAACAAGTGATGAAACAACAAGTCGTCAACCTAGAATTACGAACCGACGATAAAAGTCATACAACAGCAGCTATTTTTGCAGATGATAATCATCTTCGAATTAAGCCATCAAAATATACTGCACAGGTCGAAGATGGAGTTTTTAAATTTCAGATCCCTGTGGAAAAGAACATCGTTGTTGAATTATTGCTTGGTAATCTCCGCATGCCGGTATATATACAGGAAGGTGATAATGTGAGCATAAATATTACCGGACAGGTTAATCAATCAGTTAACATCTCAGGAAATTGTGCCGAAGAAAATGCATTTCTTCAAAAGTTTTTTACACCATACAGCTCAATGTTTGACGATTCTCTTAATCAACAAAAGATGCTGTCTTCTACAATTGATGCTTATGAGGCGGATCTATTTAAATTAAAACGTGAACAGGAGAATTTTCTAAAAGAGTCTCCTTTATTTGCATCACTGCGTCCGGAGTTCAGAAAATTTATTGAAGACCAGATCGTCTATCATTATTGGGGTTCATTGCTTACCTATCCGATC
>DAOQWA010000101.1:0-2650 GCA_035341855.1 Bacteroidia bacterium
GTACACCGGTTTGTACAGCTAATTGCTCAGCCGGAAGGCCGAATGCATCATAACCCATGGGATGCAGAACATTGAACCCATTCAAGCGCTTGTATCTGCTGAAGATATCGGATGCAATGTAACCTAATGGATGTCCGACATGAAGCCCTGCACCAGAAGGGTAAGGAAACATGTCTAGCACATAATATTTCGGCTTGTCAGGATCAGTATGGATCTTATATAGTTCCGAATCTATCCAGATTTTTTTCCATTTTTCTTCAATTTCTGCTGAATTCCACTCCATTTCTATGCATTTTCAATTTTGAAGCTGCAAAGGTACAAAGAATACCATTTATCAATACTCAACTAGAGTGAAGTCAAAGGCAAAATTTTATGTTTTTGAAGAAACATGACGTTTTAATTAATTAAGAAGTTGATCGGGAGGGTAATTGAGTGTCTATTTTTATTAAAATTATTATGATTGCTCATATTGTCTGGCAAGGTAGCCTTTATTCCCTGGCCTGGTGTCTCCTGTGACGTCTTTAGATCTTTTCTTTCCCTTTTTTTCATTAGAATCTTTGAAGGATATTCATTGTAAAGTAAAACATTCCTTTATTTAATGGAGATTCAACTAAATTAAATTTTTTTATATATAGAAAAAATACGATTTTTGCGGCTGTTTTCTCAACCTTGAAAAATTAATATTATTAATTATCTGTAATTCAGGCTGTTAGGAACAGTTTTGTTTTTATATGCAAGAAGCCAAAGACTTGTTACAATTGCTCCGGACTCCCCGGAACATCGTGGTTACATCACACAGAAACCCGGATGGTGATGCTATTGGTTCTTCTCTTGCATTGAAGTCCGTCCTTGAAAAGAAATTTCATAATGTCAAGGTTGTTCTGCCTTCAGAGTATCCTTTTGATGTAGCCTGGCTGGAAGGTATAGATGATATCATCATATATGATAGAGATCAAGGACGAGCTACTGATGCGATAGCTGCGGCTGACGTTGTCTTTTGCCTTGATTATAATTCACTTTCAAGGGTGGATAAGGTAGGTGAGGCGATTGCAGCTTCAGGTGCCAGGATTGTTTTAATCGACCACCATCTTTATCCTGAAAATTTTGCGGACATTTCCATTTCAGACTATGAAGTCAGCAGTACTTGTGAGTTGGTTTATGAAGTGTGTAAGACTTTGGGATGGGTCAATGACCTTACGGTACAAGCTTTAGAGGCATTGTTGGTGGGTATCATCACGGATACAGGTTCGTTCAAATATAGTTTTTCGCCGAAAACCCTTGTTAACACTTCAGAAATCATAAGGCTAGGCGGAGATATGGTATATGTGCAGGACAAGTTGTTCAACCATTTGCCGGAGAAATCTCTGCGTTTGCTGGGACATTGTCTTTCCAAGAGGATGGTGATCTACCCCGATAAGAAAGCCGGTCTAATATTTTTGTCTAAAAAAGATTATATCGATTTCAATATTCAACGGGGCGACACAGAGGGTATAGTCAATCATTTGCTAGCGCTTGATGATGTCAATGTAGCTGCATTTATCACGGAACAGCCTACGATCATTAAAATATCGCTTAGGTCAAAAGGGGCTTTTTCAGTACAGCAGATGGCATCAGAGTATTTCAAAGGCGGTGGTCATAAGAATGCATCCGGTGGTTCTTACTATGGAAGCCTTAAAAGCGCCATCTCCAGATTTGAAGAAGCAGTTGATAAATATAAGGAAGAAATAATTCATTCATATTAACAATAATCGTAATTTATTTTATGAAAAAATTTTCAGTATTGATATTATTTGCCATGGTCATGGGAATGATTTCGTGTAAAAACAATGCCAAGGATAGTGTGACAAAGCATGGTTACCCTTATACACTTTTCCCTACAGGAAGTGGAGATCTCATTCAGGATGATGATGTGGTGTTTTTTGACATGCAGATCCTGCATAAGGATTCCATTTTGCAAGATTCCAGAAATAACCCGATCAAACCTGAATTTGCGATTCCGGCTGACTCGTTGGTTACTACTCCAAATCCTGTAATTGATGCATTGCGTCTGATGAGAAAAGGAGACAGTGTTGTTGTACGAGAGAAAATTGATACTGTTCAAGGGTTACCTGAGAACATGAAAGACTGGAAGGAAATCACGTATCGCATAAAGGTTACCGACGTATTAAACAAAAAAGAAAAGCAGAAGATCAAGGACATGGAACCAGGAGTCGAGAAGGAAGTTCAGAAATTGATAACTGATTACAATTCAGGGGCAATCAAAGATCTTAAGACAACTCCGACCGGCCTTAAATATGTGATTCTTCAAGATGGAAATGGTCCTCAGATACAGAAAGGTGAAGTAGCTAAGGTACATTATTTCGGAGCAACAGTATCAAATGGGAAGAAATTTGACAGTTCTTTCAGCCGGGGTTCAACCTTCACTGTACCTGTTGGTGGAGGTCAGGTGATTCCGGGTTGGGAAGAAGCATTGTTGTTGATGAAGAAGGGCACTAAGGCAATGGTGTTCATTCCTGGCAATCTTGCATACGGCGCCAATGGTATTCCGGGAATGATAGAGCCAAATTCTGAGCTTGCATTCTATATGGAGATACTGAATTGATGACAGAATTTTTCGATGTAGCATCAGCCTCTATCTGTCAGGGTAGAG
>DAOQWA010000102.1:0-1991 GCA_035341855.1 Bacteroidia bacterium
ACCGCCAAAACTACAAGATGCTGCTGGTAAAGCTATCCGCCACCATGAGCCGGTTGATAGCGCTGCAGTTTCCGGAGTAAATACAAGAGCCTTTATTTATTATTGGTACACCCTATTGAAGAAGTACCCGGATGGCATACATTGCTATTTAGGTAGTATCCAAATATTAATAGAGGTTCTGTTTTGGAAATAGATCCGTCTCCAGGATGGTGTTTCCCTAAGCATTAAACAAACGATTCTCAACACAACCCCTTAAAACAAACAGAAAGATGAAACAAGTAAAACAGATCATTGAATTTATTTTGGTAGTGGCAAGCTGCTTTTTTCGGAAAAGGAAACAGCAAAAGGTCCACCCTCACGTTCCTGAAGATCCTTATCCTCCTGGCTCTTGTAATGGAAGAAAAGGAGATTGCCCTGGCTGCACTGGGTGTAATTGTAACCCTCAGTCAGCGCCCGCCTCCGAACACCCCGGTGCCTCCGAGCAATACGGAGCCGCCAACCTGCTTGGCTGGTGTTTGATAGCAGTAGCCGGAACCAGTTACCTGTATAAGTTGCTGGTTTAGGATCCAACATAGCAGGCTGGGGATTTACGTATATAAAAATGTTCGCGCGGCGCACGTAACCTAATAAATGAATTATCCAAATTACCCGGACTGCTATGCAACATTGTATAATTAGTTGCGAAAGGAATTATAACCTTTATCTTTGCAATTCAACATATTTTTTAACATCGAAATAGATATTTAAGAAAGAGGAAAGTCCGGCTCGCGAGAGTGGGACTTTCTGCGTTTTAATTCAGCAGATTGTACTTTATTCCATATTCAAAAGTCATTTATAGAAATATTAGTTATATATTTGTGGTAAAGAAGATAATACCATCGAACACAAAATATAATAGACGATACAGACTATGGCATCCATATCCTACAAAGAGATAGAAGAAAAACTAAAGAAACTCAAAGATAATCCCACATCAGCCAACGAAATAGGTTACATTCTGTTGGATGCATTCGGTATGACGAAAACCAGTGTGGAACGGGTCCGTTCCGGAAAAATGAATCTGGCCCATTACGAGGATGGCATCCTGGTTAAAAAACAACTGGCCTACAGGGCAGCTACTTCACAAAAACTTTCCGATACCCTTGAAGAGATGAAAGCAGACAGCAAGCTGCTTAAACAATCTCCCCGAATTCTGGCAGTAAGTGATGGTACTACGCTTTTGGCTTACGATCCTAAAGAGGATGAAACTTACGAGAACAAGGTGGCCAAGTTGTGGCTCGATTTTCAGTTTTTCTATCCCCTTGCAGGTGTGGAGAAATACAGAGGCGTAAGCGAGAACCCTGCCGATGTAAAGGCCGCAGAGAAGATGGCCAAGCTATACGACGAAATCAGACGCTTCAATGACATAGCCTCCGGAGAGCAGGTACACGACCTGAACATCTTTATGACCCGTCTGTTGTTCTGCTATTTTGCCGAAGATACAGGTATATTTGAAACGAATCTGTTTACCAGCTCTGTTAAAAGATTTACCCACGACGATGGCAGCGACCTGAGTGACTATCTGGACGGATGTTTCAATGTGATGGATCAAGATATACGGGTAGGGGTTCCTTCGGCTCTTGCACAGTTCCCTTATGTTAACGGCGGACTGTTCAGAAAGCGTATCGCCATTCCCAAAATGGGATACCGTGCCCGTAATATCATATTGGAATGTGGCGAGCTGAGTTGGTCCGAGATTAATCCGGACATCTTTGGTTCCATGATTCAGGCCGTGGTATCACCAGACATGCGTGCCGGTCTGGGTATGCACTACACCAGCGTGCCCAACATTATGAAACTGATTGGTCCTCTATTCCTAAACGATTTGGAAGAGGCTTTTCAGGCTGCTAAAATGACCACTAAAAAATAAACCCATGGAAGATTACAATGAGAAGATAATTAGTGATTTAGATGATATAATTACTAAGTTAAATATTTATGACTCCTTAACA